>JAHDOA010000029.1 GCA_018435055.1 Pelotomaculum sp. | reverse complement strand
TGCGGCGCCTGCCTCAGGGCCTGCCCGGCGGGAGCCATAACCGGCGAAAAGAAAGAACCGCATAAGATCGATACTGAACTGTGCATCAAGTGCGGCGGCTGTATCCAAAAATGTAAATTCGACGCCATCGTCAAGGCGTAATAGGCTTTATCTGCAAGAAGCAGCAGCCAGTAATTTGTGAAATTCACAAAAGAGCATGGCCTAATTGCTTAAAAGAGGGTAGAAGGCAGTATGAACACCTTTAGTAAATAGCGTTAGCTGACTTGATTATAGGGAGGAGTGAAATTTTATGGAAATGGTCAAATTGACCATTAACGGTATAGAAATTGAAGTCCCTGCCGGGACCACAATTCTAAAAGCCGCAGAACAAATGGGAATAAAAATACCTACGCTCTGCTTTTTGGAGGAACTTAGTTCCGTCGGCGCCTGCCGCATGTGTGTGGTCGAAGTAAAAGGCGCACGTGCCCTGGTAGCCTCCTGCGCTGCTGCCGTGGCACCTGGAATGGATGTACAGACACATTCGCCGGCTGTAATGGAAGCAAGGAAAATGATGCTCGATCTACTGGTCGCCAACCACCCGCTGGACTGCATGACCTGCGAAAAGATGGGTGACTGCAACCTTGCTGAACTGTGTTATGAATACGGCGTGAAGGAAAGCATATTCAAGGGTGATAAGCATCATTACCCAATCGAGATGAGCAATCCATTTATCGTCCGTGATATGAACAAGTGTATTTTGTGTGGCAGGTGCGTGCGGGCTTGCGCTGAGATCACCGGCCAGGATACTATAGATTTCATTTACAGGGGCTTCAACAGCAAAGTCGCGCCCTTTTATGATGAAGAACTGGTGGAATCCAACTGCGTTTACTGCGGTCAGTGCGTGTCGGTCTGCCCGACCGGCGCTTTGACCGAGAGACAGATGGCAGGTCAAGGACGCCGCTGGGAGATTACAAAAGTCAAGACTACCTGCCCCTTCTGCGGCACCGGCTGCAATTTTGACCTGAACGTTAAAGACGGCAAACTTATCGGCGTGACTTCCAACTCCAGCGCCCCGGTGAACGGCCGCGCCCTGTGCATCAAGGGTAGGTTTGGCTGGGATTTCGTTAATAACGAAAACCGTCTCACCACCCCGTTAATTAAAAAAGACGGCAAATTCGTGGAAACATCCTGGGAAGAAGCCTTGGATCTGATCGCCAAAAGCCTGAAGGAAATCAAAGAAAAGAACGGCCCCGATTCTTTCGCGGCTTTAAGTTCCGCCAGGTGTACCAACGAGGAAAACTACCTGGTGCAAAAATTTACCAGGGCGGTGATGGGCACTAATAACGTTGACCACTGTGCCCGTACCTGACACGCGCCTACTGTGGCCGGTTTGGCCCAATCATTCGGAAGCGGCGCGATGACCAACTCCATCAATGAAATTACCACTGACGCCCAGTTGATGATGCTGATAGGCACCAACACCACTGAGGCCCACCCGATTATCGGTTATAAAATGCGGCAGGCCAAGCGCAACGGCGCCAAGCTGATCGTTGTCGACCCGCGGCGCATTGACCTGGCGGAGGAAGCAGACTACTGGCTGCGCATTAACTCCGGTACCGACATTCCCTTTCTGAACGGTTTGATGCACATCATCATCAAGGAAGGACTCTATGACAAGAATTTCGTGGAGACGAGATGCGAGAATTTTGAAGCACTAGAGTCCACCGTCAAAAACTACACCCCCGATTATGTTTCCAAGCTGACCGGTATATCCGAAGATGACCTTTACGCTGTGGCACGCCTGTACGCCACCACGGACCGGGCTATGCTCTTCTATACGCTGGGTATAACTGAACATATCTGCGGCACACAAAACGTTATGAGCTGCGCCAACCTGGCCATGCTCACCGGCCATTTGGGAAGGCCAGGCACGGGTGTGAACCCGATCCGGGGCCAGAACAACGTGCAGGGCGCCTGCGACATGGGTGCTTTGCCGAACGTCTACTCCGGCTACCAGCCTGTTATAAACACCGATGTCCGTAAGAAATTTGAACAGGCCTGGGGCGTTTCCCTGCCGGATAAAGTCGGCCTGATGATCCCGCAGATGTTTGATGCGGCTAATAATGGTCAGGTAAAAGCCATGTACATTCTCGGCGAGAACCCGGTGCTTACCGACCCCAACAGCAACCATATCCGCAAAGGCCTGGATAAGCTGGAATTCCTGGTAGTGCAGGAGCTCTTCCTGACCGAGACGGCTGAATACGCGGATGTAATCCTGCCGGCCGCCAGCTTTGCGGAGACCAACGGCACCTTTACCAGCACTGAGCGCCGCGTGCAGAGAGTGCGCAAGGCTATTGAACCGGTACCGGGCCAGGGCAACTGGCAGACAATCATGGCTATGAGCGCCAAGATGGGGTACCCGATGGAATACAACGACCCGGAGGAGATCTGGGACGAAATGGCTTCCCTCTCGCCGTCCCTGACCGGTATTACCTATGAAAGGCTGGAAGAAAAGGGCATCCAGTGGCCGTGCCAGAGCTGCGACCACCCGGGTACAGCTTGCCTGCACGCTGCGTCGTTTACCCGCGGCAAGGGTCTTTTCCAGGGCATTGACCACATTCCTCCCCAGGAAGTACCGGACGAGGAATACCCGTTCCTGCTCAACACCGGCCGGATCCTGCAGCATTACAATGTTACCACACCGTATTCTAAGGGCATTCAAAGCATGTGGTCGGAAGAGCATTCCGAGGTGAACCCCGATGATGCATGCAAGCTCGGTGTGGAAAACGGTGACATGATTAAAGTCACCTCCAGGCGCGGCTCGATAACCGCCAGAGCCAAAGTCACCGACAGGGTGCCGCCCGGCATGATCTGGATGTCGTTCCACTATGCGGCGAGCCCGACCAACGCCATAACCAGCGAAGGACTGGATCCGATAACCAAGACAGGTGAGTACAAGGTTGCCGCAGTAAAAGTAGAAAAAGCCTAGGAGGTTTGTAAATGAGGAAGGTGCTTGTTACCGAGGCGGCCGGCATGGTCCTATGCCACGACATTACCAGAATAATACCCGGTCGTGAAAAAGGCCGCGCTTTCCGCAGGGGGCAGGTCATCACTCCCGGGGATATCCCGACCCTCCTGGATATGGGTAAAGAACATATCTATGTATGGGAAACTGGAGACAGTTTGATCCATGAAGACGAAGCTGCTTTGAGCCTGGCCCGGCATGCCGCCGGGCCAGGCCTGCAGTGGGATCAGCCCAACCAGGGCAGGGTCAACCTCCGGGCTGTACATGATGGCCTCCTTAAAATTGACGTAGACCGGCTGAACAGGCTTAATAACCTGGAAGATGTGATCATGGCAACCGCGCATAATAACCGGACCGTAACTAAAGGTCAGATAGTCGCCGGGACCAGGGTGACCCCTCTAGCAATCCGCCGTGACCTCCTGGAGGAAGCCGAAGGAATTTGCAGTCAGACCGGGCCCCTGATCACTGTAAAACCGTATCAGCCTCTTTGGCTGGGAGTGGTGACCACAGGCAGTGAGGTTTATTCCGGTCGCATTCAGGACGGTTTTTGTAGTATAATAAAGCAAAAAACAGCACCCTTTGGAGCCAGGGTCCTGGGCCAGGTGATTGTGCCGGATGACCCGGTTATGATTTCCAGGGAGATTCACCAGTTTGTCGCCGAGGGGGCGGAACTGGTGTTGGTTACAGGAGGCATGTCGGTCGATCCGGATGATGTTACCCCTATAGGCATCAGGGCAACCGGGGCAGAGGTGGTATCTTACGGGGCGCCGTCCTTGCCGGGTTCCATGTTTATGATGGCTTACCTGGGACATGTCCCGGTGTGTGGTTTGCCAGGCTGTGTAATGTTTAACAGTGTGACTATTCTTGATCTAATCCTGCCGCGCATTTTCGCGGGAGAGCGCGTCAGCCAGCCGGAAATTGTGGCACTGGGGCACGGCGGGCTGTGTGGTGAGTGCCAGGAGTGTCATTATCCGGCATGTTCTTTCGGTAAATCATGAGAGAAGTTAGGTGGAGGTAAGTAACCAGGTGTTGGAGAACGTAAAGCTGGAAGAGGCACAGGAGCTGATTTATAATCGAATCGTTCATTTGCCTGCTGAGTCCGTTCCTTTGCTGAGCGCTTTAGGCCGTTTTATTTACCGGGATGTGCATGCCCCCCATGACCTACCGCCTTGCAACAAGTCTGCGGTGGACGGCTTCGCTGTGTCTGCAGATAAGGAGATAAAAAACCATAGTTGCAGGATAATAGAAATATTAAAACCCGGAGTAATGCCGGGTTTCGAACTAAGTCCCGGTCAGGCCGCCGGAGTTGTAACAGGCGGTCCGGTGCCGGATGGAACTGGTTCAGTGATCCCGCAAGAGATAACCCGACTGGAGGGGGATCTCCTTAAATTTGCGGGAGACACGCCGCCTGGCGAAAATATACGGCCCCAGGGAGAGGATTTTAAGGCCGGTGATTTGCTGGTACGGCGGGGTACAGCCTTAAACCCGGGAGCAATTGGTGTATTGGCGGCGTTTGGGATGAGTGAAGTTGCAGTGTTCAGACGTCCCCGGGTAGCTGTTTTAGGATTGGGACAGGGTATCGTTCCCTGCCAGGCAAAGCCCTTGCCCGGCCAGATCAGGGACAGCAACGGACCTTTTCTCGCTACCCTTGCCATGCGTAACGGGGCACAGGTTACAGGTGTAGAACTTGCCGGTGAAGGTGACCTGTCGAAAATTAAAAATATGCTGGAAAAGCTGCTCCGCCAGGCTGATATTGTACTTACAACAGGCGGGACCGCCAAAGGGGAATGCGACCAGGCCCTTTGGGCTGTGAGGCAAACCGGCGCTAAGCTTCTTTTCTGGGAAATACAGATTAAGCCTGGCAGCCACAGCGGCGCGGCAGTCTATGACGGCAAACTGATCATATCGCTTTCAGGCAATCCGGCGGCTTGCGCGGCAGGCTATCACCTGCTGGCAGCTCCCGTTTTACGCGTTATGCAAGGCCAAAGTTTTGCTCCAGAGCGGGTTACCGCCGTATGCGCCAGTGCTTTTCCGAAAAGAGGAGGCCCCCGCCGCTTTATACAGGCAAATCTGGAATCCTGTCAGGAAGGTTTAATGGTATCTATTCTGTCCGGGCAGAAATCCAGTATGCTGCGCGGCCTTCTTAACAACGGCAATGCGCTGATCGACCTTCCTGCGGGCCAGCCCCCGTTGGAAAAAGGTGCCGAGGTGTCGGTTATAGTTCTTGACTCTAATAGATAATAGGAATAAATAAAAATGAAGAAAGTTCATTATCGTTCAAATATTAATGAACATGGCCCGAAATTACCTTTGTTTTATGAGAAACAGCGGCAAACAGTAATAAACAACCTGGCCGAAAAGGCTCTTGCTCAGGGTGCTTCCGAAGAAGAAGCAATCGGTTTATTCCTTTGGCAGTCGAAAGACCCCGCTGACCAGAATGAACTGGTGCTGTTTCACGCTTTTTACTTGATGCATCAAAGTAGCCGTAACGTGAAGATAGAAAATAAAGATGAAGCTTTTGACATTCTCGGGGTTCCGTGCAAATTAGTTTTTCTGACGGAAGAAGAGATATTAAAAGAAGTGAAACTGCTGTATTGGAAACAGTTTAATGATATGTCTTGTGACTGGAGGATTTTTCTAAAGAAAGCCCACGAAATGGGCAGGAAGAAAAGTGCGTTCGATTATTTAGTGTCTAAATTGTAAATCTAAGAAAGCTATAATAAATCTTATATATAATAAGTTACCTGAAAAACTGTAAAGCGGACTTATTTCATAGCTCTAAAATGGCTATGGAATAAGTCCGCTTTTTTCATACGTAAGCCACGATATTGCCCAGTTCAGTTAAATCATAATCACCCACGCCCTCTAGTTCATTTTTAAATTCTTGTGACTGAAGAATTTCAATAACTGCCTGAAATGGGGGCAGTTCGATGTCATTCTTTAATATAACCAGTTCATAACGTTCCTTCTGCAGTGGCACAAATTCTATCCCGCGTACCTGAAGCGAGGCCTTTTCGTTTCCCAGCGCTACGTCAGCTTCCCCCCTTGAAACGGCGCTTGCTACAGCAAGGTGCGAATTTTCTTCCCTCTCATAGCCGTTTATTTGTTTCCTGTCTATTCCCTCCCGCCGCATCTTTTCATCCAGCAGCACTCTTGTGCCGCATCCTTTCTCCCGGTTGATGAACAAAACATCCGGCCTGATTAGATCCTGCCAGGTCATAATTGACTTGGGGTTGTTTTTGGCTACATAAAAACCCTGCATCCGGCAGGCCAGGTGGATTAACACGGCAGGGGTCCCGCAAAGTATATACCGGACATAAGTAAGATTGTAAACATCATTGTCCCCGTCCCAGAGATGGACGCTAACCAGGTGCGCCTTTTCCTGGTAAAGAGCAAGCAGGCCGTTAAAGCTCCCCACGTGGTGCCTGAGGGTATAGGTGCCGTTGGGGTGGCGTTCCAGGTGGCGGGCCAGGATGTCCAGTAAAACGTCCTGGCCGCAGATTACCATTTTGGGGGATGAGGAAAACTGATCTGCTTCCAGCGGTGTTTTGATCTGTTGTGCTGGAAATGTATTCATTGCCGGCATGTTTGTCGACGCCATTTCTATTTTTTTGCCTTTTTTCTTGTAATTTTCCACATCCTGCGGGTCGACCCTGAGCTTGCGCCCTATCCTGTAGGCTGTCAGTTCCCCCCGTTTTATTAATTCATAAACAGTATTCTTGGCAATTTTTAGTACCGCCGCAACTTCTTCGGGAGTTAAAGAAGATCCGTCCTTCATGTTTTCCCCCCTCAAATATTCTGATGTCTATTATATCTTATTTTTATTTGTTTGATAATAACTATTTGTATTGTTTGATTTAGTTATGCAAAATAATTTTTTGTATGTAGGCAGCCAACAGAGTAGTATTTATTTATCCACCCGCCATATTATGCCGGTTAAACAACTTGCATCAAACAACATAATATAAAGCCACATAAATAAAATATCAACGGACGGGGGCTTTATAAGCTATTATATTTCAATACCGCAACTAATAAAGGAATCATCAGCGCAAGTTTAATTGTGCAAATGTTTGACTGTCGTAAAGGAGTGTATATTTATGCCTGAAGAAATTGTCATCAGACCTATTGGGGTGGTAAGATCTGATTATTTAGATGCGGGGACAGTGCAGGATCCACAACAAAGAGCAGTGATAGAGGTTTACCCAAAATATGAGGACGCCCTTCAGCAGATTGAAAAAAATTCGCACCTCTGGTTATTAACCTGGTTTCACCTGGCCAGGCGTGACCGCCTTGTTGTATCGCCGTACCGTATGAATCCCAACTCACCCGATTACGGGGTTTTCGCGCTGCGGGCCCCAGTTCGCCCCAACCCTGTTGCGCTGAGCCTGGTGCAATTGCACAAAACCGAAGGAATGTCTCTTTATGTTTCGGGGATGGACGCGGTCAACGGTACTCCTGTCATAGATATTAAGCCATATTTCGAAAATGACATAGTGTTTTCCCCGCGCACACCAAATATTCAGCCCTATAAACGGGAAATGTTGCAAAATATCTTTTTTCGACAAGCTGTCAACCATCATCAGGAAGAGTGTCCCGCTCTTCTTATGGCCGTGCGTATGGCGGTTATTGCCAGTGAGAGGTTTGGCAAGCTCAACTTCCCGGATCTCCAGGTCATGGTTGAGGGTTCGCCGTGTTTAGCCGATACCATCCAGGGCCTGTCCAGGGCCAGGCTGGCGAATCCGCCCCGTTTTGCATACCTGCCGGCAGATTTACCGGGCCGCACTGTCTGGCGTTGCGGGAACGAAACGCTAAGTATTACGGCCAGCCGGAGAATAGACATGAGGTGTTTTTTAAGTCTGGCAGATGAAGATGTTTTTGAAGTTTCTATACAGAAGCAATAAGAAGAGCAATCGTCAAAGCAAATTCTGTTATGAATTGAAGCGCCGCGATTCCCTGAGTCTGTGGCATGATGATTAGTTATAATAATTAATATAACTAATGATAACAATGAATATAATCATAAATAAACGATATTGACAAATACAACAGCCTGCTTTATTATTTTTATTAGTAATTCATGTAATGTTAAGTAGAGTATTGTAATGCTCGCCAGCACTATTATATATCTCTCTGTCTAAGGACGATGAGCTTGGCTGGAGATACTAACGTATTGGCTGGTTTATTTTATTAGGATGGTGTTATGTTGTTATGAGAACTGTTTACAATGTTTTTTGTTTTTGTTGGTCAATTAAAAATTGATATTAATTCTAAGAGAGGCAGGTGAAGGTGACATTTTTTAAATTGCAAAATCTACGGTTTAGGAGAGGATAAAGTAATGAAAAAAACATTAACATTTTTAGTTTTGGCGTTATTTGTTATGGCATTTGCCGCCGGCTGCGGCGGTACAAAAGAGCCGGCGAAAACCGAACCAGTTAACCTGAACATTTCAGCGGCAGCAAGTTTGCAGGACGCAGCGGGAGAATTAAAGACTCTTTATGAAACAGAAAACGCCGGCGTAATACTAACCTTGAATCTAGCAGCATCAGGAACCCTGCAAAAGCAAATTGAGGAGGGCGCCCCGGCAGACCTGTTCATATCAGCCGGCAAGTCACAGATGGATGCCCTGTCCCAAAAAGGACTGATAATTGAAGAATCACGCCAGGACTTGCTGGGCAACGAACTGGTGCTGATTGCAGGTAAGGATAGTAAGCTTGCGAAATTTGAAGACATGGCCGACGCAAGTGTCGGCAAGATCAGTATCGGCACACCTGAAACAGTACCTGCCGGCAAGTACGCCAAAGAAACCTTGACTACCCTTAATCTGTGGGAGCAGCTTCAGCCCAAAATGGTCCTGGCTAAAGACGTGCGCCAGGTGCTCACCTATGTTGAAACCGGCAATGTGGATGTGGGACTGGTTTACCGCACTGACGCCGCCGTCAGCAGCAACATTAAAATTATAGCCGCTGCGCCCGCCGGATCCAGTGCGCCTATAGTATACCCCGTGGCTGTGATCAAGAACACCAAATACCAGAAAGAGGCGGAAGCGTTTGAGGCAT
This sequence comes from Pelotomaculum sp., assembly GCA_018435055.1. GTDB lineage: Bacteria > Bacillota > Desulfotomaculia > Desulfotomaculales > Pelotomaculaceae > Syntrophopropionicum. The sequence goes on along the minus strand of JAHDOA010000029.1, from coordinate 36,002 downwards.
TTTTGAAGAGTGACGACGCTGTTAAGATATTTGAAAAATACGGCTTTAAAGTCCTTAAATAACTCCCATGGTGTTTTTTAGTGAGATGGACTGGCACCCGGTCATCCTTTCTGTCCGGGTAGCCATAATTGCAACAATTATTGTTACCTGTCTGGGCGTGCCTCTGACCCGGTTCATGGCCCGCAAGGAGTTTTATGGTAAAGATTTTCTGGAGGCGGCGATAACCCTGCCTATGGTGCTGCCGCCTTCAGTTGTCGGTTATGGCTTGCTGATGCTGATCGGTAAGAATGGTTTATTCGGCAGAATTCTGGCTGATATGGGAGTTACATTGGTGTTTACCTGGTATGCGGCTGTTATTGCGGCTACCGTGGTGGCTTTCCCGCTGATGTACCAGAGCGCTAAAGCAGCTTTTATGAGCGTGGACCTGGATTTTGAAAAAGCGGCCAGGACCCTGGGGGCAAGTGAAGTGAGGATATTTTTTACGGTTACACTACCGCTGGCCTGGCCGGGCATTCTGGCCGGGTTGGTACTGACCTTTGCCCGCGCCCTGGGCGAATTTGGCGCCACTTTAATGGTGGCCGGCAATATCCCGGGCCTGACCCAGACCATTCCAACTGCTATATATTTTGCGGTGGAATCAGGTAAGGACGTTCTAGCCAGGACCCTGGTCGTCATTATCACGGTATTTAGCTTCTGTGTTATATTCTGGGTAAACCGCTGGGCTAAAAAGCAGAACTATTAAGATATTAAAGGTGACAATATGTTAGAAGCCAGCCTGACCAAAAAATTGTGGCATTTCACCCTGAAGGTAGAATTGCAGGTGGATAATCAAATCCTTGTTCTCCTGGGTCCGTCCGGCTGCGGGAAGACCACCACCCTGACCCTTTTAGCCGGTCTTTTTAAACCGGATGATGGTTACATCAAATTAAATAATCAGACCTTGTATTCTTCTGCCGGCAAGATTAACAAGCCTCCGCAATCCAGAGACATTGGCTACCTGTTTCAGAACTGCGCCCTTTTTCCACATATGACAGTAAGACAGAATGTTTTTTACGGACTGAAAAGCAAAAGATACAGGCAGGCAGGTTCCGCGTTGGATCCGGTGGAACTGTTGGATTCCTTTGGGGTCGGGCACTTGATAGACCGTTACCCCAGTCAGCTTTCCGGCGGGGAGAAGCAACGGGTAGCCCTGGCCAGGGCACTGATTGTCCAGCCGAAGCTGCTTTTGTTGGATGAGCCTTTCAGCGCCCTTGACAGAAAAACGAAAACCGGCTTGCGGCAAGAGCTGAAGAGACTGCACCAGCAATGGCAGATACCATTTGTTCTGGTAACACATGATGAAGAAGACGCCCGTTTTTTGGGAGATGCAATTGTTACCATTGAAAATGGGCAGGTAAGGAAACATTCTCTAAACGTGGTTTCGGCATAAAAGCGACAGCCATAATATGTAACCTAAAAATGATAGACTTGAAATGGCTGTTATAAGGTATTATCTGTAAAACAGGAGATTTAATAAGGGGGGCAGTTATGACCGAAAAAATAAATGTATTTTTCCACCGTCTGCAAAAGGAGTTTGCCCGGCTGGTAGATGAATACAAGCTCAAACAAGCAGAAGTTAAAGTAACGGCGAAACCATTAAGCCCGGAAGGCAGCATCGGCTCCACCAAGCGCAAAGACTATGTACTGTTAAAAGGTAAAGAACGCCTGCTGCAAGCAGAGATGATGGGCTGCAGGGGACAGGCTTTTACCGGCTCGCTGGGTGATTTTGCCGGAACACTGGAAGACGTACTGGCGCTGCCGTTGACAAATGATTATCAGCGGGCTGTTTACACGGCCACCCTTAACGCGGCAGTCTGTCACACCGGAAAAGTTGTGAACACAATTCACTGCCGCAATGAAGGGCCGGAATTGTGCGCACGCCAGGCAGTCAATTATTTTCAAAAGAACTACGGCAAACCCCGGATCCTGATGATCGGTTATCAGCCAGCTCTGGCCGAAGCGCTGCACCAGGCTTTTCACCTGACTGTCCTTGACCTTGACCCGGCTAATATAGGCCAGGAGAAAAATGGAGTGCTTATTGAAAACGGCGCTATTGGCCTGGATAAGCATTTAGCGGCCTGTGATGTCATTTTTGCCACTGGCAGCACCATGTGCAATGATACTGCAGATCCGCTGATACAGAGCGGAAAACCGCTTGTTGTCTTTGGTACAACCGGTTCAGGCGCTGCCGCTTTGCTGGGCATTCCCAGGTTTTGCCCTGAATCAATAGACGGAGTTAATACTAAGTGATTTATTAAAATGTTCAGATGCCTTATAAATAATCGTTAATAAATATTATCAGCAAAACATAAGGTTTAGGTTGAAAAAATATTATAAATGCTACTTGGTAATATAATTAATTAAAGCAGGAAATAGATAAAAATAAAAGAATAATCCAATTAGATTATCTAATTAAAAAAGATTTTATAATTGCATTGCTCTTCGAGTCATAGAATCCTAAGGCTTTTTTAAGTTACGGTTTATGACCGGCGGGGTGCGGTGGGAAACTGGCGTGCCATCCATTGCGAAAAGAAGAGTTGGATCCATATTTTCGTACCGGGCTGGCTGTGTTTTTCGCAGTATGTCCGGTATTGTCTTTAAAGGCATTATTACGTGAAACAACTAAGAGGTAGTCAAAATGAAGGAATATGACCTGGCGATAAAAGAAAAGAAACCATACATGTCGAACCGGAACCTTCTGGCCATAGCTGTTTTAAGCGGGATTGGCGGTGTAATGAGCACCTATATAGGTTATCTGGCAAACCTTTTTAACACTATGCTGGGGGTTCCTTTTGGAGCGGGTCAGTTTTTATCGGGCCTGCATGTCTTCTGGATTATACTTGCTGCCGGTCTGGCAAAAAAGACAGGCGCCGCATCCCTGGCGGGTCTCATAAAAGGCTCTATCGAGTTTCTTACAGGCGGTACTCATGGGATCGCTATTATCGTAGTCTCCCTGGTACAGGGAGTCATAGTAGATTTGATATTGATAATTTTCCGGCGTTACTCGCTGGCATTCCTGTCTCTGGCCGGGGGCCTTGCTGCCGCTAGCAACGTCCTGGTTTTCCAATCCCTGTATTTCTCAGGCGTGGCCTGGGGGTATATTGTTTTTATTGCTTTTCTCGCCTTTGTTTCCGGCCTGGTCTTTGCCGGTTTCTTCGGCTGCCATGTTTTGAATATCATAACCCAGGCCAGGGTATTTCAGTCAAATCGTCAGAATAGCAATTTACCCGGTCCGGCCAAAAACAGCAAGTTTAAAATTATGGCGACCGGGGTAATATTTCTGCTCTTCGCCGGCGGTGCTGTTTATTATTTTACACAGGTATATATACCACCATGGTCAGGACAGGAGTGTTCGGTGCAAGGAGCCGTCGAACGCACCTTAAATTTTCGTCTGGCTGATTTCAGCGAGCAGGAAATCACTATCAGGGCGGAGTTGAAAGGCCAGTACACGCATGTGGATGAAAAAGAATACACCGGGGTCCCGGTCGCGGCGATACTTGTGGAGGCGGCGCCAAGGGCGGGCAGCACGGTATTGAAAGTGTCAGGCAACGATGGGTACACGATAGAATTTGCACTGGAAAAGGTGCTTGCCGATCACAGGTTTATTTTGACGGAAGAAGACAGTATGCTGCGACTGGTGGCGGCGAACTATGATGGGAGCTGCTGGGTCAGGCAGGTTAACGCGTTAGTTATTGAATAACCAGCGACAGGGCGTGACTGAAATAGACTTACCGGTTGTTTGTGTAGGCGGGGTCACTTTTAAATATGAGGGAAGCAGGGAACCAGCTTTAAGCGATATCAACCTGCGGGTGGATAAAGGTGAATTTATCAGCATAACCGGCGGAAGCGGTTGCGGAAAATCAACCTTGGCACTTTGCCTGGCCGGGTTTATCCCGCACCATGTGGGGGGTGAAATGAGCGGCTCAGTCATCGTCAACGGTATGGACAGCCGGCAGTGCCCTCCCCAAAAGCTCGCCGGAGCTATCGGCCTGGTTCAGCAGGACCCGGAAGCCCAGCTGTGCACCCTGAAAGTAGTTGACGAGGTGGCTTTTGGCCCCGAGAACCTCTGCCTCAGCCGGGAAGAGATAAAAGACAGGGTGGAATGGGCCTTGGGGGCGGTCGGTTCCCTTCACCTGCGGGACCGAGAGGTCTATTCTCTCTCAGGTGGTGAAAAACAGCGCATTGCCATTGCCTCGGTACTGGCTATGAAACCTGCGCTGATCATTCTGGACGAGCCGACCGCCAACCTTGACCCGTGCGGCACAACCGAGGTGCTGCAAGTGATAAAAAAGATGGAGGCTGACACCGCGGTCATCATAATAGAGCATCGGCTCAGGCAGCTCATTCCTATTTCCAACCGCCTGCTGGTTATGGACAAGGGCCGCATAATTTGTGACGGGGAGCCGGGCCATGTTTATAAAAACTACTGCAGCCGGCAAAAGTATTATTTTGACTTTGGCTATAAAACTGGAGAAGAGGAAAGCTCAAACCAATCCACAACTGAAGAGCGGCACAGCCAGGCCAATCCGGTCCTGAGTGTCAGAGATTTGACTGTAAGCTGCGGTGGCAAGAGGATCCTTGAAGATATCAATTTCGATATCCATCCGGGACAGATCACGGCTGTTATGGGCTGCAACGGTTCCGGCAAGACCACCCTGCTGCTTTCGCTCCTGGGGATCAACAAGCTGGAGCGGGGCAGGATTGTTTACCGCAGCAGGGATATTACCGCTGAAAAGGTATCACGGCGGGCCAGGCACATGGGCATGGTCTTTCAGAATCCCAACCACCAGATATTTGAAAATACTGTTTACCGGGAGGCAGCGCTGCCTTCAATTATGCTGTTTGGAGGCGAAAGCGCGATGAATGCCGGAATAAATTCACTTCTATTGGAATTTGATTTGCTGCAGTACAAAGAGGGGATTCCTTTCAGCCTGAGTTTGGGAGAGAAAAAAAGGCTGACACTGGTGTCTGTGCTGGGATATAACCCGGAAATGCTGCTGCTGGACGAACCATTAATTGGACAGGACTACCGGCGGGCGGACATATTCTGGCAGGCGGTGTTAAAACACCGCAGTGCGGGCGGGATGGCCGTGATTGTCTGTCATGAGCCTGATTTTGTGCGGGATTTTTGTAACAGGATATTATTTTTAGAAAACGGGAAGCTGCTGCTTGACAGTCCGGTAGAAGAAGGTTTCAAGCTGCTTGAAGAGCTTGGTTTCAAGGACTACCTGCCCGGCAGCAATGTCATTGGGGATTTATGCTATGGCCAGGGGTCTTAAGAATCTTTTTCCCGGCTTGGCCTATATGCCGGGGGACACTGCCGTGCACCGGCTGCACCCGCTGCCGAAACTGCTGCTGCTAATCATATACAGCACCAGCGTTATCGTATTTTCGCATGTTGTTACAGCTCTCGCGTTGTTTTTTGTTCTACTGGTGTTCTACGGAATTTCCGGGTTGGGCCCTGGTTTCTTTCTGCGCAAGTTGAGGGTAATACTGCTGTTCGGTCTGCTGATCATGCTTATCCAGGTCATCTCGGTCCGGCAGGGTTACCTGCTACTGGAATATGCTGTTTTCAGCAGTATCACCCTGCGGATCTGGTCCGCCGGCGCAGTGGCAGGCCTGGTGATGATGCTGAGGTTTATAAATATTATTGCTTCCAGCTACCTATTTGTAAGTACCACCGACCCCAACAAGCTTGTTTATGCTTTAATGCAGGCCGGACTGCCTTACCGCTACGGCTTCGCGCTCATTACCTCGCTCCGTTTTATACCGGTCTTTACCCGGGAACTCACCATTATCAGGAACGCCCAGATGGCCAAAGGAATCGACCTGGAAGGGATGTCGCCCGGCAAAATTCTCAGGGCGGTAAAATACCTGTTAACCCCGCTGGTTATCTGCGCTCTTAATAAAGTGGATTACCTGGCTGTTTCTATGGAAAGCCGGGCTTTTGGGCTGTATTCCGGCAGGTCTTATCTCTTTAAGCAGTCTGTTGATAAAAAGGAATGGCTGATTCTGGCTACCGGCACAATCCTGTTGCTGGCGGGAGGGATTTTTCTCACGCATTGTTTTTAAAGGAAAGAGGTTACTATCTGGCGATTGTATTTAAAGGAAGGACTGGCCTTAAATGAAATCTATCTGGATTGGCGCCCCGGAAATAAAACACTTCCACAGCAGGCGCAACCGGGTTACTTTAAATGAGATGGTGTGGGACAGACGTATTCTTCCGGTGGTAGTAAAGGAATATCCGGATGCCTACGCGGCGCTGAGAGAATACCGCCTGCTCAGACGCCTGAGCAGCTTGTACGTAAACGTCCCTTCCGTATATGGGGTGCATGAAAACGTGCTCTATATGCAATATATCGAAGGCACCCTTCTCACACATATTATTGATGCTGTATCATCCTATTCACCCAGGTGGATTGCCAGACTGGCGGAGTGGTTTTACGGGTTTCACAAGGCCAACATGCAGGCAAACGGCGCGGTTATGTTAAAAGACGACGCCAATCTGAGAAATTTTATTTTTTATCAGGACGATTTCTATGCCCTGGATTTCGAAGCAGAAATATTTGGTCGGCCCGAGCAGGATATCGCCGAGTGCTGTGCCTACATCCTTAGCAATAACCCTCCCTTTACCAGGGAAAAATTTGATGTGATCAATAAATTTATTGATTGCTATTGTAAGCTAGATAATACCGTCGACAAAAGGGTTTTTAAAGAAGAAGTAAAAAAATCACTGAAAAATATCGCCGGGTTCAGGAAGCGACAGGAAGGCTATATTTTAGATTCTCTGCCTTTAGTAGATCGGATGGCCCACTGAATTTGAATACCATTGTTAGCATCCTTATTTATCAAAAATATTTCTTCTGTTTCCAATTTTTGAAGGACTATTTAATGCTGACGTAGAATTATATCAAAATAAATCATAATGTAAGTTTTGACAATTTTCGAGCCCTCGAACCTAAGGCCGCCGGCTAGGGATCTTGGGCCGCCAGAGTGTAGCGGGAAACGGCTGCACTTCCCGGGTGCGGAAAGAAAATTGGCAATTTTCTAATATTGTGGCATTCGGGCTGACCTTTTTAAAGGTTTAGCTTTTTTTATTCCACATGTGGCCAGTTGCCTTTCGGCGGCTGGCTTTTGTTTTTTTCCCGCATACCGGAATTGTGTGTTTTGAAATTTAAGTAAATACAAGGGGGTGTTGAATGTGGTTTGACGAGCTGCGGGCGAGGTGTTATTTTCACGGGAAGCCATAAAGCCTGCCCCTGGGACATATATAGTCTGAAAGCTGTTACCAGAGCTGAAACAGCCAGCGCCATAGTCAGCTCTTTTACAGCTAAAAAGCTGTCTGTGGTAAGTACAATGAATATAAAATATTTATTAAATGAGAGGAGATGCATATGAACAGACTGCTAAGGTATGGGTTGGGAATGCTAATGGTCACACTGCTGGTAATGCTATCCGCCGTATATGCCCCGCCGGAAGCAAGCGCTGCTACTACAAGCCTGACCATCAAAAAGCTCGCCTCCGACAAAACGACTGTTCTTGAAGAGAGAACTGTGACCTATCAGGAGTTAGAAGCCGGCGAGCTTAATGATGGAACCTCCATACTTGTAACGGGAGACGGGGACACGCGTTATTATCACCAGGGGCCGGTATTTGTGGACGACCCTGATGAAGAGACCCAGGAGATGCTTCGCTGGAACGAGGCGGAAGACACCAACTGGGATACCAAGGATATGGGCGCTCTCAAGGGGACCAATGTGAAAGACCTCTGCAACCTGGTGGGGGGGATGGTTCCTGGCGACACGTTAAGAATAAAAGCTACCGACGGTTTAGCCAAAACGTTTGATTATAAGAACGTATACGAATACACAGACCGTGAAGGCCCGATGGTAGTCTGCTGGTACAAGGACGGCAAGTACCCCGACAGCGGCTATAGCGACGGCATGCGTTTGGTCTGGTTTGCCGAAGCGACGTACAAAGAAGGCCCTACAAGTATCGCGGGTTTGCCCTCAGGTGATTACCACGTCTTCGGCAACTGGGATTGGCACGAGGCTGCGGATTCCGAATACTGGTATTATTATATGCAAGGAACTGAAAAATATCCGACCACAACCGGACTTTCGGTGCAGTATGTTTCTGAGCTGACAATATACAGTAATGAGCCAGCGTCGTCAGCTCCTGTGGCGGCCTTCACCGCTGACGTGACCAGCGGCACGGCGCCGCTGATGGTCAGCTTCACCGACCAGTCGACAGGCACAGCGCCTCTGACTTATGCTTGGGACTTCGATAACGACGGCACGGTGGACAGTACCGACCAGAACCCGTCATATCAGTACACTGAGGCCGGCACTTACAGCGTCAAGCTTACGGTGACCAACGCCACCGGCAGCGACGATGAGGCAAAGATTGGCTATATTACGGTAAGCCCGGCGCCGGTAGCCCCGGTAGCCGCCTTCACCGCTGACGTAACCAGCGGCGCAGCACCGTTAACTGTACAGTTTAGCGACCAGTCGACAAACAGCCCGACCTCATGGGCCTGGGACTTTGATAACGACGGCACGGTGGACTCCACCGAGCAGAACCCGTCATATGAGTACACCGAGGCCGGCACCTACAGTGTCAAGCTGACTGTAACCAACGACGCCGGCAGCGACGATGAGACAAAGACTGACTATGTTACGGCAAGCCCAGCGCTGCTGACTCCGCCGTCCCTTACCGCCGATACCACCGGTAACGAAGTCGGCCAGGCGGTGGAGATCACCTTTACAGATGATGCGGCTTGGCGGGCAGCAATAACCGACGTGACCGTGGGCGGGATATCGATAGCCGGCCAGTACACTATTGGCGCAGGTACCATATCGATTGACGCCGGTGTATTCACCACTGCCGGTGACTATGCAATCGTAGTAAAGGCCACCGGTTACACCAATGCCACAGTGACCCAGACTATGTCTACGGCATCGCCGTCGTTAGACGTCCTCTACGACGGGACAGTTAACCTGAGTCCTAGTGAGACTTTTGAAGTGACCGCTTACAACTCGGATTCAAAATACACTGTCAACAAGACCACACCGCTCGGGGCGCTTCAGGCAGCAGCGATGGCGAGGGGCTTTACCTATGATGTTACCGACAAGAATTACGGGTCATCGGGCGCCCTGCTTCTGGACAATGTGGAAGACTACCCCTATGTAAAGGGAGGCAGTAGCTGGTATGCCTACGTCAACGATGTCTTTAAGGATGGTTACAACAATGCCGACGACGCTTTGAACCTGATTGAGCTTACGGATGGGGATAAGGTTGAGTTTTATTATGCGGATGCCGAAGATGATGATCTCGATACCGTAAAGGCAGCGGCCACCGCCGCCGTGAAGACAGTTGTCTCCACGGGCGATACCCCTGGTGATGGTTGGACACTGCAGCTTTCCGGTGCAAAAAATCAGTCTGTCACAAAGGCCTACTTCGAGGACGGTCTTACTTGTGCCTCTTCCAGTCATAAAGTATCCTGGACAGACGGAGACGGTAATGTATGGGGAGGAGTGCCGCTCTGGCTGCTCGTCGGCATGGTTGACGACGACCCCGATGCCGGCCCTGACCACTTCAACTTCAACGACGAACTAGCCACCCAGAACTATCAGATTAAAGTTATTAGCGGCGACGGATGGTCGGCAACCCTGGACAGCGCGGCGATCGCCCGCAACGGTGGATATATTGTTGCTAACACATTAAATAACGAACCGCTACCGGAAAAGACCGTAAATGGAAAACCCTGCTGGCCTCTCCACCTGAAAGGTTCGGCAGTTTTAAGCGGAGCCCAGGTGGGCAATATCGTCCGCATTGAGCTGTCAGGTCTCCCTGCCCCGCAGGAAGGGTGGGCCCTGGAAATGCTCGGAGATGTAGGGGATACTATCACTCAGGAGGAGTTTGAAGAAGGACTTGCCTGCACCGGTTCGGGCCATTACCAGGAATGGACCGATAATGACGGCAACGTCTGGTCCGGTGTGCCCTTGTGGGTGCTCCTGGGTGCGGTGGATGACATCGAAACCAGCAGCCACTGGACTTTCGATGATAACCGTGCTGCAAACTATACTGTGAAAGTGATTGCCGGAGATGATTTTTCCAGAACCTTTAACGGCGCGGATGTAGCCGGAAGCAACGACTATATCATTGCCAATGAATGCAACGATGACCCGCTTACCGGTGATTCATGGCCGCTGCGCCTGGTAGGCGCTGGAGTAGCTAAAGATGACGGCTCTCTTGGGGGATCTGCTGTCGGCAACATTGTAAAGATAGAGATACCTGAACTGCAGACACCGGAGGCTGAGACCGGAAGCTGGAACCTTACTCTAAACGGCAGGATCAGTGATGTTATCTCGCAGGCCGAGTTTGAGGCCGCTCTGGCATGTCCAAATTCCGGCCACCTTGTGGAATGGACTGACGGTGAGGGTAACGTCTGGTCAGGTATACCTCTCTGGTTACTAACTGGTTGGGTAGATGACCGGCAGCCGCACGATTATGACGCCAATCAGGCGACGGCCGGTTACACAATTCTGGTGAAAGCCGGAGACGGATACACCAAAGACTTTGCCAGCGCGGATGTAACCTGGAGTAACAACTATATCATTGCCAATGAATGCAACGGTGACCCGCTTACCGGTGATTCATGGCCGCTGCGTCTGGTCGGCGCCGGTGTCGCCAAGGATGATGGAACTCTTGGCGGTACCAGTGTTGGTAACATCGCGGAAATTGAAATAACGGATTTTGGAACTATCCAGCCTGTACCTGAAGTCCGTATCATCAAATACGATGAAGACGGCGTCACCATTCTTGAAGAGATGACGGTTGATTATCAATGGATGGAGAACGAGAGCGGACTCGACGTGATCGGGGACGGGACAACAGTATACCGCTACGAGGGAATCACCAACAACCCCGGTGATGTATGGGATGCTGATGAGACATATCCCGGCGGTTACAAGATAGAAAACGCCGTGAAGGGTACCCGCATCAGAGATCTTTGTGAGCTTGTGGGCGGCATGGGAGCAGGGACGGAAATCGTACTGGTTGCCAAGGACGATTACGAGACCAGGCTTCCTTATTCATCCATATATACCGATCCTTCGGTGCAGGAGCGTCAGGGAGACGCTATTCTGGCCTGGTGGGCTGACGGGAAATACGTGCCCAATTATAAAGATGGTATGCGTTTGTTCTTTACACCGGAAGACCATATCTACGGCCAGTGGGATATGCATGAAACGTTGCCGGAACAATACTGGCACTACTATTTCAGTGATGGTGTCCAGTATCCTTCCTGTGCCGGCTTGTCAGCAAAATATATTACTACTATCAAGATATACTCCATACCGCAGGGTGACTGGACACTGAAACTCGATGGCCGGGATATCGGTGGTATTGAGTATGATGTGAGCAAAACCTATTTTGAATCGGCCCTCACCTGTCAGTTCGGCGCTAACCACAAGGCTTCCTACACAGATTCTAAAGGACGGGTCTGGGAAGGCATGCCCCTGTGGTTCCTGGCCGGCTTTGTCGACGACGCTGACCAGCATTCCGACAATGCCTTTAATAACCAGCTGGCTGAGGCCGGGTATCAGATCGTGATTACAGCGGAGGACGGTTATTCGGTAACTATCGACAGCGCTGATATTATCAGGAACAACGACTATATTGTCGCCAATACGCTGGACGGCAACCTGATACCCGAGTCCGACAGCAACTGGCCGCTCCGGCTCGTCGGACCGGTCGTCAGCGGGGCAACATCGATTTCCAATATTGTAGGTATTGAGCTAGTAAGCACAGCGCCTCCTCTTACACCACCGGAGCTAACTGGCGACAACACAGACAACACCGTCGGGCAGGCAATTGACATCACCTTTGCCGATGACCCAGCCTGGCAGGCAGCTATTACAGATGTAACCGTCAACGGTACCTCCATTGCCGGCCTGTACACAGTGGTGGCAGGCAACCTGAACATTGCCGCCGGCGCATTCACTACCGACGGTGCATATACAATCGTAGTTAAAGCCGCCGGGTACAGCGACGCAGTGGTAACCCAGCATCTAGGACCAGCAGCGGTTGCGGCCCCAACTGCAGATCCGCCCCCAGGGGAGGTGGCTCAGGGTACCGTTGTCAGACTGACCACCACCACGGATGGTGCATATATCCTTTACACCAGCGACGGGAGTGAGCCGACTCACGATAACAAAAACGTAGAACGGTACGATCCTGAGCAGGGTATAGAGATTCAAGCAGATACTACCATAAAGGCCATTGCTGTGAGGGCTGATATGCTGGATAGCGAGATAGTGACTTTCGTTTATACCGTTTCCGGCGATATTGATGAATGCTTCATTGCTACCGCCGCCTATGGCTCTAAGTTCACCCCTGCGGTAGCGTTGCTGCGTAATTTCCGTGACCAGTGCCTGCTTACCAATCTACCGGGCGCATCATTTGTTGATTTCTATTATAGACATTCCCCGCCCCTTGCTGCCTATATAGCCCAGCATGAAACGTTAAAGGTATTGGTAAGGGTTTGTTTGCTGCCGGTAGTTGCCGCTGCCTACCTTATTATGCATCCCTTGGCCGGGTTGGGGTGTGTAGTGTTTTTGACCTTGGCGCTAATGAGATGGGGACGCAGAAGGAACCTGTTGCGGGTTTAAACGGCAAAAATAAACAACTGGGACTCAATGCTACCAGGGCTGATTTTGACCGGATTAATGCCGCCCAGGCTGGTTTTAATGTTCTAGCCGGAGACGTGATTAAGGTCTTCATTGACGATGAACCGGAGCCAATGAGGTTGGCCGAAATCCTGTGATTCTGCAGTAACAGCAGTTTAAACCTGGTGTTGGTAAAAAGGAAAAGCAGTTTGGGCAAAACCCGGCAAGGCCTTTAGAAAAAAAGGGTTTTGCCCAACGCCTGCAATTGCAGGTTTATGACCAAAAGGGTGGGCCGATATAATGACTGGACTGGGACACAAAAAGGGAAAAGTCTGGGGAACGTGCAGGATAACTAGCCTGTTTGTCTCCCTCATTGCATTTCTTACCTTTATTTTCCCTGCGGCTTCCTTTGCTGGAGAATACGCAGGGACTGAGCAAATTATATTAACCTGGACCGGGGACCCGGCGACATCTCAGACCGTTACCTGGCTAGCGCCGAATAAAGGCTCGGGAAAAATTCAGTACACAGTGGCGGCAGGCTTTGACGGTGATTTTGACGCAGCCCGGCAAATGACTGCCGTCGGCGAACCGTTTGCCGGAAGTGACAAATTCCGCTATACGGCTACGCTTACCGGTTTAACCCCGGAGACGCAATATGCCTACCGGGTGGGGGTGGACGGGGCCTGGAGCGAATCCAAGTCTTTTTATACTGCCGCGCAATCGGAGGGCTTTACCTTTTTATACCTGGGTGATATCCAGGACGGATATGCCCGGTGGGGCAGTATGCTAGAGGAGATTTACAGCGATAATTCCCGGATCAAGTTTGCCCTCTTGGGCGGGGACTTGACGAGCAACAGCAGTGATAATAATGAATGGGGAGAATTTCTGGACGCTGCGACCAGTCTATTTTCCCTGATTCCGGTGATGCCCGCAAAGGGCAACCATGACGGCGACCTGTTTTTAGAGTTTTTTGCTCTCCCGGATAACGGTCCCCGTGTCCCGAGCGGGGAATTTTATTCTTTTGATTACGGGGATGCTCATTTTGTAGTTTTAGATAGTAGTAACAATACCAGTGAAGTAGTTAAGCAATGGCTGCGGGAAGACCTGCAGGGCACAGAAAAGAACTGGCGTTTCGCATTGTTTCACCATCCCGCCTACCCGGCATTTGAGGATAATAAGACAATTGACGAATCAATATGTGAAAACTGGGTACCGATATTGGAACAGTATCGGGTGGACATGGTCTTTGTCGGGCACCAGCATCAGTATATGAGGACCTGCCCAATTTTCCAGGGAGCGGTACAGTCAGATCCGGAAACCTATGGTATTGTATACGTAATGGGGAATTCTGGTTCCAAGGTCTATGCCGCAGGAAAAGGTTTCCCCTATATCGCCTGGCAGGAGACGGGTAGCAACTACCAGGTGATTGAGTTGGGGGGTGATGTTTTGACCCTGTTCTCAAAAAAAGACGACGGTGAACTGATTGAAACGTTTACACTGCGAAAAGGGGAGACGACCGGTCCTGAGCAGAAGCCGCTTTATAGCGCTATCCTTGATGGCAGCGATCCGGCCTTTACACTGGGCGTCACCGATGAAGGCATCAGTACCCTTACTGTAAACCCCGGCATATCAGGATTTAATTATTTCACGGCCCACGTTACCCCGCTGGTTCCCCATACCGGGGACGAAACGGTGGTCTTTACCCATTATCGAAATAACAGGCAGTTGGGTATTAACGCCACCAGAGCGGATTTTGAAACGGTGCGCGATGCCCAGGCCGGTTTCAATGTGGAAGCTGGCGATGTAATCAAGGTCTATATCGTAGATCAGCTTACCAATTCAACAGAGCGCAACCCTGTGATCCTGCAGTAAAAGAAATACCCCGGGGAAAATGGGCTGTATTTTAAATTAGATAGCCCCTGTAGCCCAGGGTTTACCTGGCTATACTGCCATTAAAAAGGTCTTTTAGAAGAAGGAGTGATCAAAGGTAAAGCTCAAAAAGGCTGTGTTTCTCCTGATATCCCTGTTACTGCTGCTGATGCTGATCTGCGTTCCGGCTGTGTCATCAGCGTATAGTTCCCCTCAGATTGGTTTGACACTGGGTAAAACCACACTGTCGGCAGGCGACAGTGTTACGGCTTTATGCGAAACGGCCCCAAACGCCTGGGTTCCCCTCAAAATAATTGACGGGGCAGGAAATATACTGGTATTTGATGCCGGGAAGGCAGATGCAAACGGCCACTATAGCATTGACTTCATTGTGCCGGATAGCGCTGCTGGCGCATTGACGGTTGTTGCCGGGGAGGGCTGCGCCGTGGCTGCAAAAAATCTGGCAGTAGAGATAAAATCGTCAGATAGCGACGGGGGAAGTGACTCAGGTGGTGGCCCCGTTAGCAAACCTCCGCAGCCCCCCCCGGAACCGGTCCAGGAACCTGAGGAGCCTGATTTGCCGCCGCCACCAGAGGAACCCGCCGACCTGAAAGGACACTGGGCCCACGACTGCATCATGTCCTTCCTCGAGCAGGGTGTCGTTGCGGGTTATCCTGACGGCAGCTTTAGACCGGATAATAAGATTACCAGGGCTGAATTTGCCACTATCCTTACCAGGGCGTTCAAACTAAAGACCCATAGCGACATATCTTTTGCGGACACTACCGGCCACTGGGCACAGAATTTTATCTCTGCAATAGTATATCATGGCCTGGCCGCAGGCCTTGATGCAGAAACCTTTGGCCCGGACGACCCTCTTACCCGCGAGCAGATGGCCCTGATGATCATCGGAGCGGCCCAACTCACTCCTGCGGCAGGAGAGCTTTCCTTCACCGACAGCGGCAGTATTTCCGTCTGGGCCAGGGAAGCTATAGCTACTGCCGTAGAAAACGGGATCATGAGCGGTTATCCGGACAACACCTTCCAGCCATTGGAAAGCGCTACCAGGGCCGAGGCTATGACAGTGATAATGAATGCACTAAATATACTTAGTCAGTAGACTGCTGAAAAAAATAGCGGGAATAAACGGATTGGGTCAAATTTAACGAGGTAAGCGGGTATACCGTAGTATTGTGAAGCTGCAATGTTGTCAATATGCATATCATTTAAAGCAAGTGAGGAGTGGGTTGAAAATTGGGCGCCGTTAATTTTGATTTTAAGCAACGAAAAACTCTATCACCGGGGGGCGGATCATGCCACAAATATTTCAATACTATCCTCCTGTCCCTGCTGGCATTGCTGGTACTCGCTTCTTCGGCCCTGGTCCGGCCCGGGACAGCCAGTGCTGATATATCGGTAGAGATAACCGGTGATGGGGTAACGACACCTACTGTTATCAGCCAGGTTTATTTGGAATCCATGCCGCAGGTGCAGGCAGTATACAGCACGATCAACACCTGGCCGACCAAAAAGTTTTATGCGGCCCGCGGTGTCAGGCTGGTGGATCTTTTAAAAGCGGCCGGTATTAAAGACGAGGCCAGAACAATTACAGTTGAGTCATCCGACGGTTTTAAGATGACATTTACCAGGAAAGAGCTGCTGGAAGATACCCGTTATTTTTATCCGGGCCTTAAGGATAACCATGAATATTTCGGCTATATCCCGGGTTCGCCGGACGGGGCAATTGAGGTAGATACCATCCTGGCCCTAACCAGTGCGGAGGGCAGTGATGACCCCGGCCTGATGACGGGGAAGGAAGCGCCGTTGCTGGTTATGGGCCAGCGATGGGTTACCGAGCAAACCAATAGTGTGTTTGTCAAATACGTGAAATCCATAGAGGTAAGCACAGCAGCCCCGGTAAAATGGGAGAGCCCGAAAGCAGATCCGGCCGGTGGAACAGTTGCTGCCGGCGCCCGGGTTGAGCTGAGCACCTCCGACATGGACGGGGATAACATCCATTACACCACCGACGGCAGCGACCCCACATATAAGAGCCCCATGTACAACTGGATCAAAAAACGCTGGTGGGAGGATCGCGCAGAAGAGCTGGCGGACATCAACCACCCGGTTGATGTAAACCGGAACATGATGATCAAAGCGGTCACCATCGGTTTCGGCAGGGAAGACAGCGATATCGTCACTTTTGAATATAAGGTTCCGCTGGCTGCGCCGCCGGTCCTGATAGCCGACACAGATGACAACGTTGTCGGTCGGGAGGTGGACATCACCTTCACCGATAATCCGGACTGGCGGGAGGCCATTACCGGCATAACAGTAAATGGGGGCCCCATTGCGGGCCGGTATACAGTCACGGCAGGCAACATCAACATTGACGCCGGTGTATTTACTGCAGCCGGTGATTACGTGGTTGCAGTAAAAGCCGCTGGATACGAAGGGGCAAATGTAATCCAACCAATGATTGCAGCGCCGTCCACGGTGACCCTTGACAGTCCATCAGACGGGCAGGAGTTCAAGCAGGGGCAGACAGTTCCTATCCTGGGGATCGCAGGTGGTATTGCAAGCCTGAGTATAGAGGTGAACGGACCGCTGGGGGAAATAGTTTACGGGCCTTTAGATATTGTAACAGTTGATGGTAAATTCGAAACCAGTTTCTCCTTAAGCTCCAGCGCCGACACGGGAATCTACTCAATCACCCTTAAATGCCTGGAAATACCTGCGCCTTTTACAAGTACCTTCAAATGCGTCACCAGCACGGGAGGGGACGTCCCGGAGGGAAATGTGGTCCTGACAATAACAGGGGATGGTGTCACCAATACCAAAAAATTCACCCGGGAACAGCTTCAGGATATGGACCAGCACCGTCTGGTATACAGCGCAATCAATACCTGGCCCACCAAGAAATGGTATGTTGGAGAGGGAGTCAAGCTGCGCGATCTATTGCAGGCAGCCGGCATGAAGTCCAGCGCCCAGCAGCTCAGATTCACCTCTGCGGACGGCTTTCACATTGATTTAACAGTTAAAGAATTATTAAACGATACGCGGTATTATTTCCCTATGTTTAAGGACGGCATTAGTGACGCTGACGGACATGTACCCGGTTCAGCGGCAGGAGCGGTGGAAGTGGAGCCGCTGGTGGCACTGCTGGGCGTGGAAGGCAGTGACGATCCCGGTTATATGAGCGACCTGAACACACCGCTACTGATGCTAGGTCAGCGGGCGGTTACTGAGCAGAACGGAAACCTGTTTGTAAAAATGCTAAGCAGTATAAATGTAACAACCACCTCCTCCCCCAAATGGGACGAACCTGTGGCGGACCCGACTGGCGGGGATGTGGAGGCGGGGACACTGGTAAGGCTCAATAATAACAAAATGGACGACGACAAGATTTATTATACAACAGACGGGAGCAACCCGACCATTGATAGCCCGATGTATAACTGGGTGGCCAGCCGCTGGTGGGGGACGCGGGGAGACGGGGTTGTCGAAAGCATTAATAAGCCTGTAGTAATCAACGCGCCCACCACAATCAAAGCTGTTACTATCGGCCCCGGCAGGCAGGACAGCAGTGTTGTGACTTTTAAATACCAGGTTAAAGAGGCTCCTTCCGCAGTTTCCGGCACCGCCGGCAAAGACAAACTCAGTGTCATCAGGCTGGGCAGCGAGGCGGAGATTGAACTGCCGCCGGGAACATTGTTGGACGACGAACTGGAGGTAAAAATTGAGAAAGCCTCCATGCCTGCCGCGTTGCCGGCAGGGTATAAACAGGGCAGCGGGATATATGAGTTCAGCATTGGCGGAGAATACAACTACAGCTTTGCCGGCGCTGTGACCATAAAGCTGCGCTTTGACCCCACGCTTGTAGGCGCGGCTGAGACGCTCGCCATCTTCTATTATGACGAAGCTTTGGAACAATGGGTTAAACTAGGTGGCTCTGTTGCTGATAATACCATCAGCGTGCAGGTAGATCATTTTACAAAATTTGCGGTATTGATTTATGACCCAACCGTTGTGGAACCTGTACAGATCCCGGAGATTGCACAGCAACATACCCCGGGATTCACAGACATAGCCGGGCACTGGGCGGCATCAAGCATAAACAGGCTGCGGGACATGGGGGCCGTCAGCGGCTATGTGGACGGCAGTTTTAAGCCTGATCATCCGATCACCAGGGCTGAGTTTATTATGATCCTGGTTAAAGCCTTTCACCTTGAGGGGAAGAGCAGCAGGGTTTTTGATGACACAGGCGGGCACTGGGCTAAGGATTTCATTGCTGTCGCCGCCACCTATGGCATAGCCAGTGGTTACAGTGAGGCCATGTTTGGCCCCGACGACTGCATCACCCGGGAACAGATGGCCGTGATGATCTGCAAAGCGGCCCGGATTCCTTATCTGGATGAAGAAATTGGTTTTGCCGACTGGGACGGCATCTCGGAATGGGCCAGGGGAGCTGTCTCCGCCGCAGCCGGGAAAAAAATAATTAACGGTTATCCCGATAATACCTTCCAGCCCATAAGAAACGCAACCAGGGCCGAGGCGGTTACGGTAATTTTAAACGCGTTAGATAAGTAAGAGGGAAGGCAAAATGAACAAAAAGGACATGGGACATAATAGTTTTTCCGGCCCAGCCGGCAGACAGGGGAAAATATCAAGGAAGGCAGGCATGAAATGCTACATTCATAGCCTGGAGGCGCTCTTTTTAGCCGGGTTTTTATTCGTTTGCGTATTTGGCTTTATAGCGCCGGCGAATGCCGGCGCCTATACGTCCGTTCAGTTGGAGATCACCGGCGACGGTGTCGCCAACCCGGTCACTTTTACCCTGGAGCAACTGCAGGGCATGGAGCAATACCAGCACGTATACAGCACCATCAACACCTGGCCCACCAAGAGCTGGTATGTCGGCCAGGGGGTTAAATTAAGTGATCTACTTGCTATCGCCAATATAAAGCCTAATGCGCGGTTGATTATTTTTACATCCAGTGACGGCTACTCGGTAACGCTCACAGTGAGGGAGTTATTAGAGGACCCGCGTTATTATTTTCCCGGCCTGCAGGAAAACAGCGCCACTGACGGCAGTATTCCAGGTTCTCTTGCCGGCGCACAAGAGGTAGAGACTATCCTGTCCCTGTTGAGCGCAGAGGGAAGCAGTGATCCCGTCGATATGAACGATATGTACACGCTGCTACTGATTTGTGGCCAGCGCGCTGTAACTGAGCAGACCACCAACCTTTTTCTTAGATACGTAAGCAGAATTGAGGTGCTCACCGAAGAGCCGCCGCAATGGGATAAGCCTAAAGTAAATGTCGACAGCGGCGAGGTGGCTGCCGGGACCTTGCTGGAGCTTAGTTCCAAAGTCGGTGATGTGGATAAAGTGTACTATACCACTGACGGGAGCATCCCGACCATCAACAGCCCGATGTTCAACTGGAGCGCCAGCAGGTGGTGGGACCTGCGGCCGGAAAGCCTGAGTTCCATTAACAAAGCGATAGAAATTAGGGAGAACACAGTCATTAAAGCTGTCACTATCGGGCCCGGCAGGTATGACAGTGAGGTTGTGACCTTTACTTATAAGATCGGCGATCCTGAAAAAATTGAAATACTGGGTGGGCCACCCACCTCGGTGGCTCTTGATGAGGAAAACATCAGGCTGAAAGTGGGCGGCAGTTTTGTGCTGGCAGCAACGGTAGGGCCAAAAAATACCATCGACAAAAGGGTGACCTGGCGCTCCAGCGATACCAGCGTGGCAGTGGTTGATAACAATGGTCTGGTCACTGTAGTTGGAGCTGGCTCTGCTGTGGTTACCGTGCAAACAGTAAGCGGGGGGCTGACGGACAGCTGCGTGGTGACGGGCTTTAACCCCGGCGGGGATGAGGAAGGCATGGAAAATGAGGAACCAGCCAATCTTGTCGAGCCGCCGGTGTGGGGATCGCAGACGCATCCCCCGGCCGGACCGGATATACAGGCAGGGCAAGCAGTAGACAGCGGGCTTGAAGAAAACCCAGCAGCGGCACGTCAGGTGCCCGGCGCTAACGTTCAGTACCTGGCGACCATAGAGGCGCCCGGCGCGGGTACAACTAATCCAGACCGGTTGGAAGCTGAATATAGCTGGCAGGTATTTGAAGTGACCGCCGAACCTATTACATTAAATCTGCCGGAGCAAACGAATATCCAGTACATCTGCATGACAGTAGTTTTTGTCCTCCTGTTCCTTTCGGGAGCAGGTATAAAGTACAGGGAATATATGAAGGGGGCGGCGGTTTGACAATATCTCTTTTAGCGCCACTTAAAGAAACAATGCACGCCATTTCATCCGGTTTGCTGGCGCCTACTATCGCGGTCCTGCTTTTACTGGTGGCATGTGTGGTTTTCGAACTGGGCGGCCTGGTGGTGGAAATTTGGCAGGAGCGGCGCAATACCAGGGTAGATGTACCCGCGTTGCTGGATTCGCTACAGAAAACAAACAAAGGGGAAGTCCAGAGCCTGATCGAAAACAGCGGACTCCTACGGCGGCAGAAATTGGCCTTAATGGAAATGGTCAGCCATAGTGGGTTGCCTGCTGCGCCATACCAGGCCCTGGCGCGTCGTCTGCTGGCCACAGAGGAGCTCCATTATGTGCGGATAACAAACCGCACCGATCTGATAGCCAGGCTGGGTCCCATGTTTGGTTTGATGGCTACACTGATCCCGCTGGGACCTGGTTTAATCGCCCTGGGCCAGGGCGATCCCAAGGGGCTCGCCGATTCGTTGCTCACTGCCTTTGACGCGACTGTGACAGGACTCGCCGCGGCTGGTGTTGCATTCTTCATTTCCCGGCAGCGAAAAAGGTGGTATGAGGACTATTTATCATCTCTTGAAGCGCTGCTGGAAGGCATATTGGAGGTGTTTGGTGTTGGGAGGCGGGCTGAGGAGCAGGGGAAGGCTTAGGGACAGAGAAGAGAACAATCCCCTGGAAGGGGCCATTAACATCGTGGACGCCATGCTTGTGTTCGCGTGCGGGCTGATGCTGGCGCTGGTCCTCAACTGGAATGTCGACCTGACTGCAAGAGGGGATCGCATCAACCTGGACCGCGGGCAGGAGCTTACGGAAGAGCCGGACATACGCGATGACCTGGTTGAGAGTGAGGAGGGCCGGGGCAGGTCTTATCAAAAGATGGGCACTGTCTATAAGGATCCGGCTACCGGAAAGCTGTTTATGCTGACCAACCAGCAGTAAAGAGTGTACCGCGTGTGATTATTATAAAATTGAAGGGGGAATTTTCAATGCGAGCCGTGAAGAACAAATTACTGTATGTCCTCCTGGCTGGCGCGTTTGGCGTGCTGCTTTTTGGCGTCCTGACTATGATCACGCCGCAAGATGTCTTTGCCGCGCGGGATTTTCAGCTTGAAGTCACTGGAGATGGTGTAGCCAACCCCGGCGTTTTCACCCGGGATCAACTGGCAGAAATGCAGCAGCATCAACAGGTCTACAGCGCAGTAAATACCTGGCCGACAAAAAAATGGTATACCGGCGCCGGGGTGCAACTGCGTGACCTTTTCAGTGCGGTGGGAATTAAAGGAAACGCCACCATGATCAAATTTACTTCTAATGACGGCTATACCACCACGCTTACGTTAAAGGAGCTGCTGGTTGACAAACGTTACTGCTTTCCATATTTTAAAGATGACAGCGGGACAGACAGTGATGGGAACATCGCCGGTTCTACGGCAGACGCCAGGCCTGTGGAACCGATTGTTGCCCTGGTGAGCGTGGAGGGCAGCGACAACCCGGCTTATATGAGCGATTTGAACACACCGCTGCTAATGCTGGGCCAGCGGGCGGTTACCGAACAGAACGGCAACTTGTTTGTAAAATACCTGAACAAAATTGAGGTGCTGACGGATGATCCGCCCCGCTGGGACACACCGCGGGCAAACCCGGAGGGCGGATTTGTACCGGCGGGAACAATGGTGGCTCTGAGCAATGAAAACATGGACGATGACAAGGTATATTATACAACCAACGGCAGTACCCCCACATTTAACAGCCCGATGTACAACTGGATTGCCAAACGCTGGTGGTCGGCGCGAGCGGATGTGCTGGGTAAATACAATAAACCGATTGGGCCGATCAATCAAGACACTGTTATCAAGGCTGTGACCATTGGACCTGGTAAAAAGGACAGCGAGGTAGCCACCTATACGTACAAGGTTGCCGCCACCGGGCAGGCTGGAGAAGAAGGAGAGGCCGAAGAGGTTGAAAAGAAAGAAGCACCGTCCCTTAAAGACGTGAGCGGCCACTGGGCGCAGAGGCACATTGAGACACTCGTGACCACCGGCGCTATCGGCGGGTACCCGGATGGGACTTTCAAGCCGAATAAGAGCATCAGCAGGGCGGAGTTTGCCGGTATACTGGTCAAGACCTTTAAACTGGAGAGCAGGAGTGGTAAAATATTTGCTGATACTGCCGGCCACTGGGCAAAAGAACAAATAGCAGCGGCGACAGCCGGAGGGATCATCAATGGTTATGATGACAGTACCTTTGGCCCGGACGACCTAATTACCAGGGAGCAAATGGCAGTAATGATTTTCAAAGCGGCCCGCCTGGCTTCCATTGGCGGTGAAACCGGTTTTGCCGATAACGGCAGTATTTCGCCATGGGCTAAGCAGGCTGTGGGTGCTGTTGTACAGAACGGGATTATGAGCGGATACCCGGACAATACCATTCAGCCCCAGGGGAGGGCGAGCCGGGCTGAGGCAGCGACCGTCATTATCAAGGCATTGGCTAAGCAGTGATTGAAAAATGCGGCACAGAAGTAAATAGGAGCTAAACCTGGTGGCGGTACTCTGTGATAGGAGTGTTATCCCGTATGATCAGACGACTCAAGTTGTTCGAAGCAATTACAGTTGTCCTGACGCTGGCCATTTTAGTCCTGCCAGCTGGTTGTGCAAAAAACGCAAAAAATAATGCGCCCAAATTTGTTTCGGGCGTCTTGCAGATCACGGGTAACGGGGTGGGACAGCCGTGCCGGTACACAGTAGATGAATTAAAGGGCTTGCAGGATGCTGTGGTAGGCGTATGCTATTCCACCGTCAATAACGTGGGGACAAAAAATTTTTTTGTTGGTAGCGGCCTTTCCCTCTCCTACTTGTTAACAAAGGCCGGCATATCTGATACCGCCAAAACCATTAAGATAACGGGCGCGGACGGATACACCATTGTCCTGACCAGGGAACAGCTGGACGAGCGGCGTTTTTACTTCCCCGGGTTAATGGAAGGCAGTGACAGGGAGGCAGTGGAGGTACCGGCTATTTTGGCCTGGGAGCACCGGGAAGGGAGCCGCGATTTGAGCCAGGCCAGGGGCAGTGGCCTGCGCCTGCTGATTGGGCAGACTGGGTTAAACGAGGTGGTTGTTCCCGCCTTCGTCAGAGATGTGGCGCTGATTGAGGTGTCCACAACTGAAGCGGGCCGTTGGGCGCCCATCAGCGCCGAACCAGCGCCCGGTGAGGTTGAACCAGGAACAGGTGTAGTTTTGCAACATCCAAACCTGGATACGGTTAAAATATATTACACTTTGGACGGAAGTGAGCCGAATGAAAAAAGCCTGGTTTACAATCCCGGCACAACCTATTTTAAACAAGAGCCAAGCCGTGTCATCATTGTTAACCAGAACATGACCATAAAAGCCCTCGCTGTTGGTCTTGGAAAGAATAATAGTGATGTGGCAACCTTTGCATACAAAATACATTAAACTGCTAGTTTAAAGCTATGTACCTGCAATATATAGCTTTGGGGATTGGGCAGGGGTGCGAGCCCCTGCTTACTTTTGTTTATATCAACGGTTTGCGTCACGGGTGTTTAAAATTTATTAGACTATAATATTTTGTCGTCCCTTGTGGATTTTGTCGAACGATAGGAGGATTTTTAATTTAATCTGTGGTATGATCACCAATAGTCCGCAGGTAGATGATTTGACAATTGACGCCAACCGGGGAAAAATAAAATTGGCGGGGTGCGCTGGGCCGGGGCTTTGTCCTATCTAATAAATCTGTTAAAATTAAACCAAAAACCAGCTTAAGGCGGCGAAAAGCAATGATATTTATAAAAAAGGCGGCAGAAACAAGCGCAAAAATTGTTAGCATCGAAGAAGATGTGGCGAAAATAATTGAAAACGTGCGCGTAGGGGGCAATCAGGCTCTGTTGGAGCTGACCCGCCGCTATGACGGGGTGGCGCTCAGTAATTTACGGGTGTCGCCGGAGGAAGTAAAAAAAGCATATAGCCGGATTGACGAGAAAACCATTGAATATTTACGCTTGGCTGCCGCCCGAATTAGATCCTTCGCGGAAAAACAAATTGAGTGCCTGCTGCCGCTGGAATACGAAAGCTCGCCGGGAGTTATACTGGGACACAGGTTGATTCCGGTATCTTCCTGCGGCGCATATGTGCCCGGCGGGCGCTACCCGTTGCCTTCCTCCGCCCTCATGTCGATCGTCCCGGCCAGGGTGGCCGGAGTAAAGAGAGTGGCGGCCTGTTCGCCGCCGGCAAAGGCCTTTGCCGGGATACACCCGGCTGTGCTGGTGGCTATGGATATAGCCGGCGCCGACGAAATCTACTGCATGGGCGGCGCCCAGGCTGTGGCCGCCTATGCTTGCGGGACGGTAAGTATACCGCGGGTTGATATGATCGTAGGGCCGGGAAATGCTTATGTAACTGAAGCTAAGAGGCAGGTTAGCGGTATTGTGGGCATCGATATCCTGGCCGGACCCAGCGAGGTATTGATTATTGCTGATCAAGACGCAGATCCCGCCACCGTGGCCTGTGACCTGCTGGCCCAGTGTGAGCATGATCCCACAGCCGGGGGTATCCTGGTGACGGACAGCAGCAAACTGGCCGGACAGGTGCTGGAGTCTATTTACATTGAAGCCGGCTCGTTGGAAACCGGGAAGACGGCTTTAAAAGCCTGGGAGGATAACGGGCAGGTCATCCTGGTGGATACTCTGAGCGAAGCTGCCGCAGTATCGGACCAGTTTGCGCCGGAGCACCTTGTCCTGCTAACAATGAAAAATAATGAACTGATTAATAAACTGCACAATTACGGTTCACTTTTTATCGGTGAAAATGCTCCCGTGGCATTTGGCGACTATATATCGGGAACAAATCACATACTGCCGACAATGGGTTGTTCCCGCTTCTCCAGCGGGGTATGGGCAGGCATTTTCGTTAAAGTATCATCCTTCCAGAAACTAACCGGGGAGGGCGCCGCCAGCCTGGCGGACGCCTGTTCCCACCTGGCCGGAGTGGAAGGGCTAAAGGTTCACCAGCGTTCTGCAGACAAGCGCAGGGGCAAGTAATTAGTCCTGCGAAAGGGGGTAAAGTATTTGGACCATCAGGACAAAGACGCACCGTCGGTAGTTTGCCCAGGCGACACCGCGCTTAAGTTGCAGGATATATCTAAAATTTACCCCGGCACGGTGGCGCTGCACAAGGTTAACATCGATGTCAAAAAGGGTGAAGTGCACGGCATTATCGGCAAGAACGGGGCGGGAAAGTCCACCCTTGTCGAAATTATCGCCGGGATCATAACGCCGACCGGTGGCCGGATATTTGTTGGCGGCAAAGGCTATGACAGCCTGTCCAGAATTGACGCCAGGAAAAAAAAGATTGCTTTTGTTCCTCAGGAGCCGCAGTTAATCCTGGACTTTACCGTGGCGGAGAACCTTTTTATTTCTGATTATACCAGGAAGGGCAGGCTAATCAACTGGACGGAACTGTACGCGAAAGCGGAACAGGTAGTAAAAAAGGCCGCTTTGGATATTAATGTCAGGGTGAAGGCGGGTGACCTGCCTGTCAGCGAACAGCAGTTGCTGCTTGTCCTTAAGGCCTGCTACGTCGACGAGTCAGATATAATAATATTGGATGAAGCCTCAGCGTCGTTATCACAAAAAGATGAAGAACTGCTGTACAGGATTATCCAGGAAAGAAAGAGAGAGGGCAGCACAATTCTTTTTATATCCCACCGGGCCGAAGAACTGCTCAAAGTATGTGACCGGGTTACCGTCCTGCGCGACGGTCACAGCATTATCACAAAAAACTGCTCGGAACTGGACAAGGACAAGCTCTCAGACCTAATTGTAGGGGAAGAATTTTGCAGCGATATTGAGGCAGACACCGCGCAATTAAAGGATATGAGTGAAATAGTCCTTTCGGTGGAGAACCTGACCAGGCTGGGCGTCTATCACAAAATTACTTTCAAGCTCAAAAAGGGGGAGGTACTAGGGCTGGCAGGCCTCAGGGGAAGCGGCAGGACTGAAATATTTAAAGGAATTGTCGGCATCGATCACCCGGATGAGGGCGCTATTTATGCAAATGGACAAAAGCGGCGTTTTGCGTCGCCTGCGGAAGCTCTCAAAGATGGTATTGTTTACTTGCCTGAGGACAGGGAAAAGGAAGGCCTGATCAACAACCTCAGTGTCAGGGAAAATTTAATATTAAATTCATTAAATAATGTAAAAAAAGGACTGCTGATCAACAGAAATAAAGAAAAAAAAGCAGTGGCTAACCTAATTAAAGGATTGGATATAAAAGTCGCCTCTCCGGAACAGGAAGTCAGTCAGCTCAGCGGCGGCAACAAGCAAAAGGTTGTAGTAGGCAAGATCGCGGCAGCCAGGCCGCACGTTTTCCTATTGGACGAACCCACCAAGGGAGTAGATATATCCGCCAAGCAGGGGATATTAAACATCGTAAAAAATAACTTGAGCCGGGACGCCGGCGTAATTATAACGTCACCAGGCCTTGAGGACCTGATCAACATCTGCGACCGGATCTTGATCATTTATAAAGGCAGGATCACCGGTGAGTTTTTGCGCGGAGAGCTGAAAGAAAACGATTTGTTCCTGGCTGTTCAGGGTGGCGTGCAGGACAAATGTTCCTGATTTGGTTGCATTTAAGTTAGTTAATTAACAAAGGAGTAGTTTAGTTTAATGCCTAGGAAGTTACAGATAGAGCTTTTTTTACTGGATAACCTGATCTGGGTGATTCTAGCCGGTTTTTTCCTGCTTAACGCCATCATTACCCCCATGTTTGCCACCTATGGCAATATGGTGAACATACTGTATCACTCGGCGATCATGAGTATGCTGGTACTGGGCCAAGGTTTGATCCTGATTATCGGGCACCTTGACCTGTCCTTGGAATCTACCCTGGTTTTTGCTCCGGGCGTGGCCATGCTTTTGGCCACCCGCTGGCTGCCTTTTTCTCTAGATCCGGTAACCGCCATAATTTTAACTCTGGCTATTGGCGCTTTGATTGGTCTATTTAATGGCATTTGTATCGCTAAAATAGAAGTTAATCCGTTTCTGCAAACCCTTTCGATGATGATCATCCTGAGAGGGCTGGCGCTGTTTCTAATCCCGCTTTCTATTTTCCCACTGGCAAAAGTGTATACATACGCAGGCCAGGCCAGGACGATCGGCAATATCCCGGTAGCCGTACTTATAGTTTTTATTATTTTCCTTATTTTTCATTTTATTATGCAATATACAGCCTTCGGCAGGCATTTTGTGGCCACCGGCGGTAACGCCAGGGCCAGTTACATTTCCGGCATTAATACCAAACGGATGGTAATTTACGCCTTTGTTATCGCCGGCCTATTGGCCGCTGTGGCTGGTCTTTTAGCAGCAGGCCGGCAGAATTCAGTGTCAAATTCAATGGGCGAAGGCATGGTGATGCTTGCTTTTGCCGGCGCTATTTTAGGCGGGGCGAGCCTGGAAGGGGGCAAGGGCACACCGCTGGGCATGCTGGGAGGGGCGCTGCTACTTGGCATGATCTCAAATTCCCTAAACCTGCTGGGGGTAGGGGTAACCCTGGTTTATGCCACCCAGGGCGCGCTCATTTTCGTGGCCATCGTTTTGGACCGCGTACGGATCAAAGTGCGAAATCACCTGCTGCACCAGGAGCAGGTGAGAAGGTTAATAATTCAGGAACAAGGAGGTTGATGTTGCGAAAACAGTGGTCAACAGTAAAAAAGCTGTGTTAGGTTAGGTTAAAAAATCAACAAGAAGGAAGGTGAAAAGCCTGGTTTCATGGCAGGTTCACCGAAAAAACATGTTAGGTACAGGTTGCCGCTTTTTGGAGAGTTTTCGTTATGGTACTGGTACACGCAGAGAAAGGCCAGTATCATAAAGTATGCTCGCATCAGGCAGCGGCGGGAAATCCTCCGGGATGAATCACTCGGCACAGACGATGGCCTGTAGCCTAGCAGTTGAATCCTGTGACACTGCCTCCCGTTAGTCGGACGGGAGAGGAGCATCAACAAATCTGGATTATTCTTCATAAATCAGATATATGTAGTTTCAGAAACCAGGTCTTGTCGTGCGTTTTAAATGGTTGAGTATTCTGCTGGTGGCCTTGATTGCAACTGCCCTGCTGGCTGGCTGCGGTACCCAGAAAGAGCCGGAGCAGCAAGGGCAGCTAAAATTCGGTATGGTCATCAAAGAGCCCGGCGCCCCCTTCGTCCAGGCATTTATCAAGGGCGCCGAAGGAAAAGCCCAGGAACTGGGCGTCAAGGTGGATATAAAAGACGGCCAGGCAGATTCCATGAAGATCATGGAATTGATGGACACCTTCATCACCCAGAAGGTTGATGGGTTTATAATGGCCGGCGCGGTAGACCTGAAAGCTATCGTTCCCGGGGTTAAAAAACTAAATGAAGCCGGAATCCCGGTGATCGCCCTTGACACCTCACCGGAGGGCGGCAAGGTTGATTATTTTATTTCCTTTGATATCGAACAGTCCAGCAAGAAAGCGGCTGAAGCTTTCGTCCAGGGAATTAAGGACCGCAACGGCGGCGAAGTTCCCAGTGGTGTAGTGATCGAGATAACTGGAGCACTGGAAGACATGTTTACCCAGTCCTGCAGCAAAGGCCTGCGCGCCGTAACCGACCAGTACCCGCAGCTTACAGTTGTTCAGGGCGAGGGGAACTGGAACGATGTGGACTCCCATGAAAGGACCAGCGACTTGCTGACCCGCCACGGTGACCAGGTGCTGGGCGTCTACGTGCAGACCCCTGACATCATGGGCCCGGGCGCAGTCTCCGCTATTGAGGCGGCTGGTAAGAATCCGAAAGACTACGGCATTTGCGGTATCTGCATCGGGCCGGAAGGGCTGGGGCTGATCAAAGAGGGCAAGGCGCTGGCTATTGTTGAGCAGCCGGCCTTTGACTCGGCCCAGATGGCGGTGCAGTACCTTTACGACATCAATAAAGGCAATCCGACCCCCAAGATTGGCGATACAGTAACAAAAGAAAATGCTCTCTGGTCACCGGCCCAAGTTGTGGAAAACACGTGGGCCGAGGAAGGCGCCTTTATTATCTTGCAGGGTCCGTTGGTACCGCTGGATGTAAATGCCGACGACCCGCGCCTGTGGGAAAACAAGTTAAGCGACCTGTGGAAAAAATAGCTTAAGTTAACTCTTATGTAATTTAGCAAAATTAACCGCGTGGGCTTGGAGCCCCCCGAAAAGGCATCCGCGGGGGCTTTCCTGTCCTGTCATTAAGTAAGTAAAAGGGGAATATGAAATAATGTACATTCAGGTATACAAGCTCAAGGAAATATCGGCTGCAGACTATACCAGGATCATCAAGAGAAGCGAAACTGAAACAGAGTCGATCATGGACGATGTCGAAAAAGTGATTGCTGACATAAAGGTGCATGGAGATAAAGCACTGGTAGAGTATACCAAAAAATTTGAGGACGTGACGATCTGCCAGAATAGGATCAGGGTATCCCGGGAAGAGATTGAGGAAGCCTACCGGAAGGTGGACAGTGAAACCATTGAGGCGATCCGCACCCTGGCCGGTAATGTCAAGCGTTTTCATGCCGCGCAGATGCCCAATAAGATGTGGTCCACCGAGGTATCTCCCGGTCTGGTTGCCGGACAGGTAATCATACCGCTGGAAAAGGTCGGCTGTTATGTGCCGGGCGGCAGGGGATGGTTTCCCTCCGCAGTAATGATGTCAGTTTTGCCGGCCAAAGTGGCCGGGGTGCCCAACGTCTATGTTTGTACCCCACCGGCGCCCGACGGCGCGATACCTCCCGGCACCCTCATCGCGTGTGATGTCTGCGGAGCGGACGCGGTGTTCAGTGTGGGCGGCAGCCAGGCGGTAGCGGCTATGGCCCACGGCACCCAAACGGTACCGAAGGTTGATAAAATCGTCGGCCCGGGCAGCAAGTATGTGCTGGCTGCCTTTAAACTGCTTTACGGAAAGGTGGAAATAGGAACTTTGGCCGGACCCGGTGAGGGCATTATCCTGGCTGACGAATCGGCCAACCCTGAATTTGCCGCCGCGGACATCTGCATCCAGGCGGAGCACGGGTTGGATTCAGCCGGTGTGCTGGTTACCCACGTGCCAGCTCTTGCGTACGCGGTGCAGGAAAAAATCGGTCGGCACATCGAGCGACTGAACGAATACAGGAAAAATTTCGTAGTCGAGTCACTTAAAAAGTACGGCGCTATTATTCTTACAGATTCACTGGCGGAATCAATTGACTTTGTTAATGAATATGCCGGGGAGCACCTGGAGATCATGACCGCGGAGCCGCTACAGGATATGCAGAAAATAAAGAACGCAGGCGGTATCTACCTGGGCCATTATACCCCGCTATCCACGGGCTGTTTCGGCTCAGGCCCGAACCACGTTCTGCCCACCGGGCGCAAGGCTACGGTGGCGGGCGGCCTGAAGACGGCCGATTTCTATAAAGCGGTAACGTTTGAATATTTCTCCCGGGACGGGCTGGCTAACCTGAAGGACGCAATGGTTAAGCTTGCTGAATACGAGGGATTTCCCGCGCACGGCAACGCTATTTTGGAGCGGTTCACAAAATAGTCGAATCTGGGATATTCCTCTGACTCAAAAGAAATACCCGTGATAGAGGTGTGCCCCCTGACCGCTGACTTGCTTATGATTATGAAACTCAAAGTATCTAATTTAGCGTTTCGGAGGTGATTGTTTTTGCTTGCAGCCCGCTTTTATGGGATTGGGCAGGTGCGTGTTGAAGATGTGCCGAAACCGGTATGCGGACCCGGCCAGGCCCTGGTTAAGGTCGCCTATGCCGGAATTTGCGGGTCCGACCTGCATATTTTCAGAAAAGGTATGTTTGTTACCTCCATCCCGGAAACTATGGGGCATGAGTTTGCCGGTGTGGTGGAGCAGATCGGCGAGGGTGTAACTGAACTGAATCCCGGTGACCATGTCGTGGGTGACCCGCGTGTTTCCTGCGGCGTCTGCCGCTGGTGCGGGGAAGGCTCTTACAACCTGTGCCCCACTCTGGGATTTATCGGTGAGGTTATGCCGGGTTGTTTTGCCGAATATCTGGTTTTAGACGAAAAAAAACTTTTAAAGATACCAGCTCCGGTAGACCTGCGCCGGGCTGCCCTGGTGGAACCCCTGGCGGTAGCGCTGCACATCGCCGGGCAGGGGCGTTTTTCAGAGGTGGAGCACCTTGGCGTCGTTGGCGCCGGCCCGATCGGCCTCCTCACAGTAATAGCGGCAAAGGCCATGTCGGTAACACGGGTGACAATGATAGACATATCGCTGGACAGGCTTGAGCTGGCCGGTGGGTTGGGAGCAGCTGCTTTGCAGGCATTTCCGGCAGAGCAGGTTGACCAGCCTGATGTGGTGGTCGAGGCGGTGGGGCTGGAGACAACCCTGGCCGGCGCGCTGGGATGGCTCAGGCCGCAGGGCAGGCTGGTAATGGCCGGTTTGTACGAAGAAAAAGTAATAATTGATCCTAACGATATTGTTGTTAAGGAACTTGATATTGCCGGAGTGAACGCCTATGAAACGGGTGACCTGCGCCGGGCGATCGAGCTTATAGCCGGCGGCGCGCTGGATGTCGATCACGTTGTTACCCACGTGCTGCCTTTGGCATCTGCTGCCGCCGCATTTGACCTGCTTACATCCGAGAATAAAAAGGCGTGCAAAATCTTGCTTGCCCCTTAGCAGAAAGGTGATTAAAAATGTGCCGGGAAGACATAAAATTTTTCAGAAATGGCCTGGCGGAACTGACCCCGTATATTCCGGGCAAGCCCGTAGAAGAAGTCAGGCGTGAACTGGGCCTGACGGGACGAATCGTCAGACTGGCTTCCAATGAGAACCCAATCGGCCCTTCCCCTAAAGCCGTAGCGAGAATGAAAAATGTCCTGGAGGAAATTAACCTGTACCCGGACGGCGGGTGCTATGAGCTGAGAGAAGCTCTAGCCGGGAAGCATTCACTTACGCCCCGCCATTTTATATTAGGCAACGGTGTGGATAATTTAATCCCGCTGGTGGTGAACACATTCGTCAACAGCGGAGACGAGGTAATCATACCGGCGCCCACTTTCGCGGCTTACCGCACCAGCACTGTTGTGGCCGGCGGCATACCGGTGGAAGTACCCCTGAAAGATTTCCATATAAGCGTGGGGGATATTTATAACGCTGTCGGTCCCAAAACTAAAATGATTTTTATTTGCAGTCCCAACAACCCCACCGGAACTATCGTGTATGAAGAGGACCTGAAAAACCTTATTGATTCCTTACCGCCAGAGGTGCTGGTGGTGATGGACGAGGCTTATTACGAGTATGTAGATGACCCTCGCTATCCGGACAGTATTGAGTACCTGAGAGAAAATGAAAATGTTGTTGTTTTTCGCACTTTCTCTAAAATATACGGACTGGCTGGCCTGCGCCTTGGCTACGGAATGGCCAGGCCCGACTATGTCACTCAGATGGAAAAAATCAGAGAGCCGTTTGCGGCAAACCGGGTTGTCCAGGCCGGCGCCCTGGAGGCCCTGGCGGACAATGAGTTTATATGCCAGGTCAAGGATGTTCACCAGAAGGGCAAACAGGTCATTTGCGACGGGCTGGTGAGCCTTGGAATTAATTTTGTCCCCACCGAGGCCAATTTCATATTCGCCGATCTGGGCATGGACATGAAATTTCTCTTTCCCGAACTGTTAAAAAGAGGAGTAATTATAAGGCCGGGCAGCCTCTGGGGATATAATACCTTTGCCCGGATTACCATCGGCACTCCTGATGAAAACCAGTTTTTCCTGGAACAGCTCGCAGATGTTTGGAAACTCTTTCAGCAGTCTTAAGATCCTAAACATAGCTAGGGCAGTATTCGCACTGCGGGGCAACCTAAGCGTCTGCTCTTAATGGACAAGATGCCAGGAGTCTGTTTTGTCTTGTTTAATTAAGGGTTTCACTTTTCATAAAATGATAGCCAGATGTGTAATTTAGATGTGTAATTTATTACCTAGAAGGATTTCTAAAATTTATGTTGAAATTTAATTTTATTGAAAATATATATCTGTTCTCCGAGCCTTGTTAAACCTGAGCGATTTGTATGGTTTCATGGTCGATAGGGTATAATGGGAAACCGTTATGCCTCCCATTGTGGAAAGGGGGGCAAAGCTTTATTTTAGAA
Organism: Pelotomaculum sp.; assembly: GCA_018435055.1. Lineage (GTDB taxonomy): Bacteria > Bacillota > Desulfotomaculia > Desulfotomaculales > Pelotomaculaceae > Syntrophopropionicum. The sequence continues at coordinate 1,961 of JAHDOA010000029.1, read as the reverse complement.
ATAAGGTTTTGTCTTTTTTTATAACTAAATATCTTTCTCTCCGAGCCAAATTACCTAAAGTTATTAAGCCACGGTTCTTGGCCGGTAGGGTGCATGGGGAAACTTATGTGCCTTTCATTGCGAAAAGGGGAGTATGGAAATTTATGCCGGGCTGGCTTTTTCGCAATACAGCCCGGCTTCAATTTTTTTCATAGGAAGGTTGTGGTAAAAAGTCAAGCTGATAGAGTGCAATCGTGGTAAAAGGTCAGGTTGGTAAGTACATAAAAGGGGGTAGAGGTTGTGAAATCTAAAAACAAAATATTGCTTGCCATAGGGCTGGCCGCTGTAATGATCTTGATGTTTGCCGGCCAGTCTCTAGCGGCGCCGCCGGACATACAAAACCACTGGGCGGAGAAACAAATCAACGATTGGGTGGAAAGAGGATATATTAGCGGATATCCGGACGGCAGCTTCAAGCCGGATAACACTATCACCAGGGCTGAATTTGTAACTATGGTCAACAGAGCTTTCGGGAAAAACGCCACTGCTCCGGTTAGTTTTCCTGATGTTTCTTCAAATGATTGGTTTGCGGCAGAGGTTGCCAGGGCAGTTGCTGCCGGTTATATCTCAGGTTATGACGACGGCGCCTTCAGGCCCAATGAAAATATCAAGCGCCAGGAAGCTGCAGTTATAATTACTAGATTATTAAACCTTGCTGTTTCGGAAGACGCTGAGGTGTTAAATCAGTTCGCTGATTATGTTGACATTCCACAGTGGAGCAAGGGTTATATCGGAGCGGTTGTGGCCGCCGGCTATATGAGCGGGTATCCGGATCAAACATATCAGCCGGTGGGATATATTACGCGGGCGGAAGCAGTTTCCACACTGGAACGGGCCCTTGCAGCTTCGATAGAGACAACTACATATGACATGATGGGTACATATGGTCCTGCGGAAGGCGTCAAGACGATTGACGGTAGTGTAAATATCAGTGCCGCGGGTGTAACCTTGCAAAACACTGTCATTACAGGCAACCTGTTTTTGGCGGAAAGCATCGGTGACGGCGATGTTGCACTGAAAAATGTCATAGTGCAGGGAAACACTGTGATTAAAGGCGGCGGCAGCCAGAGTGTGGCGCTTGAAAACTGCTCAATGCCAAATATAACGGTGGGTAAAAATGGAGTAAGAATTGTCGCCTCCGGGAACACGTCTGTTAGTGTTGTGCGCCTGGAAACAGGAGCTGCGCTGATAGAAGTGGGCTTAAGCGGTCCCGGGTTTGAAACGGTGACTGTCACGGAACTGGCGCCGGCTGGCGCGGAGATAACTCTGGACGGTAATTTTGCAAATGTAAATGTATACGCCGACACAGTAAAATTGGTTATCGCCGGCGGTTCTGTAGCCAACATGAATATAGCTGAAACAGCGGTAGGATCGGCCATTAATATCGCGGCTGACGCTATAGTAAGCTCCATGACTTTGGACGCGGCGGTCTCAGTAACAGGCCAGGGGACCATTGAAACTGCAAAAGTTAATGTTTCAGGCTCTACTTTTGAGCAGGAACCGATTAATGTTGATAAAGCAGAGGACATCGATGTAACAACCGGCACAGGCGGCGGGTCGCCAACTGGGACAATAACCATCAGCAATATCTCGTCCACGAATACCCTGGGCAAATTCAAGTTCGATACTGACACTGTAACGACCATTGGGGCGCTGCAGGGGAAAATCATGGCTGACGGTGTTGACGCGATTAATATTGCTAAAAGGAACAACGGTGAGGACGGGAAGGTGTGGAACGCTTTTATAGACACCACCCCTTATGAATATGACACTGAATATGTGATAACCTGTGAAGCTCCGTTCAAAATTTCAGGTAATGACACTGTGGTGTGGTCAAGCTCAGCTGCCGCGCCTGCCGCTACAAACGTCACGGCCAAAGACGTCGGCAACAGCGGGGACGGTTCCGACCTGGAAGTCAGTTT
>JAHDOA010000031.1 GCA_018435055.1 Pelotomaculum sp. | reverse complement strand
GGTGGACTAACTTTCCGGATTTCACCTTCATCTTTCTACCAGGTCAACCCTGCCCAGACGCTGGTATTGTACGAAAAAGTGCTGATATACGCAGGCCTGACCGGAGTGGAGACGGTTGTCGACGCCTTCAGCGGTGTCGGCACCATCGCCCTGTTATTAGCCGGGCAAGCTAAAAAAGTATACGGCCTGGAGGTGGTTTCCCGGGCTGTGGAGGATGCCCGTGTGAACGCGGAACTAAATAAAATAAGCAACGTTGAGTTTATAACGGGGGAAGTGGAAAAGCGCCTTCCCGAACTCGCCGCCCAGGGGCTCCGGCCGGACGTTATGGTGCTGGACCCCCCCCGCGCCGGCTGCGGCCGGGAAGCGCTGGACGCGATGGCGGAAATGTCACCTTCGCGAGTGGTTTATGTATCCTGCGACCCCGGCACCCTGGCCCGCGACCTTGGCTATCTTACCGGCAAAGGATACCTGGTGAAAGAAGTCCAGCCGGTGGACATGTTCCCCTGGACCCGCCACGTTGAGACGGTGGTATTGATGTCAAGGGTCAATAAGTAAGTGTGTAGAAAAGCCTTGAAATAGAGGCTTTCCGGGTTTTGAACGTAAAAATCGGATGAGCAAAAATCGTGAAAATATCGGTTCGTGGAAACAAGTCCAAAGGCATGATTTTTAACGTGACAGAGCGATTTAGATAACATGAGTTTGCGTGTGGTCGATTTAGATAACATAGGCTCACAGTGGTCGATTTAGATGTTTTACAACTTAACAAGTTTATGTGGTCAGGATAGATTTTTAACTATAAAATTGATGTTAGGGGTAATTCGCGAAATTTACATGTGCTTATATAGCACATGGTTTGTGTCGGATAAATACATAGGAGGAGAACGAAAGTATGAAGGATGACAAAATGAAAATCGAGGAACGCTTGCAGAACATGAAGAAGTTCTACATCAAGGTAGGTGAAATGATTGACAAATTACCAGATGCAATTCCTGAAAAGACGAGGGTAATGCTCAAGGATTCAATTCTTGGTGACAAGGACCTAAAGGCATTAATGGAGGGTATTGATGCTCATAGACCTCCAAGAATTTTCTTGATTGGTAGGACCGGAGTAGGGAAAAGCAGTTTAATTAATGCTTTATGTGAAGCGTATGTTGCGAATGTAAGTGATATAAAAAGTTGTACAGAAAATGCCCAAATATATGAATGTAGAGATAATGAAAGAGTTTTAATGGAGATCATTGACACTAGAGGAATTGCTGAATCTGAAAGTATAAATGATTCAGTTTCTGCTGAAGAAATGCTTATTAACCAAATCAATGAGTTTTCACCAGATGTAGCAATTATGATGTTGAATTGCACCCATCGTGATGATGTGAATTCAGATGTTGAATTTCTTAAAAAACTTTCAAAAACATATGCAGATATTAATAAGATGAGACTCCCAATTGTAGTAGTAGTAAATAAGTGCGACGAAATGGCACCAACACGCTTTAAAAACCCATCAGAATATCCTGAGAACAAGATAAGTAAGATTAATGAAGTTGTTCAATACTATAAAGGTATAATTGTGAAGAATGGGTTAAAGATAGACAATATCGTTGCGGTTTCTTCATTGATAGACTGGCAGACCCCGGATGGAATGGAAGTTTGTGTTGAAAACATAGAGAACCTCCCTAAATACGATATTGATAATTTACAAATCGCTTTTGATGGCAGATATAGAATCGAGGAATTGCTTGATATTTTGGAAGAAGCCATCCTTGATTCCGAGGCGCGGATGGGATTGAGGATGGCTTCCCGGCTTAATGAGGTGGTCAATAGATTGGCTAGACATCTGAATAAAATATTTTCAGGAATATCCGCAACTGTCGCGCTGACGCCTATCCCTGTATCTGATATTTATGTTCTCCTAATCATTCAAGCTGTGTTAGTATCTTTAATTGCATCATTGAGTGGCAGAGACATTTCACTCGAAGCAGCTAAAGAATTTATTTTAGGTATGGGCGGCATAGCCGGAGCAGGTTATGTATTCAGGCTTGTCGCACAGCAAGGTTCTAAATTCTTAAATGCAGTATGGCCAGGTGCTGGATCAGCAGTAAGCTCTGGAATCGCTGCAGTTGGAACTTCAGCGATTGGTAATGCAGCAATTTCCTATTACATCGATGGCAAGACAATTGAGGAAACAATCAAAAAAATTCGAAAAGTCAAAGAAGGAAAATGTGGAATACGCTGTTAATTAGCTAAAACAAAGCAACCCTGCTAACCATTTAGGTGAGTAGGGTTGCTTACATTCCAATGTTATACTTCAATTTCGGCGTTAACGCCAGACTTAAATTCCACGGTGAATTTATCCTCGTAGACAGTGACCTTTTCAATCAGCCGCCGGACAAGCGCCTCGTCGTATTCGGTTAGGGCGGTGGGCTGCTCCCGAAGAAAATTGTGCATGTCATCAATCCGCTTGAGCAATTCATCGCGATTAGCGCATTGCAGCAAGGTTTTTTGCTTTTCCTCTCGCAGGCGGTAAATCTCATTGGCGACATCCTCGTAGTCGGCTTTGGCATTGGCCAACTTCAAGAGCTCCGTTTGAAGCTCCTCCAGCCGTTTGTTGATGTTCGCCAGAGTTTGGTCGTTTTCGTGAATTATGACCGTCTCAATATTGTTCTTTAGGATGGCAAGGAAATCGTCCTTTCCACTCAGTGTCTCATTGATAGCGGTAACCAGTACCTGCTCAATGGTGCTTTCCAGGACCGTACGGGCGTCGCAGAACAGGCCGGTGTTCTCCAGCCGGCTGATGCACCTCCAGACGATTGATTTTTTGCCACGATTGTTCCAATGAATCCTGCGGTAAAACTCGCCGCACCCTCCGCAGATAATCATATTTGAAAAGCAGTGCGTACTGCTAAAGGTTCTGTTCTTCCCATTCGGGCTGGTGTGCACAATACGGCGGCGAACAAGTTCCTCCTGCACCTGCATGAAAATTTCACGCGGGATAATGGCATCATGGCTATTTTCCACATAGTATTGCGGGACAAGTCCATTGTTCTTGACTCGCTTTTTCGTGAGGAAGTCAACGGTGTAGGTTTTCTGCAAAAGGGCATCCCCAATATATTTTTCATTGCGCAAAATCTGATTTATGTTGCTGGTGTGCCACCTTTTCCTACCAGCGCCGTTCAGGATACCATCCGCCTCCAAACCACGGGCGATTTTCAGCATGCTGGCTCCCTCAAGGTATTCCCGGTAAATGCGTTTGACGATTTCGGCTTCCTCAGGAACAATCACCAAGTGCTTGTTTTCATCCTTGGTATAGCCGAGGAAACGGTTGCAGTTGACCTGGATTTCACCCTGCTGGTAGCGGTATTGCAGACCGAGCTTCACATTCTGGCTCAAGGATTGGCTTTCTTGTTGGGCGAGGGAAGCCATAATCGTCAGCATGACCTCACCTTTGGAATCCATGGAATTGATATTCTCTTTTTCAAAATAAACGGGGATGTTTTTCTCCTTCAGCTGCCGTATGTATTTCAGGCAGTCCAGCGTGTTTCGGGCAAACCGGCTGATGGATTTGGTAATGACCATATCAATCTTGCCTGCCATACACTCGTCAATCATGCGGTTGAATTCCTCGCGCTTCTTGGTGTTGGTGCCGGAAATTCCGTCATCCGCATAGATGCCTGCCAGGACCCAGTCCGGGTGACCGTTGATGTAGGCCGTGTAATGTTCAATCTGGGCCTCATAACTGGTGGCCTGCTCATCGCTGTCCGTGGAAACCCGGCAGTAGGCGGCCACACGGAGCTTTGGCTTTTCTTCATCTTTATTTGCTTTGGCGGCATGTTTTCTTGCCGGAAGCAAAGTGACACTCTTTTTAGCTTCCATCCTCATGCACCTCCATTTCTATCAAACTGTAGGTGTATTCGGCCTGCTGGAACGGGTCGTCAAACTGCTGTGTTGCTTCTTTTATATAGAAGGCAGTGGGAAAGATCACCTCGGTTTCTTCTTTCGGCTCCCGGATGCGGCCGAGTTTCGTGGCCCGTTTAATACGCTCCGCTTCGGCAGCTGCAAAAGTGACCGGGTCAATTATCGCAGGATAATATTCATCACCAAGATAACGGGTATTTCGCAGCATTTTACCGATACCGACATGGAAAGAATTGATGCCGGCTTTTTGGGCGGCAGTTGTTAAGGAGTCGCCGGACAGATAGGACAGGAACAGAGCTTTTACTTGCTCAGCAGCTTCGTCATCTATTACAGCTTTCCCGTTTTCAATCCGGTAGCCAAATGGCGTATGGCCCATTTATTTCACCAGCCTTTCTTTCAGCGTAATGCCGCATTTTAGCTCAAATCCAATCTCTATTCGGGAGTACACAATAATCCGTTCCACAAAGCGCTTAAATAGATCTCCGTCAAAGCCGGTCAGCATTGTTGCTTTAGTGGTATAGTGCAGAAGCTCACTGACTTCTTTCAGGTTCTGAGTGTCGCTGTTTAAAAAGCGGACTAAGGATTCCTTCTGACGTTGCAACCGTTCTGCTTCCTGCATTAGTTCATTATTGCTCTTATTGTAAACGGGAGGTTCAAGGTAGCCTTTGGTCATCAGGCCGACCAGCACCTTTCGCTGCTGTGCATTTTCTTCGAGTTTCTTGTCAAGCTCCTGAATGCTTACCAGGCTGTCATCGGAATTCATCCCGCGCAGGCTCACAAGCAGCGGTTTGAGTACTATCTGATGCCCGAAGATCAGCTTATTCATCATGGTTACAAAGGCATATTCAAAATCGTGCTCCCGGATATATTTCATCGAACATGTATTGATGTCCGCGATGTGATTGGAGCAGCACCATGCAATGTATTTTTTGCCACTTGAATGGATTCGGCGTTTGAAGGTGCCGCCACACTTGCTGCAGATGATTTTGCTAGAAAACGGGTACCGGTTCTGGTATTTTTTGCTGTGCCTTTCCAGGCTTTTTTCCTTACTACGCTGTTCGATAACAATTTGCGCGGCTGCAAACACTTCATGACTTATAATTGGTTCATGATGGTTTATAACTAAATATTGGTCTTTCTCACCATGATTGTAGTGCCTGTTAAAGTACTCATCGGTATAGGTCTTTTGGAAAATGGCAACACCGGTGTATTTTTCATTATTGGCCATTCCGCGAATGGTTGTCGCCGTCCAGCGACCGCCTTTTCTGGTGGGTATCTTGCGGCTATTCAAATCATCCGCAACTTTTTCAGCGCTTTTCCCGGACAAAATTGCGTTAAAGATAAACCGGACGGTTTCTGCCTGGGCTTCATTCACAACCAACTGTCCATCTACGGCATCGTAACCAAAAGGGGGGCAGGAGATTTTGTAGGTACCGTTTTGGAAGCGGCGCTTTACTGACCACTTACTGTTCTCTGCAATAGAGACCGATTCGCTTTCGGCCAGTCCACTCAGGATCGACAGCATGAGTTCGCTTTCCATTGATCCGGTGTTGATGTTTTCTTTCTCGAAATATATGAAGATGCCGAGGTCAATCAGCTTTCTGACCAGTTCCAAACAGTCAGTGGTGTTTCGGGCAAACCGACTGATGGATTTGGTTACGATAAAGTCTATTTTCCTATTTTCACAGTCGGCAATCATCCGAAGCAGTTCAGGGCGTTTTTCCTTTTTTGTACCCGTGATGCCTTCATCATAGTAAAGCCCGGCAAACTCCCAATTCGGGTTTGATTTGATGTAGGATTCATAGTGCTTCATCTGCGTTTCAAGGCTTTCCAACTGTTCATCGCTGTCGGTAGAGACACGGCAGTAGGCCGCAACACGCAGCTTGGGCCGTTCGGTAAAATCAGCTGTATTTTGAACGATTTTCGTTACCTTTTTCAAATTATCACCTCCTGGTCAGTGTGTCATATTACCTCTGAAGTTCAGTAATATCAACAATTTCCGGGCATAATCTGTGCCAGGGCAGGAGAGAAAGACTGGCGGTTAAGCGCGGTTATCTGGTTAAATTCGCCCACAGTAATCAAGTCGTTTTTCAACATGGATTCTAATATTTGCTGGGCCAGAAAATAATCATATTCATGCTGCAATTGCTCATGCGAAACAGGCTTTTTCTCATAATTGATTCCCGGTTTTCCATCTGTAACGCTTGCCATTTTATCGATTCCTCCCATCGGAGGGCAAATATCCCTCTCACCATTCAAAGGACAGTAGAGGGAGATTTGAGTACCAAAAACAAGGAGGAGAAGGGGTGGGTAGGGGAGAGGGAGGTGAACCCCAACAAAAAAAGCCCGCAGAGCGAGTAGCTCCACGGGCGGTTGCTTAATGTAATCGTAATCAATGCTGCTGCGATGAAATGTATTCAGCCATTCGCTCAATAAGCAGTCCGGCATATTCGCCTTTGACGGTTTTGCCTGCCTGGGCGTTTTCCAGCCAATATCCGGGGGATTTAAGTATGCCGTTTCTGACCAGCACCTCCAAATCTCCTTCCAGACCAATCTGGCTTTCTTCTATGTATGCTAATCCCAGTTGGGAAAGGATAGCGCCAGCAACTGCTTTGACAATTTCATCTCTCTTGGCATCAAACAGTGCATTGTCCTGGCTGTTATCAATAAAGCCGATTTCAATTAGAACTGCAGGAGCCTTGGTTTCTCTTAAGACTTGATAATTAGCAGTTTTCACCCCCCGGTTTGCAAAACCGACCCCAACCAGGGAGCTTTGAATTTTTTCAGCCAGCCCCTTTGACTTGGCTCCCGGATTCAAATAAGTGTAAATTTCTACACCAGTAGCCGTTTCCGGCTTAAAAGCATTACGGTGAAAGGATATGAAGTAGTCAAAGCTGCCCATGTTTTCAAAATCACATCTAGCTTTCAGGCTTAAACTAACATCAGCCGCCCTGGTCTCATCGACGATTACTCCATGGCGTCTCAACACTGCTGCTACGGCCCGACCCAAGCTAAGCACATCATCAGCTTCTTTCCTTCCTTTATATACTGCACCCGGGTCATTGCCGCCATGACCGTAGTCGAAACATAATCTAGCCATTAATCTTTTCCTCCTTATTGAGTTGGCCCAAAACCAGTTTGAGTTTCTCCGGAATAGGCAGGCCGATCTTGGCTGCGTTTTCCAGAATACTGATCCCTTCGTTGGATAAATAGAAGAAGATGACCGCGGTACGGATAGCACTGCCGTTTGTAATAACCTGGGCATCTATAATGTGCCCCACTGCCACCAGGGCAAAAATCAGCACTTTCTTAAAGATGCCCCTGGCACCGACCTCGCTGGAAAGGCGTTTTTCCAGTATGGCCAACATGACGCCTGTCAGGTAATCGATAACCACGAAGGTTACCAGCGCGTATAAAAAGCCGTCCCAGCCTCCCAAAACCCAGCCCAGCCAGCCGCCAAAGGCTGTTAAGGCGATTTGAATTGAGCTTTTCATTGTTAGTCCTCCTTAAACTGGCAATAAAAAAGAGCCCCATGGCCCATGATGAAAAATAATTTAAGCTCCCTATAATTCTCAAGCTGATGCAATCCTGCCTGACACTTCCTTTTGTATGTCAGTTGGCACCTGATCAATGGTTCTTTTTCCTGCCAGCACCAATTCAGCCATCAAATCTGGGCTGACCGTGCTGGGGGTTGCTTCCGAAAGTTTGGCTACGGCCTCCATCAGTACCAGGTTGTAATGTTCCAACCTGGCAACTTTTTCATCCAGCGTGATATTGCTGCCACCGCTTACTTTGTTATTCCATTCAACAGTCGGTATTAGTTCCAAATGACAGCCTTCTTTAGCCATAACCCGAATAACTTCATAGTTGGATAAATTAAGTTCAGGGTCATGGGCAAAGACATAGTCCTGTCCCGGAGCCAGCATCGGTTCAGTCTCAGATGCTTGCACTACTAAACCGTCATTCTTGTTATATACCAAAAACATTAAACGCTGCCTCCCTTCGTTAATACCTGTATATTTCCAGTTTGCCTACCATAGATCCGCCGCCCCCGCTGGAAACAGAAAAATATATGGTGACAGATAGGGAAGAGCGAAAAGGGATAGCTAAATTGGCTCTGCTGTCAATTACGTTGAGTTTTCCCGTTGAATCAGCAAACAAAAAAACATCAGATGCTCCCCAGGCTACACTACCATTTACAGAACCAAAGGCAGGTAGGGCCATTCCGTCAATCGTGACTGTAGCCCGGCATCTACTGGTCCATGAGGACGAACCACTGGCTTGTATATATATGTTGTGCAAAATACCTGCGCCATTATAGGAGATGGTTACACTTTGTTCAGTACTGCCCCAGCTGCTAGTATTTGACGATATAGTACTTAATTGCATGATGGTGTAGTTCTTTATATAGTTTTGTAAAACTTCCTTTAGGTTGCCGATTTTGGCATGCAGACTCCCCGCCGGATCATCGGCATCGGTCCTGACTCCGACCTGCCTGCGGATAAAAGCCAGTATCTCTTCTGAGCCAAACATTACACCACCCCCCGTTTCAATATCTCGCCTGACCACTGGTAGGTCTTGATCTGCCTAACCCCGCCGGAAAAACCGGAGGCGGGGGGCAGGTACCGATAGGATCTGGTGATCAGATCGCCGTCCCATATAAGCCAGGTAACGGCGTTGTAGCCATAGATGCCATGCAAAAGGTTGCCCGTTTCCCCGTTATATACCTCGAAGTGGATAGCATTCTCCGCTGTCCAGGCTCCGCTGTTTCCCGCTCTTTTGTAAGTGGGGTATAAGGAGTCTTGTATGGTTTCCCCATGCAGGTGGAAATGGTCATCAGCATCCCCGGCTTTTTTAATGATCAGCCAATAGTAAGCGCCGCTCACCAAGTCCGTTATATCTATCGGAATGCTGAAATATCCCTTGCTGGTGGGAATAAACTCTTTGGGCAGCACCATATATCTGAGCAACGAACCCGCCGTTGAACCGTCCGGATTAAAGCCGTCCCGCAGTTCGAGCAAGAGATCAGCACCCTGACCATGTCTGATAATTTCAAAGGTCACTCTCGCGATAGCAGCAGCGGCATCGGCTTTAAACCGCACCGCATGGTCATAACCGGCACAGTCAAATTCAGCTATGCCCGCTCCGGTTTTGCCACCAAAAGCGGTGCCTTCATAAATATGCGAGAATTCCTGCATCATCATAGCAGCATTAGCAAGGTTCTCATCGATTACTGTTCGGCCGCTTTCAGCTGCAAACAACACAAAAATCACCCCCTACTGCAGAGTAAGCCTGCATTCCACTGTCAAAATCATCTGGTTTTCCTTGCCCCAGGGCACTTTTAAGAGGTTAAACATAATGCCTGAACCGGGGGCATCGCTGGCGTCGGTAAAGATACATGTCTTTTGGTGCTGCCCGTTTCCTTCTCCAGACAAGAGCACCGTCCTGAAGCGGATTATGTTCCCGGACTGGGTCACCACCGATACCGCCTTGCGGTAAACTTCGGATATGGTATCCCCTTCGGCAGTATCATCACCAATAACGAGATAGGGGCTGGAGAGCCCGGCCAGCTTCTGGGCGGCTATACTTAAGCCTGCGCTGGTAACATAGTTCTTTAAAGGGCCGATAACTTTGCCGTCCCCGTATTCCAAATACCATTCTGATTTAAGGCTGATCGTGTCTTTCATGTCACACCACCCCGTACTGGCCTAATACCACCGTCAGGCCAACCAGAGAGTCGGCTTCATCTGGCGACTTGTAGTTAAAGACCTGCACGTTCGCTTTTTGATAGGCTCTGAACTTGATAAAGCCCGGAAAAGGTACCGTCACAGCTTTGGAAAAGTCCACATCCGCCCAGTCACTCCACTGGCTGCCATCAATACTCGTCGATATCTGCAGCCCCCGGGGCAGTGACATGGCCTGGGTCTGGGGATAAATGCGGGCCAGGCTGCCAATGGTGGGTACGGCTTGGCTTTCCGGTTGCGGGATGTGTTCAAGCCCCCACTTGTGCATTTCCCAAATCATAGACATAGCCAAACCCCCTATGCGACATCCTCAGCCGTAATCACCGCCAGTATTGACCATAGGCCGACAGTGGTGTTGGTTATCTGTTTGATGCTGAAACCTTCCCCCGGTCGTATACATAGAGGTTTGACATCCAGTCCCCGGGGGATCATATTGAAATCCAGCAAAGGAGTGGCATTAAGGGTCAGGGGAATTTCATCGTTATTAAGAGTCACCGGCCACAGCAAGGCCCCTTCGGCAATGGTGGCTCCGGTGGCAATGTGAATTGCCGCTGTCAGGTTAACATCCGCAGTGTCAGCTTTTTGCGGGGTTATAACCGTACCGCCGCTTTGGCTGGTGGTACGCATAAAATCCAGTTCCACCCCTACGCCGGTAACCGATGTCAGGGACATATTGACAATGGACAGCCGGGGTACTCGGATCAAATATCCGCTGCCCGCGTCGTTATATATGGAAAACAAGTGTTTGTTTTGCGCCAGAGAAACGCTGGGCGCTAAACAATAAAAGGTAGGCAGCCCCTGCAGGGCCACATACTGCTCATAGCCCGCCGTGCCTTCAATCGCCCGGTAGCGCGCGTTTAACTTTTTCCCGGTGCTGTCGGGCGGGACTTGAATATATCCGCCAGCCATTATATCAACCTCCTATCATCACCGCACCGCTTGCGCAGCCCTCGACCAGCCAGGGACGATTTCTGCCTGTTGTATGCAGCGCGTCTTTTATCGCGATGGCTTCAGTTCCATAGACAAACTTATGGATCAGTTTGGTATCGTTCATCTTTTTCTTCTGCTGGGCGGAGACCAGGGCTTTAAGGAAATCGGCTATCCCTAAGAGCCGCCCGCCGTATTCTATGGTGTAGACCCAAAGACTGGCTTCACTTAAGGAGATTGTCACTTTCTGCACCAGGAACACCGCGTTTACACCCCGTTCGGGCAGCTCAATGCTTACTAACTGTCCCGGTTCCCATTCCGGCACAGCGGTGATGAAACTTCCGCTGGTCTTAGGATTAGCCCATTCCCTAAGGTCGGCGTTTCCGGCCGCTTCAGCCGCCTCAATGGTAATCAGGGTATCGTCTTTGATATAGTGCTCATACACCCCGTCGCCGCCTTCCAGGGCGGCAATTAAAGCCTGGCTGGCCAAATCATCTACTACGGTAATGACATCAATGCTTTGCCGGGCGGTAAGCGCCATGGTCACGCCACTCCCGGGCGTATCAGTATCAGCTGAACAGCGCAGGTAGCCGTCGCCGAGGTTTACCAGATAATCCTTGGCATCTTCTTCATCCACACCCTCAACCCCGACGCTTTGCACAGCACCGCCCACCTGCAAGCTACATTCATTAGGAAGCCAGGGGAGCACCCAGATGCGAGCCGAGCCGTCCGCCTTCCACTCGATGGTCTGCGGATCGGACAGCATACTGCCGCCCAAAACATATACGCGGTTGCGCAGTCCCTGGTGGTCGATACTCACTTTAAAATTGCTAAACCGGCCCCCGGGCCGCAAGGTCATGGGAGCAGTAGTCCCCATTTGGGCAGGATCAAAAAAATGGACCACCTTGTAGTAGTCCACATACCACTGCCAGCCAATATAGTCGCACAGCCACTTCATACATTCCGACGGCATTTTGTAGTTGAATTCGGTGCCGGTGGACTCGATTGCCGGTGCGCCGCTGGCTACTCCCTGAGCAGAAAATCCCGGACAGTATTTAAGCAGGATGTCGCGCACAATGGCGTCAGCGCTCCAGTTCAGGTAGGTTTCCACCACCAGCTTTTTATCCATCTGCAGGGTATAGTCCTGGCAGTCCACTTTCCATACCAGCGGAGCTTTAAAGTTCACCAGTTCCACCCGGTCGATGATCCCGGCAAAGAGCCGGGGCTCTGTAAGGTCGCTATCCTCAATGATGACTTCACTGCCCTCAAGAGGTTTTGATCCCTTAACCGCAAAGGAGCAGCGGTCTGCCTGACTGGTAAGGATTTGGCTGATATTAAGGCTTCCCCGGCGATAGTCCGGCCAGCGCTCCATCCCGGCAATCTTAAGGCTTTTAGCCACTGAAACGCACCCCCTTGGCCAAAAGCGTCCGGTAAATCTGCTCGCCCGCATCGGTGCTGCCGCCATTGACCGTTATATTGATCCGGTTGATGGTGGTCGAGCTGTTACTGGTTGCATTAGCGGCAACCGTACCCAGGGCTAAAGGGGCAACTCCCGCTAAAGCGCTCTTTAAGTCAAGGCCACTTAAATTATTTTTTAAGCTGCTGTAGGCGGCCGTTATATCAGCCACCCCGATTTTTATTTTGTCTACTAAAGAGGGGGAGTTGCGCTGGTTGGGGTCCATGCCGGAGCCCATGATGCTTCGCACTTCATCCATGACACTTTGCAAGGCGCTCATCCTGGACCTTATGCCCCGGATTAACTCACTCATGGCCTGGATGCCGTACCCGGCCGATTTCTTGACTATTTCCTCATACTTCTTTTCGATGGTGGCGATGGTTTCGGCGGCGTTCTTTTTAATTTCGCCGTTCTTTTCCTCCCAGGCCTTTTTGTACTTAGTGAGCTCCTCATCGGCCTTGGCTTTCATTTCCATGAGTTTGTTCTGCATTTCGATGGTCTGCTGGGCCAGTTGATTCTGGGTTTCCAGTCTGATCTCGCTTAAGCGCTGGCCTAGATCAACCCGGGCCTGGCGCATTTCGATATTGGCTTCCGCCCGGGCCTGGGCGTTTTTGGCTTTCCAAAGGCTTACATATTTATTAAGCTCATCAGTTGTCAAGGTATTTAAAGCCGCGACCTGGGGAGCCGCCTTGACCCCCATCTGCCTGAGCTCGTTAATCAGCCCCTCGTCAACTCCCTTGGCGGCCAGTGACTTTAAGTTGGCCTGCCAGCTGTCGAACTCTTGAACCTGGTCCTCCAGATTGCCAAGCAAGGACTTGCCCGATACTTTTTGCGGTTTTACTTCATCAAAAAGCCCAATTTGGTTCTTGATGGACTCCACCTTGGACGCATAGCTCTGCTCAAAAGCTTCGATGGCCTGGGCTTCTTTCTCCAGGCCGGCTGCCGTAATAGCGGCTAATTTATCGGACAGTTCCTGCTGTAAAGCAATTTCATCCTGGGCCAGTTTGCTTTTGACTTCCCGGCACTGGTCGGCGTACTCTTTTTCCGCCTCCAGCAGCTTGGCGTTGGTTTCAGCCGTTATCTTTTCCAGGTTATTTCGCATATCGACCAAGGTGGCAATAATGTCGGATACCGAGCCTTCTACAAAGGACAGTCCTTCTTGCATGCCGGTGCTCAAGCCTTCGCTGATATTAAGGCCGTATTCGCGCATCACCTGGGAGGGGGAGCGGATGGATAGGGCTTCTTTAATCCTGTTCTTTACGGTCTCGGCAATTTCTCCGGCGATTTCCCTGACTTTCTCAATCCGGCCTTTAATCCCGTCGATCAAACCCTGAATAATATGAGCTCCGATTTCCAGCAGCGTGTTGTGCAGGGTTCTTAGACCCTCGAAAGCGTTAACCACCACTGTCTTAATCCCATTCCACAGGGAGATAAAAATGTTTTTGATATGCTCCCAAGCTCCTTGCCAGTCTCCCTGCAAAACGTCCAGGAAAAAGCCGAAGGCGTTTACAATGACTTCCGCCGCGGTCTGGAATACCGCCTTGATAATGTTCCAAATGTTCGATAGAACCGCGATGATATCTTTGCCCCAATTGTCCCAGAACGCTTTAATGGTGGTTCCGGCTTTGGCGATGATGCTCCCAATATCCGCCCAGATCTCCTTGACCGTGTTACGAAAGCCCTCATTGTTTTGCCAAAGCTCCTTGATAGCTAAGATTAGCCCGGCAATAACGGCTGCGGCGATACCAATAGGACCGGTTAAGGCGGAAAAAGCCGCCCCCAAAGCTGCGGTAACCCCACCGGCGCTGGCGATGGCAGCCGCAGCTGTACTGACCACACCGGAGATGGCCCCGGCGGCGGTGACCAACTGGCCGATAATCAGGACAAGCGGGCCTATGGCGGCGGCCACCCCGGCAACAACCAGAATAGTTTTTTGGACGATGGGACTTAAATTCCCGAATCTTTGCACCAATTCATTTAAGTGCTGGATTAATGGGGTTATAACCGGCAGGATATGCTGTCCCATGGTAGCCCCTAGCTCTTTTATGCTTTCGGAGAAAACCCGCATCTGGTTAGCCGTTCCCGCCCCGGTTCTCTCGAAATCCCCCTGGGCGTTCTTGGTCATGGCCAGGACATAGTTGTACCTGAGTTGGGTCTGCTCCGCCTGATTCATATCCTGGATCTTCTTTTTAATCCCCTGGCTGTAGGCGTATTCCTGCAGGTTGGCCTGGGTCATAACAATGCCTAATTCTTTCAAAGATTCGGTCTCGCCGGTAAATACCGACTTTAAGGCGGTATCCGCTATGTCGATGCTGATGTTCTTAAAACTGGACAGATCTCCGGCCAAACCCACCAGGGTTTTGCTCATTTCTTCTGCCTGCGCAGTGTTAAGCCCCAAGCTGGTAGCCATGTCCCCGTAGGTAGCAGCCATATCCAGGGCAGTGCCCCTAGCGATGCCATAGCGTTCCAGGGTGGTATCGCTCCAGTTCTTAACGCCTTCAGCGTTATCCTGAAAGGCTACTTCCACCTTGTTCAGAGCTTCATTGGTATCTGAGGCCAGTTTCACCGCTGCGGTTCCGGCGGCTGCAAGCGGTGCGGTAACCGCCAGGGACATTCCCTGACCGGCACTGGTGATGCTGCTGCCCGCTGCTTTTAATTTCTGGCTGGCTTCTTCGGCCTTTTTAGAGAGCTTGGTCCAGGCGGAAGCTTGCAGTTCCAGTTCCTTGACCGTATTTTTTAGGGAGTGTTCCATATTGGCCAGAACCTTTTCGGCCTGCAGCATTTTGATCCGCAGTTTTTCCACCGCCACCGTATCCTGCTCAGTGCTGTCCGCCGCTTTGTCATAAGCATCTTTTAAGGCGGCAACTTTCTGCCTTTGCACCTCAGCCTGCTTGTTTAAGTATTCAACTTTTAATTTAAGCTGGTCGGCGGCGCTGCCCATATCACCCATCTTGGCGGCCGCTGCCTGAAATTCAGCTCTGGCCAGCTTAAGCGACTGATCCAATTCTTTCATGCCCTGATTAAAGCCGGTGTTGTCCAGGCCGACTTTGACCAGCAGTTCACCGATGGTTTCTGCCAACTGTTCTCACCCCCTTACCAAATATCATCAATGTACCCGCTAGGATTGTTTTCAGCTTCGTTAACTACAGAGCCAACAATGAGCAGATCCCAGAACATATCGAGCGTCATGGCGTCAATCTGTTCCGGGAGCCAGTGGTAGCTTTGGGCCAGGCTTAAATAGAAATACACCACCATTTGATAAGCCGACAGATGGCTTAGGTCAGGTCCGTCGGCGGGATTTACTTTGGGAGTTCTGTCATCTTGCGGCTGACTGCCTCAGCCACCCAGCTGGCAATCTGGTAAAAGAGGGGGACAAACTCATCCAGGTCCAGTTCCTCTTCAATAACCTCAGCGGTTATTTCCGGGTGGTTAAAGGCAGCGGCGATCAGGCGTTCCATCTCGCTTAGAGCTTCCTCATCGCTTTGCTCTTTATCGCCGAATTTATCCTTGAATTTGGTCACTTCGCGCCAGAGTTTGACCTTGGGCGGCGGCGCGGTGTATGTCTTTCCTTTAAGGGTAATCTTGGGGTTCTCCATCGATATCCCTCCCTGTGTGATAGCGGTACAAAAACCGCCCCGATTGACTTAAACAGCAGTGGTGAAGCCGCCGATTGAGGCAACAGCCAGGTTTTGGCCGCAAATATCCCTGACACCCTGCGTGCATACCATGATGTAATCCGCGCCCGGGGCCAAATTGCTGGCCGGATTGAAAGTCACCACCTTGTGTTCCGAATCGATACTAAGGACTCCGGCAACTAAGGACCCATCATCTGCCTTCAGTAAGATAAAATTAGCGGCGGTTACATCGGTAGCCTGGATGGCGTTGGCAAAGGTCCAGGTCAGGTTAGCGTCTGCCGCCACTCCGCTGGAACCATCCACTGGACTTATTGTCACCGTCAAAGGGCCGGGGGGCGCTCCGTCTACCGCCGTAAACCAATTTGTGCCGGTTGAAGCTGTCCAATCGGGATGATCCTCATCGCCGATCTTCTGCCAGGCGTTGTCAAAGGTGCGTTTAATAAATGTCCCCTTGATTTTGGGGGTCTGAAATTTGGGCTTATCCTCCGCAGTCTGGTACTCCTGCTCCTGCAGGGCGAATTTCCCTTTATACAGCCATACATAGCGGTAGCTGCCGTTGCTCTTTTTGGACTTGAATCCCAGAGCTACATAGGGCGCGGTGTCGGTTGACTTCTTGACCAGCACCCCGCCGGTGACGCTGTGCCCCAAAAGGGCCGCCTGGGTGTTGAGGTCAATGTCTTTAGCCTCAAACTCCACATCGATTTCCCCCAGCGAGGTGACGGTTTCATCAGGCCCGTCGTCGCAGTACAGGGTTTCTGTGTTGCTCTTGGGACTTATTTTGGCGTTGATAGCCCCGGCTATGGCCACCGGGCTGTTATATGTCGCTCCTAAAGGCGTATCGCTGGTAAGAACCGCGTAATACAGGCTGTTTAAGCCTACTTGTACCCCTGCCATTTTTTAACCTCCTTCAACTTCCCGCTCAGTCACATACCTGAGCGCTTTGTGATATATTCCGGTATCGTCTTCATAAAGATCGGCGCTGCTAGTTCTTTTAAAGCCCAGGGCTTTCATGGTTTTGTCCACCTCGGCGGCAATAGGGGAGGTGCTGGCTGCTTTTACCCACACATCCACTTGCAGGTGCACCTCAGCCACAAAAGCAGTGCCGTCTGCCCAGGCGGAATCGAAATTGGTTAACTCAAACAAAGTAATGTATTTATCTAAGCCCTCCGGTGCTTTCAGCTGGTAGATATGAGCCCCGCCCAATAAAGCCAGTAAATCTGTGTTTTCCTCCAAAGCCGCCAGGACTTCCGGTTTGACATTGATCATAGGTCAAGCCCCGCTTTCAGGGTCTGCCTGATGGTTTCCAGCACCTGTTTTTTGCTTTCGGCTTGGGCCGGACCCATGAAAGGGCGGGCGGTCATCTTGGAGGTGCCGTACTCCAGAAATTTGCCATAAAAAAAGGGAGCCTTTGGCCCCACCTCCACGTATTTGCCGCTTTCATCCTGCTTTGGTTCGCAAATCACGATATTGTCGGCCAGATGCTCCTTTGCCTCTAAACTGCGCGGCGCTTTTTGGCTGGCGTTTTCCTGGACGATCTTGGCCCCGGCATAGAGGGCTTGGTTCTCTACCGGAGCGGCTCTTTGCCCCAGTTCCTTTAGCCTATCTAAAATTTCGTCCATACCTTCCAGGGTCATATTACCTGCCACCGGGGATCACCTCCTTGCACATCAGTTTTATTACATGGTGCCGCTCATCCTTATCGATTACCGACAGAATTTGAAATACCCGGGAGCCATATAGTACCCGCATGGAAGTAGTTAGCCCGGTGCGGTAGCGGATTTTGATCCGGGTGGTGACCTCCGACTGCAAAGCCCCCGCCTGGAAGTATTCTTTACCCGATATGTCCGACACTGCTGCCCACACTGTGGCTACTGTAGTCCAGTTTTCCTGGGGGATGCCTTCTGATTTGGTGATAGTCTTGGCCTGCAAGGCAATACGCTGCCGCATCTGACCCATTAAATCGTGCTTCTTCATAATTACCACCCTTCTCGGCGGTAGGCGAATAAGAGCCTGGTCATAAACTCAATTAATGCTTTCATGTCGACTGCTTCCCGTAGTTCATAAAGATTGCCGATAGCATAGAGTAGGGCTTGTTTAACTGTTTCCGGCACCCCGGTAAATTCGGTCAGGGGAAAGCGCAGAATGTCCTGGCATAGCTCCTCGGCGGCACCTATGAGATCGGTGATGAGCGTATTGTCTTCATCACCGTCTACTTTTAGATACAGTTTTACTTCCTCCAAAGAAAGCACCAATACGCCCACCGCCTTTCATTACTCGGCTGCCATAAGTCCCGCGGCTTTAAGCTTAGCGAGAAGGGCATTGAAGTCGGTCACCAGTTCGGCCACCTCGGCTGCAATACTGTCGGCCTGATTGGCAGCGGTCTTGGCAGCTATAGCATCATTTAAAACCTTGCCCTGCTTAGCCGACAGGGCACTGGTAGCTGAGGTTGAGTCAAGGGCATCAACCACCGGGACGGATAAGATCCCTTCAATTGTTGCACCTTCCGCAATTGTCAGCTTACCGCTGGCCGCAATCTCAAGCGATCCGCCAATGACGGTTTTCTCGCCGCCTTGCTCAGTGTAGTTTTTTACATTGCTCATAACTCACACCTACGCTTTCATCTGCAGCACTTTGACGGCTTCAGAGAGAATCAGCTTGCCGTCCACCCGCTGGGTTGCCTTAAATCCTACCTGACCGTTTGCCGCATAAAGCTCGTTCAGCCTTTGGAAGGAACGGCCTTGCCGATCAGCAATCCAGTAGTAGCCGAAATCGCCGAAAGCGATAGTCTTAGCCCCTGCCGCAATTGTCGGTACATAGGCTGAAGTCTTGACCGGACGATTTAAAATCGTATCCGGTTGTCCGGCAGAAATGGAGGGCTGCCACAGGTACTGGCCGTTGCCGTCTTTTAATTTTCTGATGGCTTTGACAGTGGAATCATTCATCACGAATACGGCGTTTTTGCGGTAAGGGGACTTAAGGCTGTAGAACAGATCCATGATCTCATCCACCGTAATAGCCGTTGCTGAGGCAGCAGTAACGCCAAGCTCCGCGCCGCCGGTAGCATTGAAAATCCCGGTTGGCTTGCCGGTTCCGTCACCGGTGAAGAAGGATTCCTCTTCCTTGGCACCGATTCTGCGGGCAAATTCCCGGGCGATATATGACTCCAGATTGAAGACGCTGTCATTTAACAATTCCTCGGATACCTTGATCATGGTCGCCAGCTTGTAGGCTCCGATGGAAACCTGCCCGAAGGCATCGTCTGATTCCGGGATAGAGCCTTCTTCATCCACCCAGGAGGCGGTGCCCTTGGAGGCTACCACCGGTATTTTGCGGTCGCCGCTGGCGGTTTGGATGATTTTAGCCATGGTGCGGAAGATGTTTTCTTCTTCCAGGGCTTCGACCAGGGTGCGCTCGAACTCGTCCGGCACCAGGTAGCCCCCTTCGGAATCAGTTCCCACTTGCAGCGCGTTTAATACTTCGTAGCCCGCCGCCTTGCTGCGCATGGCGTTCCAGAAGGCTCGTTTGTACTCGTCGCTGGCCCGGCCGGTTTTATTCTCAGGGTTGGGCTGGCCGGGCTTGCCGGTAATGGGGGTATTGACGGGCCTGTTAAGTTCCGCATCCAGTGCTTGCTGGCGCTCCAGCCGCTCGATTTCTTTGCCGAGATTCACCACATCGGCTTCCATTTTTTCATAGACGGCAACGTCCTCGGCGGAAAGGAGCCCGTCAGCGCCGCGCTTGCTGTCCAGAAAGGCTTTGGCGGCATCCCAGGCTTTGGCTCTTTTCTCACGCAGTTCTAAGATTTTGCTCATGGTTATTCCTCCCATTCTAATGTTTTAACAGGCTGAGCCGCTTTTCCAGGTAGCTGAGCGGGGTGCCGGTCGGCGGTTCAGGGGTATTAACCTGGGGCAGCGGAAACTTTTTTACCAGCGCGTTGGTAACTGTCATTTTGTCAAAAAGATAAGCCGCACTGGGCGGCTCGGTTAGGTGTTCTTCATTTGTATACATGACTTTGTCAGCAAAGCCTAATTCCACCGCTTTGAAGGCATTAAACCAGCTTTCGGCATCCATCATGTGCGATATTTTAGCTCTTGATAAACCGGTTTTCTGCTCATAGGCATTGATGATGCTTTCTTTAACCTCGGAGAGCATGGCAATACCACTTTGCAGATCCGATACCTCACCAAACACAATTGTTGCTGGATTATGAATCATCATCATGGCTACCGGAGACATGTGAACCTCGTCCGCCGCCATGGCGATTACTGAAGCCGCGCTGGCGGCCAGCCCTTCGATTTTGACGGTAATATGTCCCGGATACTCTTTCAGCATGGTGTAGATTTGGCTGGCGGCAAATACATCGCCACCCGGGGAGTTGAGCATCACCACCACATCCCCATCTTCAGCGTAGAGCTCGTTTTTAAACTGCTTGGGGGTAATATCGTCGTCGAACCAGCTGTTTTCAGCTATATACCCATCTAAAAAGAGGGTGCGCTCCTTATCGTTTTTAAGCCAGTTCCAGAACTTTCTGCTCATTGGCTGACCTCCTTTCTGTTGGTATTGGCATACGCGCCCACATCTTCAAGCTTCAGCATGTTGCCGTTCATGGCATAGACATCGCCATGCTCGATGGTGTTCATGTTTTCTAAGGTTCTTACATCGTTGGGGCTTAAGAAGCCGTTTTGAATACCGATGGCGTAGCCTTGCATCCTCGATGCATAGTCGCCCCGCAATAGCCCGTCCACCACAAAACCCACGAAATACCGGCCTTTTTCGGATGGGCTGAGCAGAGCTTTGTTCATTCCCTGCTCCAGCCTTACCAGCCAGGGTCTAATAGTGTGAACTACAAAACTGATGGACTGATGCTCGATGTTGCTGAAAGTGGCTTTGTCCAAATTGGCCACCAGATGGGGCGGCACCCGAAAGATACGGCAAATCTCCTCGGTCTGAAACTTCCTGGTTTCAAGAAACTGCGCCTGCTCCGGCGGAATTCCTATGGGCTGGAACTTCATGCCTTCTTCCAGAACCGCTACCCGGTGGGCGTTGCCGCTGCCCTGGTAGACCGCGTTCCAGCTTTCCCGGATTCGGGCCGGTTCTTTGACTACCCCGGGATGCTCTAAAACTCCGCCTGGACTGGCTCCGTTGGCAAAGAATTTACCCCCGTATTCTTCGGTGGCGATGGCCATGCCGATGGCGTTCTTGGCCATAGCGATGGGGGAGTAGCCCACCAATCCGTCAAAACCAAGCCCGGGAATATGCAGGATATCTTCTGGCCTTAAGATTACATAGCCGGTGTCCCTTCGGTACTCATAATAAAGCTGCCCCTCGGTTGTCCGATCCACTGTCATGCGGTCGGGCAGCAGGGGATAAAGGGCCAGTACCTTGCCTCGCCCGTCCCGGATAATCTGGGCGTAGGCGTTGCCCCATAATAAAAGATGACTCATCAGTGTTTCCCGAAACACAAATGAAGTCATCTCCGGATTAGGCTCATCATGGAGCAGATAATATAGCTGGTGATCTATGGCTTTCTCCTTGCCGCTGTCCGTGGACCGGTAAACGTTCAAGGGCAGGCTGGCTATGGTTTCCGCCAGGATGCGCACGCAGGCATATACCGCAGTGGTCTGCATGGCCGTTCTTTCATTGACGGTTTTGCCGCTGGCGGTGCCGCCAAAGAAAAAGCTGTATGCGCTGCCGTACAAGGTGTTTTTGGGGCTGGCCCGGGATTTTAAGAAACCAGATAAAATTGGTATTTTCATATTGTGTTCCTCCTGAAAATGGGTGTAAAAAAAGCACCGCCTATGCGATGCTCTTAATATTAAAATTCAGGTTTGTCCGTTAGTTTCCTTCTTCCTCCGCAATATCCCCAAAGAGGATTCTCATAAAGTCCCGCCTGCCATAAAGCACTCGGTCCACATATACAGTATCACCTTCATAGCGGTAAAAAGCTGTGTATTGCCCGCACACAAGAAAACGATAGCCGGTTTCAAAATCAATAATAGATGACAGCGGTGCGCCCATCAACGGAAATTCCGTAAGCTCCCGGATTCGTTTGGTGATTATGGACAATACGTTATTTGCCGCTGTGGGGTTACACAGTTCCTCGGATATATATTCTTTTATCTCCAGCAAATCTTTTTGTGCTCTGGGGGAGATTTTAATACTAGCCATTTGTTACTCCCAGGGATGCTTCCAGTTCGTCAATGCTTAACCATCCATGTTCGCGCCCTTCCTTTTCCCCTCTGGCCAGTTCTGCAAGCAATTTTAAGGTTGCCTGCATCTTTTCATATTCCTGAATATCCATAACCACATAGCGCCCCCGGCCATTTTTGGTCAAAAAGACAGGCGAACCCAACTCTATGTTGCGCAGCACTTCGTTATAATTTCTTAAATCAGATATAGGTTTGATGTTGGGCATAACCTTTCCCCCTTCCAGATTGCTGTTATTATTGTAGCAAAATAATTCGTAAAATACAACAGCATACCTAAAAGGATTTAGTTATGTGCGTCTAAAAAGCCTATAAAAAAAGAAGCCCTCGCTCATCATAGACAGAAGTCCCAGTATTTCCTTGATTTCTAAGAGCTCTGTCAAGCGCCATGATCAGCGCTACCGCCCCATCAATTCGCTCGGTGCTTTTCTCCTTATCGGGTTTGATATTACCAGCCGGGTCAGTACGGATAAAAATATTATCCATCATCCAGCGCAGCACCGGCTGACCGCCATGGGCGATCTTTTCTTCCAGGGTCAGTTTCATTAATTCCTTGGTAGGAGGGGACATATCCTTAAAACCCTGGCCAAACGGCACCACCGTAAAACCAAGCCCTTCCAGGTTCTGTGTCATCTGGACCGCTCCCCAGCGGTCAAAGGCGATTTCTTTGATATTGTATTGGGTACCCAACTCCTCAATAAAGGCTTCGATAAATCCGTAGTGGACCACGTTGCCCTCGGTGGTTTTCAGAAAACCTTGTTTTTGCCACAGGTCGTAGTTTACGTGATCTCGCCTAACCCTGAGGTCAAGGTTTTCTTCCGGTATCCAGAAGTGGGGTAGAATATGAAATTTATCGTCCTCATCAACCGGGGGAAAAACCAGCACAAAGGCTGTTATATCCGTCGTACTGGATAAGTCCAGCCCGCCGTAGCAAACCCGGCCCTTTAGTTTTTCCGGGTCAACCTTAAAAGCGCATTTGTCCCATTTCTCCATGGGCATCCAGCGTACTGCCTGCTTGACCCATTGATTCAGCCTAAGCTGCCGGAAGCTGTTTTCCTCGGCAGGGTTTTGCCTGGCACTCTCACAGGCAGCCTTAACCTTGTCAAGGCTTACGGTTATACCCAGCGATGGATTAACTTTTTTCCAAACTTTGGGGTCGGTCCAGTCGTCGTCTTCCTCAGCTCCATAGATGACCGGATAAAACGTCGCATCATGCTTGCGGCCTTCAAGGAGGTCTTTGGCTTTTTGATGCACCTCATAGCAGATGCTGTTTACGTTATCGCCCGCGGTGGTAATCAGAAAGTAAAGGGGCTGCATCCTGGCATCCCCGGAGCCTTTGGTCATAACGTCGTACAGTTTCCGATTGGGCTGGGTATGCAGCTCATCAAACACCACACCGTGGATATTGAAACCATGCTTGGAATAGGCTTCAGCCGACAGCACCTGGTAAAAGCTGTTGGTCGGCAGGTAGATAAGCCGCTTGGTGGAAGCCAGGATTTTGACCCGGCGGTTTAAAGCCGGACACATCCTTACCATATCAGCCGCTACCTCGAATACGATCGACGCCTGCTGGCGGTCGGCGGCACAACCGTAAACCTCGGCGCGCTCCTCGTTGTCCCCGCAGGTAAGAAGCAAAGCGATCGCCGCCGCCAGTTCAGACTTGCCCATTTTCTTTGGAATTTCCACATAAGCCGTATTGAATTGCCTATAGCCATTGGATTTCAGTACCCCAAAAATATCACGGACAATCTGTTCCTGCCAGTCGATGAGTTCAAAGGGCTTGCCAGCCCAGGAGCCTTTGGTATGGCACAGGGCTTCGATGAACGCCACGGCGTAGTCGGCGGCAACTTTGCTGTATTTTGAATCCGGTGCCATAAACTGTGTCGGCTTATATTTCTTGAGTTTGCGTATGATTGCCGCCTCCTTTCTTAAAGCGAACAAAAGAAAAGAGCCTCATAACGAAGCTCTGTTAACCGTATTTTTATCGTTCTTGGCTATTTACTCTCATCTTCCTCGCCCGTTAGGATAAATCGCGCATACTCAGCCTTATGCTCATTAAGGTAATTAACCAGTTCGTAAAAGCCCCGGGTGTATGCTTCCTTTTGGACGCGGGGGAGGTCGAACATGTTCGTGATGCCGCTTTCCCTGATGGCTAAAATCTGCATCCGTATGGTCTCGTTCATTCTGTTTCCTCCATCTCTACGGATTCTGCTGCTGCCCGGCGCAGGATATCCACATCAAAGCCCGCATCCATATAACCCTCCAGTATTGTTGAATAGTAGTAACAGCTGGGCTGGCCCAGAGGCCTGCCTTCGTTCATGATGTACACCATAGCCTTAACAGCCTTGCCGTTTACCTTCACCTCGACCGTTTCCTTGCGGTAGAGGAACGGCCAGCCTTCGTAGCGGTCCAGTGCCGCTTCATCAGCGGGTGTTATCTCCCACACCAGAACCGGAACGCTGCTGCCGTTTTTAGGTTCCACCGTTGCTACCGCGCCCGTACGTGAACCCCTGAACAAAAGCTGCCAGTCTTTCATCTCGCTCTTACCTATTACCCTGGCGGAGGTGCACCTGTCAGCCATTTGCACAAGGTTAAGGTTGGAGCCGTAGGCGATATACAGTTTATTATGCTTATCCATTTGCAGTAACCTCCTTTTTAACCGGCTTCGGCGGCGGTTTAAGCCGCCCGAAACCTCCATGCCGCAGAGCCTTCCAGGTGTTTGCAAAGGTGCTCGCGGCAGTTTTTGAATTCCTCGCCGACGAAGCCGATACGGTTTAAGTAGGTCCGCATGGCGAACTTTTCATTTTCAACCTGGGGCTTTTTAGCGCTGGCGCTTTTTTGAGTCAAGGCCTGGTGGTTCATGGCCAGGGCTAAAACTATGTAACTTCTTATTTTGCCCGCGTGCAGCTCGCTGTTAAAGCCCCGCAGCTCGACCGTATGGTTGCCGTTAAAAAAGCTGTGCAGGTTTAAAAAATGGTAGCGGCTCTCATGGTAGTGGCGTCCGCGGCTTTCGCAGTACCCTTCGTACCAGAGGTCCTCAAGCTCCCGCATGGTTTTCGGTTTTCTGGCGTTTATCTTTTCCACCAAAGCATTATCCATCTTCTTGCAAAATCTCATCCGTTCCGGCTCTATCTGCAGGGCCTTGTAAAAAAGGTCGTTCTTGCTGGCGATAATGTTGATGAAGTTTTTAATGCTTCTTGGTGTATGGTTTGAGCCATCCAAGTGGATATGTATCCCGCAGGAAGGGTTGGCAAAGGCTCCGGCTTTGCGCAGCTTTCTGACCAGTTCCTGCAGAGTTGCTATATCCTCGCGGTAGGTAAGAATCGGGCTTACCAGTTCTACGCTGTATTCGCGCTCCGCACTGATTTTTCTGCCGTTTACCTTTACTTCCCGGCGGATGCTCCCGTCGCTCATAAACTTCCAGGTGCGTCCATCGGGAGTTTGTACCTTTTTGGTGTCGTAGCTGTCCCGGCAGTTTTCTATTCTGCCGTTTAAGAACTCGGCTGCCACTTCGGCGGCCTGGCTTCTGGTAATCCCGGTAAACTCGATCTCGATTCCAAACTTGGTGTTTAACATGCTTTTCTAGCTCCTTTCAGGTGTGTTTTGCTTTGGTGTGTACATATATCACTCTGAAAGGGCTATATAGCAAGGGTTTCAAGCAAAATATACCGCTTAAATCCACATAAATATTGCCCTTAAAACAGGGCGTTTAATCGGCTATTCTATTTTTCTTATCTCATCCTCGCCAAATACTACCCCCAGCCCGCTGCCTGAGTCCCAGTTGACAAACACGGTGCCGGTATCGTCTACAAATGATACTGTGCCTTGGTCTTCGGGCTTCAGCCTGGTGAACGGGTCCTCCATGCGCACCAGTTCGACCCGCGTACCCGGGGGATAATATGACCTCAGCGCCTTTAACATTTCCGGATGAATCTGCTTCATGCTTCCGGCACCTCCTCTGGGCTTGGCTGGCCGTTTCTGAAAGCGGAGCTGCCGGTTAGCCTGGAGAGCAGGACCTTGCGCTCCTCTTTGTATTCCGGCCCGATAAAGCCTAATCGCAAAAGGAAGCAGCGAAAGGCGTACTTCTCATTGTCAGTTGGTTTTTCCGTAGCCGTTACCCGTTTTTGGTTCTTTGCCATGGCGCAAAGCGCACCGATGAAGCGGGCATAGGCGTTGACTTCTGCCGCAGTGAGGCTGCCGGAGAACCAGGGGAATTTCAGTGTGGTTTCCGTCCGCTCTATCGGCAGGGCATCCACTCCCATGGCTCTTTTGATGAGCGCTGCCTTGCTGGACACCAACTTCTCAAGGTTTAAGAGGGATTCTTCTGTAAATCCGTCTAGCGGCATTTCGATAGTCAGCGTATCATCCGCTTCATCGGGAGTGCCGTAGGCTGGTGGTTCTTCGTAATCACAGTAGGGGCTTACCCTGCCACCCAGTTCTGCTTCCCAAGGAATGACTACATTCTCGTCTACAGACTCGGCTTCGGGCATTGGGGTGTTATAGGCTCCCTCTGCCGGAACAAAGCTGTACAAGCCCGAAAGGTCTGCTATTAGTTCCCAGTTGTCCGCTCCTGTGAGCGTTCCCGCCTTGTCGATATGGTATCCTCCGACTTCGTAGGCAAATGTCGGTGCGCCTTGGTACTGCGGAGCGGCATTTAATATTTCACTGACCGCCATTACTAGTTCTTTGCGCCTGTCACCGGTAACGTTAAACTTAAATTCCATGATATCGACCACCTTTCTGTTTTGGTAGTCATATACATCACTCTTTGGCTGTAAAATAGCAAGCCTTTACACCAGTTTTTGGGCACTCTCAAAGGGTATTTTCTGGCCGTCGCGCATAAGGAAAACCTCAGCGTCAGAAGCTTTTGACTCGATGTAGCGTTTTACAATAACGTCGCAGAACTTCTCGTCCAGTTCTACCGTGTAACAAATCCGACCGGTCTGCTCGCAGGCGATTAAGGTGCTGCCCGAACCACCGAAGGGGTCAAGAACAATGCAGCCCGTCATGCTGGAATTGAGTATCGGGTAGGCTAGCAGCGGGACGGGCTTCATGGTCGGTTTTAACGCAGCCCGGTCAACGTCCCACCAGAGCTTCACGATGTTAGGGTTAGCCTTTCGCCAGGCATCAACCAGGGGCTTTAGCTCGTCCTCAGTTAGCCCCATGTCCAGAGCCCCCATAGCGGTTAAAGCGCCGACCGAGCCGCCATATCCGCAGTTGTGGACAAGTTTGCCCGATACGGTAAAACGATGATGTTGTCCGGCATTTCTTATGTCATAAAGTCGAGCCTGGCACTGATTATTCTCCAGTTCTTTCGCTTTTCGAACACGGCCCTCTCTGCATCCTGGATAATTTCGTCTCTGGTTAAGCCCAGGGACAACTTTCTTGTTACCACACTTCTTGCATAAGGCCAGTACTCTTGGGAAAAATGGCTTAAAACCGTACACCTCTTGTTCCTGTTGTTCTCGGCATGCGTTACAAACTGAAGATTTCCAGGTGCATAATCCATATCGTTGTTGATTCGATCGATTTCCATTTCCCGGCTTGGAAGACCATAGGTTTTTATCAGGTAGACCCCGGCCTCTGTCACACTCGAGAAGGCAAATTTTATCCCTCTTGCTCCATAGTTGTGATAACCTCCATCGTTTGGGTTCTCGCAACGCTGCTTTGCAACTGTGAGTCTCCTGTCGAGCCAAACTGGTATCTGCCTCGGCTGAGAGCAGCTCTGGCACCCTTTTGATTTGCCGCTTCTCAGGTTGTATAAGTCCTGCCACTGGATGTTTCCACAACCGGTACACTGCGTTAGCACATAACAATGGTTCCATTTCTTGCTCCATCTTTTCTCTGGACTGATAATTTTCACCCAGCCGTATTGCTCTCCGACCATCTCCGGTTTGTATGAGATGTGCGCCGCTGGAGGCGGCATCTCCAAATCGAACCGGCCACGATTGCCCTTCAATCCAGACAAGGTGGTCTGCTGTTGCCCGGAGTCCCTCATATTCAATCACCTCTTCTTTCCCGCGAAACACCACGCCGTCGTGGGCTACCCAGCTTTCTCCATCCCAAACGAGATGAGAAACCGTTACATCTTCAATGGGTACCAGGCCTTTATCCGTCAATACAAGCTGCCCTTCGGCGATACAGGCCAAATCTGCAACCTTTCCTTTTTGCCTGAGCGGGCTCTTTTTATTGATTTGCTCCGCCGGTACGCGGAACATTTTGCTTGCGGTAGCAATATACAAATCTTTCCTTGCTCCGTATGCCTCAAGCACCCACTTCTCACCCGCGAGCCAGGCCAGTACAACCCTCTCGATGGAGGCGAAGTCGGCCACGATGAACTTGCATTCCGCCTTCGGCACAAAAGCGGTGCGGATAAGTTCGGACAATACCTCCGGGATGGAGGGATAGAGCATTTCCAAAGCCGCCAGGTTACCGCAGCGCACCAAGCTTCTTGCCTCTGCCAAATCACTAATGTGCGTCTGGACTAGGTTGTGAAGCTGGATTAACCTGCCGGCCCATCGCCCAGTTCGATTAGCCCCGTAGAATCGGAACATCCCCCGGGCGCGCCCGTCGACGCAGACGACATTTTCCATAGCCGTATATTTCCTGACCGACGATTTGGCCAGCTGCTGGCGGAGCCTAAGAACCTCCTTAAGTTCCGGCGGAGCCTCCTTCAAAAGCGCATCTACCGCTTTTTTGCCCAGCGTATCGGTCTCAAGCCCCTGGCTGGAAAGCCAATTTTTCATCTGCATCACCGAATTGGGGTTCTCAAGTTCGGTCAGTTCCTGCATCAGGCGCATAAGCTCAGAGCGGGAATGTTCATCAAAGCGGATTGCCTTCCTGACAAAATCCATGTCCAGAGCCACACCACGGTCGTTAATCCTCTGGTCCAAGCAGTATTCCTCCCAAACTACCTCCGGCACGGGGAATTTGGCCAGTTTGGCTTGTATGGCCATTTCTGCTTCCACATCGCGCCGGTTGTAGGCCTTAAATCGCTCCCATTTGTACGGGGCATGCTCCGGCAGATTGCGGATTCTCCCGCCGTTGGCAGAGGTGGGCTTGCAGGGCTGGCAGAAATAACGGATAAGATCCTTGCCCTCGGTGAGTTTCTGTCTTTCTAAGCCTAAAACAGCGCCAGCTCCCTCCAGGGAGAGGGGCAGCCCCATGTATGCCGACCACACCATCGTGCAGCGCCAGGATTTTGGATCAAGATATTGACCTACGGGTAAACCTAACCACTTTGACAAGCAGATGCGTTCAAACTGAGCGTTGAAAGCCCATTTAAAAACCGTATCGTCTATCAGTGCGGTAAGGACCTCAGGCGGGAGCTGTTCTCCCGCCGTAAAGTCCACAACCTGAACAGCGCCTCCGTCAACGCTGTATCCAAACAGGAGGATTTCAAAATCCGGCGCCTCGCAGTAGCGGTAAATGCCCGATTTTGCCAAATCCACTGACGAGAAGGTTTCCAAATCCACGGATATTTGCTTTATGGACGCAGAGGGAGCGGCCTTTGCCCCCTCTGCGGTTATTTGCCCTATCCTCACGACAGGAAGTCCTCGTCGACGTCGGTAGCGAAATCGTCCTCAGCCCTGGATTTGCCGCCGAGTGGTTCGCCATCACGAATTTTCTGCAGATTATTGAGTCCGCAGGCAATTCCCCGGTTTCCGTTGCTGTTGAAGGCAAAGAAGTTGATACTCGCTCTGCCGTAGACTCCGCTGTAAACCTCGGAACGCTCAAGGATGGGCTGGCGGTCGGCATCAACGATGCCCGGCGCGGTTGACGAGTTGGCGTTAATGAAATATGAATTGGCATAGGCGGGATCATCAGGCCGTTCGGTATCGCCGTCACGCAGCGGTGTCTTGATAGCGGAAAGGGGAGGCACGGCTTTGCCGTTGCCTTTCAGCTTGGCTTCACCTTCGCGGTAGGCGGCTTCAATCGCGGCTTTGATTTTTGCAATGGTGCGGGTGTCGGACTTGGGGATGATGAGCGACACTGAAAACTTTGGAGTACCTCCGTTAATGGATTTAGCCTCCCAGACGTTGGCATAAGACCAGCGGGTATCGGGTCCGGTGATAACCTTCATAGGGTTGGTATTGACTTTGTTTGTGTTATTTGACATAAGATTTTCCTCCTAAAGTTGATTTAATTTGGCATATTCGCCATGAAATTTAATGGCTGCATTGTTGTAAGCGAGAGCTGCTTCTTGTTCGCTACTAAAACTGCCGATGTAATGGTAAGACCCAAATGCCTGAATACGAGCCATCCAGACTTTGTCTCTTTGGTGCCAATAAACACCCTTGTACTGCGAGCTAGTCTGCCTCTGCTGCTTTCGTTGATTGAAATGACTCTGGCTACTGGATACCAAACGCAGATTGAAGCGCCTGTTATCAAGACCGTTTCCGTCTGTATACTTGAAGAGCGGGATAGTCCGCATCATCCACAATGGCCTCATAGCCTTGTGTTAACCGTATCAGCTTCATTCAGTAGCCTCCTTGAAATCATCAGCCGCAGAGGTGATTGCTAATGCCGGGCGTTTATCGCTTTCCGGTACAAGCGTTGGTTTGCCTGGCGGTTTCTCAATAAGTCTGCCAAGCAATTCAGCAAATTTCTTTTTGCCTAGTAGTTTCTCTAAGGCCGTAACTCCGAGAATGCATTGTTCATAAGGGTTATAACCAGCCATGATGACCGCATTAGCTACATCTGATTCACTGGTGTACTTCCGGGTGGAGCGGCCTTCTACAACTTTGAACCCATCGAACTTCACACCCTTTAATGCCTGCTGTAGTGCAAACTCTTTGACATCTCCCGCCCAGCTCACAAGTCCATCAATCTTTGCGAGTATTGAGGCAATTTCGTCAATCCCAAGCAGAGCAGGTTCTTGAAAGTCATAGACGGCAATAGCCATGTTCGCTTTGGCCCGTTCACGACATTCAGCTTTAGCCCTGCAGAACATACACCATTCGCCGCAGTTAAATTCGCCGTCACCAGAGTAAGCGAGTTCGGCAGTTGGTTTCAGAACTTCCTCAGCCCATTGGTACAAGGATTCCTTCAATACCGTATGAGTGGATACGTTATCGCGCCTGGGTTGGTAAATGGTCATGGAAACCGTATCGATGTCGTAGATCCCATCGAAGATCTCCAAGGCTCCCAGTGCATACAGCTTCATTTGCGGGTTATCCTCCGCTTCTACCAGCACTCCTTGCCCGTGTTTGTAATCCACGATGTGGAGCATTCCGTCCGCGATAACCAAACAGTCGCCGGTACCGAAGCCGCCCTCAACGTATTTGGAAAAGTCGAGCCGCTGTTCGATGAGGACAACTGGGTCGACACAGCTTTGTTTGGCCGTTTCAACCAGTTCGAGGATATAGGCGGCATAGCCGTTAGCGCAGTCCTCCATCTCCGCGTTGTAGAAGGAAAGGTCAGCGATAGGGTCTTTGGCACGGATACCGAGTGCGACCTTCAGCCTGTACTCACAGAGCATATGGGCGGCCGTTCCTTCAGCGGCATAGTCGCTGATCTTGTCCTGATAACTTTCGCATAGCCTGGCGGAAGGAGGACAATTCAGCCACCTGTGAGAGGAGGAAGCCGAAAGGAGAGCGTGTTTACCCATTCCCCAGCACCTCAGCTTCCGCAAGTAGTGCCGGATATTCCACAGGATCGATTTCCGATAGCTTCGCGGCGCCGTGCTTTTCCAGTAGTGCACGCACCTCGGCGGTATGACCGGACCGGCTCTTTTCTGCGAGAACGGCTCTGACCACCTCAAGGGTGATGGGCTTTTCATCCGGCGTAGGGACTTCCGCTTTCGGCTGATCCGCAGTATGGGCATCACAGTTACCGCTAAACAAGTCAGCAAGCGACTCCGATATGCTGATAAGCGCTTCGCCGCAGCGCTTTAGCTCAGTAACCACAAGAGAAAGTTCACTCATCTTGCTCATCCGGGTTTCCTCCTTCCGTCTTTTTTCTGTCCTGCCGTGAAAGCGCGGTTAGCTTCCGGGCAAGGCGTTTTGATACCACACTGATTGCCGTGAGGACATCCGCCAATTCCTCGTCAATCTCGCTGTCCCGGATTTCGGTGTCGGTTTGTTTTGCTTGTGTCTCCATTTTTGAACCTCCGTTCCGAGGGCTGCTTTTCTTCCCTCACCATCCACAGGACAGAAGTTGGAAAGTTGAGTACTTGTTTTAGAAATTTTCTTTGTTGGTGATGCCCTCTGATATACGTAGGACACCAGAGGGCGTGATTGTATGATCAGATAAAGTCTTTGAGACGCTCCCGCAGCTGGGCGAACATTTTTATCTTCCTTTTATTAATGGCTTTCTGAGACAGGCCGATATCGCTGGCAATTTCCCGTTCTGATTTGCCGATGCTGAAGAGTTCAATAATTCTGCGGTTATCCGGGTCGAGTTCTTCCAGGGCTATGTAGAGTTCTTCCAGGAGCAGCTTGTCCGCTACGAATTCAGCGATGTCAACGGTGTCGGCAACATCGAAACCCTCTTCTGTAAACTTGTCCAGCGAGAGGACGCCGCCTGTCCGTTGCTTACCGCACTTGCTGCAGTCCCTGTTGCAGCGGTTGCCGTTTTCATTGCGGCAACGTTTTTCACGTTCCTTTCGTTTGTGTTCAGCCCATGCCGGGCGTTTATACGCTCGGTAGACCTCTTCTGTTACGGGGATTTGCTGTCCATCGATTTCGATGTAACGCTTGGTGGTTGGCTGTTGATTGTCATTGATTGGCATATAATTTCCTCCTGTGATCTGAAATGAGTGAGTAATCGCAGGGAGGAAATTTTATGACTTAATGAATAGGTCACACTTATGGCATTGATTTCCATAATGTTGCGCGTTACAATGGTTTTGTGGGATTTGGTATGAATTGCTTTTTGAACCCGCCACGACCACCAGTTTGAAGGCAAAAAAAAGCCCCTGCGATTTCTCACAGGAGCTATCCAAATCTTGATAGAGTTAATGTCCAGCAATGATAAGGTTAATAGCGTTAATAAGGTTAAAAAGTTACCAATGGAGGCAAAAGACGTGACAAATATGGCACACCCAGTTCTTTGCGGCGGCACATTCCTCACGCTGATTCTGCAGTCGAGGAAGCCAACAGCGTCGCGCCGCGAACGTACCCAAGGGGCAACGGACATCTTCCGGGAACCGGACGTATTGTTTGAGCTTATAAAAATTGTGCAGCCGGATTACATTCGACCAGCCGGCAACACATTCAGGACATATACTACCAACTACAAAAGGTGCACCGAACATACGCCGAATGACTTGAAGTTTGAAAACGAATCGGTCATTTCGGCGTTCTTGGCACGCTTAGAAACAGACTACGCCGGCGAACTAACAAAGATGGCAGCATTCATAAACCATTACATTGATGTTGGAACAACGGCACAGAACGATGTTCTTCTTGTCAAGAGACTGTTTGAACTAATTAGGGATGACGAGAGCATTCCTGCTATGACACAATTTGCCGTTTGCAAAGACGGTACACTTGTAGATAAGAGAGAGCTTGTATGCATGACAGAGGTCTATCTTCCTGCGTTTTTATTGAGCGTATGGAAGTTTATCGTGACGGAAAGGAAGGACAACAGTATCGGATCAGGGACTATTTCCACATGGCAACATCCAATGGCTCAAGGCCGCTATGTGGGCATTGATGGATCAACCATCAAACAAAATATAAAGGTCGTATGTGATGTTATTGTCGGATCGGTGGATTCAGCGGACAGAATGCTGGAAGTGGAAGAAATGATCGCTGCAACCGCTGAGAAATTTGAAATGCCGGATGTTTATACATACCTTCGCAGCGCCGAAGAAAAGTACAGTACCATTAAGACACTATTGTACAGTGATGAACCAAAGCCCTTCTATAGTTTCTATGTATGTAACACCATTAGGTATAGGGATGTTGGTATCCAAACGCCAAGGCGTTCGATGGATATGTCGATTCTAGAAAATGCAACAGTTGATAAAATTCGGAAGATTTCGAGATTTATTATCATCAGCGGTACGGGTGGACTCG
Organism: Pelotomaculum sp.; assembly: GCA_018435055.1. Lineage (GTDB taxonomy): Bacteria > Bacillota > Desulfotomaculia > Desulfotomaculales > Pelotomaculaceae > Syntrophopropionicum. Next base: position 27,586 of record JAHDOA010000031.1, on the reverse strand, counting down.
GTAAATCCATGATGATGCGCCATCTTATGCTGAATGCCATAGCGAATTTTGATGACTTGAAGCTGTTTCCTGTTTTTATTCCATTAAAGGATTTCTGTGACACCTCATTGTTCGATTATATTTACTCTAAAATAAGTGTGTTTGACAGCGAAATTACCACCAATCAATTTGAACAATTACTTACACACGGATCATGCCTGCTTTTGCTTGATGGGCTGGATGAAATAGCTGCAGGGAGAACAGAGAGGTTTGAACGTGAATTAGAGGAGTTAACCGACAAGTATTCTAATAATATGTTCATACTGTCGTCGCGTCCGTTCCAAGCTTTTGTTTCTTATGAACGCTTCAGCTTATTGCGACTGATGCCTTTTGACCGGCGGCAGGCCATGCAGTTAATCAATAGACTGGAGTTTCGTCCCGATGAACCAGCTATAAAAGAAAAGTTTCAGGCGGCTTTGGAAAAGACTCTGTTTCGGACGCACCGGTCATTTACCGAGAACCCTTTACTGCTGACTATTATGCTTTTAACCTTTGAGCAGTACGCCGAAGTGCCGTCAAAGATGCATATCTTTTACCGAGAAGCGTTTGAGGTCTTGGCAAAGCGCCATGATGCAAGTAAGGGTGCGTATAAACGCGCTTTGAAGACTGGGCTGTCTGTTGATACCCTCTCTGACTATTTTGCCGAGTTGTGCTTTCGCTCTTATAAAGATGAGAAGTTTGAATTGACCGCCGAGGAGTTTACGGGGTATTTCAATGCACTCAATGCAAGGGCAACGGTTAATGATAAGAAGACCACGGCGAGCGATTTCCTTGAAGACCTATGCTCAAACTTGTGTTTATTGTATTTCGAAGGCAACAGCTATCACTTTACACATCGGTCTTTCCAGGAGTATTTTTGCGCGCTGTTTTTTTCAAAACAGAAGGATAAATTTATTGCCAAGCTTGGAGATTTCTTCGAGAAACACCGTAGACGTATGTATGGAGACCGTACATTCTATATGCTTTATGATATGGCCACCGAAAAGGTGGAGGAGTATATTTTCCTTCCGTTTTTATCTTCACTGTTCGATAAATGCGAAAAGGCTGATGGGTACTGGACTTTTCTTGAAGAAATGCACCCGCAAATAACATATTCATCAGAAGATGAGTATCTTTTTCCACGAAGGGTTGTTGAATCGCACTCCTTTCTTTTGGATGCCGTTCTTGACATAATTGGATTCAACGGAAGAGAAAGATTTGGTAGAGATACTATTACCCTCGTAAAACTCCCTTATTATGAAGAACTCGAAATTGAGAAAATCCCTCATTATCGGCAGCGGACATTATTCGATAGTAAACATGAGGAATATGACATTGAAGAAGTTGAAGATGGGGAAGCCGGATATGTATGCAGGTTTATGGTTGCGGAAGTACGCCAAAGAACAGACGATTTTGAAGATCTACTAAACGCGTTGAATGACGATAAGTTTGTTTTTAAGAAACAGTACTACGCCGCTTATAAATATATGAAGGAACTGATTGCGAAACAAAAGAACGAGGATGACAGTCTTCTCGATCTGCTGTAGCAGATGAATAAAACAATTACAATGCGTTCATGTTAATTCATACTAAACCAAAAATAATCATTTAAATTCATCCGAAAACATAGTATACTTATTATCAAGTCTTAGTTGCAGAGAACATTAGGAGGACAAGCAAATGACGAAGGAACCTGAGAAATGGTCCAGCCTTGAGGAAATTGCCGAGCATCTCGGCGTAAGCAAAGATACTATCCGCAACTGGATTAAGAAAGGCGTAATCCCGCATCATCGAGTCGGCAAGCAGTTCAAATTTAGAATTTCGGAAGTGGATGCCTGGGTCGAAAGCGGCAAGAGCTCTGAGATTAAATGAGCCGCCGACGGCAATTGAGGCCAGAGGGGCGTGAAAAGGTGATACACTACATGGATACTTCTATGCCGTACAAAGGCACCCTGACTGCTGAGCAGTTCCTGTTTTATGAGATGAGAATTGTGTCGAAGCAGTATCTTGAAGGCAAGCCAATTGAAGAGATTATTGAATACATCAAACGGGACAACTTGTTTCAGTACCCGACCGAGAGAAAGGTATCACGGCTCACCCGCGCTTGCTATAAGCGACTTATTGCCCTTGGCAACGAGAAGTTGGTATACCATGTAGCGAACGCACCCGTCGAGGCAGCAAAGCAGATTAACCTCTATGCAATGATGTGCTACAACCGTCTTGTCCGTGAGTTTATGATTGATCTCATCGGTGAAAAGTATCGTCAGCAGGACTTTTCCTATACCAGGAAAGATATCAACGTGTTCTTCTCCCGCTTGCAGGCACAAAATGAGGCCGTGGCGGCTTGGAGCGAGCAGACGATAGCGAAATTAAAGCAGGTTCTGACCAAGTGCCTGATTGAAACGCAGATGCTGGACGGCGTGAAGGACACCACGCTGAACCCCATCTGCATTAGTGCGGAACTGGAAGCGGGCATCCGCGAAAACAATGACCTGGCGGCGCTTGCTGCTTTCAACTGTTTTAGGTAGGAGCGAAATTATGGCAGACATCAAACAAGAACTTGATAAAATTAAGGTGCGTATTTCCGACCCGAACTTCCTTGCCAATAAGGGACTTGCAAACGAGGTGGGGATTCACGTCTTCAAATACGCGCCGCAATATGAACTTATAGTCCGCGACTACATTGAGCGGCTGGTAAATACACCGTCCGATGGCTACAGGGTCATCGAGCGGGATATGTATAAGATCTTGCTTGAAATACTGGATGAAAAACGGGTGCTTGGTACTGTGCCGTCTCTCGAGAAAAAGAAAGGCAAGGACTACCTCCTCGCCCAGCTTCAGAAGATAGCCACACCAGAGGCGTTCTTAGCCAAGATAAAATATGAGCCCCACCAATACGGTGATGTATTGTTCCTGACGGGTGTCGGCAAGGTATACCCCTTTATGCGGTCGCACAAAATGCTGGACTGTATGCAGCAGGCGTTCTCAGATATACCGATTGTGATGTTCTATCCAGGGGAATTCAACGGGCAAAGCCTAATCCTTTTCAATAAGTTCCATGATGGGAACTATTACAGGGCGTTCAATCTACTTTAACCGGAGGGGAACACTATGAAGATTAAAAGTATGTTCCAAAAGGACATCAACCGTGATATAAACGGTGTTATCAAGGTGGCACAAGACGACGAACAGAGTCTCAAGCAGGAACTTGAAGAATACATTATCACCAGGGAACTCCGCCGCCACTTCAACACCTTTTTTGATAACTACTCAAAAGCTATCGACCACCCAACCGACAAAATCGGGGTCTGGATTTCGGGCTTCTTTGGAAGCGGTAAATCGCACCTTCTTAAAATGCTCTCTTACCTGCTCTCTAATCGCGAAGTTGGCGGTAAGCGTGCCGTTGAGTATTTTAAAGACAAATTTGACGATCCGATGATGTACGCCACCGTCGTCCGCTGCACCAATATCCCCACGGAGTCTATCCTTTTCAACATAGATATTGAGGGTCCTATTAATAAAGACAAAACCGCTGTTCTGCGCGTGTTCGCCAAGATGTTTTACAACCATCTCGGCTTCTACGGCGAGGATTTGAAAATCGCAAAATTGGAACGCTTTGTTGACAAACAAGGCAAAACCGAAGCGTTTCGCAGGGCATTTGAGGAAATAAACGGTGCGCCGTGGGTAGAAAGCCGGGACTCCTACGCCTTCTTTGAGGACGACATTGTATCTGTCTTACAGAGCGTACTCGGTATGAGCGAAATTGCCGCACGCAACTGGTTCAACAGCGAAGAGACCGTGGATATGAGCATCAAACAGCTTGTTGAGGAGATCAAGGAGTATGTGGATTCCAAAGGCAAGGATTTACGGCTCTTGTTCTGTGTGGACGAGGTTGGTCAATATATAGGCGATGACGGCGACCTGATGATTAACCTCCAATCCATCGTAGAAGAAGTCGGCAGCAAATGCCGCGGCAAGGTTTGGATAATGGTCACCAGCCAGGAAGCCATCGACTCGGTGGTGAAAATCAGCGGCGATGATTTCTCAAAAATTCAGGGGCGTTTTAATACGCGCCTGTCATTGTCTTCCGCTTCGGTGGATGAGGTTATCAAAAAGCGTATTCTTAAAAAGACTGAGGATGCGGATGCGCTCCTGCGTATGGTTTATGATAAGGAACACGCCGTGTTGAAGAATCTCTTTACGTTTAAGGAGGCGGTACTGGACATCAAAGGCTACGCTGACGGCGCTGAATTCTCCGCCACTTATCCGTTCGTGCCGTACCAGTTCATCATCATTCAGAAGGTGCTCGCCGAAATCCGCAAGCACGGCAATGCCGGCAAGCATCTTTCAGGCGGCGAGCGCTCGATGCTATCCGGTTTCCAAGAGGCAGCGCAGAAGGTGCAGAACAAAGACGAGAATGCCCTTGTGCCTTTTTGGCAGTTCTATGACACGGTGCATACTTTTCTCGAAAGCCCGATACGCCGCGTGATTGACCGCTGCCAGACCGCCGCTGACAGACACGACGGCTTGGAACAGCGTGATGTGAGCGTTTTGAAATTACTCTACCTCGTGCGCTACATCGACGACTTCAAGGCCAACATAGACAACATTGCTACCCTGATGGTGGACGACATCCGTACCGACAAAATAACCCTGCGGCGTGAAATTGCCGAATCCTTAGTGCGGTTGGAGGCACAGAACTACGTCGCCAGAAACGGCGATACTTACGCTTTCCTAACCGATGAGGAACAGGATATAGCCATCGATATCCGCAATACCACTGTGGACAGCACGACTATCGTTCAGGGTATCGGGCAGACGATTTTCAGCGAAATCTACCCATACAAAAAATACAAATACAATAAGTACGACTTTGCCTACGACCAATATATCGATGATACTCTGATCGGCAATGCAACTGGCGGTGTTCGTTTGCGTTTCGTGACCGTGGCAAGCGACTATTATAATGCTCCTGAAGCAAAGCTGATTATGGACTCGAATAACAACCAGGAGGTTATTGTTCTGCTGTCCAATGAAGTCCAGTATTTTGAGGAACTGGAAACTGCCGCGAAAATTCGTAGATACATCAAGCAGAAGAATGTGTCCCAGTTGCCGGAGAGCATTCAAGATATTATCCGCAAGCGTCAGGCGCAAGCCCGCACACTGGAAGAGAGCGCGAAAGCGCAGATAGAAAAGGCTATCATTGGCGGCACCTTTTATATCTTTGGCGAAAAGGTCGAGATTAGGCAGGGCAATGCCAAGAGCAAATTGGACGAAGCAATGAAGCAATTGATAGAAAGTGTCTATTATAAACTGAACCTTGTAAATAATTTCTGTGAAAGCGATGCGGATATTCTGAACATCCTCAACGGCGCGCCGCAGCAGATCGGTTTTGCCGGCACCGGTTCCAACAACGAGTTTGCCTTGCAGGAAGTCAGCCAGTGGCTTGAGGAGCGCTATATGAGCCGTATACCGGTTTCGATGGGCGATGTTCAGCTGCGTTACCAAGCGATACCCTACGGTTGGCGCGAGGTCGACATTGCCGCGCTTATCGCCAGGCTTATCGTTTCTCAAAAGATTGAAATCCGCTACGGCGGAGCGGTCGTAGGCAAGGACGACAAGAACCTCGTCCGCTATCTGCGTGTAAAGTCGGAGATTGACAAGGTAAGCGTGAGCCGCCGCATTTCTCCGTCCGAGGAGGATATGCGGAAAGCAGTGAAGTTCCTGCGCGACTGGCTCGGACAGATGAGCATCGCCGAAGACGAGGACGGACTGGTTGCTTTCGTTAAAAATATTCTAAATACAAGGCTTGAGCATTACGAAGCCTTGCTCAATGAATACAGCCGCGATCGCTATCCAGAAAAGGAAGTGGTAACCAAAGCCCGTAACTTGATGCTTGACGTTCTCTCACAGAAGAACGATAACGTTGCCCTCTTGAAGCGGCTGCTTGCCAGGCAGGATGATTTGCTTGATATCACCGAGGACATGGAAGAAATCGAAACCTTCTTCAAGTCGCAGCGTACCATCTTTGACGCGGCACGCCAACTTCAGACTAAACTTGAAAATGAGCGGGATTATTTTGCTTTCGACCCCGATACCAGCCGTAAAATCAGCGAGATTACCGATATTCTCGCTATGCCGAAACCTTATGGCAGGATTAAAGATCTCCCCGATCTGATGCAGTCAATCCAGGCTGCCTATAGCGTTCTTCTGGAGCAAAAGAAAGAGGAGGTGCGCGGCATCATCACTTTGTGTATGGGTGATGTCCATACCCTGGCGGGGATTGGAGGTAAAGCGAAAGACGAAGTTGAAAAGTCAGACAAGCGCTTCACCGAGTACAAACAGAAGGTTGCCGACGCGACAAGCCTTACGGCGTTGGATGCCATGATAACGCAGTTGCAGAACTACAAAGACCAGGTTTGCAAGCGGGTGGAAGCCATTCTCAGCGCAGAATCGCCTATAGATAAAGCAGGAGGTGAAAAAGCCAAACCGCCAAAAATAACACAGGTGCGGCGTTATGACGTATTCCCGGTAAAGCGGCTGACCTCACGTGAGGACGTTAACACCTATCTTGATACAATCCGCAAAAAGCTGTACGACGCTTTGCAAGAATACGATGGAATCCAGATTATCTAAGCGAGGGTAAAACGTTATGAATAAGAATGCTATTCAGAAATACGCGGTCTGGGCGCGCAACGAGCTGATTGAGCAGGTAAAACAGCGGGCCTATCAATACGGCATCAGCGAAAAAGGCTATGGCGAGGAGAACGCTGCCGTCGTTAACGGGCGGGTGCTTTCCCCAGAGGAGAAGCGGCAGCGGCATGAGTTTTTTGCCAAAATAAAAGAACAGGGCTATCAGCAGGCGGTGGAGGAAGTAGCGTATACCTGGTTCAACCGCTTTATCGCCCTGCGCTTTATGGAGGTCAACGATTATCTGCCCACCCACATACGCGTATTTTCCGATGCCAGCGGCGAGTTTAAGCCGGAAATATTAAAAGAGGCCTTACATATTGAACTTGAGGGTTTGGATAAAGCGAAGGTGTCCGAACTCTTAAATGCCAGCAAGACAGAAGAACTTTATCGCTATCTCCTGTTGACCCAATGTAACGCCCTGCACGCCGCTCTGCCGGAAATGTTCGAGAAAATGGGCAGCTATACCGAAATGCTCCTGCCGAACAACATCCTGAAACCGGACAGTGTTCTTGGACGGCTTGTGACGGATATACCTGAAGAGGATTGGAAAGATGCTGTTCAGATTATCGGGTGGATGTATCAGTATTATATTTCCGAGCGTCACAAACAAGTTGTGGACCCAATTTACAGCCGAACAGTATCAAAAGATGATGTCCCTGCCGCTACCCAAATCTTTACACCGGACTGGATTGTCCGATATATGGTGGAGAACAGCCTCGGTCGGCTGTGGCTTGAATATCACCCCAACGACGCACTAAAAGCGAACTGGAATTACTACCTTGACAAAGAGGATCAAACGCCGGAAACGGCAGAAAAAATGTGCGATCTTCGTACGGAATCGCCGGTGAAGTCGCCGGAGGACATCAAGCTGATCGACCCCTGTATGGGAAGCGGCCATATATTGGTTTACGCCTTTGATGTGCTCATGCAGATTTACGAGAGTGAGGGATATAATGCCCGCGATGCGGCGAAGCTGATCCTTGAAAAGAACCTCTACGGACTGGACATAGACCGCAGGGCAGGCCAGCTTGCCTATTTTTCCTTGATGATGAAAGCAAGGCAGTACCACCGCCGTATTCTTACCGAGAACGTCAGGCCGCAGGTCTACCATCCGGCAGGCTGGAGCGAAGGCGAGGAGTATGGCTCACTTATTAAAGTGAATGTGCTTCCGCCGAAGCCGGAACAGCCGCAGGGACAATTGACGGTATTTGATGACTATGAGCGCGACCTGCGCGTGTGGAACTTCAAGCGACTGCTGGCGCAGAAGTATGATGTAGTTGTGACAAATCCGCCTTATCTTAACAATTTTGAGGGTAAGTTAAAAGACTATGTCCAGTCTGAGTATGGTGATTATAGTACCGACTTATTCAGCATATTCATTTATAGGAACCTATTACTTTGCAAGAAGAATGGTTATTCTGCGTATATGACACCCAACGTTTGGATGTTCATTAAGTCATATGAAAAATTAAGAAACTATATTATTCGAAATAAGTCCATAACAAGCTTAGTGCAGTTGGCTAAGGGAGCATTCTTCAAAGAAGCAACCGTTGATATATGCACCTTTGTACTACAAAATAGCAAGACCACTTCTGTCGGTGAATATATTCGACTTGAAAACTTTAAAGGAGATATGGAAGTACAACGGTTAAAAACTCTTGAAGCAGTCAAAGACGCTAATTGCAATTATCGCTACCATACTGATAGTAATAGATTTTCGCTAATTACTGGAAGTCCTCTTGCTTATTGGGTGGGGGATGCTCTTCTTAATGCATTTGTTAATGCTAAGAAGATTTCTGATATTGCGCCGCCGAAACAAGGTCTTGCAACGGCAGACAATGATCGATTCCTAAGATACTGGTACGAAATTGATATTGCCAATATCGGATTTGCTATTGCTTCTATTGATGAATCTGTTTCGAGCAACAAGAAGTGGTTTCCTTATAACAAAGGAGGAGCATACAGACGCTGGTACGGTAATCGTGAATATGTCGTAAACTGGTTTGATAATGGATCTGAAATTCGAAATTTTAAGGATAAGTTCGGTAAAGTTCGTTCTCGTCCACAAAATGTACAATATTACTTTAAGCCTGCGATTACTTGGTCTGATTTGACCAGTGCAAGTTTTTCTGGCCGTTATTGTGAGGGGGGGTTTATATTTGACATAAAGGGTTCAAGCGGCTTCCCTTCGAAGGATGAACATCTCTATGTTTTAGGCTTTTTAAACTCAAAGGTATCGCAAGAATGCATACATATACTAAATCCAACAATATCGACACAGGTTGGAGATATGGCTCGGATTCCTGTGTTCTTTGATAAAGAGAAAAAGCAAACTATCGACGCTCTGGTCGAGAATGCTGTTCAAAAGTCTCGCGCCGACTGGGACTCGTTTGAAACTTCATGGGATTTCAAGCACCACCCACTTATCAACGGCGAGCGCACAGTTGCTGAGGCTTACAGCAAATGGAAAGAAGAAGCAAATAATCGCTTCGACACCCTCAAGGCCAACGAAGAAGAACTGAACCGTATCTTTATCGACATCTACGGCCTGCAGGACGAACTCACGCCCGAGGTCGAGGACAAGGACGTGACTGTCCACCGCATTTATGACAGTAAAGAAGATATCCCGGAATCCATGGCGGGGAGCAGATATGCACTGACAAAACAGGATGTTATTAAATCCTTTATCAGCTATGCCGTGGGCTGCATGTTCGGGCGGTATTCGCTGGACGTCGAGGGGCTGGCCTTCGCGGGCGGTGAGCGGGATGCGGGGAAATATAAGACGTTTATTCCCGATAAGGACAATATAATCCCCATCTGCGACGACGAGTATTTCGACGACGACATCGTGGGGCGGTTTGTCGTGTTTGTCAAAGCCGCCTACGGTGCTGATACATTGGAGGATAACCTGAAGTTCATCGCCGATGCTCTGGGCGGCAGGGGTACGCCGCGTGAGGCAATCCGCAGCTATTTCTTGAACGATTTTTACAAAGACCACTGCAAGACCTACCAGAAGCGCCCGATATACTGGCTGTTTGACAGCGGCAAGAAAAACGGCTTTAAGGCTTTAATCTATCTGCACCGCTATTCCCGTGACCTGCTTGCCAAACTGCGGACGGACTACGTCCATGAACAGCAGGAGCGTTACCGCACCCAGCTTTCCCACATAGCTGTTGCTTTGAACTCAGCAACGGGTGCAGAGCGCGCGCGGCTCCTAAAACAGCAGGACAAGCTGACGGAGCAGCTAAAAGAAATATCTGCTTTTGAAGAGAAAGTACACCACCTTGCCGACCAGAACATCGAGATTGACCTGGACGACGGGGTGAAGAAGAACTACGCTATTTTTGCCGACGTGCTGGCAAAGATTTAGGAGGACACTATGCTGTCAGAAACCATAAGACAGAGGCTTACGGAACGGTTTGCCGCACCCTTGCCGGAATTTCATCAACGCCGCATCGTCTTCTGGCGCGATGAGGAGGGCGAATTCGCCGATGCGGTCGATGAACTCGACCTCCTCGGGGTAAATATTGTCAAACTCACCGGCACGAACAACTTTGCCGTCAAGAAACTGCTCTCGTCGGACGACCTGACGGGAGACTACCTTATCTACGACCCGCTGTCTTATACGAAAGACCAAAAAGACGACTGGCTGCTGGACATAAAGTTGTACAGCGAGGAATTCCGGGCTGACCTCGTGTCGCTCCAGATGGAGGAATTATCTGTTGAACCATCCTCAGCCATGCGCAAGACGATGAAACTGTACGCCAAATTCCTCAGCAGCAAAGAACGCAGGGCCAGGCTGCGCCGTATCGGGCGTACCTACCAGACGCCGCTCCAGCTGCACCTTGACATTATGGCAGTGCTGTGCGGGCTTAACGGCGGTTCGGCCCAGGATGTAATCATCGCTGTTCTGTCGGCAGGCTTAGATAAAGCAAGCAACGATGCGCTGATTAATATCGAAAAGTATGGCAGCATCGAGGCGTTCTGGCAGCTTGTGCAGAAGTACACCGGCTATGTCCACGCGGACGAACGCCCGCTTGCCGACCTGGCCGCCCATATCCTCATCACTGCCCTGTCGCAGACGATGCCCATTTCCGCTTTGCGCGGCCTGGAGCGGTTTATCTCTGATTCCTGCAAGGCCTGCTGCTATCAGCTGGTCCACGAATGGCAGCGCAGCGACGGCAGCAGTGATTTATTAGAAATCTGCCGCCATGTTGAACATGAACTGCGCTTATCCGACCGCTTTGACAAGACCGATATAAACCTCCTGATAAAGAGTGACACCTTCCCCGCAATTAATGAAAGCATACTGAAGCGGTTCTTTATTGAGATTGGTGAGAATGTCATCAAGGCGGAAGACATCATCACCGTGGTCGACAACCGCCGCACCGCCGCCTGGTATGCACTGACGAAAGACTACTTCGAAAGCCTTTACTATATCGCCAGGATGCAGGAATTCTATCTGACGCATATTGACGGCTTCCATATTGTTGAACCCGCGAAAGTCTGGAAACTCTACACCACTGACGCTTACGAGATGGACAGCCATTACAGGCACTTCCATTGGCATTTCGGCAATACGCTGAAAGACCCGAACGCTCTCTTGGAGGACGCTTTGAAGAAATGTTGCGATGTGGTGGAAGGCATGTACCGTGAATGGTTTTTGAAGCAGCTCACCCAGACCTGGACAAAAGCCGTAGCGGGCGATCTGGCTTCGCTTGGTTATATTTCGGAGATAAATGAACAGCGCAGATTCTACAGCCGTTATGTACTGCCGAACGTGAGCAAAGGCAGCCGCGTGTTTGTGGTGATATCAGACGGCTTGCGCTATGAGGTCGCCGCTGAACTCATAGAGTCCCTCAACCACAATACCAGGGGTAGGGCGAAGCTGGAGGCGATGCAAGCGGTCTTCCCAAGTATCACGAAATTTGGTATGGCGGCGCTCCTGCCCGGCAAAGAAATGTCGGTGAACAGCAAAATAGATGTGTTTGTTGACGGATACGCGACCGTCAGCACGGCGCAGCGCGGTATGATACTGAACGCCGCCAACCCTGAAAGTGTAGTCATAACCTACGAGGAACTGCTCCGGATGAAAAAACTGGAGCGCCGCGACCTGGTTGCCGGCAAGGAAATCATCTATATCTATCACAACGCGATTGATACGATCGGCGATAAGCCAGTCACCGAAACGAAGGTGTTTGAGGCTTGTAAGACGGCAATCGATGAATTGACAGCCGTGGTTAAGATTATTGTAAACGACCTGAGCGCAGCAAACATATATATCACCTCCGATCATGGCTTCCTATATACCTACAAACCGCTTGACGAGAGCCAGAAAATCAGCCGTCAAACCTTTAAGGGCGACGTGTACGAACTGGGCAGGCGCTACGCGCTTACTGCCATAGATACGAGCGCCGACTACCTGCTGCCTGTCAGGATGGATCGGACGCTTGGTGGTACTCCAACAAAAGGCTATGCACCTCAGGATACTGTCCGTATTAAAGTGCAGGGCGGTGGCGAGAACTATGTCCATGGCGGCATAAGCCTGCAGGAGATGGTCGTTCCCGTCATCGTCTATAAGGGCATGCGGGCAGGCTATAAAGAATACATCGAGGTGCAGAATCCCGGGCTTTCGCTCATATCCGAAAGCCGCAAAGTTACCAACCTGATGTTTTCTCTCGACTTCTTGCAAAAGCAGCCCGTAGGCGACAAGGTTCAGCCGTGTATTTACAGACTGTATTTTACCGACGATGAAGGTATTCCCGTCAGCGACTTCCAGACAGTGATTGCTGACAGGACGAGCGCCAATGCGTCTGACCGTGTGTTCCGGGTGAGGTTCACACTGAAGCAAATGCAATACAATCGCCATAAAACCTATCGTCTCGTAATTGCCAATGACACCGATGCGCCCGAAGAGGTCGAGTTTCGCATTGACATAGCCTTTGCGGATGATTTTGGCTTTGACCTGTAACAAGGAGGGTTTTTCAATGAACCAGGAATCGGCTCAGTATATACCGGGAATAGATGACCCCAATGAAGTTATCAACCGGAAACTGCGTGCACACTTCGATGGTAGGATTGTTCGCAAAGACCTGACCAAGGCCATCAAGGAAGGAGCGAACGTGCCTGTTTATGTCCTGGAATTTTTGCTGGGGCAGTATTGCAGTTCCGATGACCCCAATATAATCGAGGAAGGCATGAGAAATGTCAAGCGCATCCTGGCAGAGAACTTTGTTCGTCCTGACGAAGCCCAGAAGGTGCTTTCCAGCCTGCGCGAACGCGGCAGTTATACCATCATCGACCGTATTACCGTCAGCTTGAATATAAAACTCGACCGCTACGAAGCCGACTTTTCCAACCTTGGCATCAGGAATATCCCCATCTCGTCTGACTATGTATCAAAGTATGACCGCCTGCTATGCGGAGGCATTTGGTGCATTGTGGGGTTGGAGTATGAGTACATAGAGGAAGATAAGAAGTCTACGCCCATCCGTATCGTGAAATTAAAGCCCATTCAAATGCCCCACATCGATATGGACGAAATCAAGAATGGCCGTCGAGCCTTTACCAAGAATGAGTGGATAACCGTCTTGCTCCGTTCTACAGGAATAGAACCCGATCGTTTTACCTATCGCGAGAAGTGGCTGCAGCTCGCCCGTATGCTTCCGCTCATTGAGAACAATTTTAACCTTTGCGAGCTGGGACCCCGCAGCACCGGAAAATCCCACCTTTATAAAGAAATTTCGCCGAATAGCATCCTTGTCTCCGGCGGGCAGACCACGGTCGCCAATCTCTTCTATAATATGTCGAGCAAGCAAGTGGGGCTTGTCGGGCTATGGGACTGCGTTGCTTTTGATGAGGTAGCTGGGATCACTTTCAAGGACAAAGACGGCGTTCAGATAATGAAGGATTATATGGCTTCCGGATCGTTCGCCAGAGGCAAGGAGGAAAAAGCGGCTTCCGCTTCAATGGCTTTTGTGGGGAACATCAATCAAAGCGTGGATGTTCTATTGAAAACTTCTCATTTGTTTGACCCGTTCCCCGCAGCGATGGCGTATGACACGGCATTTCTCGACCGTATGCACTGCTACATCCCCGGCTGGGAAATCCCGAAGTACCGGCCTGAATCATTCACCAACGACTACGGTTTCATCACAGATTACCTGGCTGAATTTATGCGTGAAATGCGGAAAGAAACCTTTGGTGATTCTTTCGACAAATACTTCCGGCTCGGCACGAACTTAAACCAGCGTGACGTCATTGCCGTCCGTAAAATTGTATCCGGCTTTACCAAGCTGCTCTACCCGAACGGCGAATTTACCAAGGAAGATGTAGAGGAAATTCTTATCTTTGCTCTGGAAATGCGCCGCCGCGTAAAGGAACAGTTAAAGAAAATCGGCGGCATGGAGTTCTACGATGTGAACTTTTCCTACATTGACAACGAAACCTTTGAAGAACGTTTCGTTTCTGTGCCGGAACAGGGGAGCGGCAGGATAATCCCCGAAGGCTTGACTAACCCCGGTACTGTCTATACCATCTCGCAGGGCAAGAGCGGTATGATCGGCGTTTACCGCCTTGAGACGCAGATGCTCCCCGGCAATGGAAAGTTTGAACGTACCGGGCTAGGCTCTGATCGTGACGCCAAAGAGGCCACGAACACTGCATTCAACTATCTGAAAGCGAACGGCAGGCAAATAAGTGCCTCCATCAGCACAACTACGAAAGACTATATTGTTAATTATCAAGACCTTAATGGTATCGGCATGACGAAATACCTGACCCTGCCGACTGTGATTGCCCTGGCATCCTGTGCATTGAACAAGCCGACGCTATCAAGCCTCGCGGTAGTGGGCGATATCAGCATTAGCGGCACTATCCTCAAGGTCGAGGAACTGGCGAGTGTGCTACAAGTCTGTCTTGATGCCGGAGCGAAGAAGGTACTGATACCAATAACGTCCGCAGCCGAACTTGGAAGTGTCCCGGCAGACCTGATCGGTGCGTTTAGTTTGATATTTTACAGCACCCCACAGGAAGCTGTGTTCAAAGCTCTGGGAGTAGAATAAGGGGGCATAATATGTTCATAGATTTGAATTTTTTGCCGTTAGAGACTTCAGAGTTCACAATCCCTGTGTTTAGAAGTAGATTCAACGGTGAACCGAGACAAGATGGCTACTTTGCCGCTCAACTTCCAACGTCAGAAACGGGAGGGCGTGATTCAGAATATGCTTATTATCGAGTAGGGCTCTCAAATTATGATGGGGCTACTCCATACAATTTTCATGCTCACGAAAACCCTCAACTGATGACTTCAATAATGTGGTTCTATCTTAAACAATGGGCAAAGCGACTCGTTGCAGAAAGCAATATTCAAGCTGATATAATAGATCGATTTGAAAAGTTTATTTCTTTTATCGTCGAGGACCTACCGAAAGGTCAGCGTGTAGTTAAACTATATCCTTATTATTTAAGTGCAACAGAGCAATATGGGGTATTACTTGAGTTTGCTTTCAGGAAAAAGCCCTATATTCCTTTTGATCGAGAGGTTCAGCAACTCAGTTTCAGTCTTAATAGGGCTGGCAAATCAAACGTTAATTCATATCTCGATAGGCTAAATTATATCCAAGACTTTATTAAGACAAAGCTTTTAACCTATGGTACATTATCAATTTGTGGGCATGATTATAGATTCTCGTCAAATTTAACTCGACTTCAAGGTCAGGAATTGAACAGCCGAACATACATATTTGGCGATGGCTATGAGGATTACGACAAAATAAAAGGTATAAAAACACGTCCATTTGCTGCGCCTCCTAAGGCACCGCTATTTGTATTTGTATTTAAGGAGTCCGAGCGCAGTTCTGCCAACGAGCTTTTCAGAGCTTTGGTAGGAAAAGGATATCCGTCTACATTTCCTGGCATGAAAGCGTGGTTTGATTGTGACATTAATAAGAATAATGTTACAAGTATAACAGTGGATTTTGATACAGATAGAAATGCGGCTTTTTCGTTGTCCACGCAACTTGCTGATATAATTGCTAAAAATCCTGACAAACAGGTAATCGGTTTGTTTATTGACTCATATTCACATTTCAATGAACGGTCTGAGAACTACACAAAAGCGAAGCAAGCTTTCTTTTCGGCAGGTATTCCGTTACAGGTTGTTCGTAACGATAGAATCATTCAATCTGATGGTTTGAAATGGGCTATTTCTGGCATTGGATTGCAAGTGTTTTCTAAGTTGGGTGGCATCCCGTGGAAAGTCAAGCCAAGCACCAATAACTGCTTAATTTTCGGTATAGGAAAAGCTCATGACATACAATGGCAAAATGGGCGGACATCTGTTAAAAAATATTTTGCTTATTCTGTTTGCTTTGATTCAACCGGTGTTTATCGATCTTTGGGTGTATTATGCGACACAGTGAATCGGGAACAGTATTACGCTGACTTGGGGCGCAATATAATTGCTCAGATTGAGGAGCGCATCAATGCAGGGCAAGTTGTAACTGACTGCGTAATTCACACACCATTTCGTATGCGAAAAGATGAAATGAAAACTATTAAAGAAAGCGTAGATAAACTAAGCCAGTCTCACGGTGACATTACTTTTACGGTAATGCGAATTAATACTCGTAATCGTTTTTTCGGCTTTGCTGACAACAATATTAAAATTCCATACGAGTCAACATATATTCAACTCTCCGCAAAAGAATACCTCGTTTGGTTTGAGGGGTTAAAACGCGGTAGAGAATATATCAACAAACGTATCGCAAATCCAACATACATTGATTTTTGGTATGGATGGGGTGATAGAACAAGGGTTATTAAATTATTGCAAGACGTAGTAAACCTCGCCGGGGCGAGTTGGCGTGGTTTTAACGCAAAACTCGAGCCGATTTCAATCTTTTACCCCCAGCTTATAGCGGGATTTATTCGAGACTTTCGGCGGCTTGGTAACGAAGAAGACATAGGCCAGACACTGACACGGTTTAATACACCGTGGTTTTTATAGAAGGTGAGCATTAATGGGACTTCTGAAAGCTGATTCGATTATTTTTCTTATAGGTGCAGGGTGTAGCGCCGATGCGAAAATAAAGACATCAGGACAAATGATTGACGAAATAGAAACACTCATCAAGACCGATGAAGCATGGAAACCATACCGTGCGCTGTATTACTATGTGAAAAGTGCTATCTTATATGCGGATGGCATACAGGAACACTTTGATAACAATATAAACATCGAGAGACTTGTTGGCGTATTACGTGACCTTAAGAAGAAAGAGCGTAACCCCATCTACCCATTCATAGGAAGTTGGAATGAAAAGTTAATAGAACTAGGTGGTGCTGGTTTTTCGAACATTGATAAGTTAGATAAACTGTTAAGCGAGAAAATAATTGACTTTGTCACATTGCATAGTGATACAGCCTCTAGAGTCGCATATTATAAAAAATTCTATGAGTTTCAAAAAAGTATCCAGTTTTCTATCCGTATATTTTCACTTAATTATGACCAATGTCTTGAGAAGGCAAAACTTGACGGCTATGAATTGGAATGTGGATTCGGAGAAGATAATGAGTGGTCGTCTGAGCGATTTGGAAATCCCGAACAGGTAGTCGCTGGCATATTTTTATACAAGTTACACGGCTCTATTGATTGGGTTCGTAATCCTGAAACAGGTATATTAAAGCGATATGATTCGTCGCAGAAGAACGCCGAGTTGATATTCGGAACGGATGCAAAGTTGCAATCTGTCGATCCCTTTCTTTTTAATGTATACGAATTACGAAATTATTCGTTGCTGTGCAAAATGATAGTGGTCATTGGATACAGCTTTAATGACTCGCATATTAATGGACTGTTGGGGCAAGCATTACGTGCTGCAGAACGAAAGCTACTTGTAGTTGATGCCCGCGATGACTACACAAATGAAATACTGAAAAAGTTATCGCTTGACGATAGTTTTGCTGAGCGTATTGAATATAGAAAGCTGTGTGCTAGAGAGTTTCTTAACAATGAACTTACTAAGGAAAAGATGGAAGCTATTGTTCCCGATGAAGATGCTGTATTTTAGCTTGAATACTCGTGACTTATTTCCGAGAACAGATAAAAGCGATAAAACATTGTGGACATATTCCCATGAACAGACAATACCTCAAAACCGTTATTGACCTATTCCCGCGAACGGACAAAAATGAAAACCACATACCCGACATCAATCTGATTCTATCATTCCATTTTATGCCATAAAAAACATCCATATTGACCACTCAAGTTATTGTATGAATTATTCCCTTGAAAAGGCATATATAGTCGACATATTTCCGCGAACGCACAAAATGTGAAAAAGAGCGTTGACATATTCCCTTGAACGGAAAAATGCAAAAATACACTCAAGACATCAATATGAACGGTCCGTCCCATGTGGAGACGGTAGTATTGATGTCAAGGGTTTAGGGCAAAAAAGGCCGAAAACATAGGATTTTTCGAAGCCCGGTCGTGTACTGGAATGTTAATGCTAATCTAAAAGTGTACCAGATGCTGGTTATAAATTAGGCCACCTCAAATCACTATCCTGTATGATAAATGTTGCTCAGACATTTCGTACAGGAGGAAAGAGATGATTAAGATGGCCCAATTAGAAGATATCAGAAAAATGTACTTCATGGAAGAGTTAAGTGTACGGGAAATTAGCCGAAGGACCGGAATTCACCGCGATACAATTTCCAAATATCTATCTGTAGATAAACCGGTGCCACCTAAATATCAGTAAACAAAGATAAAAGTCATCCGGTACTAGGGCCCTACCTGCCCATGGTTCAGCAGATCATTGAAGAAGATAAAACAAGACACCGCAAGCAAAAGTATACAGCCACAAAAATCCTTGAAGTTTTAAAAGACGCCGGCTATACAGGCGGTTATAGCTCACTCACGGATTACCTTCGAAAGAACACAGGAAACAGCGGAAAGCCTTCCTGCCCTCTACAGGATCACGCAATATAGCTTGTCAGTTAGGCAGATTAAGAGAATTACTGGCATCAATCGGGGAGTTATTCTGAAAGTCTGAAGTTGTCAACAACCCCGTCCCCTTGACACCCGTCGTAATAGACGACCCCGTTTCCAGTATGGATAGCTGCGTCCTATTCATCGTCAGCACCTTGGTGCGGGAGATGGTAGGTGTCTGCTTTAACAACGCTGAATATCGTGAACAGGAACGTGAGGTTCAGGGCGACTATATAAAGCAGATTTTTATCTTGACCCATAACGTCTATTTCCATAGGGAGATAACCTATAACCAAGCATCCCGCTATCATTGCGTATCGTTCTATGTGATAAACAAAGCGAGTAACAATTCCACAATCAAGCATTGTGTCCGACAATGTATATCTAAGCCAACCGAGCAAGAAAACTTCAACCCTGTCCAAAACTCCTACGCTGCCCTCTGGGGTGAGTACAGAGAAGTGGATACAGTTATTCCGCTAATGAACGTAATACGCCGCATTTTGGAATATTACTTCATGCAACTTTGTGGCTACGACGGTGTGAATATCCGCAAGAGGGTTCTTGATGAACATAGAGATAAGTTCGTGGAAACGCCAGCCGAAGGGTTACCCGACTACACGAAGTACCACCTCGCCACGGCTATGTTGTCTTATATCAATGCCAACTCCGTAGGGTTTAGCGATGGTTTGAATTATGTTGACGATTGCACCGACATCACGTTGTACAAGGATGTGTTCAAATTAATTTTTGAAGCCTTGGAGCAGGAACAGCATTACAAAATGATGATGGGCGAAGAGCAATAAGGACATCTTCCCCGTTAAACAGTTATCCGACTTGATTAACTTTCGGACACTGCCTTATGAGAATTGGTTGAAAACTTTATTTGAGAAATAATTCTGAGTCGGTGGATTTGCTGCATATACAGACTAATGCAACATCGGATTAATGATTATGGGGGATATAAACACTATGGCCGGTAAAAATATGAATTATTTCCTGATGGATAGCACCCCAAACGGACGCATCAAGTGTACGCTTGCTAATTGGACAGGTGTCGCCTATAAGATTCCACGGGTAAAGCTTGTGGACTGCAAAAATATTGATTACCTAAAACAGAGTGGTGTTTACTTTCTTTTTAGTAAAGGAGATGGTGACAAGCCATTAGTTTATGTAGGTCAATCTGGAACTCGAAAAAATGGAGAAGGTATTTTGAACCGTTTAAAAGAACATCACGCCTCCCCGAAACAAGGCCTTGAAGATTGGTATGAAGCTGTAGCTTTCACGACTTCAAATAACATTTTTGGTGCAACCGAGATTAGCTGGCTTGAAAATCGATTCTTTGCCCTTGCATTAACTGCCAATCGTTACGAAGCTAAGAACGGAAATGAACCAAATGCCGGAAATGTTACAGAAGAAAAAGAGAGCGAACTTGAAGAGTATGTGGAGTATGCAAAAATAGTGATGGGTGTACTTGGACATTTGGTATTCGAGCCA
This sequence comes from Pelotomaculum sp., assembly GCA_018435055.1. Lineage (GTDB taxonomy): Bacteria > Bacillota > Desulfotomaculia > Desulfotomaculales > Pelotomaculaceae > Syntrophopropionicum. Next base: position 7,380 of record JAHDOA010000031.1, on the reverse strand, counting down.
TTAGTTCAAAATCGAGCAATCCATAATACAGATCATGAAGAGGACGACGACAACCTTGAGTTTTTTATGGAGCAAAAAATGCAGAACACCGGCATGACAGTAAAAGCGAAATGCAAACGTTCAAGTGAAGGATATATCGTTTTACGTGGCAGTGTTATCAATTCTAAAACCAATGAAAAGACTTGCTCAGGGGTAGCAAAAAAGGCTCGTGAAAAGGCCAAGATAGACGAAAATTATACGCTTTTAGAAGACGTGCTCTTTTCGTCACCATCTGCTGCTTCGATGTTTGTAACGGGTGCAAGTTCAAACGGATATACTGCTTGGAAAACGGCTGATGGCAAAACCTTAAAGGATGTTGAGACAAGTGAAGCGAATGAACTATAAATATACAAAGTTTATGTGGGAAGAGGTGAATCCTAATGCCGTTTACCATCGTCCGTCAGGACATAACAAAAATAAAAGTTGATGCTATAGTCAATGCTGCTAACACCGACCTGCAAATGGGCGGTGGGGTTTGTGGAGCTATCTTCAAAGCGGCGGGAGCGGCACAGCTTCAAGCTGCCTGTGATAAACTCGCCCCTATTAAGACGGGTGAGGCGGTTATTACACCGGGATTCGACCTGCCCGCTAAGTTTGTTATTCACGCGGCAGGCCCCGTTTATAGATATCAGAATGCCGAACAGAGTGAAAAACTACTACGTTCCGCATACATGGAGTCGCTCCGGCTTGCCATCGAAAACAACTGTGAAAGTATTGCATTCCCATTGATTTCAAGCGGGATTTACGGATACCCAAAAGACGAAGCCCTTCAAGTGGCTACTGCTACAATTCAAGATTTTCTCATCAACAACGATATTGATATAACACTTGTAGTGTTTGATAAATCGGCATTTACTGTAAGTCGCGAGCTACTCGGTGCAGTCGAAAGCTACATAGATGAGCATTACGTTGACACACACCAAATAAAGCGACGGAAGCTGCTTGATGTAGAACGCCAAGCCATATCCGAAGCAGATGAGCGTGCTAATACACTCAATGAGCCTCTTCTAGAAGAAATGCTCGCTCCTATTGACGCTCCTGCCCCGCTTGATGATTTAGTTGGCAATCTTGATGAACCTTTCTCCCAGATGCTCCTGCGCCTGATTGATGCTAAGGATATGACGGATGTTGAAGTTTATAAACGCGCCAACCTTGACCGCAAGCTATTCTCCAAGATTAGGATCAACAAAGGCTATATGCCGAGCAAGCGCACAGCGATTGCCCTCGCTGTGGCACTGGAGTTATCACTCGACAAAACCGACGACCTCTTGGAACGAGCGGGCTATGCACTATCTCACGCCGTCAAGTTCGATGTTATCGTGGAGTACTTCATCGCAAATGGTAAATACGATGTTTTTGAGATTAATGAAGTGCTGTTCGAGTACGACCAGCCGCTTTTGGGAGGGTGAAAATGGTGTTCGAAAATCCTAAAATTGTTTCAGTTGATACAGTTCTCCAATTGGATAATCTTCATTTGCCAAACTATCAGCGTCCATATAAGTGGAATGTCAAAAATGTGTCCGCTCTTCTAGATGACCTTGAATTTGCTATAAATGAGGCTTATAAATATCCTGATTTTAAATACCGCGTTGGTACGATTATTCTACATAATGATGAAATCGAAGGAGCACTTAATATCGTTGATGGACAACAGCGAATTATATCGCTTGCCCTTATCTGCAAGACACTCAATACTTCAAACAATTTATCAATTTTGGAAACAAATCTCTCGTCAAAAGTATCAGAAGAAAATATTATGCGTAATTACTTAGCAATCAAGGCGTATTTTATAGAAAAGAGTCCAACTGAAAAAAAGCGTTTTATTGAAGCAATGTCGAGCGTTTTAGAGTTTGTAGTTGTTGCTACGAAAAGTCTCCCGGAAGCATTTCAGCTTTTTGACTCACAGAATATGCGTGGCAGGGCTTTATCTCCTCATGACTTATTAAAAGCGTTTCATTTGCGGGAAATGCGTAATCACCCATATGAAATGAAACACACGGTAGAAAGATGGGAGAGAACAGATCCCAAAGAAATTCATATTTTATTTCAAGACTACCTGTTTCCGATTAGAAACTGGATTGAGAAAGAGAAAGGTCATAAGTTCACATCCGCTGATATTGACGAATTTAAAGGTGTTAGCTTTGATTTGCAATACTACTATGCCATGCGTACGGTTAAGGGAATGCCGGTATTTCAGATTGATCAGACATTTGTATCAGGCAAGAACTTTTTTGAATATGTGGAGCATTACCTGAATCTGCTTTCTGATGTTAAGGCGGCTGTTTCAAAGCCTGAACTTGGCTTATTCCTCAACGGGACGGGCGTTGGTTTCTCTTATGCCAAGCAGCTGTTTCATTGTGTTGTGCTATACTACTGTGATAGATTCAGGAATTTAGATGACCGCATTATTAAACGGCTGTATGCATGGGCTTTTATGATCCGCCTGCAAATGCAGAAGCTGGGCTTTGATACAGTGCGGAATTACGCTATCGGCGGAAAAGTGAGAGACAAAGAAACTATACCTTTATTCTATCTGATCCAAAAGTGTATGAAAGAGTCTGATGTATTAAAAATAATGATTCCTATGTTGCCTTTGGAAGAGATAAACTATTCACCCAAAAATAACGATAAAGAACTACTGCTAAGAGAAATACATAAAATATTAGGGTTGCCGGGAGGTGCTGAATGATAGTGAGCAACATCGTTAGTAATATAAAAATCATTTTTGCCGATGACAAAAATATTTTCAGCAAGGACAAGTACATTATACCGCTCTATCAAAGGGCGTTCGCATGGGAAGATAAAGAGATTCAGCAGATGATTGACGATATGATGAATTTTGAAACAGACAACTATTATCTCGGCAACCTCATTGTATTCGAGCGTAAAGACGGGAGACTTGAGGTTATTGATGGCCAGCAGCGCTTGACAGTTTTACATCTCTTGCTGACTGCATTGGAGATTCCCTTCGAGGAAGACGCTCTCTCTTTCGAATACCGTCCAAAGTCCGATAATACATTGGCACGGTTGGCAAACATTGATGAGGGCAACTGGCGAAAAGATGCCGATAGCGGTTTATTGGCAGGTTTTGATGTTGTATCAAAGAAGCTTATCGGCAATGTTGAGGGGTCGTCTAGAACTCTTAAAACAGATGAACTAAAGCGGAAGCTAAAAAAGGTCAGCCTTGTGAGAGTGATCGTTCCGCCAAACACCGACCTGAATAAATATTTTGAAATCATGAACAATCGTGGCGAGCAACTAGAGCAGCAAGATATCGTAAAGTCCAGATTGATAGAGATGATAAGTGCTGGAAAAAAAAGGGACGCCTTTGCCCGAATATGGGATGCTTGCAGCGATATGTCGGGCTATGTGCAGATGCATTTCGACGTAGCCGAGAGGAAGTACTACTTTGGATATGATTGGGGCTCCTACCCTGATAATACTAGTGGCTATTATCTGTCAAGCGAAAAAACCGATAGTACGATAAAACGTTCAATAAACGACATTGCTGATAGTGCAGATGCTACATCAACAAAAAAACCGCGCCTCGACAAAGCTGATGAGGATAATATACGTTTTGAGAGCTTTTTAGCATTTCGGCATTTTCTTTTGCATGTACTAAAGATTTTTGAATTGGAGGAAAGCGGTGACGATGCAGTCTCTCAAAAGGTTTGGGGCGGTGAGCTAATTGACGACAAAAAACTCATTCAACGTTTCGAAGGAGTATTTCGTCGTAAATTTTCTGATGGTAAAGCGGTTGAGCGTTTCGGGATATGTCTGTTGAGATGTCGTTTTTTACTCGATAATTTTATGCTCAAAAGAGAATTTAACGGTGATGATACGGAAGGAAGATGGAGTCTTAAGACCCTCAAGGTCTCAAGGACCAATACTAAAAAATATGCCAAAAAACAAGCAAAAGCTTATTATGTAGATCTTAATGACTCAATTGCCAGTCGAATGCTTCAATCCATGTTAAGAGTAACATACACATCGCCGTTGGTAATGCACTGGGCTACAGAGTACCTTGCGTGGCTCTACTTTGATATGGAGGATTATGATCCTAGCCCCGATGAACAAACTGAAAAGTTGGAAAACATAGCAAAAGCGGCGGTGCGTGAGTATATTAGCGATGGTGATTATTCCATAGGGCTACTCACTCCGCACATTGTGTTTAATTATTTGGATTACTTGTTATGGCAAAAAACGAAACAAGATTTTCAATTTGAATTCCGAAATTCTGTCGAACATTGGTATCCACAGCATCCTATCGATAGCAATATCCAATGGGATGAGAATTCCTTAAATCATTTCGGAAACCTCTGCCTTGTTTCTAACGGAATAAACTCAAAGTTTTCAAATAATTTGCCCCTTGCAAAAAGAGCGAATTTTCGCGATGGCATAGGCACTCAAAGTATGAAACTAAGAATAATGGCTGACTTAACTACAGATGCCGATGCATGGACGGAAAAAGCGGCATGTGCCCATGGAGAAGAAATGTTGAACTTAATACGGTCATCATTGAAATCTTAGTATTATTAGTCGCTTTTCAAGCGACCTTAATCCGTGCAGAAATTGTTATCCTTAAGTCACAATAAAACTTGAGGAGGACACGGCAATGAAAAAAGGATTAACAGAACTGGTATTTATACTCGATAAGAGCGGCTCAATGGGTGGACTGGAAAAAGATACGATCGGTGGCTATAACTCCATGCTTGAAAAGCAAAAGGCGGTCGAGGGCGAGTGCCTCATCACGACTGTACTGTTCGACAACAATTACGAGCTGCTCCATGACCGTATTGACATTAAGGCGGTCAGCCCGATTACCGAGAAAGAATATCAGGTTGGCGGATCGACCGCACTTCTTGATGCAATCGGTAGTACGATTCATAAAATTGGTAACGCGCAGAAGCACACTGCCGAGGATTACAGCGCTGAAAAAGTAATGTTTGTTATTATCACAGATGGCGAGGAAAACTCCAGCCGAGAATACTCTGCCGAAAAGGTTAAAACGCAGATTGAGAGACAAAAGGCGAAATATGGATGGGAGTTTATCTTCCTCGGTGCGAATATCGATGCGGTTCAGACCGCCAGTAGGTTTGGGATTACACCTGACAGAGCGGTTGACTATCTTGCCGACAGCGAAGGGACGGAGCTGAACTTTAAGGTAATGGCAAGCGCTGTGGCGACTTTCCGCGAGGCAGGAACCGTTGACGAGGCTTGCTTCGAGGAAATCCGCAAGGATGTGAAACGACGGGGAGGTCGAAAATAATGCTCGGGGCAATTATAGGAGACATCGTAGGCTCGGTCTACGAATGGCATAACATCAAAACAAAAGACTTCCCACTGTTCCGCAACGATTGCTTTTTCACGGATGACACAGTGATGACCATTGCTACATCAGACGCTCTAATGAACGGTGGCGAAATCGATGATTTTATTAACGCATATAAGAAGTGGGGACGGCTTTACTCGAACGCAGGGTACGGCAGTAGATTCGGGGCGTGGATAAATTCCGATGTCCGTGAGCCATACAACAGCTGGGGCAACGGCTCGGCAATGAGGGTCTCTCCTTGCGCAGAATATGCTTTCAAAAGCCAATACCCTGGTGACCGACCTGAAAATAGCATTGTTCATGCAAGGCAACTGGCGATAATTTCGTCGAGCGTCACACATAACCACCCAGAAGGCATAAAGGGTGCAGAAGCGACTGCCTACTGTATGATGATGGCTTACGGGTATGGGCTGAAAGCCGCCAAGAAACATATCCTTGAGGACATTCCCTTTTTGTTTGATTATGACATGACCAGTATCCTTGACGAAATTCGCCCAACCTACCACTTTAATGAAAGCTGTCAGGACACTGTACCACAGGCGATTATTGCATTCCTTGAAAGTACGGACTTTGAGGACGCAATCCGAAATGCCATCTCCATCGGAGGCGACAGTGATACGCTTGCGGCAATCACCGGTAGTATTGCTGAAGCCGCCTATGGTGTACCGGACTGGATAAGAGACAAGGCTTTAAGTTATCTGGACGCACCGCTGAGAGATGTCTATAATCGGTGGGAAACATATATTAAGAACAGCTAAAAGGGGTGTGCAAAAGCGGTGCATCTTTTAACGATTTGATTTGAGCGGTGCATTTTATCAATAGTTAGTTACTTTGCCACCGGAGATGACAGGAATTAAACCCCATGTATCGACTTGTTCCCCCGAACGGATAAAAACCATTGACTTGTTCCCTCGAACAGAGAGTACCCCAAAAACCACCGTTGACCTGTTCCCTTGTACGGGAAATTAGCAAAATACATATCAGACATCAATCTGATGCTATCGTGCCACGTGGAGACGGTAGTATTGATAACGAGGGTGAAAGCGTGAGTGTGCCGAAAGCCCTTATATATCAGGGCTTTTAGCATACATGGGTATAAAACCCATTGAGTAAAATCATGAAAATATTGCTTCGAGGGAATAAGTCCATAAGAGCGGTTTTTGATAGTCAAGTGGTCAGGTTAGATGTCAGCGCGCGGCGAGTGGTCGACTTAGATGTCAGTGTTTGTGAGTGGTCGGGTTAGATGTTTTTTCGGATTTTTTTGAGGATGTGTGGTCGGGTTGGATGTGGGATTACAAAGAGGAAAAAGTAGTATGATTGCATAGGAGGGATTCGATGAAACTTAGTTTTAGCTTAAAGAACAAGGAAGCCAGCTTGGAAGCTGATGTTGAGGGGCTTGTAGAAAAAGGACTCGAACATAAAGCAAAAAATCCTGCCAAAAAGACAAGCTACCAAATTAAGCAGGAGGAAAAGAGAAGGAACGAAGAACTTAAGCAAAAGCAAAAAATGCAATGGATGTTCATAATGCTCGGCCTATTGGCTGTGCTAATTGTGTTTGGAGTAATTGTTACAGTTCTTGGTATATAAGGTTCTGATAGCTTAATAATGGGATTGAGGGGGGATTAAAGTGAAGCTACATATTATAAGTGCAAAGAAAATTGGATATGATGCTGGCTATGATTATATACCTTTTCCAGCAGACCAATATACTCGCGAATCAGCGATGGCTCAATTCAAACCTGTTACAAAGGAAACGTTAAAAAACAATAATTGGTATCCATATACGGCTTACGAATATGATGGTGAAACATACTATAGTATCCAGTATTCGGGTCTTGCCGATGAAGAAGAATTTTATAAATAAAGACGGGTGTGAACATTCTTTAGTGTAAATGGAATAATCATCCTAAGATTTGACGATAATATTATTGCAGCATAAATCGGGCAACGCTGAGGAGCGACCCAACGCTTGCTGCGGCTTATACGGTGAACGGCGGTCTTTATTGCCC
>JAHDOA010000053.1 GCA_018435055.1 Pelotomaculum sp. | reverse complement strand
CATTTGCAGCCAATCGGCCATATCATACGTCGTAAATTTTGTTTTACTCCCTGCCAAACCGAGCTGCTGACTATTGGGTAATAGCATTTAGCATTTTTATTTTTAAATTTATTATATACATTTCACCGATTTTGTAAAATATTAATTGACACGATTGTGTTAATACATTACACTAAGAGTGTGTAAATGCAAAACTTCACATTGGGGTAGTACACGGGGGGCGAAGCCATGCCAAAAAAAAATACAAATAAAAGAGGAAATAACAGGAAAGGCAGTAAGCGGGGCGAGACAACAAGAAAAATAATCGGGCTGCTGGTTGAGAAACCCAAATTGGGTATAAGAGATATCGCGGTCGAAATCGGGTGCTCATATGAAAATGTTCGTGTAATATTCGAAAAGCTAAAAAAGAAACCGGAATCGGCTGTCCTTTTTGGTTACGGCCAGGGCGATGTGTTGATCATGCTATCGCGGCGAAAGAAGCATAACATAATAAAAAAAGAATCCTTATGGCGAGGGAAAGCCAATTGGCCGGCCAGTGTAGTTGCCACAAAAAAAAGTATGACAAACGGGGATATGGTAGCAGCGTGCAGAGTGCATTATAGCTATACAAACGGCAAATACAGGGTAATCGACGAAGATATGAAAACGATACCCAGATCATATGTCTATCCCTTGTCTCAATTTTTTTGATATAATTATAACCACAAAGGAGGCTGATGCCTTTGGCCGAATACGACCTGATTATAAAAGCCCTGGCTGAACGGTACATAGACCAGATTGCCGCCTTCGTAAGAGGCGCGGATGTGGCCATAGAGCAAATAGAAGACAAAGACAAAGAGGCAGTAGCCGTTCAGCGCACATCTGACGTTCTGGTCAAAGTACATGAAAACGGTTATGAATACCTGATGCTGGTTGAATTCCAAACCAGGCCGGACAGGAAAATGGGCAAGCGGCTTCTGGAATACACGGCTATACATCACCGTCGGCATGAAAAACCTCTCTATCCGGTGGTAATCAACCTGACAGGCGGCAGCCGGCGGGATGAGCAGTACATAATGGAATGCCTTGACCTGACAGTGGTTGACTTCAACTACCGGCAAATCAATTTGCGGGACGTTGCTGGCCAGGAGCTGCTTTACCGGGGGCCGGTGGGGCTGCTGCCACTGGCGCCGCTGATGCGGCAAGAGGAACCACCGGAGGCGGTGCTGGAGAAATGCTTCAGCCGGTTGCAAAGTGAAGTAGAAACAGGGGGGGACAGAGACCTATTATATGTGGCGCTCGCAGGACTCTCTTCTTTGAAGTTTCCAAAAGATTTGATTCTAAAAATACTGGAGGTGAGCAAATTGGAAAACCTGCCGCTTTTTGATGGCATCAGAGAGGAATGGGAAGCCAGAGGGGAAGCTAGGGGAGAAGCCAGAGGGGAAGCCAGGGGCAAATCTGAAGGACAGATGGAAATCCTTCTGGATTTACTTGAAACCAAGTTCGGCAAGGTACCCGACGAACTAAAGGAGCATCTTAAATCCTTAAAAGACCAAAAGCAGATCAAGCAGGCGACACGCAAAATTATAAGTGCTGAAACAATAGAAGAGTATATGGCAAAGCTTGAACACTGAAGCCGGGCATAAGCCCGGTTTTAAATTTGGAAGAGGAAGGAACGGCCTGGCCGCTTGAAATAAAAGCCGCCAGGCCGATTTATATGGCACACTCCGGCCATGCCGGAGAGTGCCGGGGAACGGCGCCAGGGTATTCCTCAGGAGTCTGCAAGGAAGCTCCGCCGACGCGGAGCTTTTTACCCGCCGTCCGTCTTCATTTTATGGTAGCACAGCGCACACCGGCACAAGGGTAAAGGCTGTGAGCATATCCTCCTGAGCCTTTCTCTGGGGTAGAAACCAGTCCGGTATCCCTCCCAGCCCGGCCAAAAAACGGCCGCCCTTGTGCCGGGGAACCCGCGCTGTGCTTTGCTTATTGTGAAACCGGTCGGCGGTTTTAAACGGCAGGTTTTTAAGGGAAGGGGTTCACCCCCCTATATCCCCCCTGCCGGGGGGACTGAAAAGCTTCGCCCGATGCCACGGCAGGCTACAAAAGAAAAGGGAGGCTGGTAATGTGGCAAGGATAGCAAAGTACGGGGATGTTGAAAAGAGGATTGAGGCGCTGATAGGTGGGGACACAGACGAACAAACAGACGCTGGAGAAGAATTGCGCGACAAATTCAGACATTTCCAGGTGGTGGAAGAACTGCGGGCAAAACTGGTGAAAAGTATAGAGCTTTTTCCCGGGGCTGGTATGGACGTCAAGATAGAGTTCAGGAAAGAGGATTTGTATCGCTTTGTGATCGCATTGGCCAGGGTCTGTCGGGATCTGGAATTATATTTTTAATTTTAGGGGGGTTTTTGAGAATGGCAATTAGATCGTTATTTGAGATGAAGAGGGCAATAGCGCCAGAGGTTGTGGAAAATCTGCCGGATGCAATACGCAAGCATGTCGTGGACTCTATGAGTGAGGCAAGAGTGAGGGCCAGTCCTGGTTCTGATCCCGATATGCAAAACGAGTATGAGAATTGTGGCAAAAATAGTGAGAAAATTCGCGACGAAATTTTAAGTATGGTTTCGGTCGAAGTTAGGCCGGTATTAGGAATTCGGCTGGGCGATTTCGAAGATGTCAATGTTAAAATTGGGACACTTTGTAAAAGGATGGAATATCGACAGGGTCTGCGTGACGGGTTTCAACTGGCAAAATTTTTCAATGATTGAGAAGGGTACACGGATGGCGTTCCGGCACGGGCTTAGGGATGGGTTGTGGCTTGCAAAATTTTTTGAGGAGGTATAATGAATGGTCTTGGAACAAAGTGACCAAATCAATAGTGCTTTAGTTGATTTTGACGCACGTTTCGTAAAAAGATCAGCAGAGGAGCAGATAAGTTTCCTCATTCGTGCTGAAGAAGAACTGGGTAGATCAAAAGACAAGCAACCGTATAAAGCTATCGCTCTGGCGCTGGTATGGGTATTATATCGCCGGGCAGCCGCCAAAAGGGGGGGTGAAGGCGTTTGCCACGGGGCATGAAACCCAGTGCTGTAATGGAAAATGTTTCTTGTATAGTATGTCAAAAATGGTAAAATAACAATGGGAATACGGAACTGAGGGCGGGCCTCACCTGCCGGGGATGGAAACATCCAGGCTTACTACGCTGTTAGCGACTGGCACAATCTCGACGGCACCGACCAATACGCCCTGAACATCAAACATGGTATGATGATGTACTACATGGACCCCAGCAACGCCAACAACTACCAAATCCGGGGCGATGGAGAGTGCCCTGAATTTTGGGCCAACGTCCACAAGAAGGTACACATATTATCGCCCCCCACTGCCTACAGTTATGGCATCGGCAGGATGTGGCGTTACGGCAGCAGCGGCGGAATCAATTACATGACCGTGCCGATTTTACCAAATGTATTACTGCCCGAGTTGGGCAATCTAAAAGCCGTATCCATCGACCTCGGTATACCGCCGGGTCAACTAGCTGAACCCGATACTAAATACATGGCCACAGTGGTATTTAAAAACGAATTCGATCAAAAACTCACAGGCGTCCCGGTAGCCGTACTGCACGGAGAATATAAAGCTACTTTAATTGACGAAAAAGGCCAAACGCTGCCCTGGGTATCAATTAACGGCAAAGAAGTACAAGTAGCCGATTTTGAGGCGGGAGAAAGCAGAAAATTCACTTGCTTCTGGCATACGTTAAACCAGGCCAAAGACGGCCTGACCGGCATAATCAACCGTGACGAGATCGGCAAAGTACACCAGGAAACAAACTATGCGGATAACATAGTAAGCGCGGAAACCGTAGTAGAGTTCCAGGACCTGAGCGTGCAGATATTAGATTACCCTCAAGAAGCCTACGTCGGCAATCCTGTAACAGTTAAAGCAAAAGTATTCAACAGCACTGGTAAGATGGTAGTTACCAAACTGGTCTGGAAGGTTAACGGCAGCATAATCAAGGATATACCCAACTTCGACATCATCTCCGAGTACGAATCCGCTGTGACCTTCAACATGCCCAACTCGTCGGCGCAGGTGACCGTTGAAGTAAACCCCGACCATAACGCGCCGCCCGATGAGGCGAGCTGGGAAAACAATATTGACAGCTGCTCAATCAAAATGCTGGCCCACCCCGGTTATTTTTACGAAGGCAGCAGGCTGAAGGTTTACATTAAAGCGCCGTCCTCAGTGGATTACTGGAAGAACATAGACTTTACAGTAGAATTAGAAACATATGTTCCACCACCGATGCCGGGTCAATATCCCTATACTGTACCCGTTAGCCTCGATGTAAATACCTCGGGCGGTTATATTACAACACTTTATAACATGGTAGACGGTTCCATGGATAACGTTGAAAGACCCATTAGCGAACACAGAAGCTATGCGGCTCCATCAGTTGGATGGTCTACCAAAACCTTTAGTTTTACCCAGCCCGGTTTAGGGATAAAAGGCCAGGAACACCATTTTACCATAGAAGCTACTGCGAAAATGGAGTATGAGAACGCAAGGGATGTAAAAAAGGTTTTAGTCGCGGAAGTACCGTTAAAACAAGTCACGACACGATTGACTTACTAAAAAGGGAGGAATATTCAAAATGAAAAAAATAATAGTTATACTTGCTTTGTTTGGGGCGTTTTTGTTTTCAAGTATTGCAAATGCTGCTAGCGTTGCCGAGTTCGATGGTACCACTTTGGAGATAAATGGCAGAGACATACTAATGGAAGATATGTATACCCGGATTTTTTTGACTAGCTGCGGGGGCGGCATTAGTGAATCTCTCATGTTGCCGGTTAGGGACATCGCCGAGGGCCTGGGGTACGAGGTAGCCTGGGACTCCAGCAAAAGCGAAGCGACAATTCAAATGCCGGATAAAGCGATAGTTATTCCTGCGTGCGGAAGTAGCATAACCATTGAGCAAAAGGACTTGACTGTGTATAGTTTTAAAGATGCCGAGCCGCGCCCGGAAATAAAAGCAGATAGACTCTATGCGCCGGTGAGGCTGTTGAAAGAATATCTAGATTTTAAGATTGTGATCCGAGGTGATAACAATGACATCTAAGCCTGGCGTGGAAGGGTTGCACCTATATACCGTTCCTGAAGTCGCCGGCATACTTCGCGTGAAAAAAGGCTATGTTTACGAACTCATTTACACTGGCCGACTACGATCGGTCAGGCTGAGCCAAAGACGGATCAGAGTCACTAATCATCAATTAAAACAGTATCTGGAGCAGGAAACACAAGGTCAGGCGGAGAATCTCTGCCTGGCTTCCTTACTAAAGGAGGAAATTAAAAACTGTGGCGAAAGTCAGAAGGAGGGGGCCAAACCAATACACCATTACGGTATATCTGGGCCGGGATGACACTGGTAAAAAAATAGAACATAAAAGAATACTGCTTGATATCCTGGGTTCAAAGAGGCTTGAATCAAACGAACGTGTATTATATCAATGACCTCTCCAAAGTTGAGAGGCTGAAAGCCTTGGGTGACAAGGACCGGAAAGGATGTTCCGGTCAAGAACGGAAAGAGCTTTCCAGAAAAGAATACTCAGATCTTGTTGTTGTTGATCCGCGCGCGAACGAAAAAAATTCAAACAGTGAAACTGCAAGCAGCACTGTCACTGATGACAGAGCTGCTTTTGATTTGCCGGCCGGCAGCGAAATGGAAGTCTGTGGCCAGGAAGAAGATCCGGAAAAAAATAATCAGGAACTCCCCGCCCGGGAGCCGAAAAGGAAATCGAACGCACTCCCGCCGGCCGGGTGTTACTTGGTGTCGATGACCAACTGGCAGCCGGTGCGAATACCCTGGGCGGAAATGACCGAGATATTCACATAACGCGAAAGTAGTCCGGCGGGCATTACCTAACTTGTTATTCTAATTGTCACCACGTATTGATATAATTAAACACACAGAGGTTGATGCCTATGGCTGAATACGACTTGATTATAAAGGCCCTGGCCGGATAGTACATGAACAGGATCGATGCCCTTATCAGTGATGGTGTAGAATACTAATAATACAACATTATTTACGGTATCCTATTTTACACAATATAAGATATAATACTTTGAGGATAGGTTTTGGAGGGTGCGACTTGGAAATCTATTTCACAAAGCACGCTAAGAAACAGTTAAAAGAAAGAAATCTTACAGAAAAAATTGTAACTGAAACCTTGTTGAATTCCGGGCAAACATTTTTCAAGAGCCGGACATACTTGTCTCTCAGCGAAGATTAAAGCTGACGGGAAAGGAGTATCTAATACGCGTAGTGTTTAAGCGAAAGGGCGATATATTAGTAGTGCTAACCGCCTATAAGACATCCAAAATCAGTAAATATCGGGGGTGTAAGGTTTGAAATTCCGTTATGACGCCGAAGCTGACGCATTGTATATCCGGTTTCAAGAAGGTAATGTAGAAGAAACGGACGAGGTATTTCTGGGTGTAATGCTTGATGTTGACGATAACGGCAATCTGCTGGGACTGGAAGTGTTGAACGCATCCAGTAAACTAGGCAAGAAGCCTCTCACGCTTGAATTTGAAATACCCGGCATTGCTTAGGTGGGCAAGATGGAAAACTATTCGTTTTTTGATATCATTCGAGAGGAATTAGAAAGGAGAGCCTGTTTAAAGGGGCAGCAAGAGATCATACTGATTGCACTGGAAACTAAATTCGGCAATGTGTCTGATGAACTAAGAGAGCGTATAAAATCGCTAAAAGAGGAACAGACCATCATGCAGGCGGCAAGGGAAATATTAACCGCTGAAACAATAAAAGAATATATGGCAAAGCTTGAACAACTAAGCCGGGCATAAGCCCGGTTTTAAATTTAATCAAAGTGGAGGTTTTGAAAATATGGCAATTAATTCGGACGTTTTTTTGGAATTTGAAAAAGCAATTGCTCCAGAAGTAGTGGCAAACCTGCCTGGCGAACTGCAGAGGCATATCATTGTGGAATTGTCAAGATTAGGGAGACGTGCCCGGCGGGGTTGGAACGAATTTTAAAGGGGGTTTTTACGTGAAAAAACTTAAGCTTGTAGTACTACGGGTAGTAAAAGTTAGCTGGGACAGGTACCTTGTTCCAGAGAAGAAGGCCAGTGGGATAAATGTGGGACAGGGAACCTGTCCCTGCGTCCCCCCGCAAATTATCAGCTGGTGAGCAACTGACCGATGACAAGCAGAACGCAGGGCATCTATTACTCTGGAATTGGGCAATTTGCGCCAGTACTATTTTATTGACAGGATTTTTTGTAGCCATATAATAAATTGTGTAATGGTAATATTGCACTTGCAAATGGGAAATAGGAAAGGAGACCTACTATGAGAAAACTATACGAGGGCAAAACCAAAGATGTATTTGCCCTGCAAGACGGGAGCTACCGCTTGAAATTCAAGGATGATGTGACAGGTGAAAATGGCGTTTTTGACCCCGGGGCCAACACAGTGGGTCTTTCTATTGAAGGGATAGGAAAAAGAAACCTCAGGGTAACCGCCATGTTCTTTGAAATGCTGAATAAGGCCGGCATCCAAACCCACTATTTAAGCGCCGATGTTGAAAATGGAACTATGGACGTCAAAGCGGCAAAAGCCTTCGGCAAGGGCCTGGAGATTATCTGTCGCTACAGAGCGGTGGGAAGCTTCCTGCGCCGTTACGGAGCCTATGTGCAGGAAGGGGACAAGCTGAACGCTTACGTCGAAGCTACATTAAAGGACGATCAAAGAGGGGATCCTTTAGTTACGCTGGAAGGTTTGGAGGCCCTGGGCATTATGTCCGCCGCGCAATTTGCAGAAATCAAAACAAGCACTCAGAAAATTACAGCTTTGATTAGTAATGTGCTTCAGAGTAAAGGGTTAGAGCTATACGATATCAAATTGGAATTTGGCATCGACAACACTGGCCAGGTAATGCTGATAGACGAAATCTCATCGGGCAACATGCGAGTCTATAAAGGCGGTAAGGTTATGGAGCCGCTCGACCTGACGGTAGCGCTTGTTGCGGATGAAAAAGATTGAATTGGACTGGTTGCCCTAACAGATAAAAATGACCCCACTGTGAATGGTGGGGTTCTTGTTTTTTGCTTCTCCTACCCCGGAAGCATCCGGAGACTTGATTTATGATAAGTGTAAATAATTTCGTTTAAATGGTTGTCTTCGATTTATGGATTATCGAACTGCTGCATTTATCTGGATCAGCCTATGAATAGGATTACCCCTGTCTCACTGTTATGGATGGCATAAAAGAACAGCCGGTCCACTTTCATGTTGAAATCGTACAGCGGCAATACTCCTGACGCGTATTTCCACAATGTTATTATAATAAACCAACATATTATAGATTCAAAGGAGTTATATTAATATGAAATGTGTCAAGCATTATGATCCTTCTGAATTATTTGCTACAACTGTTGGAATTTTCGGAGGCCTTGGTACAATTTCGTTTATTACATATGTTGCTGGCTATCCACTTTTAATAGCCTCTCTGGGAGCCAGTTCTGTATTGCTTTATGGTGTACCGAGCTCACCACTTGCACAGCCGAAGAATTTATTTGGTGGACATCTTATTGCTTCTGTTGTCGGTGTGACCTGTTATCATTTTATGGGGGAAACATGGTATAGTATTACCATAACAGTAACAATTGCAATTATTATGATGATGTTGACAAATACAGTGCATCCGCCGGGAGGGGCAACAGCGCTCATTGCTGTGCTGCACCATGCAAATTATATTTTTATTCCGACATTAATGGGCAGTGTTTGCATTTTATTTATCAGTGCCTATCTGGCTAATAAATTGTCTGGCAAACGAACTTACCCTGTCAAAATGATCAATAAGAAAATTGATGGGTCATAAATAAGGAAACTGAAAATATAGAACAAATGCGGCACTTTCCACGCTCTGCCTAATTTCGATAAATTCCGGTTGCACTTAATAACAAATCTAAGCCATTTCTGATTGGGAACATGCCAGGGGTAAATTGGGCAATTTGCGCCAGTACTATTTTATTGACAGGATTTTTGTAGCAATGTAATAAATGTGTAATGATAACAATTTGTTTTTATGCCCTAAAGTTGGCGGAATATAGGTTTACTGTACCCGATCGAATATGAAGCGAAAATATCTCAAACAATATTCATGATATGATCAAAAAGAAAGACAGGTAAAAGTCTGAAAGAAAATCTTTTTTGGCCTTTTGCTTCTAAAGAAAGGATTGGTCATATAAATGAATGACACTTTTAAAACGGGAGAAACTGCCGCCGGTGTTAAGAATGTGCCCGGGCTGAGGCATCATATTTTTAATATCTGTGGCGGGCCGGTGTCGATCTACGAAGCGGGTGATCAAGGAAGGCCGGCAGTAGTGATGCTGCACGGCGCCATGTATGACGAAGCAAGGTTCATCTGGGACCAGCTGTTTCCATTCTTAAGCAGGTATTATCACCTGTTTGCCGTTGATACACCGCGCCACGGCAAATCCAGGCCGTGGGCAGGAAATATGGACCATGCCAGGTTAATGGACATTCTACATAATACATTTTGCCGGTTGGAACTTGCGTCCTTCAGCCTTATAGGTCTTTCTATGGGCGGCGGCCTCAGTATCGAATATGCGTCGCTATATCCGGACAGAGTCAGGTCAATGGTTCTGTTTGAGCCAGGCGGACTGGGAGAAAAGGTCAATTTACAGTTTATTATCTGGCTATATACAAAGACCCCTGGCATGCTCAGGATGCTCAGCAAAAGGTATATTAAAATGGATTATGCCGGTATGAAAAAAGTGCTGGATTCTCTTTATGTGGGAGGCTCCAAACCGACCGATCCGGATCGGCTGGTTTCCATCCTGCAAGATGAGGTCAAAGGGAAATACAAATATGGTGAGAAGGATATGGACGACTGGCAGCTAAATATTATCGGACCTTTTCGCTTGAAATGGAACCTGCTGGACAGGATTCCTCTGCTAAAATGCCCGACTTTGTGGCTCAGAGGAGCGGATAGTGTCCTGGTAAAGCAATGGGAGATGGAAAGAGCAGTAAAGCTGGCTGCCGGCAGAGGAACAAAAGCAGAATTAAAGGTAATTCCCAACGCCGGGCACCTATTACCCCTGGAAAGGCCTGAACAAGCAAATGCAATAGTGAAGAAGTTTTTGGAGCCACGGCAAATATAATGTACCCATGAATCCAGACAAAATTTTCGAAGATCTAAGTGAACCTGATATAATAAATGACAGCGCACTGTCAGAAAAGAGGGTTCATAAAAAATGGGAAAAAGGAAATTTTCTGCTGAATTCAAAACTAACATCGTACTGGAACTACTTAAAGAAGAAAAACAGATCGGCGAACTGGCAACTGAACATGAATTAAATCCCAATCAACTACGCAACTGGAGAAAAGAATTTCTAGAAAATGCTATTAAAGTATTCTCCGAAAGCGAACAAGAGAAAGATCTTCGCGCCAAAGAAAAAGCACTGGACGAAGAAAGAACCCAATTAATGGCAGAGGTCGGTCAGCTCACCAATGAGAATGACTGGCTCAAAAAAAAATCTGAAGAAGCTTTTGGATTCGGTTGGGAGACTAAGTTTGGTTTCAAAAAATGACAAATTGACGGTTACCAGGCAATGCGAATTACTTGAAATAAATAGAACCAGTGTCTATTACACGCCTGCAGAACCTGATAAAGAGCGTGAAAATATGATTAAAAACCGGATAGACTACTGGCATACCAAGATGCCATATCTAGGTGTCAGAAAGCTACGTAAAAAGCTGCAGGATGAAGATCACCTTGAAGTCGGTCGTAAATTAATCAAGCGCTATATGGACGAAATGGGCATTTATGCCGTTTTTCCTAAACCAAACCTCTCAAAGCGCAATAAGCAGCATAAAATATACCCCTACCTGCTAAGAAATCTTGATATCAATCGCCCCAACCAGGTCTGGGCCATTGATATCACCTATATCAAGATGAGTAGGAGCCATATGTATCTAACCGCCATCATCGACTGGTACAGCCGTTATATCGTAGGCTGGGAACTATCAGATACTCTTGATACAGCACCGGTTTTAGCAGCTATTAAAGAAGCTATCAACAAATACGGCAAGCCAGAAATCGTCAATAGCGACCAGGGCTCTCAATTTACAAGCGAAGAATACACCAGTTACCTAAAGAGTGCAAATATCAGGCAAAGCATGGATGGCAAGGCTCGCTGGGTTGATAATGTTGTCATAGAGCGATGGTTTAGAAGTCTAAAAACTGAGAGAATCTATACCCATGAATATTTGACGCCAAGGGCTCTAAGGATCGGAATACGAGAATATATCCAGGAATATAATACAGAACGGCCGCATCAAACCCATGACTACCTAACACCTAAAGAAGTATACCTGGGGATAAAAAAGGCAGCTTAATAATAGCAAGACATATATTAAAATCAAGTAGGCTGATGGATAGTGCCGCCATGTGGACAACCCTCCGCTACGCTCCAGGTTGACCCACAAGGCTTGGACAACAAAAACCGTGTTGTCCACACTCTCCACAGCCTCGGCGACTAGGTCTAAAATTAACTACGACGACAAAATCATTTCAAAAGATGCAACTAATAATAT
>JAHDOA010000058.1 GCA_018435055.1 Pelotomaculum sp. | reverse complement strand
TCAGCACTTTTTCGTACAATACCAGCGTCTGGGCAGGGTTGACCTGGTAGAAAGATGAAGGTGAAATCCGGAAAGTTAGTCCACCCATTTGGTCCACAATGTAATCCCGACCGGCCAGGGTGATGTTCTGCCTTCCGAAAATATCCCCGGAAGTCTTGTCATTTATATTGCGCACCACGGAGGCAAGCCCGGGATAACCGGACATGAGCTCGCCGGCAAAATCTTTTCCCCCCGGCCAATGCCCACTTCCCGTCACCAGCACGGCCATTATTTCGCCGCTGGCGAAAGCTTTGCGCAGGACGACATGGCGGAAGAATTGGCCCCTTTTTCGGCCAGCGAAGCCGCCGTATTTATTAAGAAGCTTCTTTATGAATGCCGCAGCCCCGTTTAGATCCCTGTCCACCAGCAGGCAGCCGGCTTGTCCGCCTTCGCCTTCTTTGAAAAAACCGGCCAGCGTGCGGGATCCTTCCTCGTAGTAGCCAAGTTCATAACCGCCGCCATGCTCCTGTACATGAAAGCTGGCCTTGTTGCGGTAGTGCCATGGGTAATCCATGCCAATTGTTTCGCAGACCTTAACATCGTCCAGACCGGCCAGGCGGGCCAGGCTGTCCCTGACCAACATTGTTTTCAGCCTCAGCTGCTCGGCGTAGTCAACGTGCTGCAGCTGGCAGCCGCCGCAGGCGCCGTAGCTGGCACATTCGGGCTGACACCGGCTCGGAGACTGCTCTATGACCTCCAGCAGCTTGCCGCGGGCGTAGTTACGTTTTATATGCGTGATCTCAACCAGGACCGTATCACCGGGCGCTGTGCCGGGTACGAATACGGCCATCCCGTTGTGCCGCCCCACACCCTCACCGGCGTGGGTAAGCCCGTTTATCTGAAGTTTGACCTTATCCATTTTTTTCAGAAAATGTTGGTTTCCCATGTTAAAATCTCGCCTTACCGTGCAGAGTTTGAGGTAATGTGTTTTTATATTTTCCTTACTCTACAGTATCATATATCACTATATTCACCAAGAGAAGGAATAACTTCCAGAGTGATTTTTCGCATCTACTCTAATGGTATAAATCCCCTGTTGTTAAAGTGTAACAGTAAATTCCGATGTTGGAATCGCATGGCCTTCATAACTGCTATTTTCTCTATTATTATCTTTTGCAATATAAGCATCTATAGAACCTTTTACCGTAACAAAACTGACTTTTACTTGAACCGGCTGCCCTTCTTCAACCTTAATTTGAGTTTCTTTATAGCCACTAAACTCATCGTATATCATTGACATTTTTGTTGGTGTATTTAACTCGCTTCCGTTTTTTATAATACTAGACCCTTTTGTGCAACCGGTTAATATAAACATAAATAAAGCAGCAAATATTACTATTAATAAAGAGTTTTTTTGTAATTTTTCATACATATATATCACCCAATTAAGTATTGCAAATTGTGCGCTTTTAATGTCGCTTATTCACTGCCCGGTCCCTGCCGTTCGGTATCCTAACTATTCGATGTTATTAGTAATCGTCAGGCAACTTGTATTTTAGCCCTTAAGAATACAGGCTATGCCCTCACTTTTAAAGCACTTATTACAAAAAACGCACTTTGCTGGAGCAGTATCTTTTTCCCAGCGGTTGATTAAGTCGCTTTCACAAATCAACGGTCTGCAAAGAGAAAAGTACTCAATAGCGGTATTATTCAAAATTTCTGTCATGACTTTGACATCCCGATTACCGCCGACTAGTATAACCGGTGTTTTGATTTCTTGCGCGATTTCTGCGGCATATTTTTTGTAGTAAGATTCTTGTTCAGGGGGAATTTTGCGGGCGAAGTCCTCGTTCGGGCGGGAGGAACGGCTGCCGCCGCTGATTTCAATCGCATCTATTCCCAAGTCTGCCAGTTTGCGGCATACATACTTGCAATCTGAAAAAGTCATTCCCTGCTCAAAAAAATCTTCACAGTTGATTTTTATAAACACTGGATAGTCCGGTCCAACCCGGTCCCTTATTGCTTCATAAGTTTCCAGCACCATTCTGGAACGCTTTTCATAATCGCCGCCGTATTGATCCGTTCTGCGGTTATAATAAGGTGTCAGAAATTTACTTAATAAATAGCCGTGCGCCGCGTGTATCTGGACACCATCAAACCCGGCTTTTTTAGCCCTTTCGGCCGCATCAGCGAACGCTTTTTGCACAAAGATAATATCCTCCTTTGTCATTTCCTGCGGCGTATTTTTAAAAGCCAGGTCTTCCACCGCGCTTGGCCCCCACACAACCTTGCCGCTATCCGGGTCAACCGAAGTTTGTGAACCGTTGCAGGCAAGCTGCATGATAATATTGGCATTATACCGGTGAACCATCCCGGTCAAATCCTGATACTCATCAATAAATGTATCATCATAAATCCCTGTCTGTCCGGGATAAACATTCTCCAAATCACTTACAAAAGTAAGCCCCGTGATAATTGTGCCTACTCCACCCTTTGCTAAATCTTCATAGATTTCGTACAGCTCTTTTGTCATATGACCATTTTTACCAGCAAGCCTTTCAAAGGTTGCTGAGCGGATGAACCTGTTCTTCAGCCTCATACCCGCCAATTCCGTTTTGTCAAATAAAGATTTCATTTAATTCCACTCCTATCTCTAGTTTCAACAAAAAAATTCATTTGTCCAGTATTGCCAAGGAGAAATCTGCTATACGATGTTGCCAGCTGAGGTACTTGCAATTATACCATTTTTATCTTCTCAAAATGCGAAAAAAACTGCTGACAAAATCTAACTTTGTCAGCAGTCCGATGGTGGTCAAATGTCAGGATGCACCGTATATGCGTCTCTTCTGATCAGAAGGAGTACATGCCAATAATGACAATCGTTGTAATACGTCGCCCAAACGACTATAATTAATCTATAATCTGCAACAGAAAGGTCCGTTTGAGGGTGGAATACATCACGGTTATAGAGGCCTCGGAAAGATGGGGAGTGTCTCTCAGGCAGGTGCAGCGGCTTTTGGCCGCGCAGAGGATACCCGGCGCTAAAAAATACGGACGGTCGTGGATGATTCCGGATGACGCGGAGAAACCCGCCGATCCGCGCAAAGAGAAAAAGCTGCCGGGACAATCGCTGTCCTCCAAACTTGCTCATCTAATTGAGGCCACTTCCGCACCTATGCCGAACGATAATCCCGATGACATTTTGAATAGCGTGAAGGAAGAAAAGTTGCGGCTTCAATACGAGTGCGAGCTTGCTTATCTGCGGGGCGATTTCGCGCACACCATGCGCTGCTACGAGAAGACCGAAGGAGACGAAGCGGCAAAGCTGCGCGCCTCCCTGGCAGCAGTCGCGGCGGCTATCAGCCTGGGAGACTACCCTGCCTATCTGGAGATTGAAGCTTATCTCAAAGGATTTGCAGGCGCAGGCCGTGACAGATATAGCTCTGCTATCGCGGAGCTTGCGCTGGCCAGCGTCGCCGTGTGCGCGGTCGCTCCGAAGATGGTTCCCGGATGGCTTGTGGAGGGGGATTTCAGCGCCTTCCCGGCGCAGGTGCAACTGCCGTATCTGCACTACTTGCGCGCAAGATATTTTGTGTATATCGGAAAATTTGAAGTCGCGCTGACTATAGCGCAGACCGCACTGACCTTTTGCGCGCAGGAGCGGGGTATCACTTTGTCAGAGATTTACCTGCGGGTAGTAGGCGCTCTCGCCTGTCACCGCCTGGGACGCGAGCATGAGGCCGCGCGCCGGCTGCTGGAAGCCATGCGTATTGCTCTGCCCCACGGTTTTATCACACCCTTTGCGGAGCCCGTCTCCGATTTCGGCGGCCTTGTGGAGAAGTGTCTGGAGGAGGAATTTCCCCACTGCAGCAATGCCGTCATCGAACAGTGGAAGTGCACGGTTAAAAACTGGATTACCTTTCACAACCATTTCACCAGAGATAACATCACCTTGATTCTTTCCCTGCGGGAAAGCCATCTGGCACAGCTAGTGGCCAGCCACGTTCCTTACGCAAAAATCGCCAAGCAGTTTAACATATCCGTCGGCAGGCTCAAGAATATCATGCTGGAAATCTACGAAAAGCTGTGCATATCCGGCCGGG
Source organism: Pelotomaculum sp. (assembly GCA_018435055.1). Taxonomy (GTDB): domain Bacteria; phylum Bacillota; class Desulfotomaculia; order Desulfotomaculales; family Pelotomaculaceae; genus Syntrophopropionicum. The sequence goes on along the minus strand of JAHDOA010000058.1, from coordinate 1,670 downwards.
ACGAGCTAGCGCAATATGTTTTAATGAAAAGTAAAGGAGCTGAGTTGTGAACAAGTAATTCTCAGTTGCTGAGTGTCACCGCGCTACCGTTTTATCCCGATGTAGCGCTCAAAAGCGTGTTTTCCGCGGTGTTAAGCGCTTTTGCGACCTGCGCGGCGCTTTCTGCCGACATGTGCGGAGCAGGGTAAATCGTAATTGAAAAAACGTCGTTCAAACGACTATTTAAGAGCGGCCGCCATCCATGCTGGGAATGGCGTCAGCATGCGGGTTTGCGGCAAAATATTCCTGTCCGGTCCGGCAAATAACGGTAAAATATGTATGTTATCCGCTGAAAAAACGTGGCTTTTTGAGGGTGAAAAGACACTACCGAAGAAACCGATCAACCCCTATGATAGCATAAAAAAGCTGTCACAGGGGTTTTTATATCTCCGTTGCGGAAAGGAATGTGCCTGAATGGAGCCTGAACAGAAGCGGCTGTATAAGGTGTACCGGGCGGGAGGCCGGGAGTTTCCCGTTTACCTTGAGTACGACGAGCAGCTCAAGGAGAGCTACCCCGCCTACCCCGACTTTGAGGAACACCCGGAGTATACTGACGAAGGCAGGCCCTTCGCCACGGCGGGGCAGGAAAGCTGCCCCCACTGCAAGCCCAACGCTTCGGGCAAGCCGCCGCCCGGCGACTGCGGCGGCTGCGGCTGGTTTTACCGGGAGCAGACGCACTACGACCCCATCGGCGTCTGCATGTGCTGCGCTTTGCAGCGCAAAATCAAATTGGAAGAGGAGGAAACAAAGTGAAAAGGAAACGGTTTTTGAGCCTGCTGCTGTGCGCGGCGCTGATATTCGCGCTGCTGCCGGCAGCGCCGGCGGCAAGTGACCCGGCCGAATTTACCTTTGATGTTTCGGAGGGGAATATTACGATCCAAAAAGTGGGGGACAGCGTCCTGCAAGTAGTCTACGGTCCGGCGCCCCAGACCACCACCGCCCCCTTCCTGGAAACGCAGGAGATTACTATTATTGGCACGACAACGAGTTACGGCGTCAAGGTAGAAAGCGGCGTCAAGGCCAAAATCACGCTTAGCGGCGTGGATATTGACCGATCAATCTCCGGCGGATGCGCCTTTGATATGACCGGCGCCACCGTCGAGCTGACGCTGGCTGGTGTAAACAACCTCAAAAGCGGTTTTGCCAACGCCGGGCTTCAAGCTCCGTCCGGCGCGAAGCTGACCATCGGCGGCGAGGGTGAGCTCACAGCCATCGGCGGCTCTCAAGGCGCGGGCATCGGCGGCGGCGAACTCGGCAGCGGCGGCGACATCACCATAAGCGGGGGCACGGTCGCGGCTAGCGGTGGCAGCGACGGCGCTGGCATCGGCGGCGGCGAACTCGGCAGCGGCGGTGAGATCACCATCAGCGGCGGTATGGTCACAGCCAACGGCGGCGATTGGGGCGCGGGCATCGGCGGCGGCGAAGGCTTCAGCGGCGGTGAGATCACCATCAGCGGCGGCATGGTCACAGCCAACGGCGGTGATTGGGGCGCGGGCATCGGCGGCGGCAATAACGGCGACGGCGGCAACATCACCATCACCGGCGGCACGGTTACAGCCACAGGCGTCCTGAACGCTGCGGGCATCGGCGGCGGCAATAACGGCGACGGCGGCAACATCACCATCACCGGC
>JAHDOA010000047.1 GCA_018435055.1 Pelotomaculum sp. | reverse complement strand
TGCTCTTCTATTTCAGCTTCGAATATATGCTGCAATGTGTCTTTGAATAGGCCTTTGAGCATCTCATGTACGTCTTCTACACTGTGGCATTCTTTTGCTAATTCTTTGATGGTCTTGTCTTTTAAATCTTGCATAAATGGTCATCTCCTTTATTGGTAGTATTAACCATTTACACGTAATTTATTATGTTCTCGCAGCAAGTTTCGCTAAAGCTGCGCTTGCCGCACTCACACCGAACATCGTGCCGAGATAAAGCATTAGAACGTTTTGGGTGCCATCGCTCAACTCTATCTCTTTAGAACCGTATATATAAGCGAGCTTTTGGGCAATGCGGAAAACATGGGCATAGAATTGTGCTAAGTCCGTCGGAACAGTTCCAATCATGGCAAGTCCGCCCGGGATTCCAGCAGCGGTGGATATTAACGTGACCCTCGATGTTTCAAGTGCTATCGAACCTTTTGAAATATTATCAAGAATATTCATGGATATTCTTGCATTAACCGTCCCGTTTGCCAGCGCATCGGCAAGCTGTGCCGGGCTAATCCTATTTTTTAATTCTTTTGTCAGGAATTCTTCGCGGTCAATTTTGCAGTACGGCAATTCGCAAGCGGTACTGAGGATTTTCTCAACACTTACTGCTGGAACATTCCTAGCCATTATCGTTCTCCTTTAAGGGCATCCTCAGAGGCAAGATAATCAAACAAGTCTTGAAGATGGTCCACAATGAATTTCTGAGCCTCGTAGTTGTAGACGACAACTTTGTACTTGCCATTTGCACCGTTTCGTAATTCCAACTCAATTCCGGCTCTGCTTCCCTGCTGAGTAGGACGCCGCTTCAAATTATCATCTCCAGAAGTGGTCTCTTCGAGATATCCTTCATCGACCAGCCAGGCGGCGATGTCCTTATATGTAAGTGTGCCATCTTGAGCTCCTTCTTTGAGCGCCGTAATTCTTCGTACGATTTCTGATATTGATATCGAAACGTCATGCGAGAATTTGAAATTTGAAATCTGTTCTGACGATAGCTTTAGTTGCTCGCGATGACGATTTCTGTGGACACCGATGCTTTCACTTATCGAATCTACACGCTTCTTGCTATTCGGAGATTCAGTCTCGCCCTTTAGGTAAGGCATCATCGCTTTGCCACGCATCCGTCGTAGATATTTTCCTATAAGTTGGCGTATTCTTTCACGCGACAGCTCAAGCTCTTCGCCTATTTCCTGTAGGGTCTTGTTTCCCTTGAAACGGCAATCAAAAATAAACTTAACTCTTTCAGGATATGTTTCAAGGGCGGTGTCTAATCGCGCTTCAATATCATCCGGAAACTCTTTCTCAATCTCGTCCGATTCCGACCTTGACGTTTGTGTCAGTGCGACCAACAGATTTTCTGGATAAGCTTTTTTAACCGGCTTTGAATCAACGATGACAGGCGGATTAACGTCAATCGCGACAGCAGATCTAAGATCGATGCCATTAAATGGATAGCGACCATCGTATTTTTGCGTTATTTCGCCAGCCTCAACAACAATAAAACTATAGTCTTCTGCCGTTAATATGCCAGTGATTTTATCTATGTCGGGTCCTCCGGTTGACAGCCTGTCGAACATATCCTCTGCGAGTTTGTATTCCAATTCACGATTAAGAACCTGCGCAGAGGCATTATGCGCGGAATAGAAGAAACCTTCCTTCATTATGATGACATGCTTTGGATACTGGTCTTCATATCGGCTATATACCGAATTGCTCTTCTTAACCAAAAACACCTTAACCAGCTTTTTGATAGCTTTCTTAATATCCGGATTTCCGCGTAATGGCTCTGTATCAAATACTTCACCAGTAGTGGGATCAACTCCTGAAGCAATTAGTTCTATTATTTCGGCAATGTTATTCATCATCACACGTATAATGTAATTATCCTATTTTAAGGGTGATTACATTATTTTTCTCCCTTCTTCTAATTTGTTTGCACTGCCGTATCAGCCCTAACCAGTTTCACCCAATCGATAGCAGGCCATAGATGAGAAGCCGTTTTACCCATAGGTATAACTTCATCATCTATAATTTCATCGTATAATTCACATGAAATATCTGCTTCGCTTAATTCATAGTCTGAACTCTCAAAAACATCGGATTTTTTCAGTTTATTTATATATAATTCAGCAAAATCTGCATTCAAATAGCAACTCCCGTGATATCGGTCTAAGCAAGCACGCCGGCAGATCATTAACCAGAATGCACTCCCGGTCATCATAAAGTGACTCCACCTCACGCAGAAGAGGCCCAAAAAGGGCATCCTCCCCGGTAAATTGCGCCCTAACCTCAAGAAGACTGCGGATAACCAGCAGGCTTAACATCTCCTGGGCATGAGCGGCCCGGATATTCCCCCGTTACACGCTAGCTGTCGCAAGATAAGGTTCAAACTCATTCCTTACGATTTCTCTAAGCTTTTCTCGGAGCGGCTCAATTTCAGCCTCTGTTGGTGCATTTTATTCCGCCAAATGGAGATTTGCCAGGTCACTCCAGGACAGGATTAACCGGACACCTCTGGATTAAAGTTGCCTGCCAGGATTTCTGGACGCGGCATGCAGGTATCCAATACCGATTTCACTTTTTACCCTCCTGTTCTTAATATCAACTTCCAGAAAAATATGTTAAATGCTTATATAACCATTTCGTCAAAATATTACAATTTCCTGTCAGAAAGCAAAATCAATGAATGCGGGAAGGCGGAAGCCAGCTGACCAGCGGCGCTGGAGAAAAAACCCGGCAGCTGCCGGGTTAGAATACCCACTCTTTTATTACTTTTTCATCTCTAAAGGTGTATTTTGGCGCGGCACTTAGTTAATATGACCTATCCTGTTATAGATTTATTTTCCCACTAATAGAGGTGGCTGTCCCCAAAGACTATCTAACACCCCGGATACCTTTCCCGCCATTCCCGGGTGCCTTGATACCCAATCAGCAGATCATCTGCAATCTGCAGCGTAACCTCACCCAATTCAACGTTTTCGATCCAGTTTAAAGGAATCTTGCTTAATCCTAAATACGCTCCCAAAATATTACCTGTGATGGCGCCGGTGCTGTCGCTGTCGCCATTATGGTTAACTGAAGCGGCCAGCGCTTTCTTGAAATTGTCCTGATGCTTCAATACGCAGTATACTGAAATCGCCAGGGCTTCTTCACCAACCCATCCTTCACCAAGCCGCGTTATCGCCTCGACCGCGGGAAGTCCGCTTTTCACTAGTGCAATAGCCTGGTTCAGGCTTCTGGCGCATTCATCATGGCCTGCATGGGCTTCAAGCTCCCCAATTGTATCTTTAACTGCAGTTTCAATATCCTGCCCTTCAATAATTGAAGCAATAATATAGGCAAGGGCGCCTGCCGGTAAATAACCTGATGGATGTCCATGTGTCAGCGCGGCAAATTCAGCCGCCATATTGAAGGCGTTTTCTTTTTGATAAAATAACCCTGCCGGAGCAGCCCTCATGACACCCCCGCAGCCTTTGCTATTGTTAATAGGTTCTTTTATGGTTCCTTGTTTTTGGCTTGTAAGGGCTGATAGGCATGAACTGCCAGGCGCTCTTGTGGCATGAAGATCTTTTACACCAAGAAGCCAGCCGTCATAAATCCATTTGTAATCGCTAATTCTTGAGTACCCCTGGGTCAGCAGCCACCGCTGATAAGCAAAGAAAACAACTGACGGCGGATGGCAGATCCCTTTTTGCCTGCCTCTGGTTTCTGCCCGCAAGATTCCCTCAGCGGTAAAGAGAGTCATTTGCGTATCGTCGGTAATCTCTGCCCGGCCATGTGACTGCAGCTGCAAATCCTGAATTCCGTCAGGACCATACCGGCGGATTATGTCACGATATTTAACAAACTCAACAGGCCAGCCCAGGGCGTCACCAATAGCTCCGCCCATCAGGCAGCCTCTAAAGGATTCCTGGTTTCTTTTCATACGGTAGCCTCACCCTTTGTTATCAATCTATTCTGGATAATCGCTCCAGATAAATATCTCTCTCCGACATTTGTGGCGCCTCACTGCGGCCACCCTCTTGGCTGGTTATTTCCACATTATCCAATATTTCGATAAATTGTGTGAAAATCCTTTTGTCGTTTTGAGCCTGTGAGTGGAATAATATTTGAACCATGAACAGGATACGGGAAATTGAGGTGAACATAAAGAAGGAAGTGGATGAGATATTTAGGGGCAGGCTGGGGAGCCAATTGAAGTAAATTTCTGTTCCCTTTTTGTTCCCCTTTTGAGTTACACCGGGGTCTGTCCCCGTTAAACATGGAAACTGTATCGTTATTCGAAAGAAGGGGACAGACCCCTCCTGCAACACCTTTCCCCAAAAACGCAAAAACACCGCAATCCCTTGCGGTGTCTGGCTTTTCACTGGCGTCCCAGGAGGGATTCGAACCCCCGGCCTACGGATTAGAAGTCCGTTGCTCTATCCGGCTGAGCTACTGGGACAAATATGGAGCGGGTGAAGGGAATCGAACCCTCGTAATCGGCTTGGAAGGCCGACGCTCTACCATTGAGCTACACCCGCTTAAAAACATTTCTTTATAGAGACATCTAATATTATAACCAAAAAAGCGCCCGCCGTCAAAACATTTTGATCGAAGCCGGAGCTGAAATATAAAAATGTTTGCCCTTCGCCCTCGCTTCGCAGGCCAGGAAGGCTCAGGACGGGGGTTTCCCGGCAGAAGTTAAGCGCCGGATAGAAGGCGCTATACTCTCTTCTTCAATCTCCAGGAGGCCGTAGCTGGGCAGGTCCTGGTCCCGCGGCCGGGAGATACTGCCGGGGTTAAAAAACAAGATGCCGTCCATCGTGATGACCTGCGATATGTGGGTATGACCGCTGATTACAGCCTCAGCCCCATACTCCTTTGCCTTTTGCAGCAGGCTGCCCGTGCGTGTGCCGCCGTTTAAATGCCCGTGGGTAATCAGGAGCTTATGGCCCGCCAGCTCGAACAGCTCTTCCGCAGGACCCGCATCTGCCCCGTCGCAATTGCCGGGGACGGCGATTACCGGCAGTGATGAGGCGCCGGCCAGGGCCAGGGCGTCCCGGTAAAAGTCACCGGCATGCAGCAGCAGTTCTACCGGCCCGGCTTCTTTGAGCGCCCTACGGGCATAATCAAGCCGGCCGTGGCTATCGCTGAAAACAATAACCCGCAGGGTTAATCACTCCTCTTCCTCTTCCCGCATCATTATTTTAAGTTCCTCGATGATGTCCAGCACCCCGTTCAACGCCCGGGCGCGGTGGCTGATTTTGTTTTTTGTTTCCAGGTCCAGCTCGGCAAAGGTTTTTCCGTATTCCGGCAGGTAAAACAGGGGATCATAGCCAAACCCCCCTGCGCCCCGCGGCTCCTCCAAAATTACGCCCGCGCAGACGCCTTCCGTGCTGTAAACAAAGCATTCGGTGGTGGCCACCGCCATCACACATTTAAAGCGGGCGGTGCGCTGCTCTGCCGGCGCACCGGTCATGAGTTCCAGCAGCTTTTTGTTGTTCTCGCTGTCATTTTTGTCCTCGCCGGCAAAGCGTGCGGAATGAATACCGGGCAGCCCATCCAGATAGTCCACTTCCAGGCCGGAGTCATCAGCCAGGGCTGTCAATCCGGTAAACATGCAGGCTTCCGTGGCTTTGAGCACGGCATTTTCCTTAAATGTTTCCCCGTCCTCGGCAATTTCCGGCAAATCGGGAAACTCATTTAAAGAAACAACTTCGATATCATGCGGCGCCAGAAATTGCGCCACTTCTTTCACCTTGTTCTCATTCCTGGTAGCCAGAACCAATTTCAACTCCGCTTACCATTCCTTTCTTTGTAGAGAAATGTCCCTATTTTAGTAGATCCCTGCTTGCCCGACCCATAGCCGGACGGCTGCCACCAGAGGAGTCCTATATACAGGAATTCACCGGCCATTATACCGTAGCTGGACGGCTACCATCCTTGCCGGAAGAGTCCTACTGCCCTGGAAAAACCTGTTTACCGCTCCCAATGGTTAATGTTATTTCCCCCAGCGCTTCTTTTTGCGAGGAGATCAGGCTGCTGATACCCCGGGACGCCAGATCGATCATGGCGTCCATTTCCTGCCGGGTGAAGGACGCTTCCTCGCCTGTACCCTGTACTTCCACAAAGCGCCCGGAGCCCGTCATCACTATGTTCATATCTACTTCCGCAGCCGAGTCTTCCTCGTAACAGAGGTCGAGTATTATTTCTCCGGCAAGACGGCCCACGCTGGTGGCCGCAATAAAATCCGTAACGGGCATGCGGCTGATCGCCCCTTGTTCTTTCAATTTATGCAGAGCGTCGGCCAGGGCGATGAAAGCGCCTGTGATAGAGGCGGTACGGGTCCCGCCGTCAGCCTGGATCACATCACAGTCGAGCCAGATGGTGCGTTCACCCAGGGCGTTCAGATCGACCACCGCCCGCAGCGAACGGCCGATCAGGCGCTGGATCTCGTGGGTTCGGCCGCCAATCTTGCCTCTGGCGGCTTCCCTTTGTGTCCGCACGCCGGTGGCGCGGGGCAGCATGCCGTATTCAGCGGTAACCCAGCCCTTGCCCGTCCCTTTTAGAAACTGGGGCGGCCTGTCTTCCACCGAGGCGGTACAGATCACTTTCGTATCTCCTATTTCTATAAAAACCGAACCTTCCGCGTGCCTGGTATAGTTCCTGGTGATGCGGATTGGCCGCAGATCGACCGGCTGTCTCCCGTCCACTCTTGGCATTTGCTGTCTCCTCTCTTGATATAACCCTTTAAACCAGGTACGTTTCCCCTTCCCCGGCCAGCTCAACATGATTTTTGAATGTCTTTTCCGCCTGTTGACCCAGCAGGGCTGGATCGTATTCCGGCCAGAAGTGGGTCAGTAAAAGCCTTTTTGCCCCAACGTCCCTGGCCAGTGCGCCGGCCTGCCCGGCAGTCAGGTGGGCATCTTTCATCGCCTCGGCGTCACTGTCCTGCCCGCTGGCCTCACAGAGGAAAAGTCCTGCGTTTTGGGCTAAATATTCGATGGCTTTGGTACGGGCCGTGTCGCTGGAAAAAACCAGGCCGCCCGGTTCGCCGACAGCCACGGAATAACCCGGCAGCGGGTGTTTGATCGGCGCGAAGCGGAATTTCAACCCCCCAACGGAAAGGGAGTATAACGCAAAATCCTGGCCCGGGGACTCCTGCGGCAGGTTTTCAATTGGCGTTACAGTGAAAGCCTGATCATAACCGGCCAGCTCGCCGTACCCATTCGCTGGCGCGCCGGGGACAAACAGCGGCAGAGGCCGGCCCCTGCTGCCGTCGCGCCTGGCGCCCTCAAGCGCATAACGGAGTACAAACAAATCAGAGTAGTGGTCGTGATGCAGGTGGGTAACGATCACAGCGTCAAGGCGTCGGAAATTAATCACGCTCATCAGCCGGCTCAGGCTCCCGCTGCCGGCCTCCAAAAGGATATTCAGGCCGGCCTCCTGGAGCAGGTAACCTGAACACGCCCCACCGGCCCTGGGATAGGGGGCCCAGCAGCCCAGCACTGTCAGTTTCATGAAACCATCCTCCAATTTTCTCCTTAATATTTCAATCAAAACCTTATCATATGCTGCACTGCAGGTGAAAATATAGTGCCGCTGTACAGCCCGGCCGGCATGGCCATGGTCCGCTGGTTAATATTTTGCCAATATACAGGTATTTGTTATTATTCCCGGCGTTGATAAAAAATTGCTCGCGCATTGTATATCCTCTTCCATAACCTCTGTCGGGATGATACCTGATCTGGTAATTATTCTTATATTCCCCGGATCAACCGGAGTTCCTGCTTTTGCCGCAATAGAAATTCGCAAAGCTTTTTATCACGGTTCACTCTTTTCAAGTAGTCGCTGCTAATATCTTGCGCCGGGCAAAGTAATACAGTTTTGTCTGCAACGAAAAAATCCGGCTGCTTTTACAGCCGGATCCTTTTAACAAAAATCATTTCATTCAATTCAGGCGTTCCTTTTTTCAGCAAAATACCTGCCTATCCCCTGCACGATAGCTTCAGCAGCGGTGTTTTTGAAACCATCGGTATTCATGTACTTTTCTTCCGGGATATTGGATATGAAAGCCAGTTCACATAAAACCGCCGGCATATTTGAAGTACGCAGCACGGCGAAGTTATCGTATTTTACTCCGATATCGCGCAGTCCCAGGACCTTCACCAGTTCACTCTGGATATACCTGGCCAGCCTTTCGCTTTCCTGCACCCGGGCGTTTTTGGCGCCGGAATACACATAGGTGCTGGTGCCGCCCAGCGCGGCATTATCGTTGGCGTTCATGTGGATGCTGACAAAAATGTTTGCCTTGGCGGAATTAGCTTTGCTTGTCCTCTCATACAGCCCAATTTCAGGTTCACCGGTGCGGGTCATAATCACCTTGGCGCCCCTGGCTTCCAGAAGATTCTTTACCCTTTTGGCGATATCCAGGGTAATATCTTTTTCCTTTGTACCCAATTTGCCGATGGCGCCGGGGTCAGGGCTGCCGTGACCGGCATCTACCGCTATGATCTTGCCTGCGTAAGAACCTTCAATATCAGGAATATAGGTCTGGACAGTCAAGGTTTTACCGTCGCTGGAAACTGAAATGTCATACAGGGCGCCGCCTTTCAGGTCAAAAACCACCCGGGTGATATCAGGGTTCTTTTGAAAATGACCGGTCCGGATCTGGCTGACCGTTTGCGAATTGACATTGGTGGCCAGAGCGAGATCCCCCGGCACAATTCCTTTCAAGTCAACAACCAGGCGGTCAGGATTCGCTAAAACTGACTGGGTGTAGCTAAACGGCACGCTGGCTTTGACGACAGTGGTAGTCCTGGCGCCCGCGCTGCTGACTGCAAGCGAAAGCCCTTTGCCCGTGCTGCCGCTGTTAGGCGGCGTTGTTCCCCCGCTGCCGCCCTGGTTTGCCGGCGGGTTTATAGTTGCCGGCGGCGGGTTTGGGGCCGGCTGCGGGTTTACCGGGGCTGTCTGCATGCTAACCAGCCACCCGGCCACCCAGCCGGTGTTCCCGTTGGGCAGCATCACCCGGATCCAGTCATTGGACTGATCCAGGACCGCCAGGCTGTTACCTTGAAAAACCTGGCCGATGACATTGCTTGTAGTGCCCGGGCCGCCCCGGACATTGACGACACTGCCGGTAACCACAGCATTCCGGCCGGTAGTCGTATCGGACCGGCTGGGCGGCGCGGCAGGTGTGATCACAGCGGTCACCAGCCACCCGGCAATCCAGCCGGAGCCGCCGGAGCCAAGATTGACATTGTACCAGTCATTGGCGCTGCCCAGTACCGGGAAAGTAGCGCCGGAATTAACCTGCGTGATCACGCTGTAACCGGTGCCGGGCCCGCTCCTGATGTTCACGGCATTGCCGTTTACCCTGACCGCCGTACTGGAACTTGGAGCAGCCTGCGCCGGTGATTTTTCAATATTTACCAGCCAGCCGGCCAACCACCCTTTTTGTCCCGAGGGCAGGCTCACGCAGTACCAGTCGCCGGACTTGTCCAGGACTGAAAGGCGCTCGTTCCGGTTTACCTGTGTAACTATGTTGTAGCCAGTGCCCGGTCCGGCACGAATATTAAGTACGTCTGTGGTAACGATAGCGGTATCAGCAAAGGCTTTGTTGGTCATCAGGAGTCCAAAGAACAGGAACAAAGCCAGCGCAATCAAAAAAATGCCGGGAAAGCGGTATCTCAAGCGCATTCTCAACCCCCCTCCGTATCTTAACGGATTAATTACTTAAGAAAATTAAGTTTTAAATTTCTACAATATACCCGTCAATTCCTCTTATTTCATTAAAAAGAACTGCAGGAAAATTGTAGAATTGGCGGGATTTCCAGGTGGTAGAAGTTCTGCCATAGACAGTCTTTGTATTATTTTGTAGAACTGGCTCCTTTCAGTTAGACGGCCAGCTATGCCAAATGGTTCCCCTTTTTTACAACAACCGGCGGTTTTATTGAAATATTGCGGAACCCGGAAAATCGGGGTAAATAAAAAGGCCGGATTGATCCGGCCCTTTGCGCCTGTTGAAAAAATCATGCTTTACGGAAATTGAGCGTATCATTTGCCTTCTTTGCTCCCGGCCGCGGTCCGCGCCGGGCGCCGCCTTCTGGCTGCCGGCCTGCGGGTTTCGTATTTCTTTTTCAAGCGGGGCACGGCTGTTTTCACATAAACCAGCGCCACCACAAAGGCGCCGGACATATATAGTAGCGCGGTCAGGTCCGTTGCCAGAACGGCCATGGCCAGTATGGCAAATACCAGCACAGTGATACCCGGGATCAGATAGCCGCCTTTAATCAGGTAAGGGCGTTCTTTGTCCGGCTCTTTGCGGCGCAGGCTGATCACCGCCAGCCCGGCCATCGTGTACACGATGGATTCCATAGCGGCGGCCAGGCCCACGAGCGTCTGGTAGTTCTTGGTCAGGGTAGTTAGCCCGGACGCCAGCAAACCGATAATAAAGAGGGTGATGATGGAAACCCAGGGGGTAAAATAGCGCATGCTGATCTTGCTGAAAACCGCCGGCAGGACATGCTCCCGGGCGGAAGCGTACATGAAACGGGAAACGCTGATAATACCGGCGTTAAATGTTTTCATGGAAGCAGCCAGGATCATCACGACCATCAGGGAGGCGCCGAAGCCGCCCAGCACTGTCCGGGCGAATACCAGCTGGGGAACTGGTGAGGCCAGCAGGACCTCCTTCGGTACCACGGCGGTCATGGCCGTGGTAAAAACGGCGTAAACCACGCTCAGTATACCCAGCGCAATCATCATACCCTTGTAAATTTGTTTGACCTGGGTAACCTCTTCCACCAACGGCGTCACCCACTCGAACCCTACGAAGAGAAACACACCCAGAGCCACCGCGTTAATGATCCCCACCGCGCCGCCGGGCGCCAGAGGAGTGTTTAGTTTAAAGCCAACCTTATACAGGGCGAAGACGCCGATGAAAACAAGTACGGCGATCAAGGCGTAGGTAACCACGTCCTGGAACACCCCGGCAATTTTTACCCCCCGGAGGTTCATTACGGTGACCAGCAGGAGCATGGTCACGATCCAGAAGTAGGGCGGGATCGAGGGAACAACTTCATGCAGCGCCTGCGAAATTATATAGCTTTCCACACCCACTACTCCGACGACTACAATCAGCATATACAACAGGGAGACAACCAGGGAGACCTGGTCGTTGAAAGCCCGGCTGAAATAAAGGCGAATGCCGGCGGCAGTCGGCAGCATGCCGTTCAGCTCGGAAAAGCAGGCAGCCGCCAGAAAACAAAGCGCCCCCCCGATCAATATGGCGATCCAGGCGGAGTCACCCAGCACATAATTGGCTACCATCACAGCCGCCACAAAAGACGAGCTGGCCAATGTCAGGCCAGCGCTGGTGGCAACAACTGTACGCAGGGTAAGGACTCTTTTAAGCTGCAACCTTACTCACCCCAGATCATCAAGCAGATAAAATCCAGCCTGGTAATATCGTCTTCCGTGCCGATAATGCGCAGCGTGCCGTTGTTATACGGTTCAATAGGCGTGACATCACCGTAAAAAATATCGGCCAGGGTTTCACTGTCGGAGATTACGGTTAAATCCGGATCGGCGGTTAATCCTTCCTGCAGCGTCAGTTCACCGTTTTTTAAAATCCAGGTATGTACCGATTCTACGTCGGTGGCTTTCACGATAACCACCCTGTTCCAGTCCCTGTTCATTAACCTCAGGCGGTCATTGTTGTTAAAGCTTACAGTAAAGTCCTGCAGGGCTTCATTTATCTCTTCATGCGTAGCCATGTTTTCACTCCCTCATATGCGTTTACTTAATAAAAGGCTTTTCATCACATCACAGCCGCCTCAGGCGCCGAGTTTCACGATGCGCGGGCGGAAATCCAGCCTGCGCAGGAGCTCCAGGTAGTCCTGCTCTGTAACCTGCCCCAGCTCTTTATTTAGTATAGCTACCAGGGCGGCCTCCATCACGTTGGTACCGAAAGACCGGCCTCCGTATTCCGGTGTGGTGGTCACCAGCGTGCCCACCCCTTTTTCTTTTAAAAACGCAATGTCGGCGCTGGTGGTAGTATTGGTAAATATAGTCTGCCCACTCATGCCCGCCGGCATAAAGCGGCGGATCAGGTGAAAATCTCCCGCAATAATATCGGCGTTGTGATAGTAATGGGCGAATTTTTTGACCTTGGCCTCGTCCTGGCTTTCCTGTTTTTTGCCGGTCGGATAAATCAGATGAAAAGGCATTTTTGTGATCTCCGGCAGGAGCTTGTTGGCTATCTCCTCCAGTTCTTCCATCGTATTGATCGCATAAGGAATGCCCGCTGTAAATACCAGGTCGCCAAAAGTCATGTCGCAGCCCACTTCAGCCAGCGCCTCAGCCATGCCGAAACGGTCCACTGAACTGACCATCATCACGCGGGCGCCCTTTTTCAGCAGGTCCGTCTCACGGGCGAGTATTTTGACTACTTCCCGCTCCAGGGTATTTTTCAGCCCGCTGCCGTCCACCACCGGCGTCACCTTGACCGCCTCCATCAGTTTCAATCCATCCTGAATGGCATAACGTTTCTGCCTGACAAAAAGATAAACATCGATGCCGCCCAGCCCGATCGCGTCCACCTGGCCATCCAGTTCCCCCAGCAGCCGCAGCGCCCGGTCAAAATCGCCGTCTACGCCCACACGGGAAATATCCAGCTTTTCGCCAAGCAGATCAATAATTACCTTATGGTCACGCCTGGAAGATCCCAGGCTCACGCTGACCACCCGTTTCAAAAGTAACCCTCCCAGTCTATAGCGGCCAGCCCGGCCGCCTGTCTTCCATTGTATCCAAAAAAAGCCGGAAATAAAAGTATATGTCTTACAGCCGGCTTTATGCGCTGCTTTTTGAAAAACCATAAACAACTAGTTGTTCGACATAATGTTGGTAAATCCTCCTGTTAATAGAGCGCGGGAATATAAAAAAAAGGGTCAGGCTTGAATTGTTGAATTACTCATTATTTGATTATTAAACAATAAATAGGTAAATATCTCAAGCCTGAACCCTTTACCCTCCTTTAGCCTCAAGCAAAAACCGCTCTGCCTGAAAAAGAGCGGTATTAGGTGAAGCGCCTGAGATTCTTTTTGAATCAAACCCGCTGATATCTTTAAACCGTCCCGCCGTGCTGCTTGATAATATCTAATGCCTGGTCAAGTTTTTCCTCATTTGTCACCACTGTCACCATAAAGCCCTTTTTCCCTGCTACACCATAGCCAGTGTCACCATAACCGCTGACAGAGGGATCCGCTCCCAGCAGTACCCTGGTATCGGCGTTCTCCAGCCTGCTGCTTGATGAATATAGCGTCGGGCCTGTGATCGTATCAGCGTTGTTGATCGGATTGTTGTAGTTTTCGTCGATCTCAACACCATAGCGTGACACCCTGTCCACCTGCACTTCTTCTATGCCGGCGTTTTTCAAGGCTGATGCGGCCTTTTCCGCCTGGCTGGTTGAGGGGAAATAGGATAATATAGATCGTTCACCGGGCGCTAACTGCATTTAACACACCTCCATATTTTAATTCTATTATGGCCCGGCGGTACGCCTTTATTCTTTAATCTCAGGGGGGTCAATGGGGTCAGGCTTGAATTATTGAATTACTCGTTTAGATCAGTAAACGTCTCAATATCCGGATGTCTTTCCTATATCTTATCAATATTACCGGTTTTCCCTATAAACCGGCGGATGTGTTATAATTTATTAAAAATGCACGTTAAAAAAAATCACAGGGGGGCAAGTCTGAAAGAAAATCTTTTATGACGTTTTGTGCCTCAAGAAAGGAATGGTTATAATTATGAACGAAACTGTCAAGGGACTGAGTGAAGGTAAAGTAGTGTACACTGATCAAGATCTTAATGTAACAGACCTGGAATGGCGCCCGCATCCCAGTTTCGCCGGTGTCTTTTTAAAACACCTGGTAAAAGGGGATTCATCCGGCGGCAAATTCAGCTGCCACCTGATCCGGATCAAAGACGGCTTTGAGATCGGCGAGCATGTGCACGAGGACAAAATAGAGTTTATCAATATTGTCGGCGGTGTGGGGCAGGGCGAATTAGCCGGCAAAAAGTTTATCTGTAAGCTGGGGGTCTCCATAGTAGCGCCCGAAAATATCAAACACCGGATTGTGGCCGACAACGGGGATGTCTACCTGCTGGCAAAATTTATCCCCGCACTATTGTAAGGTAGTATCCTTTATTTTGCGAAAATACCTGATAACATAGCTATGCTTCAATTCTTTCGCCCACTACCGGGGTGGCATGCTCATCAAAAGGGTTGACCCGCATAGCGAACGAGAAAAGATACGGGTAGTTTTTCTTTAAATACTGCATATAGCCGAGCCACTGGATCGCCAGATGGCGGTAAACCCTGTTGAGGTCCAGGAACAGGTGGCTGATGTCGGTATTTGGCAGGGTGGTAAAACTGCTCCTGCGGCTTAGTTCGTCCATCAGGTGGGACAAGGCGCGCAACAGTTCGGTAAAAGGGCCGTGCTCCAACAAAGCCGGGTTTTCCAATAGCCTTAAGATAAAATCTCTTTTGCTCTCCAGCCAGTTATACAGTATGGCAAAATCAATATCGCTGTCGTCTACCTGATAATCGTGGGCGCTGATAATTTCCTTAACAGCATTAAAATCTTTTTCGGACCATCTGTCACTCACCAGAAGATGGTCTTTTATCTTGCCGACTCCGGGGTCGTTGTGTGATAAGCGGGCCAGCATTTCAGTGCCGATCTCACTGTAAAACATGCCGATTACCATGTTTAATTTTTCCAGCCTTTCACGCTGCGCTCTGATGGAGAGCAGCTTGTTGATCACTATTGTGACAAACAGCACATTGAGGGGCAGAAAACCAGCTGCGTTAAAAATATACATGTAGGTGTTCACTGGATCGCCCAGGATAAAATATTTGAGCGTGTAAATGAGCGTCGCTAATATTACCAGGCTGATGCCGAGCTTTATTTCCCAACTGATTGTTTTCATAATATTCAACTCCTTGCCCATTATTGGAAGTATCTGTCCATCTTCAGGTTTCTACAACTATCTCCAATACCCTTGTTTATGTTTTTTTACTGGTTATATATGTGCTCAAACGTCAGCGGCAGTTGGTTGTTAAGCCCTTTAGAAAACAGCAGCTGGTGAACATCCAGCCCCGAAGCCCGAAATGAGGCTGCGCATCCCCGCAGATACAAACCCCACATGCGCACAAAACGCCTGCCGAATTTTTGTTCAATAACGTCCACATGCTCTCTAAAATTTTTATACCACTGATCCAGCGTCAAGGCATAATGCAGGCGCAGGCTTTCGGCATGGAGCAGGTGAAAGTCATATTCGGGCAGCAGCCAGACTGTTTCGCGCAGGCTCGGTATATAGCCGCCCGGAAAAATATATTTTTCTATCCAGGAGTTCACCCCTTTTTCCAGCATGCCGGTGATCGTATGCAGGAGGGAGAGTCCGCCGGGCGCCAGCAGCCTGTCCACCTTCTCCATATACTTGCGCAAATTTGCTTTGCCGACGTGTTCAAACATGCCGATGCTAACTATCTTGTCAAACTGAAGTTCATTTTCATCGAGATCCAGATAGTTCACCAGCCGCACATCCACCCGGTCCGCCAGCCCCATGCTGTGGATTTTTTCCCGGGCGGCCTGGTATTGTTCTTCGCTGAGCGTAATACCCAGAGCCTTTACACCATAGAGCTCGACCGCCCTGATAATCAGCCAGCCCCAGCCGCTTCCTATATCCAGCAGGCGCTCGCCGGAACGCAAATTTAGTTTTTTTATGACATGGTCTATCTTGGCCATCTGGGCCTGGAACAACGACAGCCCGGGAGTTTTGAAATATGCGCAGGAATAACTCATAGTCTCGTCCAACCACAGGGAGAAAAAATCATTGCCCAGATCATAGTGGTGTTGGATATTTTCCCTCTGTTTTTCTTTGGTGACGGTTTTGTTCAGCGCTTGCATCGCCGCGAGTACTTTGCCCCCCAAGCCGGTAGTGGGAAAATGGTCTTTATTCAATCCGGCTACCCTGATGATTTCCTCTAAATCACCCTCATAATCAACCGCTCCATCCATATAGGCTTCACCAAAAGCCAGCACTGGGTCCTCCAAATTCAGCGCAGGCGCTTTTTTGAAAATAATAGTGGTCCTGGGTTCACCCGCGCCGTATTTTACCACCTCGCCGTCCCAGTAAACAACTTTGCAGTGAGCATGCCGGATGTTTCTAAAAAAGGACTGCAGCGCTGATTTTTTCATTGAATGTACCTCCGTTCAATCATTTCATTTTTTTTATAAAGAGTTGGAAACCTGTAACAGGCTTGTCCCCCACACCATAGAATCCACATTCTGAAGCCTATGCTTACGGTTTCCTCAACTGTAATTTTTTATTACAGCAGCAATAAAAAAACAAAGCCCAAAGGACTCTGCCTTAACTTATCGGTTTCAGCGTCTGTACAGGCCTGGAAACCGGCGTTATCATGGGATTACTAGAACTTTTCTTTTTTTCCGGATTTTTTCCAACAGCCTAAAGACCGGGTTTTACCACATACCGCCGGTGATTAAGCCTGGTTTGTTAATTCCGGAGCTGATGCCGCAGGACTGGTAAATATTCAGTACCACAGGGGTACTGCAGCGAGGGCGCATCCTATGGTTTCTACCCGGTACTCTGTAGAGGCTATCTTAACGTCAACCAGTTCCATACCTCTGGCATCAAAAGCATTCTTCAGCATCTGCCGAATGGTTTCTTCAGCATAATCCTTACCGCATTTTCCCGAATATTCCATGATCACCCCAAAGGTATCCTGCGAGAGTCCGACCCCCACCGCCGCGGATATTGTTTCCCCGGGCGCATCACTGATAATGCGGCTGTAGGCTGTAGGTATTAGAGAGCCGGGTGGTATATCTATTTCCGGACAGTATTGTACCCCCGGGGGAAGGATACTGGACACCTTGAGCAGGTTCAAATTGCCGATCCCCGCTTTTAAGAGCGCATTATCAAATGCATTCAAATAATTTTCCCCCGAAGCGCTGCCGGCCGTAACAAAAAATTTTTTTGGTGTTGGTAGCATTTTTGTTAACCTGGTTTTTAAAAAGGCAAAACAAATACTGTCTATACCTGTCTATAAGAATAAACCGTATTTTATTTACCTTTCTCTCCCGCCGACTAACGGGAGGCGGCTTCACTGGACTAAAACGCCGGCTATGGGATCACATCCCTATTCCGGGGCGGCCGCCTAAAAGCCAGGCTTTCCACCTCTCTTTTTTGTTGTTCTTTAATCGCGGCAATTGCCCCTTTATGATGGCTCTGTACTGCTTTCGTCTTCCCCGGTTCTTATAATGACAATAGGGGTTTGCTGGTCATCATTGCCGAAAGGATTATCAGCCAGATCCTTGATTAGACTCCCGGCATCGATCCCGCTGGAGAAAGCCAGGACATCAACATTGCGTTTATCATTCACATCAACTATGACCGCCTCCGCGCCTGTGGCTTCCTTAACTGCCTCAACAACCTGCTGGGGATTTTTGGGACCGAGTATGATATGTTTCTCAAATGGCCACATCGTCCCGGCCACGTCGTCGATGAGCGCCAGGTGATGTCCGGCAACCCGGTAAAAATCCCCCCTGCGCCCAACCAACCTGCCCATAAAAGCCGCGGCAACGCCAAGGAGGATTTTCCATGTCCCTGTTTCTGAAATAGCCAGCTGCATGGCCTGGGGAGTAGCCAGGCTGCCGTCCTTGCCTGGAAAGCGGCAGAGAAATCTGGCTAAAAAACCCGCTCTTACAGTGTCCGGCAGTATTGCCCTGCCCTGTGAAATAGCCACCACGCTTTCGGCAATGCTGATAATATCGCCGGGCTCAACAATTTCTCCTGTATACTTGTTTACAACATCAACAATATCGTCCTGCTCGGTAACTATATGTGTACGAATGGGTATCCGCGCTCTGATCACGCTATCACCTCTATTGTGGAAATTGGCCGGCCAGGTAGTCCTTCACCCCGTTGAATATCCCCTCAGCGGCTTTCTTGTGTATGGTCGGACTGCGCAACAATCCTTCTTCAACCCAGTTGGTAATGGTCACCACCTCGACCTCGATGGCCGGGACAGTCCCCATTGCGCTGTAAGCTTTTAATTTTTTGCTGCCGCGATCCGCCAGTTTTAGCTTTCTTACTAATTCCTCTTTAACCAACCAGGCCAGCCTGGCGCTCTCCGGGCTTTCCGGAGAATAATTTACAGCCACCCCGCCTACCTTACTGTCCACATTGGCATTGGTATGAATACTGACGAAAAGGTCCGCGTGACAACTCCTGGCAACCTCGCGACGCTCCCTGAGCGAAACTGCCAGATCCTCCTGCCTGGTTAAAAAAACCTGGGCCCCAGCTTGTTTGAACAGTTTCTGCAGGTCTAAAGCAATGGGCATTACCACATTCTTCTCAACCAGGTTAACTGGTCCGCGGCCGCCAACGTCGGCGCCTCCATGTCCGGGATCAATAACTATTTTTTTGTCGTGAAAAAGCTTGAAGATGAAGCTCCTTTCCATGTTGATAATGAACCTTACCGGCAGTTCTCCAGTGACCTCATACTCAAATTCCGACGGGTGCTCGTTGTCTACAATAACTTTTATTTTGTCATCGTCTATTTGGTTTAAATATAAATTACTGATCAGTCCATCATAAACTTCAACTGACCCAACCGGCATATTGGCTACCACGCCCGCACCTTCCAGCATAGTTTTCCCATCTGCCTGTCTTATTGCAGTTTCAAAGTGACCGGTGGATTCAATAACTACTTGCGAAAAAAATTCTCCCATCTCATTTTCTAAAATCTTAGACCAAATATTTGTTATCCTTGGCAATTTCATGAAGACAATATAACACCTCCTTTACTTTTTGGATTCATATCATTAAGATGCCATAATTGGTAATTATCCCTATATATCATAGCGCCGTGACAAAGTCCTATATAAATTCAGGTTATTCATCGACTCAAGCAAATGTGAGTATTGTATAACTGGATTATGCAGGATGACGTATAAAAAACAGCACTCAGGCGCACCTATAGCTCTGAGGGCTTTGTTTGGTTATTTATTTTTGCTAGCATCACAAATATTTGATAAAATATGCCGCTGCCCTTGTTAAAATACCTGACTGTTACAATTTTTCTTAGATAGGACCATGTGAACAGCTTTGCTGATTTCCTCATACCCGGTACAGCGGCACAAGTTGGACTGCAGCCACTCTTTTATTACAGCTTCGTCTGCATCAGGATGGATTTCCGCCAGCGCGTGGCAGTTGACGATATTTCAGTGCCTCCGGCGTAATACACCGGGTTTTTACCCTGGAAATTGAGGGTATGGAATAAACTGGTTTTACATGGCGGTATGCGGCCAGCCCTGCATGAAGAAGCGTTTTTTTATGCTGCGCCTCGTGAATTGAGTTTACCGTTGGAAGGGGTTCATAATCCACGCTGGCCAACCCTGCCTTCCAGGACCGGCCCCACCAGCCGCGGCAGGCTTTCTCCCGTGACTACCGCCAGTACACCGGGGAGTCCTAAGGCTTTTGTCTGATCAATCGATTTGATCAGGGCATGCCCGTACAGACTGGTAACCAGCCAGGCATGTAAAAGTCCGGGCTGATTAAAATCGGTGTTATACCTGGCCGCCCCGGTCACTTTATCCCATGATTCTTTTTTCGGGATGTTCTTGCCAACTGCTACAGATGTATCCAATATTCCAGCCCCCGGGTTTAAACATATTATTTTTTCATAACCCCGTCTGTGTTTTGATAAAAATCATTTTTATGAACAAATGTCTTGCAGCATGTTTCCGGCGATTTGGTGACAGGTGTCTGCGTAATTTGGTCGGCATAGGGAGCGTCAATGTGTGGAGATAAATTTTGCGACATAGTGTCTGAGGTGACCATGATCCTTTCAGCTTTGCACAAATTACCCTGACCGTAGTAATGACAGTTGCTGACACTACAGAAGATCTGCGACATTTAGCAAAAACCTCCTCGCCTGCTATTATTCGCAGAACACCCGTATATATACACTGGGGTCAGGCTTGAGATATTTACTTACTCGATCATTTGGATACCGTTAAATAAGTAAGTAAATATCTCAAGCCTGACCCCTTTGATTAAACAAACTCTGCCCTAATTCTGTCAGGGGGACTGTCCCCCTGCTGCCAACCCAAAAAGGAAAAGAGCCCGAAAGCTCTTTTCTTCTAAATTATTTTATTGCTTAACAAAAACGACATTAATAGCTTTGACTAAAGCATTTACTTTGTCGCCTTTTGAAAATCCCGCTTCTTCCAGACTGTCTCCCGTCATCACGGACGTGAGTCGGATTGCGTTATCCTTTCACCCACCAACTCACATGGTCACCTGAGCCATAAGATTATCCCTTTTGATTTCATCAATCTCGCCATAAATATTATTCCGTACGCCGGCTTCCAAAAAATTCACCTCCAAAAAATATTAGTTTAGAAGTTTGTGCTGCGGTTCTTATATAAGACTAACAAGGACAAGCCATGAGACCAACATTCCTTAAAAACTGGTAACTGGTTCCCTTGATAATCCAGTAATATACTTTACTTCTTTGGCTTTAGTTATGCATAAAACTTAGAACTACTGATTTATAAAGGCGGGCTGACGACTAGTCTTTTATCCTCATGCTTAATATTGACAATTAAAGCAAAGGCAATGGTGCCATAGGCCACAAAACTGCGGAAGTATTCACCCAGGGCGGCATTGTGGAACAGGTTCTGGCCGGCCTGGGGTGAAACAATGAACAGGGTATGGAATAAAAAAACCCCGATCAGCGCGTGCCGTATTTTGGCGCTTTTAATGCTGGCGCCACCGGCCAGGAGAGCGGCGCAGGAAATAACATCCGCGTTCATATGCGCTGTATAAACATCAAACATGCCAATATTCTGCAGGAACACCAACTGCCCCAGCGCAGCCAGCACGGTGGACAGGATGAGCGCCTTGATTCTGATCAGATCCACATTAATGCCGGCTATCTCCGCTTTTTCATGGCTGGAGCCCACCGCTTTAATTTCCTGTCCGAACCGGGTATTTAAAAGATAATAAATCATCCCCGCAAATAAGAGGACCACCAGGATCATGAATAAAGGAAATTCTATTTCACCGATTTTAAAAAGCCACAGCTTATCAATGGTGTTGCGGTACATGCTTAAATCCACAGCATTGCGCACGCCGATCCCGCGGGATAGGATTATCTCTTCATTTATTACTGGGATAAAAGTGCCGAAGCCTACCAAAAAAACCAGCTGGTAGATGCTGTTGGCCAAAAAGCCGATAATGATGGTGACAATCATCTCCTTCCCTTTGACCCGGTTCAAAACATAGCCGATAGCAAGTCCCGCCAGTAAGGAGAAGATAATGCTCAGGAAAATAACCAGCAATATGCCGGCCACGCCGGCCACCTGGTAATTGATCACAAACAGCAGGGCGGCCTGGGTGCACATGGCGCCTACAATAACGGCAAAATTCAGCCCCATGCCGGCCACTACCGGAATTACCAGCGACAACACCAGGATTCCGTCGCGAATAAACCTGATGATTACCTGGTTGAGCACAAAGGCGCCGGAAAGCCCGGAAAATTGCCAGGCCCCAAAAGACAGGAGTAAGAACACGATAGGGACGACGATCTCAATATTAAAAAATTTATAATCCTGTGCGTTAATTTTCATGGCCGCTCCCCCGCTGCCGCTCCCGGTACAATAAAGCATAGAGGATGATGCTGTAGGTAATCAGGGTCCGCAAAATTTCCGTTATCTCAGGAACCAGTATCTCATTGGCGATAGGTACGGTGAGCAGATAGATAGTCTGCAGCAAGTAGGCGCCCAGCGCCGCCTGGAAGATAAAAGCCCTTCTGCCGTTGCTGCCGCCGATTAAAACCGCCGAAATAGCCGGAAAGTACATGGCCAGCGGCGCGTCGTAAAGCTGAATAAAGCCGTAGCTTTGCGAATAAACACAAATGCCGATACCGGCAATGACGGTGGATAGGATGATCGCCAACAGGCGGGCGCCGGCGATATCAATGCCCGACAGCCTGGCGAAGGCTTCGTTTTCCCCGGTGGCCATAGCTGCCCGCCCGGCTTTAGTCCGGAAAAACAGGTACAAGCCCAAACAAATCAGGCCGTAGAACCCCAAAAGGCCCAGGGGAATTTCCAATGGGCCGAGTTTAACCAGGCTAAAATTGTCCAAGATATTATAAAAATAAGGCTCCAGGGTGATTTTCGGGCGCAAGCCCTGGCCACCGATGGGATAAAGCATTTGCCTGTTTTGAAAGGGCGCCAGAGTCCAAAAATAATTCATCAGCGGGATCAGGGAGAGGCCGATAAAAGTACCGGCAATTTCCTCCCGCCCCTTGACCCTGTTTAAGATCAGCCCGTAAATCCAGCCGAGAATGCCGCAAATCGCCACGCTCAATAATAAAGACATAAAAAATCCGGGCCACCCGGCCAGCCTGAAATTGACGGCGATGCACATACCGATCAGGCCCCCGGTAATGCCCACGGGCAGGCCGAAGTTCATACCCGCACCCGCATTCAACATGGGAATCAGCGACAGCACCAGCACTCCGTTCATTACCAACTTGATCAAGGACTCGTTGAATAAGCCGGCTAAATCCATCTTTAAAAAATAGGCCAGGCCAAGTAAGACAGCTAAAAATATGAGAATGATGATCTGGGGCGGTTTGATGCAACCATTATTCATCATTAATTTCATTAATTACCTTGTTCACCTGCCAATGCCAGGCCGAATTCGACCTCCGGGGAGTCAGGCGCCAAGATCTTAAAGAGCTTACCCTCCACCAGCACGGCGATCCGGTCACACACTCTTTTTAATTCGTCCAATTCACTGGACGCAATTATAATCGTGGTCTGTTTGGTTCGGTTGAGGTCAATCAGCAGCTTGAGTATTTTTTCTTTAGCCGAGATATCGATCCCCCTGGTTGGCTCCGCCACAAACAACAATTTGGGATCCACGGTCAGCGCCCTGGCCATGCAGACTTTTTGCTGGTTCCCGCCGCTTAATTCCCTGACCTTTTGTTTGATGGAAGCGCACTTGATCTCTAACTCGTCCACCAGTTGGCCGACATGAAGGTCCGCCTTTTTTTGATCTAGAAACCCGAAAGGCCGGACCATATTTTTGGCAAACAGGTTTTTTACCTGGTTACCCGTGAAAATGATATTGTCCGCCAGTGAGTGCTCCGGGAGGATACCCAGGCCTTGCCGGTCATCCGGCAGCACATAGATGCCTTTGCGGATATTGGCCCTGGCGTCCATTTGGTCTATTCTTTGATGCTTATAGATTACCTCCCCGGCTGCGGGATACAGTCCCATCAAGCCATACCCCAAAGCTAGTTTGCCGTGTCCGGAAAGGCTGGTCAGTCCCAGTATTTCACCTTCAAAAACAGTCAGGTCCAGTCCTTTTAGCTCTTCACCCGGCATGTCCACGGAGAACTGCCGAAAACTAATTACCGGGCGGGTGTTTAAATCCCTGGCCGGAGCGATGGCCTTGTTTACTCTGTGTCCAATCATATCCCGAGCCAGTTGGCTGATGGATATTTCCCCTTTGTTGTACCGGGAGACGACTCTCCCATCCCGCAGCACGGTGACCCGGTCACAGATATGCTCTACCTCCTCCAGCCGGTGGGAAATGAATATAATCCCCAGCCCGGCTTGTGACATCCCCATCAATACTTCGATCAGTTTTAAGCCGTCCCTCTTGCTGAGCACCGCGGTGGGCTCGTCCAATAACAGCAATTGTAAATCGCGGCGGTCTATTTCCCGGGCCAGCTCCACAAATTGTTTAGTGTTGGTGGCGAGATTGATTACCTTAATCCCGACATCCACGTCGAGGCCCAGCTGATGCAATACCTGCGCCGCACCGGCAGCATTGCGCTTGCGGTCAATAAAGGAATATTTCGGGCCAAATAAGCGGTCGGTAAATTTCCAGGTCCTTTCCCGGCCGAGCTTAATATTTTCGGCGATAGTCAAGTCCGGAAGCAAGGCGAATTCCTGGTGGGCCATGCCCATGCCCAGGCGGATGGCCTCCCCGCAGCTTTTGGGATGGATGCGCCGGCCCCGGTACAATATTTCACCCTGGTAGCCGCCGGTCTCCCGGACGATTGGGTTGCCAAATAAAATATTCATCAAGGTGCTTTTGCCTGACCCGTTAGCACCAACAATACCATGTATTTCACCTGCTTTAACCGACAGGTCGATATCGATTAAGGCCGGAACACCGTGATAGGCTTTGCTTAGCTCTTTAATTTCTAAAATATTTTCCATAGCGACATCATACCCTGTCTGTTTTTCCGCATGAAACAGCATTTATTGGATAAGCAAGCAGGCTGCCCCGGATTAAGACAGCCTGCTTAAACTCTCAATTTTAAACCGCGCTCAAGTAGATAGCCGGGCAATGCTCCTTTTAGATCCTGCCCTAATGCTGTGCTTCCGTGTACAGGCCATGCTTAAAGCAACTGATCAGAGTCATGAGCACCTGAATCTGAACCATAGCCCTGGCTTTTAGCCCTGGCGCTCCCCTAGTACAAGATGGAATCCATGATCATGACATTATAGTTTTGTAGCTCCGCAGCGGTTTCCGCAGGCTTAAACTTGCTAAAGGTGACGCTATGTCCCGTAACCTCTTTGGCAAACTGATCTAACTGCTGCACACTATTGTAGTCAAAGCCGGGGTCTTCGATCATTTTTTTGGCTAACTCAACCGCATACTGGGGGATGAAAACAGTCACCGGCATCGGCCAGCCGCCCAACCTGTTGGTCATTCCCGCGGCTTGTGATTTTTCCCGGATCATATTGTTGATTTTGTCAAAGTCCCAGGCATCCTCATTGGAAATTTCCAGGGCCATCACGGTGGGATAGGCCTGCGTCGGGGTGGGGCAGCATTGCTCCGCCACCAGGAACTTTAATTTCAGTGCTTCATCAATAATCACATCATACATCGGGCAGTTTGTGCCGAAAATGTTTGTATCCGTACCGTACTTGTCGATTTGGCGGGGAATATCCTCTCTTAAGAACTGCAGCATGGGGGCGGTACCATCACCAGTTTGCGGGTCCGGGGTAACCACTTCAACCCACTTCATATCCAATTCCTTTGCGGTCTTCTCCATCATATCTTTTCTTTGGGCGATCACTTCTTTGGCCAGGTGGGTGGGGAAGGAATAGTGAATTATCGTGTTTGCCCCCATGCTTTTAGCCTTGCGGGCAATCGTCTCTCCCCTCCTTACCCAATCCGTATCTAAATTGACATCCACATACTTGGACATCAGCACCGGATCGTCCCAAATCGGCGCCGTCATGGTAATAATGTCCGGTCTCAT
The DNA here is from genome assembly GCA_018435055.1 of Pelotomaculum sp. Taxonomy (GTDB): domain Bacteria; phylum Bacillota; class Desulfotomaculia; order Desulfotomaculales; family Pelotomaculaceae; genus Syntrophopropionicum. The sequence goes on along the minus strand of JAHDOA010000047.1, from coordinate 67,121 downwards.
TTCTTCCACTCTCTGGAGGGCCGGCAGTAAGCCCGCCTGCCCGGAAATGACGATAATGGCTTTCACTTTCGGGTCATCCGCCAGAGAAGTGATCTGGCTGATGCCGGTCTCGATCTCAGTTGAAAAGTTTTCCGGCAGGGTAATGTGCTTGACGATGCCGGGGTATTTTTTAGCCATCATGTCGGCTGCCCTGAACTCGTCTTCACTGGTCGACAGTGTTGGTGTCACGACCCCAATTTTGTAATCAACGGTTCCTTGACCGGTTGTTTGGGCTGCCTGGTTCCCGCACCCGGCTAAAATACCTACCATCATTATTACTACTACGGCTAAAACTATTTTCTTCATTTCCTCATCCCCCTTTTCTTTAATCAACTGATTCATACTGGTTTATAAGCTTTGACGCTGGTAATATAAACCCTTTATCCGACTAATTTATTAATTTTATCGACCAGTCTTAATTGATAAGATAATTTAATATTATTGATTGCCTATTTCACCGGTTGCCGAATTCTTGCAGCTCTATGCAAAGTGCATTTATGCTTAGAATAAATAACTATTATGAGTATCCAATAGTAAATTAAATTATTTAATATATCCCATATAATAAAATTATAACCTTATAATATATAGTGTAAATTTGCAACAGAAAGGATGTGCCGGATGCGCCCTTTTACCATGAATGTTGTACAGGACATGCGGGAGCAAAACATTTTAGCCCTCGAGCACGCCAAGCGGGATAACCGGAAAGTTGTCGGGATGTACTGTGCCTTTGCGCCCCAGGAGCTGGCGCTGGCGGCTGGCGCTATTCCGGTCAGCCTGTGCGGCGCCCGGCATGAGCCAATTGCCGCCGCGGAAAAAACCCTGCCCCGCAACCTGTGCCCACTGATTAAGTCCAGCTTTGGCTTTGCCATCACCGATACCTGCCCGTACTTCCGGTTCTCGGATTTTATTGTGGCCGAAACTACCTGTGACGGCAAGAAAAAAATGTTTGAGATTTTAAGGGAATACAAGCCGATCCACATGATGCACCTGCCCCAGGGAACAGACAGACCGGCGGCAGTTGCCTGGTGGCTTAAAGAGTTGAAGATTTTAAAAGAGCGGCTGGAGGAAAACCTGGGTGTGGAAATTACACGCCAGAATTTAAGAGAGGCGATTAAGCTTTGCAACCGGGAGCGGCTGGTGATGAAGCGACTCCATGAAATGAACCGCCTGGACCCGGCCCCGCTGGCGGGCCTGGACATGCTCACAGCAATCTGGATGAAGGGCTTTAACGTGGATAAGGAAGACGGGATCAATCAGATTAACCAGCTAATTGGTGAGATCGAAGAGATTGCCGCCAGCGGACAGTCCCCCTTCCGGCCCGGCGCCCCCCGCGTGTTGTTAACAGGCTGTCCAGTCGGCATCGGTTCGGAAAAAGTGGTACGGCTGGTAGAGGAGTGCGGCGGCGCCGTGGTGTGCTTTGAAAGCTGCAGCGGGATTAAAACGATGGAAAACCTGGTCGACGAAGACGAAGAAAAAGATCCGCTGGAAGCCATTGCCGAGTGTTACCTGAAAATACCCTGCTCCGTAATGACGCCGAACCCGGGCCGGTTTGAGCTATTGGGCAGGCTGATCAGTGACTACCAGGTGGACGGGGTCATTGATCTGACCTGGCAGGCTTGCCATACTTATATCATCGAGGACGTTAATGTCCGCAATTACGTTAAGGACAACTTCGGTATTTCCAGTATCCAGCTGGAGACCGATTACTCCAACTCCGATCTAGAGCAGCTGAAGACCAGGATCTCAGCCTTTATCGAAATGATCAGCGGCCAATAGGTAGATTGTTAGAAGTTATATTAAAGTAGATTTTAGTACTTGCAGCGGGAGGTGACCTGTTTTGCATACGGTTGGACTGGATGTCGGGTCGATCATGACCAAGGCGGTATTGTTCAGTGACGACGCCTGGCAAAGCGTGGTCATGCCGACGGGCTATAGCCCGCGTGAGGCAGGAGAGCAGGCTTTTGCAAGACTCTTAAGAGAATGCGGCCTGACCCGCGGGGATATCGATGTGATTATTGGCACCGGTTATGGCCGGGTGGCGCTCTCTTTCATTGACAAGGCGGTCACGGAGATCACCTGCCACGCCAGGGGCGCCCACTACCTGGTGGAGGGAACGGATATGGTGATTGATATCGGCGGCCAGGACAGTAAGGTGATCCTCACGGACGGCGCGGGAAACGTGACCAATTTTGCCATGAACGACAAGTGCGCGGCCGGCACCGGGCGGTTTTTACAGGTGATGGCCACCGCCCTGGGCTGTGACGTGAGCGAGCTCGCCGACCTGGCGCGCGACGCCGAACCGGCCCAAATCAGCAGCATGTGCACCGTCTTTGCCGAGTCGGAGGTAATTAGCCTGCTAGCTCAGGGCGTCGGCAAGGACCGGATTATCGCGGGCATCCACCGCTCTGTGGCCACCCGGGTGGCCGCGATGGCGGAGCGGCTGGGCCAGGGGAAGCGGATTACCTTCACCGGCGGGGTGGCAAAAAATGAGGGGGTTAGGGAATGCCTCGTCCGTGAACTAGGCCTGGCCATCATCACCGTACCGGAGTCCCATCTGGCCGGCGCCCTCGGGGCGGCCCTGATTGCCAGGGGAAAAACACCTGCGCCCCCGTGCCCGTTCCAGTAATATTGGTGAATAAACGCAAATTTTATAGTATACTGAAATCTTAATCTGTTTAATTTTGTCAGGGGAACTGCCCCCCGGCTGGCGTCTTGCAAGCCCTCACGGCTCTTTCTTTAAATTATGTGCAATTATTTTGATTGATTCCGCAATTGACTCGTGGGCTCTCATAAATCGCCACGCTACTACCGCTATGAAAACATACACAGCTAATATAGGTATAGCATAAAAAGCACCAATTATATCCACCAGACCACCTCCTTGTATTCCTTCCGTTAATTAACTATTTTGACAAGCAGATTTGCTACCCCACTATCTTAACAGCATTGTCTTTTATCTTTAGAACCAGTTCCACAATACGCTTTTGTTTGGAACCATCAAACAGTTTGATAAAACTCTGGGGCCGGTCAAAGGGCGGCTTCGTCAGTTCTGATACATTCTCGATATAACCGTTTTGCACAACGTAATCAATGACCTTTTTCACAAAAACAATTTGTGCCCGGCTCAGCGACTGGTCGTTTATGAATTCAGAAAAAGCAAGGCAGGCCGCTTCATACTCCAGCTTGGCTATTTTCCGCACCAGCAGGCCAAAGGGCGTATCCTGATATTCCCTCTTATAATCCTCGGCCGTGCCCAGTTCCCCGGTGAAGATCCGCTCCAGACTCCGGTAATCCAGGGCAGTAAGGGGGATATTATGACGCAGCTTATGGATAGCAATGTGGTCACGGTTTTCCTCAATATAGCGGTTAACCTTCAGCTTATAATCCGCAAAGTTATAGGCCGGTCCGATTCCTTCCCCTTCTTTTACTTGGAGGATCTGATCAGTAAGGGCTGTATACACTATAGCCCTGCCCTCATCAATTATAAACTTGATCAGGCCGCGCAGCTCCACACGCACCTTTTCCAGGCCCAAAATATCAGAATTCTGCCAGAACTCATCCGTGCCTATGGTATTAATCAGCTCCAGTTTCTCTTTCACATGGGGGATGGTAGCGCGCCTGGCCAGGTTGCTGCAGACGCTGATCAGCTCCCTTTTGGCTTTTTCATAATAAGGCTGCCCCTCCATCTGGGCAATGATCAGGCCGTACATGAAATTATCAAAACGTTTGGCATACTCGTCCGTGTCATCCATGTAAACTAGAGGCGCCAGGAAGGTGATCAGCTGGCGTTTGTCCGTTTCGGCCAGGCAGGTAAAAGTTTCCGGGCTTTTATACTTTTCAACATACTGCAGCTGCAATTTTACAGAGATCAACTCGGTGTTCAAAGCGTTTATCTGCTGCCGGACAGTTTGAATCAGCTCAGTACGAATTACCTGATAAGGCTCTTCGCTAAAAGCGGCATGCTGCAGGTGGTAGATTAGCCGCACTCGCTTGGAAAATATTGCTTCCGCCAGGCTTGGGGTTTCGTTGCCCTGTAAGCCCTCACTCTTTTGCCGGAAGAATTCAAAGTTTCCCAGATAGTCAAAAATGACAAAGTGGGTTTTGTCCTGTCCGTCTCCGAACAGGTCCTGGCACAGCCTGGTGCCGCGGCCAATCATCTGCCAGAACTTTGTCTTGGAGCGAATACGTTTGAAGAATACTAAATTGACCAGCTCCGGTATGTCTACGCCGGTGTCCAGCATATCTACAGACACGGCAATATGGGGGTCCTTTTCGGCCACCTTGAAGTCGTCGATGATTGTCTGGGCATAGCTGTCATCACAAACTACCCGCCTGGCGAAATGGCCGTGATAATGGGGATAAAGCGTGTTAAAACGCTCCACAATATATGCAGCGTGTTTTTTATTTTGGGCAAAGATAATCGTCTTGCCCAACCTGTCCCCGCCGGCTACCTTAATCCCCTTAGTCATCAAATCTTCCAACACCATGTCCACGGTGGCCTGGTTGAAAATGAATTTATTCAGTTCAGGCGAAGGGATAAATTCAGGCATTTCGCCTTCTTCATCGGTAAAATCTTCTTCATAGCGCTCCTTGTCCTCTGTGGAAAGCTGAACATAGGTAATGCCCTGTTCCAGGAACTTCGTCCGCACCTCAATGTTATAGAAAGGCGCCAGCACATGGTCCTTCTCCACAGCGGTTTCATAGTCGTAGGCATAGGTTGGCACGCCGTTTTCCATTTCAAAAAAGTCATAGGTGTTGCGTTCCACCTCATCCTTTGGAGTTGCAGTCAGGCCGAGGAGCAGGCCGTCAAAATACTCGAAAATGGCCCGGTATTTTTTAAAGATACTCCTGTGCGCTTCATCGATCACAATCAGGTCAAAATGGGCCGGGGTAAACAAGCGCCGGCCGTCGTCGCTTTTGGCCGTATCAATGGCGTTAAGCATAGTGGGATAGGTGGAAAATACAATGCGGGCCGATTTGTCATCCTTATTGTTTAAAAGGTTGCAGAGGGACATATGCGGCAGGTGGGTTTTGAAGTCATCCCGGGCCTGCCTGACCAAAGCGGTTCTGTCCGCCAAAAACAAGGTGTTGGTTACATATCCCCCGCGGGATAATACATCGGTTAAACTGGACGCCGTCCTTGTTTTGCCCGTGCCTGTCGCCATCACCAGCAAAGCTTTTCTATGGCCTTCCTCAATAGCTTCACACACCGCCCGGATGGCCTCTTTCTGGTAGTACCGGTCCGTGATTTGATCATCAATGGGTATCTCGCTGAGGACCTGGCGCTCCTTTCGCCGGTTGATCAGCTTTTCCAGGTCTGATTTGGCAAACACCCCGCTGACCCTGCGCTGGGGAGAGGTTAAATCATCCCACAGGTAGGTTTCAAAGCCGTTGGTGGTAAACATCAGCGGCCTTCTGCCCGTCATTTTCTCCAGGCAGTCGGCGTACAGCCTGGCCTGTTGGGTACCGGTCTTCGGGTCTTTGGATGTGCGCTTTGCTTCGATAATGGCCAGGGGCAAACCATCTTTACCGTAAAGGACATAATCGGCATAACCCTTTTCTTCACTATTAGGCATGCCGTAAAGCTCTGCCTCTTCCTGCACATCGTCACCGAATACCCAGCCCAGAAGCTTTAAATCTACATCAATGTATTTTTTCCGGGTTAAGAATTCGGAAATGTCCCCGGGGGTAAACTTGCGTTCTTCTTTATTGCGGGTTTTGGCAGCGGTAAGCCGGTCGCTCATAGCCGCAATCCGGGCCCGCAATGCTTCAATCTCTGAATCCTTTTGCTCGATCAGGCTATCCATTTCTTTAATTTTGCCTTCGTCAACAACTACCTTTTCAGCGGGAATATGACCCCCGGCAAAGCAGCGTTCTTCATAATTGGCGCCATAGCAGTAATCAATCCACTGGACAAATTCAAACAAAGAAGAAAGGGACAGGATAGCGTCACTGCGGTCGATAGCTTTATCCGTGTGCACTGCCAGGTTTCCCAGCTTGACAATATAAGGCAGCTTGTTCCAGGTCTGATAGCCCATAGCGAACTTGAAGGAAGGTTCATGAATTAACGACTGCAGGTTGTCCTTATAGGGCATGGTGATCGTGTTGTCGGCCGCATACACCCACTTCACCGCCAACTCCAACGCCTTGCGCGTACCTACCGCCGCCATCGCCGGAGAAGCAGCAAGCACCCGTTCCGCTTCAACGCAGGCATTGGCGAACAGCGCGTACTCCTTTTGTCCCTGTAAGAATTCAAAGTTTGCAGGCATTGATTTTACCTCAACGTGTATTATTCAAAATACTCGCTCATTAAGCAGTCAAACAGGTATTGTGTTTCGTCTATTGCTTTTTTGACAAGGGTTTTTTGTGCTTCGATTTTGGTGACGATGGAGACGAATTGGTTTTGGAGTGGGAGAGGTGGCATAGGAATCTCTAAATTTGATATAGTTCCTGCGTTTAGGTTTTTCATTGTTACACCAACAGATTGATGTTCTAACTTTGCTCGGATTGTCTCTGATGAAATAATGCGTTGTAGCATCATAGGCAAGTAGTCTTTTTTAATTCTGATATACATACTTCCTGTTCCACATAAAAACCCCTCGTCATCGACAATCGCACAGCGTCCAATTTCTCCCCTTCGCCCAACGACTATATCACCTTTTTTCATGGCATAACTCTTAAGTTCTTTAAATTTTTTAGTGCTCAAAGTTAACTTCATATCAGGTACTATCTTTCCATCAATTATATGTGATGGGTTGACAAGTGGAAATCCACCTTCAATATAATCCTCCGAGTGAAGTAAACTACCGAATGGGCCTATTTTTACCATCGAAAAATCTCCAATAGGCTTCAGCGCCCATCCCTTTTCATTGGCAACAGGGTCACCGAACATATCATAAAATATGGATTTGATGAGGTTGTCCAGCTCTGCAAGTTGCTGTTTGTACATAGTTAGCAGTTCTGTAGCGGTGTCTAGAGTTCTTATAAAGAGCTCCTGTTCTTGTAATGGAGGGACCCCAAGTACTATTCTTTGCAATGATGAAAATTTTAACGAATCACGTACACTACCCGAGGTAAGGCTATTAATATAAGATAGGCCTATATTTCCTCGCAAAAAATACCAAAGATATTTTTGTTTTATTATGTTTTCATTAATTTTAAAAACAACATATAGCGGGCTAACTATCACTGGGCTGCTTCTACTTAACCAAGCAATTGAACCAACATTAATTCTTGATGGATTATATGCAAACATTCCTTGTTTTACTATTTTATAATTGGAAAGATTCTTGCTAAAAACCTCTTTACTAAAATAATCTGTTGATGGTATAAAGCCGTTACTATTAGTAACACTATAAACTGGTAATTCTAAATTAGCTTTATTTCTTAACGTTACTTCTTCTAATAAAAGCCCTAGCTTGATCTTCTTCCACTTACCCACCAATAAGCCCCCTCAACTCCTTCATCTTGGAGGCAATTTCAGTATTCAGCCGATCAAGCCGGTTCATTAGCACCTCTGGAGGATCGCAAACCACCTTTTCATAGACAATTTCTTTATAGCGGTTGATGGACAAATCGTAATCATTTTGTACAATGGCAGATTTATCAACAAAGAAACTCTGCTCCGTGGGCTTGCGGTCTGCTTCACCTGCGGGGTTGTGGAAGCGGGCAATAATATCTGGAATATCGTTAGCATCTATAGGAGAACGTTTATCGTCTAAAGAATAACCATCAGCCTTCATATCATAAAACCAAACCTTGTCGGTGCCGCCTGCGCCTGTCTTGGTAAACACCAGAACTGCCGTGCTGACACCCGCATACGGCTTGAATACGCCGCTGGGCATGGATATAACCGCCTGCAGCTGATGGTTTTCCACCAGCTCTTTGCGCAGGGCCTTGTGTGCCTTAGTGGTCCCAAACAGCACGCCATCCGGCACAATACAAGAACAGCGTCCTCCCTTGCGCAGCATCCTTAAAAAAAGCGCCACAAATAAAAGCTCTGTCTTTTTGGTGTTGCAAACCTTTTTTAGATTATCGTTAATGCCCTCGGCATCTACCGTGCCGGTAAAGGGCGGATTGGCCAGGATAATATCATAGGTGGAAGAAATTTTGTTCTGCTTGGAAACGCTGTCAACATATTCGATGCGGGGCTCAGTGATAGAGTGCAGCATCAGGTTCATTGCGGAAAGGCGCAGCATAGTCCTGTCCATATCAAACCCTGTGAACATCTCACCGGCAAAATGTGCCCATTGTTTACTGGTCATTTCGGCTTCATAGCGCTCCCAGATAAACTCGGCTGAGGAAACCAGGAAGCCGGCGGTACCACAGGCCGGGTCTATGTTCGTACCGTCTTTGATACAATGCAAATAAGCGGCTCCTACGCTATCGCCGGTTGGCAAAGAGGCAGAAACCGCTTGATATATGGGCTTTCTGCGTCCATGGGTTGGCTGCAGAAGGCCTTTCTTTCGTTTGTAGATTACGTTTTGCAAAATAGCCTCACTTACCATCGCCTCCATCATTACAGTCTTTGCACCCCCTCTTGGTCGGCAACCAAGGAATAATTAAAAGATATAGGCAAAATTAAAAGGTTATGATAACGGCGAAATAACACGGAATACTACCTGTTCACCCATGCGCTCCATTGCTAAATACGGAACTGCTGCCATATCCGCCTGCGTAACATCACAAATAGAAAATGGAAAAATTGCAGGATGAGATATGAAGCTTTCCCAAGTCATATACTGCTGTTCTGTAGCCAGCAAGATAGATGCAAACAGCAATGCCACAGCATTATGGTCCGATATAGTATGAACACATTTTTCATAGTTTCCGCTTATATCAGCACATTTTATTGTTCCAACATCACGCAACGTTTTAAGGTTTTTTGACAGTGAGGTTTCAAGAGTTGAGCGTGCACCCCACTTGTTGAACACTTCATTTTTTATTTGAGTTGCTGATACACAATCCTTTAACTCATATAGGTTGCCGAGTACGATGCATAAATCCTTGAAAATAGGAAACCGTATCAGCATCATAGCCCAATGTACTGGTAATCGCTCTGAACGAGTTAAGTACCGAGCAGCTTCAACAGCAGAATCATGAATAATGGATTGTCCATCGTACCAAACATTTAGCAAAATGGTACGGGTTTTTCTAATTGTATCCTTACTTGATAGATGTTGACTTATTTGTTCATCAAGCCTTGTCCGAGCATCTTCTCTGGATACCCCAGCAATGTATAATTCATAAACCTCATTCAGCTGGTTGAGATCAATTGGTAATGAAAAGGCAACAATTTTTGCCATATAATTAAACCACTCCTATTCTAACAAACGGCACCAGTAGTTCCTCAATAGAATCACTGCCGTGTGTGATGTATTTTTTGCCGCGATCACCAATACACTCTTCATTTGCAAAGAGGAAATAGCGATAATTTTTCGGCATGTAAGTGCCAGCATACTCGGAAACCTTGAACTTATCAAGTTCTTCAGTACCGGCGAAATCCTTATAAATAACAGCCCTGCGACTGACATCCTCGGTCAAAAGTCCTGGCTTTGTGAATCGGCCCATACCGACCGCTTCAGCATGTCCGTGATCGGCAGTGATAAAAACATCAAAACCAGCGGATAATAGATTTTCAATCATGTTTCGAAGTGTACCGTTTTTAAGCCATGTTTCTATATCCACTGCCATTCCGGGAGTTCCTTGAAGCTGTCTATGTATCAGGTCATCTATGAAATTCACAACAATTCCAGCTGCTTTGATTTTATCAGAGATTTCGGGTGTTTCTGTTTTTCCGAAATATATCTCATCGTCTCGGAGCCCGTTCTCTATCCAATAATGTCGCCACTGTTTTTCTTCATCAACCAAAGAAAATGTTTTCGGATTCTGCACTGGTATTGCCCCCGAAAACAGGGACTGTCGAGCAATGCTTGTAATCGTTGGGATAAACGAAAAAACTGCATTGACGTTCAAACTCCACGGAGCATCTGCGAATGATTCTTGGATTAGTTGCCAGTCCACAAAACTCATACCATCAATAACAATGACTGCTGGTTTTTTGCCATTTCGACGCACAAAGTCCAAGACGTGATGAAGCATTACAGGCTGTCTAATATCTGCTGACGTCGCGAGAGACGAGTAACGCTCAGAAGTCCAATTGCGGAAAGTTGTGTCAACTGAACTGTACGTCTCTTGAATATCTTTAATCGTAAATCCTTTGTCACGTAGCAGCATAAGTTTAGACAGCAAGTCTACAACTGGCGTCCAATCACGGTATGTCTTGCAAGATGCTAATCGCATTATAAGCTCTTGTGTAGCAGCTGCAGAATAAGCATTTACTATATCCTGATTAAACATATCAACTGTTAAAAACGCTTTTGTTTGTTTTGCAGTCAAACGACGTCCACTCAAATACTTAGTTGCTACAGATAAGTAATCAAAATCAATATTGCGAGAGGCGCGGATGGTAGAAGTATCAAGTTTTGGAAATACTGTTTCAAGCCCCAGCGTAGCAATTGTGAACTGTTTATAAATATCATAAGGTATTTTGATATCCAAGCTGGGTATTATGAAAATGATCCGTTCTTTAGTCTGACGGCAATCCCGTTCAAAAATAAAGCGAAGCTCTTCAGAGCAGTTCACTTCAAAAACTCTATACTCATCCCAATACAGTCCGTTAGTTCCGGCAGTTCGAGAAACGAGGTTATCAGTATCGTATATGATAAGCCGTTCAACCCAAGGTAGCCCAGCTTTTTCAAAAAGCAAATCTCTCAACATGGCTTTTTCACCTTGCATATTAGCATTGGCTGCAGCGAGGGACAAATACTCTTATGTCGATTGTACTCCTGCTGTAGCTTTTGTAACTGCCTTTCAAGTTTTCTTATCCGCGACACGCGAATATTTTCTATGCCGATTTTGCCGGCCGCTTCTATACGAAGTGTTAGTGCGTATAGGCGCTTTTTGTATTCTTGTTCGTGCCAAGAATAATAATGATTCTTCATTTCAAGGAATGTATCCTCTGTCAGCTCAGCAACACGGGAGAGAATAGCACAATATGTTTCATGGTCAAGCGATTCCGTACCCAATATATTTAGTGTTATTTTATTGTGAAGCATCTCATCCCAAAGTAGCTTAGATGCGGCTGGACGATATACATCATTATCATTGATAAACAGCGAAATCATGCGCTGGTTTTCATCGCCATCGCTCAAAGAAATCCGCCATAATGACCATAATCCATTTTCGGTATTTACGCCTTTTACTTCAAAAACAGGAATGCCATCTTTTTGATGCCACACTATTTTATCACCTAAAAGCATTTGTATTTGTGGGTCGGAAACTGACAGTTCTAAATCGAATAGCGGATCAACTGTATAACCTTTCCAAGTTTTATAATGAGTGAGCATATTCCGCAATACATTGTGGAAAGCTTGTTGTTGTCGTTCAAACTGGCTATCAGGCATTAGCGTTTTTTCATCCCGTATAATATCGCGGATTTTAACTGCCTGCCCGACCTGTTTCTCCATATCCTTGCCAAGCCCATCAGTATAATATGTTCCATACTTTTGTGTTGCTATAGTTTTCATATATACCTGGGTAAAGTCAAGATCAGCACTGTCACTATTGAGTACATCTTGAAGTTTATCAAAGCCCAGTTCTGATAGGATTGTAGCCAGTTTTTCCTCAAGAACAGAGCGCACACGATTTTCAATAGTATCATTAAGAATGAAATTAAATACTTCGACATCCTTGGCTTGTCCGATACGATCTGCACGGCCAATACGTTGCTCAATCTTCATCGGATTCCAAGGCAGGTCGTAGTTAATTACAATATGTGCGAATTGCATATTGATACCTTCACCACCCGCATCGGTGGATATGAGTATGTTACGTTCACGGCGAAATTGACGCAGTGCAACATTTCTTTCTTCTATTGACATATGACCGTTGATAAGCGAGGTTGTAAAGCCACGCGCCTCAACCAGCGCCTGTATGAATTTCTGTGTCATTACAAATTCGGTGAATATAATGACCTTCGCATCAGCTTCCTGCGTAGACAGTACACGTAGAATTTCACATAGCTGCTCGGCTTTAGCGTCAATGAATTGATTTTTCGCTTGCTTTGCCAGTAAGAGAAGCTTTTCAAGCTGCATTTTTTCTTCGGCAATACCGGCAGAAAGAACAGTCAATGCTTCCTCAAGCGATTCCTCCATCTCTTGGTCAGCTAAGTCTCCGATGCTTGCCGTATGTAGCTGTTCTGACTGCGTTGTGATAATTTCTAAACGACGTTCCAAAGCATCAGCAATTGCGGCAGTACTGCTGGAAACGAGACGTTGAAACAGCACCATAAGAAAACCGATGTAAGGTTTTTTCTCACGCATAGCTTTGTTGTAGCCGGTTCGTACATACTCCGTTACCTGTTCATAGAGCTCCTGCTGCAAACTATGACGTTCTTGCCATTCCACTTTTACAAGATGCGTGTGACGATTTTTGAAAAGCGGTTTCCCTTCATTGTCCACAGCTTCTCGTTTTTCTGTACGAATGATATAAGGCGCTACCTGCTCTTTCACCACTGCCTTTGGATTTGGAAAAGCATCTCGGTCAAGTAATTGCATAAGCCTCAGGAAAGGCTCCGTTTTACCGGAATGTGGTGTAGCCGTGAGAAGCAGTAAATGTGGGCTCGCTTTTGAGAGCATATCACCAAGTTTATGTCGAGCTACCTCACCAGTAGAGCCTGCTACACGATGCGCCTCATCAATTATTATCAAATCCCAACCACCAGCAACGACAGCCTCAATGCGTTCATCATTGTATTGATCGATACGTTCCTGTGTCCAACCATTACGTTGCTCCAATGGTTTGATGGCATCCATCGGACTGATGACCAGCGGGAATTTCGTAAATACATTCTGATCATGGTTTATCTTCTTCAAAGTTGCATAGTCTTCAGGTGAAACAATAGTAAACCGCTCACCGAACTTTTCAAGCATCTCTGTTTCCCACTGAGTTACAAGGCCTTTCGGGCAAACGACGAGGACACGTTCAATAAGCCCGCGAGTTTTCAGTTCCTTAATGATTAGTCCGGCTTCGATAGTTTTTCCAAGTCCAACCTCATCGGCAAGCATATATCTTACTTCGTTTGATGCCATTGCCCGCTCCAAAGCGTAGCGCTGGTGCGGGAGTGGAAGAACACTCTCGCTGGTGTCAAATACCGTACCGTTTGCAAGCTCGTTTTTCACCTTGCACCATGCGGCGACAAAGCGCACAAACGCCTCCGAAGCTGCTGATGCAGCTCCGGACAAAGCAAGGTTCTCGGCATTGACCGAATAAACAGCATTCGATGTCATGTCTATGACCTTGCAGGTCGTCATGCCCCAAAGCTCATGCACCTCAACAATGAGGACAACACGACCTGTTCGAGTATCTATTAAGTTTTCACCTACGGTTGGCATATCCTCACCTCTTCGTGTTAAAGACTACCCATTTGTTCTTTCTGATGGGGTTGTCCAGCTGCATCTTCCCACGTTGTGACAATCTTGAATTTATCCGCAGTCCCCATATGTACTATAAGGTGCTCTTCAAAGCTCTTACCCGCTTCCAAAAAGTCAAATGGCATTTTTGAAGACATTATTATTAAATTAGCATTCTTATCAATAATAGCTGATACTTTGTAAGCAGTTGCTTGTCCAGAGTTCCAGACTTTCAGTCTATATTTCCCACTCGAAATATGGATTACACGAGCTTCAATACAAGCCAGGCCAGCTTCAGTTTTCTTCTTCTCAACTTCAGCAACTTCATATTCTTTAATTTTCAATTCAAGCTCGCTTACCCGATTCTGCAGTTTCTGGCTCTTTGCTGATTTACACAAAGAAACGATGGAAAGCAACAACGCGAACAAAGGGACTATATATGTAATATACTCTTTTGCATAACACCAAATTATTGCCCAGTCCATATTGTCTCCTACTTAAGCTTCTTGAAAGCTTTTTTTAGTTCTTTCTCAATTTTAGAGATGGCTTCTTTCTTAATGTCTTCGATATTTGCATTAATGATTTCCTGATTTTCTTCAATCAGTTCTGCTTTCGTGCGTGTGGCTCCACAATCCGAGCATTTAATTCTTGTTTCATCTGGTGCATCCTTGAGGTTTTCAATATCATCATTAACTGTGGAAAACTGATCATTACCGCATACAGGACACAAAAGAGATACATTTCTGCTTAAGTCTTTCATTATGTGTATCCTCCTACATTCTATTTGCAGCGTTATCATAATACATTAACAGCGCGGGGTCTTCCTGCAGGACAGTTTCCGGTAAACGATCACCAACTTTTACGATTAGGGAGTAGTTCCTTTCCTTCCAGCATTCGTCGAAGCCGACACGAATTGCCTCGGTACGGGCGTTTTTAATACGGCCGGTCCCTTTAACATAAATATCGTAAAAGTCCTTAATCAGACGTTTCCTGCGAAGCTTTTCAAGGTCCGCCTTATCGGAAAGATCAGGCACATACCATTTTCCATCCTCGTCTTGGAGAAAATTCTCTTTAAGCATATCAAGGAGTTCCGGCATCTGCTCAAACTTGTTGCGGTGCCAGTCCTGTAAGAATTTCGGCTGTATCTCCGAGTATGACTGGCGTTCTTTCCCAAGTTGTGCGTTGAGCCAGATAATAGCGCTCTTTTCATCAGTAATAAAAAGTGATAATTGCTGGTCTTCTAATTCCATCTTTTGGCGGCGCTCGTCATATTCATTTACCTGATCAGGCAGGAAAAACATCCCGTCACGCTGAATAAACCGTTCCCGCAGACCCGCATAGAATATATGCGCATCCATTGGAACAGGAATACCACGCATAATATGAAAAGCCACCATACGGTCAAAGAGCAGATAATCTTGCCGTTCGGAAACCACTTCAATTTTACCCGTAGAGTTAGGGGCAATGGGAACATTTTGCAAATGTTGACGAACAAACTCCCATGCCATTTCTGGATCACCAGCACGCTCTGTAAACTGACGCACGAAAGCTTCCTTGGGTTTATATGCCGAAATAACCAAATCCTGCTTTACAGCTGAAGCTGCCGTTACTTGCTTAAAGCTACCCTGTTTTTTATCAAGGGTTCGCACGTCTGCTACGATGAATCCAGCTCTTAGTAAAGCCTCAGCTATGGCATTCCAAACAGAATTTTGACTGTTATGAAACTCAACCGTCATCCAACGACCAGGCTTCAAAACACGGTAGTACTCAAAAAAGCATCTTTCCATTAGATGTTGATATTCTGCCAATCCTTTTTGCTGAGCATTGTTCATTATGGCTTCTTCTTTATTGTTTGTTTTTACTCTTATCCATGATTCCCACATATATGATAATTCAGAGTAATCAATATTACTTCCAAAAGGAGGATCCGTAAATATATAGTCAATTGTATTGTTAGGAATTTGACTCGCATCTGTTAGTGAAGCGGTACTTACTATACAGTTTTGTTTTTGTATACGCCAATTCTTATAGATATTTGCTTTACTTTTTAATAAATTAAAAATGGATGTCTCAAAAATGCAAGATGAAATATATAACGTTCCCATTAATGGTCCTGCTTGATTTTTGCTCCATTTGAATAGTTTTGAAGCTCTTTGCATAATTGATGTCCAGATGAAACGAAGCTGTGGATCATCAATGCATAATTCTCGCATAACTCCTAATGCATATAGATTTCGTTGCGTAAAAAAATCATGAATATTTGTTCGTCCTGTTATATCATTTCTACGACCTTCTCTACCTTCTACCATTCTGTCCGTTGGGTACCAAGGAAAAGAATCTAACTCTTCGATTTTTCGAATCAATTCGTAGTCAAATTCAACAGGCTTACGCTCATAACTCTTATTTCCATATGTGTATTTTATTAATACAGGTACTTGTTTTGCAAAACTTCTCGATGTTTGCAGCACTCTATCAAACTTTGTTTCAATTTCTCTATCACAATCTTTTTTTGATAATATTGCACCACAAGATTTACACTTGAATCTTTCCTTGACCGATTTATCTTTTTGATCAACTGCTTCATTCCAGAAAACAAGTGGTTTTGAGCAATTTGGGCATACATATACATCCGACCAAATTACATAATTAATTCTACCTTTTACAGAAGAACCATCTATAGTTTTAAAGTATGGCTCGCCTTTCTCGTCACAATGAGGTGTTTCATAAAGCCATGCACACCTCGCTTCTAAAGCTTCAAGCATATCATCATACTTCTTACAGAACTGTGCATATGTTATAGGTGAATTATATGTGTATGAAATCGCAGTTGCAGCAGGTGACAAATCGCTTAACACCGCTTTTCTTGCTCCAAATATCACATCTTTGCCAATGTTAGTTATTTCATCCTTTAATTCAGGGAACTCACACATCTGTGCAGCCACACCAGTCATACCCGTCCCACAGAAACCGTCAAATACGATATCACCCGGATTTGTATAGTGTAAGATATATCGCACAATTGCTTTGTATGGAACCTTTGTATGATATGTGTGAGCCATATAAATCGGATCATTCTTTCCCTCACTAATATCAGCCGAAAATGGTTCCCGATGGTAATCATCTGTATCTTCATTATACGGTGTACCATGCTCACGGATAAAATCCTCTATGAACGGGTTCGGGCAAGCAGTGTAGTACGGAGGTCGAGAGAGTGCAATGATGTCCTCGTCCTTCGCAATCGGAAATCCTTCAACGTCCCTTACACAGTCGATATCTTCTTTTGTAAGTTTTTTCTCTTCCATCATTTATACCTCCCCGGAATCTTCTGTGTACTTTGTCTTTACAACAAGCCGTGTCTTTTCCTCATCATGACCCACGAGGTAGCTTTCGATAAGTGCATTCATCTTCTTTTTGAAGTCCGCTGGGGTCACAGGCCCCCAAGAAACCATCTCTCGTTCTATACGTTCAGGATCAACCTCGACACTATCAAGACCTGAAAGAAGCTCGTTTACCGCAGAGACAAAGTCGGGTGTAATAGTTTTTGGAAGCTGTTTCGTCGATATAAGCTCATCGATGATTTTCTTCTTTGGTTTCGAGAGTAGTGCTTTATCATCGTCCAGCATCGGGTCATCTACTGCACTGAGTATGGCAGCAGTCCACGAGGAAACGAGTTTCGATAGTTGCTCTTCAATATAATCAAGTTTTCCGACGACAGGCTTATCTTTATCTCCGGGTTTATAACCACAATGAGAGCATATAGGTGCTGCCTGAAGTTCGGTTGCTGTACATTCATAACAGGCCTTGAGCCCGTTCAGATGCACGTTCAAAAGTTCTTGATATTGACCGGTGGAGAGAATATCCTTAATACCAAGCAATTGCTGGAGTTTGGCCATCTCATCACCATTTATTATTGCTTGCTTACGTTTAAGTCCCGCATGGTCAAGACGATATAACTTATGCTGCTCAAGATAGAAATCGATGTAGCTCTTTTTCAAAGCTTCCAGCTCATCTATCAATGCGTCAGTATTATCTGTGTCATAATGAACATCAAGAAGTTCATCTCGTAAAGCAAGATATTTATCTTTTGCCGATTGGAAACGAGTTTTAAGCGTAGCGTTCCCACCTACCATCGTTTCGGCTGTTGCGAGGTATTGCATGATATCCTGAACCGATGCTTTGAAATCCTCAATTATATGAGCAATTGCCAGAGCATCTATACCTCGCGTTAGGTTATCAAGCTGCTCGTCGGAATAATCGAAGTTCTTCAGTTTCGCAGGTGTACTCCAGCGGCTCTGAACATCATTATAAAGAGTACGGAGTGCATTCATCTCGCGGCAATATTTCTCTGCAAGATTAGTCGGCACGATTTGGTCGCCCCACAGATACAAGGAGCCTTTGAAAAGCCTGTCGTACCTGAAGGTCTCCTCACTGAGTGCCTTGCTACGTTTATAGAGTTCCTGCCAACCGTCATCCCAAGAATTGGGGTTCACAATCAAGCCATCATTAATAGAAATGTTATTGAACAGACGACGCAAAAGCTGAATAGCAGGCGCTTTGGGTTTTTCGAGACGTTTGAAGTCATACGTTATATTAGGATTCTTGATAAATTCCTCAACATTCGATGCATCATAACGTTTATTATCAGGACCGACGAGGACACAGTTCCCACTATAAACCAGCGCCGTCCAAATCACCGATGTCCAAATGACACTCAATCGGAATTTTTCGTCAACCATGTCTTGCCCATTGAGCGATGTCATGATATCGGAAGAATTTAGTACACCACCTTCGGGAAGTTGCTTCAACCTTTGAAGATAATGCGTAGCGTATTTTGAGTTTTCCACACGGACCTTACCATCGAGAAGTAGTCCAAGGGATTCGAGAAGTGACTGCCCGAGCTGAGTTGCTTTCCCTGCTATGGCATTAATAGCTTCAGCTCGCATCGTAGCCTGATTATCTTTCGTTACAGGCTTTTTGAATACAGGATAATTCGGGTAACGTTCATTGAAATAACTGCTAAGAGCTTTGGATGCTACGATGCTGATAACATCGCGCACGGTAATCTCGTTCATACGGGATCCACGTAGGTATTCCAGCACAGGTTTTTCAGTACTAAGATATGAAATATGAAAACAGACAGTCTTGTTTTCCTCCAGATAACGGCGAATTTCTTTTAGCGTAGAGGTAGCACGTTTTGCATAGGTGGAGCGGGTCTCGCCCTGCGCGGACATGACCTCCATTTCCTTTGCTCCCGCATATATTTTCAGCAAGTCGGTAAATTTCTTGCTATTCTGGAAAGTGAAATAGACTTCATCTTCCTTTGGCTCGTCAATTGTCTTTACACCAAACAGCGGTAGCATATATACATAAAAATCCTGTGGAGGTTGCGCCGTTGTTCTTTCGTTTGGTAGGCCCATAAACAAATACCCTTCACGGAAGATGTTTTTTTCAGTCCAGTTGATACGATATTCGTATATTTTTCGGCCGGTAACGTGTTCAGTGAGCTGCAAATCAGCCGCATCATACATGACCGTATAGAAATACTGATTCAAACGGTCTTCGCCAAGGAAGTCCGCTTTCTCTTGAATCTTCTTGTCGTAATCAACATCCTTTTTAAGGTCAAGAAAATACTGACCATTATCTTTGTTATATTCAATAAACTGCCCGCTGACAGTGTTCATGATGTCATGAAGAACGGTTTCAACTGTTGTGAGCAGGAAATCCTCCTCCATGACGGGCAGATGAATGAACAGTGTGAGCTCATCTTTCAGGTTTTGCGCAGTTAAACCGAGCTTTGCATCGAGTACGACCGTCGTCAGACGATGGACGCTTAGTGCGGCAATAATCTGCTGTGCTATAGGCTTATATGCTGGCTTAGGGAAAGAACGTTGAATGATGTCTTCCAACACGCCACTTTTTTGTAGCACCTCATGGACAGCGGGTTCAACGCGCTTTGCTGGGTCACCCTTAATACGGCCCCAATATGTGTCATAAGAAACAATTCCCGGCTGACCCGCTGGAATTTCCTTATTGATAATTTCGCTAATTGTTTCCGAGATGGTTTTTAGCACCTCACGCTTTTCAACGATTACCATCCGTTGAAATGTACTGATATAAGCAGGGTGTATCGGGAATAAATCCACATATTCGTCGAGCTGCTCCGCCATGCTCTGATAAAGCGGACAGAAAGGATTCAAATGCTCGCGTATCATGGCTCTCTGCTCCGGTGTTTTTTGAAGAATACGCTGTTTTACAACATAAGCAATATCTTCAGTGCGGATAAGAGCTTGCTCATAGCGATCTTTCATTTTCAGTAGCGAATTTGATACATTATGGAAAGTTGGATTTTCAAACAGTACTTCCTGAATACCACTGATGAAGCGCAGGCGGGTTGATTTTATAATTTCTCCAAGCTCTCGCATAAAGCCAATGTCCTGCATCAGTTCATTATCCTTGCGACCTTTTAGATAATCCAGCAATTCATCCACGATGATGAGGTATCCCTTCTCGCCGTATTTTTCAGCGAAAGCCGCCATCATTGCCATGAGTGCATCTTTGTTATTTGTAATGTTGCCTACATCGGGGAATTTATAGGTAATGCCACGTCGAGCCAAATCCTGCTCAATATTACCCGTGATGATGGAACGCAGAGACGCCTCCGTGCTTCCTATCTCAATACGTAATACCTCAAACCTGCCGGCGATTGATTTTGCGGAGGTACGAAATTTCTCGTTACTCGCAACGTCCAGATAAGCTGAATCGGCAGCAATTGCAGAAATTACGCTCATCAAATGAGATTTACCTGTACCATAGTTGCCCACTACCAAAACGCCCTTATTATCAACAACATCTTCTAAGTTTAACTGTGAGATGATCTTTGCAGATATCAAATCAACCATATTGTCACTCATTACATAGCTGCGCACTAGTTCTTTTGCTTTTGCGCTGTCGTCTGCACTCTTAAGCTCTATGACCGTAACGATTGGATCAAATTGAATTAAATCGCTATACTTCATATTCCCGCTCCTATCTCAAGACGACGTATGTATCCACATAGTCCTTGACGTTGTATTCTTTAAAATCAAATCTGCTCGGTTCAGAGTATGTAAGTCGTTCTCCAACAAGTTCACCCGGCCACGGTAGATAGAACCGTTGGTTTCTGCCAAGCTGCAGAAGTAACTTAATCACATCCAGTCCGTATTCCGGGGAAAAGAGAATGTCTGTGTTTTTAAGAAGGATGTCGCGGTGTTCTTCGCCTAAAATGTCATCCAGCTCACGTGTTATGCTGTTGGGTGAACCTTCGGTCTTTAATCTAAACATCCTTTCACCAAGTAGAAGCCCAACATTCACGACAGAAGCATTTACTGGTACGGTCACGTTGGGAGCCAATACGAACACACCTTGCAGCGCCTGCTTGATGACCGCCGATAAATCTCGGCGCTCTATAACCGTGCCCATTCTTAATCGCCTCCCATTCTCTTATTACTCAATTTTCGCACTCTCGCCGCTATCAACCCAAGCGTCCACTTCCGATTTTTTGAACTTATACTGTTTGCCGATACGACGATGCGGAATCACATCTTTTTTTATCCAAGCTCTAATTGTATCTTTACTTACGCCGAGATGTTCGGCGATTTCCTCGAGGCTTGACCATTTTTCCGGTTCGTTAGTCACGTCTGTTCCTCCTCTTTCTTGTCCGCACAGTTCATGCCTTAATACTTTAGCGCGTCCCATTTCGAACTAAAAGGTTTTAATATGATTTGATATGAAGCATTTTGATTAACTCCTAGTATACCCTATTACAACAAGTCCAATAACGATGCATCCGATGATTTTTGCTTTGCTTTAAGTTGCACGAGGTATTCCCGCGCCTGATTGTATTGAATCTTATAAACAAACTTATCGTCATCAAGTACTTTGATAAAACTATTATAGTATTCAGGGTCTCCCAATACAGTGGATAGTTCGGCTTCAAAATGGATACCTGCAACTTCCAGCTCTCCATGAGCTTCTATATATTCACTTGGAATTCGACTTTCTGGAACAATGTCCACCTCGTCCTCATCATTTCCTACCTGCAACCATAAATATTTGGTTTCAATAAATTCGTCATATTCTGGTAAGTCTTTCAATTCGTAATACGAACCACGAGGTGGCTTCTTAATATGAGAAAGCAAACATGTAAATAAAAATGAATTCGGTTGGTGATAGAAGGACACTGGCACATCACCCGTATCATATTCAATAATTGGGTGCATTTCATCAAGGAAAGTCCAGTAGCCTTCTGCCTTATCGCATCTGTCAAACAATTCTTCGAGATAAGGAATAAAAATAAATTCGTCCACTTTGTCCGGTATCAAATCATTCAGCATGGAAAAGGTCTGATCGCCACGCATTCGCCTATCTCGTTTTTCAAAAAAGTCGCCCAATTTGCTAATGACTGTATCTTTTTGTTTGGAAAGGAAGACAGCGCTGAAATATTCCTGAAACGAGCGATGTGTAAAATAGTATTTTCCGCTTTCTTGATACATCAGACACAGACTAAAGCACAGGTCATACATAAAATCATCTGCTGAAACAGAGCCAGCATAAGGATTAGTAAGCTTTTTGAAATAAACCTCAAATTCAGGCATACTGAATTCAAATTTCTCGTCCCAATATGTGCGAAAACAGATTTCTGCAAACACTTCTGCGAAGGAATCAACAGTGAGTTTTGTTTTTAGTTCACGCTTGTAGGCACCTTTGCTTGCGTCGTGTGTTCTGGATAATGCATTAAATGCTTCTCGGTAAAAAATATGCATTTGTGAGGGGACTTCGGCAAACATCTCAAATGTCAACAACATGATTGTCAGCAGCAATGGATTTTCTGTGAAAGTCCTATGTGTACGATAGAGCCTTGCACTCAATTCATCCCTAAATTTTGCCTTTATTGAAGGGTCGTCGGGCCGGAAGTCCAGATTGTCAATTAAACGCAATGCCTGCCCTAAATTAAATGGCAACAAGCGTAAAACACTGAATCGTTCAAATGATACAAATGATTGATAAGGACGCGAAGAAATTACATAGTAGTTATTTGGATATTTGTCAGTAAAAGAATCTAGCTCACGCTCAAAAAATCCGACATTATTCAATCCAATTTCATCAAGTCCATCAAAAAGCAAAAGGCAGCATCCTGCGGTTAGGACGTTTTCCAAATCGGCATTTGTTATACTCCCACTAAAAGCATCTATTTTTGAAAATATATAATCAAACAGTTTGCCGGAAGCATCATCAAATTCTTTTAGCGGAATAAAGACAGGAATCAACTTAAAATCCTTGTAGTTATCTATTGTGTTAAGTAGAAGGTGGCGCATCATCATAGATTTCCCAAGACCACCAGCACCAGTGATAAAAATAAAGCGAGAAATTTCAGTCAACTTTTTAATATTGGCATCGCTGACAAATTCCCTTTTAAATGGTGTTCTCTCACCTTCAACACGCGTACGCCAAGTTATATTGTTACACACATAAAAATCGTAAAACGGCTTTGGTTGTTCATTATATAAAAGTGTTTTTATGGTGCTGTACTTATCTCTAACATTATTAAGGTATGTTAAAAAAGTTTCCTGCTCAAATGCTGGTGATGCTGTTGCCGCCACCATAGTTCCGCTTTGCACGATTTGCTCCAATTGAGGATAACAATCAATAACCGTTATGCCCCTTGGGTTTTCAATTCCACCTACGTACTCCGGTGTAATAGTCTGAACAGCCTCTCTGCCGACAGTATTTACAACACCTGCAGCGACTGTATATAGGAAAATACCAGCCAACAAATCTGAAAGAACATACTCGCTCTGCGAAAGTAGGGCGTTTTTTGTTGTCCCGACATATTTTTCAAAGCTCGTTTTCTTGCCCTCAGCACTGTCGTCGTCAAGGATGGTATCCTTTTCGATGATATCCAACAAGGCAAGGACTGCTTGAAGTTTCTTGTCTTCATTTAGCAGGCATACGACATTCTCAGCGAATTTACGAACCAAATCATCTCTGTTTGCTTTCGGTGCCATCAAAAGTATATTACTGATACTATTGCCAGGTCTTCTAATGACTCCGACACCGCCATCCATAATGTTGCCTGGAGAGAGGTTCCCTGTACAATTCAATAAACGATGAACTGATGTAGCATTCTCACTCAATATATATTGGCATTGTGGGTCAATTGTACGTGTCATAGTACCTACGAGCCGAGGATCGGTTACAACGGCAAGCTTACACAACTTAAGCACTCGTGCAAATGTCCCAAAACATAATCTCGTCATCGTTTGCCCCCTTTATATATGATGATTGACAGGTATGTAACCCACAATCAATCATTTGTAAGCCATTGTAAGACAGAAACAACCTCCGCTCTAACACGGAGCAAATCGCTATATTGGTAAGCTGATGTCAGAAGCTTGGACATCAGCTTTTTGTTGTGAACAAATCGGTATAATTCCCAGTAAATCCTACTGGTTCAGTATATCACGGCTTACCACAATATAACAATAAGTATTTCGGTGTCTGCTTCGACCGTTGCATAGTCTTCGGTTTAATAAATATCTCTTACAAAAATACATTCATTGCCTGATTTGCAATAAGGGCAAAGGATACACAAATCGCCTCAATAGCACTGACAACAGTGTTATGCAAGCGATAAGGAGTACCCTTACCCTTTTGCGCTCATTTTTAGGGTCTGTGTACTCCTTGGACACAGGCCTTTTGTGTTGTCCTTTGCACCCCGCAACAGGCGGAAAGGCCAAACAATGAAAAACCGTAAAGCAAAGCAAGAAAATCGCACCACCTACACCTACTGGCACTGGAATGAGGAAGCCAAGAAGACCCTCCCTATCACCATTACCGCAGGTCAAGACGGCGTAACCGAAGAGCATATTATCATGCTCGATGATTTCGACCACGCAGCTGACCTGGGTGACCGTTACGAAAGGGAAAATCGAGATTATAGTACGGAAAACCAAAAATCCAGGTACGAGAGCGATCCGGATGATTGTATTGGCGATCCTATTGAAAATCTCGGTACCCGAAAAACTGACCCTTCCTTTATTTTTGAGCAAGATGTGGACAAACCTAATCCGCTCGTTGAACAGTTGCTGACCTTGATGGAAAAACTCACACCCCAGCAAATCAACCTTATTTATGACTACTTTGGAAGTTGGCGACAACTTACCGAGATCGCCCAAGAAGAGGACAGATCCGTGGCAGCGATTTCTAACCGCAAGAGTAAAATCATTGCCCGGCTAAAAAAGTTGTTTGCAGAGCAAGGAATCCTCTAAAGCCACGTAAACACTGCATTTCTGGAGGGGGGTTAATAATTTCGGCTATTAGTAGAGGAAAAGATATGGCGCTACTAATAGCCATCCTTCCTCCGGGTGCAGGCCCGTCTGAAACAGGAGGTAAAGCCTATGAACCTGCAACACAAAGTGCAAATCAATATTGCACGAAACGATGGCTCTCATAAGAAAGCCGTTATCAAAAGCGGGATCAGCAAGATACCGCAAAGACTGCTGAATTTTCTCTTCGGTGAGTTTACCGAGGTTTTGGTACTCACTTCCGGACAGAGCGTTCAGTCGGTAGAAATCCACGAAATCGGGAAAGGAGGAACTGCACATGAGCCGAATCAAACTGCTTCTTGATGTGGTGAACGACATGGAGTCGCTGACGGAAAGCCTGCGTAAATTGGCAAACGCTATCGCAAGTGATGAACCTTCAGTCGAATCCGAAGAAAAGCCATCCATTCAAGAAACACCGGAAGTTAAGCCTGCCGCAAAGGCCATCTCAGTTGAAGATGTCAGAGCCGTGCTTACACCTATCAGTCAAAGCGGCAAAACTGCCCAGGTCAAAGCACTACTTATTAAGCACGGGGCAAACCGCTTAAGTGACATTGAACCCAGCGAGTACGGGTCCCTCCTAGCGGATGCGGAGGTACTTGCCAATGGGTAGACACGCAGTCCTTTCCGCATCCAGTTCCCACAGGTGGACACAGTGTACTCCCGCTGCCCGGCTTGAATTGGAATTCGATGATAACGAGTCTTCAGCCGCAGCCGAAGGTACCGCCGCCCACGCCTTAGCGGAACACAAACTGCGTAAAGCATTAAAGATGCGCAGCAAAAAGCCTATCTCCTCCTTTGACTGTGACGAGATGGACGAATACACAGATGCCTATGTAGATTTTGTACTTGAGCAGCTGGAACTGGCAAAGCAGTCCTGCTCCGATCCGCTGGTGCTGATTGAACAGCATCTGGACTTCTCCAAATATGTGCCGGATGGCTTTGGCACAGGCGACTGTATCCTCATCTCTGATAAGGCCCTGCACATTATTGATCTGAAGTATGGCATGGGAATTATCGTAAATTCCGAAAACAACAGTCAGATGATGCTCTACAGCCTTGGTGCTTTAGAAATCTACGACAGCCTTTATGACATTGAAGAAGTGTCCATGACGGTTTTCCAGCCTCGCAGAGAAAATGTCAGCACATGGACTATCCCCGTGGATGACCTGAGGGACTGGGCTGAAAACGAATTAAAGCCAAAAGCGGAACTTGCCTTCAAGGGTGAAGGCGAATATTGCCCTGGTGACTGGTGTACCTTCTGCCGTGCCGCTGTGAAGTGCCGGGCAAGAGCCGAAGAAAAGCTGAAGCTGGCGAAATCAGAGTTTCGTCTCCCACCACTCTTATCAGATGCGGAAATTGAGGAGGTCTTAGGAAAGCTAAACGACATTACCAAATGGGCAAATGACCTGCTGGCTTACGCTACCGATGCCGCCCTCAACCATGGAAAAGAATGGTCCGGCTACAAGATCGTGGCAGGCCGTAGCATCAGGAAATTCAAAGATGAAGAGGCCATTGCTGAAGCTGCAAAAGCCAATGGCTATAAGGACATTTACAGGCAGAGCCTTATCACACTTACGGAATTTGAAAAGCTGATGGGTAAAGCCAAGTTCAATGAGGTCCTCGGTGACCTCGTATATAAACCGCCGGGCAAGCCGACTCTCGTTCCTATTTCGGATAAGCGTCCGGCTCTCAACGTATCAAACGCAATTAACGAATTTAATGAAATTATGGAGGATTGAATGATATGGCAAATCAGAATAACAGCAAAACCAAGGTCATAACCGGTGTCAACACCCGTCTCAGCTACTTTCACGGCTGGGAACCCGTATCCATTAACGGCAGTAAAGAAAAATACAGTGTTTCCGTACTTATCCCTAAGTCCGACAAGGAAACCCTAAAGGCCATTGAAGCTGCGGTAGACGCTGCCATTGAAGAAGGCATCGCCAAGTTCGGTGGCAAGAAGCCAAATAAGGCTGCTATAAAATTGCCCCTTCGGGACGGCGATATCGAGCGTGATGATGAAGCGTATAAAGGGCACTACTTCGTTAATGCCAACAGCACTACTGCCCCTCAGATCGTGGACAAGGCGGTCAAGCCCATCCTTGACCGTGATGAGGTCTACAGTGGTTGTTACGGTAGGGTTTCACTCAATTTTTACGCTTTCAACTCTAACGGCAACAAGGGTGTTGCCTGCGGTCTCGGTAACATCCAGAAGATTAAAGACGGCGAACCCCTCGGCAGCAGATCCTCGGCATCTGATGACTTCACATCCTTAGAAGATGACGATTTCCTCGCATAGATAAACGGCACTCATGGTGGGTGGCGGAGCTTTTCCGCCTCCCTTTCCATGTTAGGAAGGATGTGATTATTTGAAAACTATCAGTATTGATATAGAGACCTTTTCCTCGGTCGACCTTGGTAAATGCGGTGTTTACCGTTACTGCGAATCACCTGACTTCGAAGTGCTGCTCTTTGGTTATTCCATTGACGGCGGCGAAGTACAGGTCATAGACCTTGCCTGCGGTGAGAAAATCCCTCCCGTCATCGTGTCCGCTTTATCAGACCCCACCATTACAAAATGGGCATTTAATGCGCAGTTCGAGCGTATCTGCTTATCCCGTTTTCTCGGGTTTCCCACAGGTACTTATCTCGACCCTACAGGATGGCATTGCACAATGGTATGGTCAGCTACACTCGGCCTTCCACTTTCCCTCGAAAGAGTCGGTGCAGTTCTTGGACTTGAAAAACAGAAACTTAAAGAAGGCAAAAACCTCGTCAAGTATTTCTGTACACCTTGTGCTGCTACCAAGGCAAACGGCGGTCGCATAAGAAATCTGCCACGGCATGATATGGAGAAATGGGGACTTTTCAAAGCCTACAACAAGCGCGATGTGGAAACCGAAATAGGCATTCAAGAAAAACTCTCAAAGTTCCCGGTATCGGATACGGAATGGAATAATTACAGACTCGACCAGATTATCAATGACCGAGGAATAGCCCTTGATATGGATTTTGTAAAACAAGCTATTCGCTGTGATGAGGTTACAAAAGCCCGACTTCGCAACCACATGCAAAACTTGACCAATCTTGAAAACCCCAACTCCGTACAACAGATGAAGGAGTGGCTTGCCGATAACGGCCTTGAAACAGATACCCTTTGCAAAGCAGCGGTTACAGAACTTATTAAAACTGCTCCACCTGATCTAAAAGAAGTGCTGTCCCTTCGCCAGGAACTAGCCAAATCATCGGTCAAGAAATACACCGCTATGAAAAACGTGGTCGGTTCGGATGGCAGGGCCAGAGGTCTTATCCAGTTTTACGGTGCCAATAGAACAGGTAGATGGTGTCTGACTGGTGATCATGAAGTCCTGACCTTAGACGGCTGGAAACGGCTTGATGAGTGGAATGGTGGAAAAATAGCCTGCTGGAATCCTATCGGCGAGACTGTTTCCTTTCAAAAATCCGCCGCTCTGCAGTTTCCATACAATGGTAGCCTGTATGAATACACAGACAAGAGGATATCACAGTTAAGCACTCCAGACCACAAGATGTATGTCAAGAGAAGATACGGTGGCGAGTGGCTAGTTGATACCGTTTCCAACATGGAAAAATACCGCCCAAGCATACCATTTACAGGTTACAGGCGGACTAGTCCCGGCATGGAGCATCAGTACCTCAGGGTGCTTGTCATGGTGCAAGCTGACGGACACTATACCGCTGAAGGAAATATAAGGCTGACTTTTTATAAAGAGCGTAAAGTGGCACGGTGCAAGGAATTACTTCGTGCTGCCGATATTATGTATTCGCTGAGCACCTACAACGAGGAAATGCATACACGATATGTGTTTACGCTCTATGCCCGTCACATTCCAATCTGTCTAAGAATGTTTCAGAATAAAACCTTTGGCACATGGCTATTTGACGAGAGTGCAGATGTCTTTTTCGATGAATTGGTTCATTGGGATGGTTATAGAAGTGCAAAAAATAGTATTCAGTATGTGACTTCTAATAAACAAAACGCCGATATTATCCAGGCGTTTGCACATATAACGGGCAGATGTGCACTACTTAAGGTCAAGAATAGAAGCGCAGAACATCCAAACTGGAGTGACGCTTATGTTGTGGATATCTGGCTGACACCTAAAAATTGCCACGAAATAAGAAGCAAGCCTAAAATAATGGAGTTTAACGGGGTTGTCTATTGCGCAGAAACGCCCACGGGATATTTTATGGCCAGAAGGAACGGCAAGGTCTGGGTGACAGGAAACTCGGGACGCCTAGTGCAGGTGCAAAATCTCCCGCAAAACCACCTGCCTGATTTAGAAGATGCAAGAAACCTTATAAAAGCTGGACTGTTTGATGCCGTAGATATGCTCTATGACAGCACGTCTGGCGTTCTCTCGGAACTCATCCGCACGGCATTTGTGCCAAAGGACGGCTCGCGCTTTATCGTTGCAGACTTTTCTGCAATTGAAGCCCGGATCATCGCCTGGTTTGCCGGTGAGAAGTGGCGAATGGAGGTCTTTGCAAATGGCGGTGATATTTACTGTGCGTCCGCTTCACAAATGTTCCATGTGCCGGTTGAGAAGAACGGTATTAATGGACATTTACGGCAAAAAGGTAAGCAAGCTGAGTTGGCGTGTATTGCTGAAGGACAGCTTGTATTAACGGATAAAGGCTTAGTGCCTATTGAGAAAGTCACAAAGAAACACAAGTTATGGGATGGAGAAGACTGGGTAACCCATGACGGCATTGTATTTCGCGGGAAAAAAGAGGTGATTGAATATGAAGGACTTATTGCCACGCCCGACCACCTTGTTTGGGTCGAAGGGAAACCGGAGCCGATACCACTTGGAATCGCCGCCACCAGCGGCTCACATCTCATACAAACCGGAGATGGTCAACGAGCAATACGGTTGGGTGAGAATTATAAAGCCGGAGAAAAGACAGAGCAAAAAATGGAAAGTTATCAGCGCCAGGCTCGACTTTATGACATACGAAATGCCGGAAGAAATCACCGTTTTACCGTATCGGGCAAACTTGTCCACAACTGCGGATACGGCGGCAGTATAGGCGCACTTAAAGCTATGGGCGCTTTGCAGATGGGTGTTCTGGAAGAAGAACTACAACCCCTTGTAACCGCTTGGCGTCAGTCCAACCCTCGCATCGTTAAGCTGTGGTGGGATGTCGACAAGGCGGCAATGACAGCAGTCAGGCAGAAAACAACCGCAGAAACACACGGCATCCGCTTTACCTATCAGAGCGGAATGCTCTTTATTACTCTTCCATCCGGCAGAAACCTTGTGTATGTAAAGCCGAGAATCGGAGTCAACCGGTTTGGCTCTGATTGCGTGACTTACGAAGGCGTCGGCGGCACTAAGAAATGGGAACGCATCGAAAGTTACGGTCCCAAGTTTGTGGAAAACATCGTGCAGGCCACTGCCCGTGACATTTTGACGGAAGCTATGCTGCGTCTTTCCGCTGCTGGTTTTGAGATTGTTATGCACTGCCACGATGAAGTTGTTTGCGAGGTCCCGCTTGGCAAATCTTCCATCGATGAAGTATGTCGAATTATGGCAGAAAGGCCTAAATGGGCAAACGGGCTGCTGCTTAGTGCCGATGGCTACGAATGTGAATTTTATAAAAAAGATTAGGAGACTGAATATGAGAAAAGTTTATCCAAAGTGTAATACTCACATTGATTGTTTCGCGAACAAAGACGGCTACTGTATTGCCTTAAAACTTGAGGGTTTTTCCGAGGAAGGATGTGTCTTCTTCAAAACAAAACAGGACGCTGAAATAGCAAGAGATAAAAGCTTCAGGCGTTTGGTGGAAATTGGCCGGGAGGATTTAATTGAAAAGTATGGAGGGCGAAAGACTCATGAGCATCAGAAAATATAACGCTGAAGGCTACTATGACCCAACTGCATACGAGGCTTTGATTCGTATCGAAAGAGAGTCAAAAAAGATGCCCTTTAGGCCGCTTGTATATATCTGCTCCCCCTATTCTGGGGATGTGGAGGAAAACGTGAAAAAAGCACGGGAGCATTGCCGCTTTGCCCTTGATAGCGGCTACATTCCCATCGCTATGCATCTGCTCTTGCCGCAATTTATGGATGACAACAATCCTAAGGAGCGTGATCTCGCCCTTTTTATAAACATGGTCATTATGAGCAAGTGTCAGGAAGTATGGGTGTTCGGTGACCGCATATCTGCCGGAATGGCTATAGAGATTGCCAAAGCTAAGAAGCGCGGCCAGGGGGTTAAATTTTTCGGCTTAGAGTATAAGGAGGTATCAGAAGATGCGTGATTTAGCAATCGCATACGGCAATAGCTGCTTTGCAAAGAACTGGTCTAACAAGACCATCCGCTTTGCAGAACTTTGCAGCCGTCTTGAACACACAATTCGCACTTCCGAAACAGTCGAAGAATATCCGAAATTACCCAAGGCGGAGCGTGATAGGGCAAAGGATAAAGGTGGCTTTGTAGGCGGCCACCTAAAAGGCAACAGCCGTAAACGTGAAAATGTAGCCTTCCGCTCTATGTTGACCCACGATGCTGACCGAGCGGACAAGGATTTCATTTCAAGGTATGAAGCGGGGCATAAATATGCTTCCTGCCTCTATACCACTCACGGCCACACCTCGGAAGCGCCGAGGATACGGATCATCGTCCCCCTTGCTAGGGATGTTACGCCGGATGAATATATCGCCATTGCGCGCTACTTTTCGGAAGAACTCGGCATGGATATGTTCGACGAGTGCAGCTACTACCCGAACCAGCTGATGTACTGGCCTACAACGCCTTCAAACGGTGAGTACATATTCAAACGCTGTGACGGTGAATGGCTCGACCCGGACAAATATTTAGCAAAACATCCAAATTGGCGGGATTGCTCTCTGCTGCCCACATCATCAAGGGAAAGCAAGGTCACTGAAATTTCCGGCAAGCATCAAGAGAATCCCCTCGAAAAACCCGGCATCATAGGAACCTTCTGCCGGACCTACAGCATTACGGAGACAATCGAAAAATTTCTGCCGGATGTTTATGCCCCATCAGTGATGGATGGCAGATACGACTATATTCCCGCCGACAGCACTGCAGGTGTAGTTATTTACGACGATAAATTCGCCTATTCCCATCACGCCACCGACCCGGCTTGCGGACAGCTTATGAATGCCTTTGATGTGGTGCGGATTCACAAGTTCGGCAGGCTTGATGATAAGGCAGCGGCGGATACTCCTCCAAGCAAGCTACCTTCCTTCAAAGAAATGTGCCGATTTGCTGTGGAGGACGACAAAGTAAAACTTGCAATCGCCCTTGAACGCCAGCAAGAAGCTCTGGAGGAATTTAGCGACGATACCGACTGGCTTTCGCGTTTAGAATATGAGCCGCGCTCCAAGGTGCTAAAGAATAACCTTCGTAACCTTACGCTTATCTTGGAAAATGATCCTAACTTAAAAGGCATCGTCTTTAATCAACACATGGACGGCTTGGAGATAAAAGGCGAAGTTCCCTGGAGCCATCCAAGCAAGTTTTGGCGAGATGCGGACGATGCCCAACTAATCAGTTATATCGATCGGCACTATGGCACCTTCTCGGCAAGGAACTATGAAATTGCGGTCACCAAAGTTGCCGATGACCGCTCCTACCACCCCATCCGGGAGTACATTGACGGTCTGCCTGCGTGGGATGAAATACCCCGCGTGGATACGCTGCTCATTGATTATCTTGGCTCGGATGATAACGAATATGTCCGGGCAGTGACCAGGAAAACCCTTTGCGCTGCTATTGCCAGGGTACTAAACCCCGGTTGTAAGTTTGATTCCATGCTGGTGTTAAACGGTCCCCAGGGCATCGGCAAAAGCACTCTCATCTTAAAACTTGCCGGGGAGTGGTTCTCCGATAGTTTAAACCTTAGCGATACCAAGGATAAAACCGCTGCCGAGAAGCTGCAAGGTTACTGGATTCTGGAAATTGGTGAACTGGCGGGCCTTAGAAAAGCTGAAGTTGAAACCCTCCGTTCCTTCATCTCAAGGCAAAATGATATCTATCGTGCCTCCTTCGGCAGACGAGCTACACCACACCTTAGGCAATGCGTATTTTTTGGTACGACCAATGCAGAATCCGGATACCTTCGTGATACCACCGGCAACCGAAGGTTTTGGCCGGTAAAAACACCTGGTGGTAAGGCAAAACATTCATGGCAGCTTTCAGACTATGAGATCCAACAGATCTGGGCAGAAGCTCTAGCGCATGTGAAAAAGGGCGAAAAGTTATACCTAGATAATACCATTGAAAAATTAGCAAAGGCCGAGCAGCGTGAAGCCCTGGAATCAGACGAGCGAGAAGGATTGGTGCGTGAATACCTTGACACCCTTCTTCCGGAGGACTGGGACAACATGGACCTGTTTGAACGCAGGAATTTCTTAAACGGCAGCGAGTTTGGCGGCGAAAACCGCACCGGCAGCAAAAAGCGTGAAGCCGTCTCCAATATGGAAATCTGGTGCGAGTGCTTCGGCAAAGAAAGAGCCAACTTGCGCCGAGTTGACGCCAATGACATCTCGGCCATCATCGCCCGTATCGGCGGCTGGGAGCGATCTAAGATAAAAGTGCGCATCCCGCTCTATGGACCACAGTGGGTTTATGTTCCAAAGTCCACCTGTTCCAATGAGTAAGTTTTTTGCAAGCAGCAGTTTGGAATTGTTCCGTAGTCTAGTTTTTGTACCAAAAGTGCCAAATTCTACACCCCGTCGGAACAAATTATAAAGCCTTACAAATAGGTGTAAATGGTAAACGCTGTTCCTATGTTCCAATCAATACTATCAAATATAAAAGGATAAGTAGATACAGTGTATATAGCATATATACAGCATTTTATATATATAGGGGATTTTTGGGACATCGGAACAGCGGGAAAGGAACCTAATGTTAGAAAAAAAGATGGAATGTAAATTGAAATCCGCAGTCAAAAACATGGGCGGCATAGCATTTAAGTTTACTGCTCCTGGTATCAATGGGGTGCCTGACCGCTTAGTGCTATTACCCCATGGGAAGATAGCCTTTATTGAACTTAAAGCGCCGGGGAGAAAAATGCGACCATTGCAAGTACGCAGAAAAAGGCAGTTAGAGCGACTTGGCTTTTTAGTTTACTGCATTGACAGTGCGGAGCAGATTGGAGGTGTGCTTGATGAAATACAGTCCTTATGAATATCAGAAATATGCAACCAACTTCATACTGGAGCATCCGGTATCAGCGATTCTACTTGATATGGGCCTTGGCAAAAGCGTGATTACTCTGACAGCAATAATCGACCTTCTCTTTGACCGATTCGATGCACATAAAGTCCTGGTTATAGCGCCCCTCCGGGTAGCTAGAAATACTTGGCCTGCAGAAATTGAAAAATGGGATCACCTGCGTGGCCTTACCTATTCCGTGGCAATCGGCACAGAACAGGAACGAAGAAATGCACTCATGGCCAAAGCAGATATTTACATCATCAACCGTGAAAATGTGGATTGGCTTGTAAATAAAAGCGATCTCCCCTTCGACTTCGATATGGTGGTAATTGATGAGTTGTCCTCTTTTAAATCCTACAGTGCCAAGCGCTTTAAAAGCCTTTTAAAAGTAAGACCTAAGATAAAACGCATTGTGGGTCTTACGGGTACTCCCTCCAGTAACGGACTTATGGATTTATGGGCCCAGTTTCGTATCCTCGACATGGGGCAAAGACTCGGTAGGTATATTACCCACTACCGCAATAACTTTTTTATCCCAGATAAGCGCAATCAGCAGATAGTCTTTTCCTATAAGCCGCTGCCAGGCGCAGAAAAGGCCATTTACAGACTTATATCGGATATTACCATCTCCATGAAGTCTACCGATTTCTTGAAAATGCCGGAATGCGTGATAAATGAAGTGCCGGTGTACTTAAATGAAAATGAGCGGGATATTTACGATACCTTCCGTGAGGACATGGTCATAAAACTTAAAGCCGAAGAAATTGATGCCATGAATGCAGCTGTTCTTTCCGGCAAACTCCTGCAGATGGCAAACGGCGCTGTCTACGATGAGAATAGCAAGGCTCATCCCATCCATGACCGTAAACTAGACGCCCTTGAAGATTTAATTGAAAGTGCCAACGGTAAGCCGGTGCTAATTGCTTACTGGTATAACCACGACCTTGAGCGAATCTGCCAGCGCTTTGATGTTAGACAGATCAAAACGTCAAAGGACATCGCAGATTGGAACAGCGGAAATATCCAGGTAGCAGTTATTCACCCCGCTTCTGCCGGGCATGGACTAAACCTTCAAAGTGGCGGCTCTACCCTTATCTGGTTCGGCCTTACCTGGTCACTTGAGCTATATCAGCAAACCAATGCCCGACTGTGGCGACAGGGTCAGCATGATACAGTGGTTATCCACCATATCGTTGCAAAAGGAACCATTGACGAACAGGTTATGATGGCGCTTCACAAAAAA
This sequence comes from Pelotomaculum sp., assembly GCA_018435055.1. Taxonomy (GTDB): domain Bacteria; phylum Bacillota; class Desulfotomaculia; order Desulfotomaculales; family Pelotomaculaceae; genus Syntrophopropionicum. Next base: position 31,761 of record JAHDOA010000047.1, on the reverse strand, counting down.
GAGAAAACCCAGTCTGACCTAATCAATGCAGTCAAGATTAATCTAACGGAAAGGAGAAAAATCGCATGAAGGATTCATATGAAATGCTAGCAAACGCTATCGTTTTGCGGGCGGTCAGGGACTACCGCGACTCACTTAAAAAACTGAAAAAGCACCCCAAGAATAGGACGGCCTTATATACAAAACGTGAAGTAGAGCGGTTTTTCCGTTCCGACTGGTACGCATCGCTTACTGCAATCGACCCGGAGATGCTTATAGAAAAACTTAAGGGGGAGGTTATATAATGACGGCGAAAGAATACCTCGGACAGGCTTATCGCCTGGACCAACGCATAAATAGTAAATTAAGATATCTTGAAAGCTTAAAGTCCTTGGCTATGCAGGTCACAGCAAACTTTACGCAGGTGAAAGTGTCCGGCGGTAGGAACATAAGAGGATCTTTTGAAAATACTGTGGCTAAAATTATTGATTTAGAAAAAGAAATTAACCAAGAAATTGACCATTTTATAGAACTTAAACAAGAAATCCTAAATGTAATATGCAAGCTGGAAGATATAAATTATCAATTAGTTTTAGAACAAAGATATTTAGACAATAAATCATGGGAGGACATATCTTTAGGTCTGGGTTACAGCAGAAGCGGGGTTTTTAGAATTCATAGTGAAGCATTAAAAGAAGTTACTAAAGTTCTAAAGTGTGGACTAAAATAGAGTAAAATGGAGTGAAATGGACTTTAAAATAGTTGAAAATGCTATATAGTATAAGGTGTAGAGGTATAATAAGAAGCCCTCGAAATATTGAGGGCCTTTATTTTTAGGAGCTGAAACAAATGAAGATATGTCAATATCAGGACTGCCGGCACGAAGTAAAGCCAGGCAGTCTTTATTGTAAATACCATGCAAGAATGCTGGAAATAGAGCAAGCAAGTCCGAAGTGGCTGAACGACATGATTAGGGAAATAAAGCTTAAGCTAGAAAGAACTGAGAAACTTAATTGCAGCAATTAGTCTTTCCGATTAAAACCTATTTTGATAAATAGCTTTGAAAGCCTTCGCAAGAAAATTTTGTGGGGGCTTTTTTCATGGCCAGAATTGAGGTGAGGAAATGCCAAGGAAGCCTAAACGGCCTTGTTCATATCCCGGCTGCGGTCGGCTCGTTAGTGACGGGCAATACTGCGCTGAACACCAAAAAACTATGAACAGGAATTACAACCAATATCAACGTGACCCTGAATCCAACAAACGATACGGCCGTGCATGGAAACGCATCCGCGATAGATACATCAAGGTCCACCCCCTTTGTGAAGAGTGCCAAAGGCAAGGCAGGCTTACCCCTGCTGAGGAAGTCCATCACATCCTTCCCCTATCGAAGGGCGGAGGAAACGAGAAGAACAACCTCATGTCTCTTTGTAAATCCTGCCACTCCCGAATCACTGTCGAGAGCGGTGACCGGTGGGGGCAGTCAAATCTCTAAAACCTTTTTTAGCGGACAGCGGCGGGGGGCAACGCGTTAAAAAATTGCGGTTCAAAGGGGGGATTAACGCCCTGCTCTGAAAGGAGGTGATGGCGCGTGGCAAAAGACGGAACAAACAGGGGCGGCAGGCGTGTTCGTGCAGGCGATAAACCACAGCCCCTTGCAGATAAAATAATTAAAGGAAAAGCAGCAAAAATACTGGAAGTGCCGGACATACTCCCTGAGTCGATACTGGATGTCGAGGACTTAGATGTGGACTCTGACCTTTACGGAGAAGATATGCCTGCGCCAAGCGACTACCTTAGCACAAGGCAAAGGGACGGAAAGCCTTTAGGAGCGGATGCACTGTTTATCGAAACCTGGAAATGGTTAAGAGACCGAGGTTGTGAGAAATTTGTTAACCCAAGGCTAATTGAAGCTTATGCTCAAGCCTTTACAAGATACATTCAATGCGAAGAAGCCATCAGCACTTACGGGCTTTTGGGAAAGCACCCAACAACCGGCGGTGCAATTACCAGCCCCTTTGTGCAAATGAGCCAGTCATTTCAAAAACAGGCGAATCTTTTATGGTATGAGATTTTTGACATAGTAAAACAAAACTGCACCACAGCTTTTGTGGGTAATCCCCAGAACGATATTATGGAGGCCCTTTTATCAGATAGGAAGGGACGGTGATAATAAGTGAATTCAACAGAACGTTTTGAAAAAGTAAATATAGATAAGCTGGTACCTTATGCCAGAAATGCCCGTACTCACAGCAAGGAACAGATTCTCCAACTTAGAGCATCTCTCAGGGAATTTGGATTTGTCAACCCGGTCATCGTGGATAAGGATTTAAATATCATAGCAGGTCATGGCAGAATCCTGGCCGCCAAGGAAGAAGGCGTCAAGGAAGTCCCTTGTGTATTTGCAGAGCATCTTAGCGAAGCACAAAAACGCGCTTACATTATTGCTGACAATCGCCTTGCCTTAAACGCAGGCTGGGACGCTGAGATGCTTTCAGTAGAGATTTCTGATCTTCAAGGTGTAGACTTTGATATCTCCCTCCTTGGCTTTGACGATGCGGAACTAAATAAATTGTTGGGCGATATTGATGGTGTCCAAGATGATGACTTTGATGTAGATGCGGAGCTTCAAAAGCCTGCTACTACTAAGCTGGGTGATCTATGGCTTCTTGGGAATCATCGTCTAGTATGTGGTGATTCTACTAAAGCTGAAACTTTTGAACTACTAATGGACGGAAAACAAGCTAACCTTACAGTTACAGATCCGCCTTACAACGTAAACTACGAAGGAACAACAGGCAAAATTAAAAACGATAATATGGGTAATGAAGCTTTCTATGATTTTCTGTTTGCATCGTTTAAAAACATCGAAGCAGCAATGGCAAAGGATGCTTCTATTTATATATTTCATGCGGATACTGAAGGGTTGAATTTTAGAAAAGCTTTCTCTGATGCCGGTTTTTATCTTTCCGGTACTTGCATCTGGAAAAAGCAGTCGCTGGTTCTTGGTCGCTCCCCTTACCAATGGCAGCATGAGCCTGTGCTCTTTGGCTGGAAGAAGTCCGGCAAACACAACTGGTATGCCGACCGCAAGCAAACTACCATTTGGGAATTTGAAAAACCGAAAAAGAATACAGATCATCCAACGATGAAGCCTGTTACACTGGTGGCTTACCCCATTTTAAACTCAAGCTTAACTAATTGCATCGTTCTTGATCCCTTCGGCGGCTCCGGAAGTACACTTATTGCCTGTGAGCAGACGAACCGAATCTGTCATATGATTGAGCTCGATGAAAAGTTCTGCGATGTCATAGTGAAAAGATTTTATCAGAATTTTCCTGAAAACGCGATAAAACTAAACGGCAGCCCTGTAAATCCAGAGCTGCTGTTTAAAGACTCCTGATAATATTCGGTAAATCTGAATCTTCAATGGTGTATTTTTTGTTAGAGATGGTGCTAGGAATAGATATCAGGGTGCTCAGGAATCCGCTGATGATAAATTGTAGGCATTTATTAGTTAAAATATAACTCACATACCACTTGCTATTTACAGCTTTCAGAGTGATATATGTTACTACCAAAAAAGAAAGGTGGTATGGAAAATGAGGATTGACTACAATGTGACAGGCCCAAGACGCAAAGCCCTGGTAGAAGCTATCAGCCAGGAACTAAACGCCCCGGTAAAATACCTAGGTGCCCCTACCTTTGCTTATGAGGTGGGAAATTACCACATTGACAGGAACGGGGTGCTCGAAGGCAAGGACAACCCCGGACTGGTTGCCGTCCTTCTTGGGCTTCATGATTTTAAGGCGGTCAGTAAAGAATACGACACACCGCTTCCTGAAGCAGAGACGGTTCCAGAGGATTTAGAAGTCCCCAATGAAGCAGCTCTTGGCGGCAGGATTAGTCCTTATAAGGACTATGAGGAACCGCCCTTTAACGACCCAGCATTACAAGAAGAAGCAGATTACTTAACCATCGAAATGCCAAGGGTAGATTTTACTGATGCAGCGATTGAAAACCTAAAAAGACTGGTAGAAAACAAAGAAACTCTTATTAAGAAGGCCTTGGATGCTGATTCAGTTCCGGTAATACTTGGAGAAGAAACCATAAGTTTTCCTTGGTTTAGCGGTGAGCTGGATTCTGATGAAATCAAAGCTTACACTCATTTTATTGCGGCTCTTTGCGAAATGGCTAAGACGCAGAAAAGGGTTAATGCCACCGAAAAAGCGGTGGAAAATGAGAAGTATGCCTTCCGCTGCTTCCTCCTGCGGCTGGGCTTTATAGGCCCGGAATACAAGTCTGAACGAAAAATTCTTTTGTCTAAACTAACCGGCAGCTCTGCTTTTAGGAGTGGCCAGGCTAAAGGTAAGGAGGATTAAGAATGCTTAAAGAAATGCTAAAACAGCTAAGGAGCTATTATCCACCAGGCACAAGGGTAATGCTTATTAGAATGAACGACCCCTATACCAAGCTTCAGCCCGGCACTAAAGGCACTGTCACTGGTGTTGATGACATTGGAACAATTCATGTAAATTGGGACTCTGGTAGCTATTTAGGGATAGCTTTTGGTGAAGATGAATGCCGGAAGATTGAGGGCTAGAATATGAATGAGAAGATTAAGGAGCAGATACTAATTATTAGGGACAGTGGTGTTACAAATATGTTTGATGTTAATAGAGTCCAGCATGAAGCTAACCGCCTAGGTTTTTACGAGTTAGTTTTATATTTGGAAGAGCATAAAGATGAATACGGTAATTTTATTCTAACTGGTGAAACACGGTAAATAGCTTTTCAAAAGCAAGGAGCTTTCAAGCGAAGGCTCTTTTCTTTTGCCCATTTTATATTACGGAAAGGAGGCGGTATTTATTAGAAAACTAAAGGAATACACACCAACAAAATTTATGGCGAAGGATTCAGTTTATTGTAAGGATGCCGCCGACTATGCTGTTTCCTTTATACAAGCTCTAACCCACACTAAAGGTACATGGGCGGGAAAGGCCTTTGAACTTATAGACTGGCAGGAGCGGATTGTAAGAGATGTGTTTGGCATTCTGAAACCTAATGGGTATAGGCAGTTTAACACCGCTTATGTGGAGATACCCAAGAAAATGGGTAAATCTGAACTTGCAGCGGCTATTGCCCTGCTTCTTACCTGCGGAGATAACGAAGAACGAGCCGAAGTTTATGGATGTGCCGCTGATCGCAATCAAGCATCTATCGTTTTCAACGTGGCTGCTGATATGGTGCGGATGTGCCCGGCACTGGCAAAGCGTGTTAAAATCCTTGATTCCATGAAAAGGCTTATCTATAAACCCACAGGTAGTGTTTATCAGGTGCTTTCCGCAGATATCAAAAACAAGCATGGCTTTAACACCCATGGCGTAGTCTTTGATGAGCTGCATACTCAGCCCAATAGAAAGCTATATGATGTTATGACCAAGGGCAGCGGTGATGCCAGAATGCAGCCTTTATATTTCCTTATAACCACCGCCGGGGATAATCAAAACAGCATCTGCTGGGAAGTACATCAAAAAGCAGTAGATATCATTAACGGTAGAAAAACTGACCCTACCTTCTACCCTGTTATTTACGGAGCCGACTTGGAGGATGACTGGACAGATCCGAAAGTATGGAAAAAAGCAAATCCCTCTCTGGGAATCACAGTCACAATGGATAAGGTTAAAGCGGCATTTGAATCAGCAAGGCAAAATCCTGCGGAGGAAAATAGCTTCCGGCAGCTTCGATTAAATCAATGGGTAAAACAAGCTGTGCGCTGGATGCCTATGGATAAATGGGATGCTTGCGCCTTTAAGGTTGATGTGGAGAAACTAAAAGGCCGGGTTTGCTATGGTGGACTAGACCTTTCCTCTTCCACCGATATTACGGCTTTTGTACTGGTGTTTCCTCCAATCGATGAAGATGATAAATACAGCATTATGCCTTTCTTCTGGATTCCGGAAGAGAATATTGATTTACGTGTCCGGCGGGACCATGTTAATTATGACTTGTGGGAAAAACAAGGCTTTCTTAAAACCACTGAAGGTAATGTTGTTCACTATGCTTTTATAGAATCTTTCATCGAGGAATTAGGCTTAGACTATAACATTCGTGAAATCGCCTTTGACCGCTGGGGTGCTGTACAAATGACACAAAATCTCGAAGGGATGGGCTTTACCGTTGTTCCTTTCGGTCAAGGGTTTAAGGATATGTCACCACCTACCAAGGAACTGATGAAGCTTACTTTAGAAGAAAAGTTAGCCCATGGCGGGCATCCAGTACTTCGCTGGATGATGGATAATATCTTCATCCGCACTGATCCGGCGGGTAACATTAAGCCGGATAAAGAAAAATCTACTGAGAAAATAGACGGTGCAGTAGCAACTATTATGGCCCTCGATAGGGCTATCCGCTGTGGCGGAGAGACAGGGTCTTCAGTTTATGATGATAGAGGGCTTTTAATACTTTAGTGCTATTGGTTCCATGGTATAATCAGTTTAACTAAGTAAAGGCTTTTTTATGGTTAGTGGTGATAAAACATGCGCATAAAAACGGTTAAGATTAATTGGTCTTATCCGGTGTTATATGAAAACATTTTTTCCTCTATTAGAGTTAATGAAAAGGGAATATATTATTTATCCAGGAAGTTTGGAGATAAGGAAACGCTGTTGTATATTGGGAAAACAAGTAACAGTTTTTACAACCGCTTATATTCCCACAAAGATTGGCTGAATCTATATCGAGGAAAGCTGTTTGTTAGGCTGGGCATAATCGTTTCGCCAAAGACCTATGACGATAATTTAATAACAGATGTGGAAAGTGCTTTGATATATGAAATGCAGCCATTTGAAAATACAGATAAAACCAATGGTTATTATTATCTCAATGAGTGCAAAATAGTAAATATCGGATATAGGGGGCTGTTACCTCCCGTTATTTCCATGCGGGAGCACATCTAAAATACTAATAATCCAGAAGCATCTCACCCGAGGTGCTTTTTTCATGCCCATCATTAAGGAGAGTGATGCAAATGGGTCTATTTAGAAGCCTTTTTAAAGCAAGAGATAAACCTAAAAATAGAACACCCGGTAGCAGCTATAGCTTCTTTTTCGGCGGTACTACCAGCGGCAAACCGGTAAACGAACACACCGCCATGCAGATGACAGCAGTTTACTCTTGTGTAAGGATACTGGCTGAAGCGGTAGCGGGACTTCCCCTTCATTTATATAAATACACAGCAAGCGGCGGCAAGGAGAAAGCCCTCTCCCACCCGCTGTATTTTTTACTTCACGATGAGCCAAACCCTGAGATGAGCTCCTTCGTATTTAGGGAGACACTCATGACTCATCTATTGCTGTGGGGAAATGCCTATGCTCAGATTATCCGAAACGGTAAAGGTGAAATCATTGCCCTTTACCCTCTGATGCCAAACCGCATGAGGGTTGACCGGGATACCAAGGGGGAACTTTACTACTCCTACACCCGGTACTCAGATGAAGCACCGGCTATTAATGGCATTACAGTCACCCTAAGGCCCAGCGATGTGCTGCATATTCCCGGTTTAGGCTTTGATGGTCTGGTGGGGTACTCTCCTATTGCTATGGCTAAAAACGCTATCGGGCTTGCGATGGCAACTGAAGAGTACGGAGCCAAGTTTTTTGCTAACGGTGCCGCACCGGGCGGAGTCCTTGAACATCCAGGTACCATTAAAGATCCGCAAAAGGTCAAAGAGAGCTGGAACATGGCCTATCAGGGAAGCAGTAACGCTCACCGGGTAGCAGTTTTAGAAGAAGGTATGAAGTACCAGCCTATTGGTATCTCGCCGGAACAAGCACAGTTTTTAGAGACAAGGAAGTTTCAAATCAATGAGATAGCTCGAATTTTCCGGGTACCTCCCCATATGGTAGGTGATCTTGAAAAGTCGAGCTTTTCTAATATTGAGCAGCAGTCACTGGAATTTGTGAAATACACCCTTGACCCTTGGGTAATCCGCTGGGAGCAGGCCATAAGTCGTTCTTTACTAAGTCCTAGTGAAAAGAAACTATACTTCTCCAAATTCAATGTAGATGGCTTACTCCGGGGTGACTATGCATCAAGGATGAACGGCTACGCAACCGCCCGTCAAAATGGCTGGATGAGTGCCAACGATATTAGAGAACTAGAAAACTTAGATAGGATACCAGCCGAACTTGGAGGTGATCTATATCTAATCAATGGCAATATGACCAAGCTTCATGATGCTGGTCTGTTTGCAAATAAAGAAAGATTGGAGGTAAAAGATGAATGAAGAAATTCTGGAACTGGGTGTGTGATGAAGATACAGAATCACGAACTCTCTACCTAAACGGCGTGATAGCCGAGGAAAGCTGGTTTGATGATGATGTCACCCCTGCTGCTTTTAAAGAAGAACTTCTAAGCGGCGAAGGTAACATTGTTGTTTGGATCAATTCCCCCGGTGGAGATTGCATCGCTGCAGCACAGATTTACAATATGCTAATGGACTACAAAGGAAGTGTCACTGTCAAGATTGATGGCCTTGCCGCATCAGCAGCATCAGTCATTGCCATGGCAGGAACGGAGGTTTTAATGTCTCCTACCTCCCTTATGATGATCCACAACCCGTTTACCATAGCCATCGGGGATAGCGAGGAAATGCAAAAGGCAATCGGCATGCTAAATGAGGTAAAGGAAAGCATCATTAATGCCTATGAGCTTAAAACCGGGCTACCGAGGGATAAGCTCTCCCAGCTGATGGATGCAGAAACTTGGCTTAATGCTAATAAGGCTGTTGAACTGAGGTTTGCCGATGCCATTATGTTTAAGCCGGATGAGGCAGTATTACAAGACAGCTTCATATTCAGCAGAAGAGCAGTTGCAAACTCCCTCCTTGATAAACTTAAAAAACCAATACCCAAACAGTCCACCGAGCCGCTATATGAGCGGCTTAATTTATTAAAATATTAGGAGGTACCAACATGAGTAAAATACTTGAATTACGTGAAAAACGCGCAAAAGCCTGGGAAGCAGCAAAGGCATTTTTAGATTCAAGACGAGGTAATGACGGTCTAGTATCTGCAGAAGATGCCGCAGTTTATGACAAGATGGAAGCAGACATTGTTAACCTTGGTAAGGAAATATCTCGCTTAGAGCGTCAGGAGGCTCTTGAAGCTGAACTAAACAAACCAATAAATACACCTTTAACCGGAAAGCCTGTTCTTCCGGATATGGATGAAAAAGTTGGCAGAGCCAGCGATGAATACAAAAAAGCCTTCTGGAATGTGATGCGTATGAAAAATCCAAGGCATGATCTGTTTAATGCTTTATCTATCGGTCAGGATTCTGAAGGGGGCTATCTTGTTCCTGATGAATTTGAAAGAACCCTTATTCAAAACCTGGAAGAAGAAAACATCTTCCGTAAGCTGGCTAAGATCATTCAAACTTCAAGTGGGGATCGTAAAATTCCCATTGTAGTAACCAAAGGAACAGCATCTTGGCTTGATGAAGGTGAAGATTATGACGAAGATGATGTTGTTTTTGGTCAGGCTTCTATTGGGGCCTATAAGCTGGGTACTATGATTAAAGTTTCCGAAGAACTCTTAAATGATAGTGTGTTTAACATTGAGGAATTTATCTCAACTGAGTTTGCCCGCAGAATCGGGGCCAAGGAAGAAGAAGCCTTTCTTGTAGGGGACGGTGAAGGAAAACCTACAGGCATCTTTGCCGCAACAGGAGGAGCACAAGTAGGTGCTACTGCTGCCGCCAATAACGCTATTACTGCAGATGAGGTTATTGATTTAGTCTATTCGCTTAAATCTCCCTACAGGAAAAATGCGGTATTCATCCTTAATGACGCCACAGTAAAAGTCTTAAGAAAACTTAAAGATGGTCAAGGGCAGTATTTATGGCAGCCCTCATTAACTGCCGGGACTCCGGATACTTTGCTTAACCGTCCGGTTTATACCTCTGCTTATGCTCCTGCTATTGCAGCCGGTGCAAAGACTATCGCTTTCGGTGACTTCAAATATTACTGGATTGCCGACAGACAAGGCCGCAGTTTTAAACGCCTGAACGAGCTTTATGCAACTACAGGACAGGTTGGTTTTCTTGGCAGCCAAAGGGTAGATGGAAAACTTATTCTTCCTGAAGCAATTAAAGTCTTGCAGCAGAAGGCTTAATGGGGGTGCTAATGATGAGCTATAACACAAAAAACTATACCGAGCAAGGCGGTGAGAAAACCGTCATTGGCGGTGTTTTGGAAGTTAAAGAGGGTGGCTCTTTAGAGCTCAAAGAAGGAGCCTTAATAAAGGGATTCCCTATAGCTTCAAACCAGGCTAACAGCACCGCCACCACGGTTAGCGCTCTTAAGGATAACTTCAATGACTTGCTGGCCAAGCTTAAGGATGTAGGTTTTATGGAATTTGACATCTGGAATTTATCCATTGCTATAGCACCGATAACTACTGAAGGGCTGCCCATAACGGAGAACCAAAGCAAGGTCAGTGCTGTTACAATTGCTGATAACATAATCAGTGTTACGGTTGATGTGGAGGAACTGGTGGAATTCGAAAGCTCTGCTCCAACCCAGGGCACCCATAAATGGATCGGGATTCTAATTACCACCGGACTTTCGGATATCACAAAGATTAAATACAATGGTTATCAACTTACTCAAGATGATGTAACGGAGGCAGCCAGTGTAGGTGGCACAGACGGAGATATTATCATGTGGCTGAAATGTGATGAGATTATAGAAACGCCTAAGCTCTTTACACTATGTTCTCCAGGCTACGAGGAAACTGAATTCATGGTAGAAATAGTAATGCCGGAAGAAGAATAAAGAAAGGGTGGTGGCGGAGATGACACTATTTGAAAAAGTCAAAGCAAATCTGATCTTGGAGCATGATAAGGATGATGAACTTCTAAGTAGCTACATCGCCGCCGCTATCGCCTATGCCGAAAGCTACCAGCATCTGCCGGAAGGCCATTATTCCTCTAATGAAATGCCCCTTACCACTGAACAAGCAGTAATTATGCTCGCTTCACATTTTTATGAAAGTAGGGATGGCAGCACTGGGGGTTTCTTTGCAGACAGCGCATTAGCTGGACAACACGCACGGGATACGGTCAATTTGCTTTTGCGACTTGACCGGGATTGGAAGGTGTAGCCTATGAGCATTGGAAAAATGAATACCTTTATTGACCTCATAACAACTGAAACGGCAAAAGACAGCGAAGGTTTTAGTACAGTTAAAGATACAATTATCGCCTCAGTCAGAGCATATAAAGAAGATCGGTATGCCAGCGAGAAATGGGCAAACATGGCTGCCTTTTCTGAAGCCAATGCCCTCTTTCGCTTTCGAAGGCTACCAGATGTTGAAGTTTCTACCGCTATGGTTATTGCCTGTAGCGATGGGCGATATGAAGTTACAAGTGTGAGGGATATAAAGAATCGTGGAATGTATACGGAAGTCTTAGCAAAAAAGGTGGTAGCGTCAAGTGGCTAATTATTGGAGGTGATTTTATGGCCCGCTGTTCATATAAAATGCCGGAAGATTTTCTCTTAAAGATTTCAAAACTTGGTAATAAGACGGATGAAATAATCCCTAGGGTTTTAGATGCCGGCGGCGAGGTTATGCTACACAGGATTAAATCAAACTTAACCGCCGCCATTGGAAGTGGTACCAAAAAACCGTCACGTTCCACCGGTGAATTAGCAGATGCCTTAGGGGTCTCCCCTACCCTTATAGATAAAAAAGGCGACTATAATATCAAGGTCGGGTTTTCCGAACCAAGAAAAGATGGTGATAGTAATGCTAAGATTGCCAATATCTTAGAATACGGGAAAAGCGGCCAGCCGCCAAAACCTTTTTTAAAGCCTGCCAGATCCTCCGGTAGAAAACCCTGCATTGAAGCGATGAAGGCAAAGCTGGGTGAGGAGTTGAAAGGAATATGAGTGTTTTATCTGAATTAAATATTCTTTTAGGAACACTGGATATACCCATCGAAACCGGTATATTCAGTGAAGTTCCCCCGGATGAATATCTGGTAATCACTCCGATGTCAGATATCCTTGACCTTTACGCTGATAATAGACCGTTAGCACAACTGGAAGAAGCAAGACTTTCCCTCTTTACTAAAAGTAACTATATAAATAGGCGAAACCAGCTAACAAGATTACTCCTTGGGGCTGGTTTTTCCATTACCGATCGCAGATATATCGGTTTTGAGGAAGATACAAAATACCATCATTATGCCATAGACGTGATGATGGAATACGAAATGGAGGTAATTTAAGATGGCAACAATTGGATTGGATAGCCTATACTACGCTAAAATCACCGAAGATACCAATGGTGATGAAACTTATGGCACTCCCCAGATACTGGCCAAGGCCATGACCGCTGAGCTAAGTGTAGAACTTATTGAAGCAATACTTTATGCAAATGATGCGGCATCTGAAGTAGTCAAGGAATTTAAAAGCGGGTCTTTAAGCCTGGGGGTGGATGATATAGGGCCTTTAGTGGCTCAGGATTTAACCGGATGTAAAATTGACAGCAACAATGTAGTAGTTTCTAGAAGTGAAGATGGAGGTAGCCCGGTCGCTATTGGGTTTCGGGCTAAAAAGTCCAACGGAAAATATCGTTACTTTTGGCTTTACCGGGTTATCTTTAGTGTTCCCGCCACCAGCCTGGCCACTAAGGGGGATTCCATTACCTTTAGCAGTCCCACCATAGAAGGAACTGTTTTCAGGAGAAACAAAATAGACGGAGAGAATAAACATCCCTGGAAAGCAGAAGTGACGGAAGGTGATAATGGAGTGGCAGCTTCCACCATTACCAATTGGTTCGCATCTGTTTATGAACCCGACTTCACCGAGGTGACCCCCACTATTACCATTACGACTCAACCGGCAGCCACAACGGAAGTGACCGCAGGCAGCATTACCGGCAGCCTCTCGGTGGTAGCCAGCAGCAATACCAGTAACCCGGTTACTTACCAGTGGTATGAAAATACCGTGGACAGTTCCACCGGTGGAACAATTATCAATGGAGAAACCTCAGCCAGCTTTGACATTCCTACTGATTTGGTAGCTGGTACCTATTATTACTACTGTGTCTTAAGCTTAAGTGGAGCTGAGAGCTTGACCACCACTGTGGCTACTGTGCTAGTTTCAGAATAAGGATGGGAGGATGACTTATGACTAATGAAGTAAAACCGTTAGAAATAGATGAGGCTTCTGAAGAAAGAAGTACAGTGATAACCATTGGCGATAGGGAGTACCGGCTGATTCTCACCACGAAAGCGACCAAAGCCATCGCCAAGCGCTACGGAGGCTTGGAAAATCTGGGTGAAAAGCTCATGAAAACTGAAAATTTTGAAATGGCTTTAGACGAGGTAATTTACCTGATTACTTTGCTGGCCAATCAGTCCATCCTAATCCACAATCTCAGGAACAAAGAGGATAAGCAGGAAATATTAACCGAAGAAGAGGTGGAGCTTTTGACCTCACCTTTAGACCTGGCCCAATACAAGAATGCTATTATGGCCAGTATGTTAAAGGGCACTAAAAGAAATGTGGAGAGTGAAGAATCAAAAAACGAGGCGGTCGGGTAAGTGAGCAGGCTCTCTTTACCCGACTCATTTATTATGGGACGGTGCAATTGAATCGCCGGGAAGAAGAAGTCTGGCTTATGCCTATAGGTTATTTGATGGACATATGGGAATGTCATAAGCAGTTTATTGGTATCTCAAAACCGAGAAAGGAATATTTCATTGATGACGTGATTCCCACTGGAATATAATGAGGCACTCAAAAACTAGGGTGTCTTTTTTGATGCCTGCATGGGAGGAGGTGAAACACTGTGGCAGATTCTTTTGGCCTTAAAATCGGAATTGAAGGAGAAAAGGAATTTAAAAATGCCCTAAGGGAAATCAACCAGACCTTTAAGGTGCTGGGTTCGGAAATGAATCTGGTTACATCCCAGTTTGATAAACAGGATAAATCTATTCAGGCAATAACAGCCAGGAACAATGTTCTTAATAAAGAGATTGAAGCACAGAAGGAAAAAATCAGCACCTTGGAAGCTGCCTTAAAAAACGCCTCCGACTCCTTTGGCGAAACAGACAGAAGAACGCAGAACTGGGCTACCCAGCTTAATAATGCCAAAGCAGAACTTAATAATATGGAACGAGAGTTGGAGGAATCCGCCGCCGATGCGGACAAACTTGGCGATGAGTTGGAGGAAACAGGTAAATCTGCAGATGTGGCTGGCGGTAGGTTTGAGAAACTAGGCGGTATCTTAAAAGGTGTCGGGGCGGCGATGGGTACAGTGGCCATTGCGGCTGGTGCTGCTGCGGTAAAACTCGGCAAAGAGGTGATCCAGCAGTTTGGCGAACTGGAACAGAATCTTGGCGGGTCGGAAGCTGTGTTCGGCCAATATGCCGCGTCAATCCAAAAGACGGGCGAGGAAGCCTACAAGAACCTCGGCGTATCACAGAGTGATTATCTAGCTACCGCCAACAAGATGGGTGCGTTGTTTCAAGGCTCCGGCATTGAACAGCAAAAAAGCCTTGAATTGACAGAAAAGGCAATGCAGCGGGCGGCAGATATGGCATCTGTGATGGGCATTGATATGCAGATGGCTCTGGATTCTGTTGCGGGAGCAGCCAAGGGCAACTTCACCATGATGGATAACCTTGGCGTTGCGATGAATGCTACCAACATTGAAGCTTACGCCCTCGCCAAGGGCCTGGATTTCACCTGGGCATCTGCTACAAACGCCGAAAAAGCCGAAGTCGCAATGCAAATGTTCTTTGAGAATACAGAGCAGTACGCGGGAAACTTTGCCAGGGAATCCACCCAGACCATAACCGGCTCAATCGGGTTGATGAAGGCTGCGCTCGGCTCGTTCACAGCGGGGCTTGGCAACACCAACGCTGACATGACGAAGCTAACACAGAACCTAGTGGACGCTTTTCAGGCGGTGGTTAAAAACATTGTGCCTGTCTTAGAGAATATCGTAACTGCACTGCCGATAGCAATGGATGCGATTCTGTCGGCGGTCGGCGATCTGCTTCCTACACTGCTTAATACTGTCACGAATTTGTTTAGCCAGGTACTGGAAACAATCCTGAACCTATTTCCGGAACTTATTCCGGCCACCGTTGATGCGATTATGACGATTGTCGGTGCACTAATCGATAACCTCCCGCTAATAATCGATGCGGCGGTGCAATTAGTGACCGCTCTTGTGGAAGGCTTAGGCCTTGCTTTGCCGGAATTGATTCCTGCGGCGATGAGTGCGGTTATAACAATCGTAAAAGGGCTGCTTGACAACATGGAACAAATCATCGAAGCAGCCTTTGCCATTATAAAGGGACTGGCAGAAGGGCTTTTAAATGCTCTGCCCCAGCTTATTGAGGCGTTACCTTTAATCATTACTAGCATCATTAATTTTATTACAGGAAATCTGCCCACAATTATTGGATTAGGCGTTGAACTTACAATTATGCTTGCGGCTGGATTGATTCAGGCCCTACCTCAATTAGTCGCAAGCCTGCCGCAGATTGTGTTCGCCATTATAACTGGCGTAGGAAAAGCTGCTGTCTCCATAGTGGAAATTGGTAGAAATATCATGACCGGTCTTTGGAGTGGAATTGCATCTATGCTGGGCTGGCTGCAAAGCAGAGTAAACAACATGGTAAACGGTATTGTCCGCAGTATGAAAGGAGTATTGGGGATTCGCTCACCTTCCCGGGTCTTTGCCGGTATAGGTGAAAACATGGGGCTGGGGATTGGTGAAGGCTTTAGTAGTGCTATGAAAGATGTAGAAAAAGAAATGGCTGGGGCTATTCCTACCGACTTTGATTTAGATATGAACAGTGTAGTCAGCGGAGTAGAAGCCGGCAGCAGCGGAGCAGTCTTTGATGTGACTATTCCCTTAACCATTGACGGGAATATCTTAACCCGAGTAATTGCCCAGCTGCAGTGGAACCAAAATACGGTCACGGTTAGAAACCTGGGAGTGGCCGGAGCTTAAATAAAATAAAGGAGGGCAGTCTGGCCATGATTGATATATATGCAGGAAGTACGCTCATTCAAAGTATTAAAAAGGTCATGAATGCCAACTTAAGAGAAACCCTGGATGGGGAATATACCCTGTCTTTTACGGTACTGGCCAAGTCTGCCCTGGCTTTAAAAACCCGGCAGGTAGCCGAGCTAAATGGTCAGTATTTTGAGATTGTGCAGATCAGTAAATCCCTTCAGGGGGATCTACCTATTTGCTCAGTCCTGTGCGAACATGTATCCTATCTGCTTAATCATGAAATGTATAATATCACTGAATTCAATTTCACTGGAGATCCTACGGAAGGATTAACCCAAGTTTTAGCGGGTACTCCTTTTACTGCCGGTATCGTTGATTTCACCGATAGTGTTACTATGAAAATCAACCAAAAGGTCTCCCGTAGAGCAGCCCTAATGCAGTATATCGCCATCTTAGGCGGCGAGATTGAATACGACGGTTACCAGATCAATATTAGAAGCCACAGAGGAAGTAGCGAATACCAGCTGGTGATGGATACTAAAAACGTAACCAATGTGGCCGTATCCTATGATTCCCGGGAGAATAGTTCTTCCTATGATATTGCCTTTTTTAAACTGCTGGATTTATCTGTTGGGGATAATGTCCAGATAGTCTTTAACCCTTTAGGGATTAACGTAAAAACCCGGATTATTTCCTTAGAATATAATCCCTTCTATAGATATAACATCCGGGTAGAAGTAGGATCCTACCGGCCCAGTATCTCCGATACCTTCTACCGGATAGAAAGCTCTATTACCGGGGTGAGCCATTCGGTTGATAATGTGCAAAACCAGGTCTGGGACCTGCAGGTGTCTTACACCATAGTTAAAGAGCTATCAATAGTTGATAACACCATCAATGTCACCTACGAAGTAGAAAAAGGTGAGAGCCATCAATATCATGCTCAATATAGTTTTACTACCGATGGCAGTGGCAGGATTACCAGTATTACCCTAGAAGATATATTCTCAGAGCTTTTATTAAAAGAAGTAGCTTCGTTATTAGTGGATGCAGCAGCTTTCGAAGTTACCTATACTGATGGCAGTACAGCAAATTATACCTATACTACTGACAGTAGCGGCAGAATCACTGCTATTGAAAAAGTCTAAAGGGGGGGAAAGTATGACATATCATCGCAATTTTAATAATACCTTAGCTATCTGGACTGCTTTTGGAGGCCGGGGAAGTATCGTTCTCCCTATTCCAACACTCAACTGGAGCAAGAAATATTATAACGACTTCGGCTATACCCAGTATGGCAGCGAAAAACAGATTGATGTATATGATAACGGAGTTGCCCAAATTGCAGTCTATTATGCCAAAACCCCCTATATGTCCTACTACAACCAAACTACTAAAAAGTGGACAGTAGTTAGTGTACCCTGGTGGAGCTACGGACAACCTTATATCCTCTGGGCTGGTGATGGTGTGTTTTTGGCCTGCATTGTGGGGATGGCGAACATCATCGCTTCCTTTGACGGGATAACCTGGTACAATGCTGGTTATTGTGAGGGAGCCAAAAACGATATGATCTGCGGGGCTTATGACCCTTCAACCGAATGCGGCGTAGTATCCTGGTGGTACTATAAATCTCCCCTTTATTATAGCTACGATTCTTTGGAGGAGCGGACTGCCTGGATCCTGGTCGGGGCTGATGGGGTATCGGTACCGGCTTTTAGATATTTAACTGCCCATAAAGGATATTTTGTGGGGATTGTAAGTAACAGTAAGGAAATAGCTAGAGCCAGTTCCAGCAGTCCTGGCAGCTGGTCCACTACTATTCAAGAGGACTTAAATGAAACAACTTATATGAACATCCGCTCCATTAATGGAAAGCTCTTTGTTATGAAATACAATTATATATCCGATAAATACCATGTAAAGCTTTGTATGTTAAATGACAGTGCTACTGAAGTGATAGAAACAAATCTATATAATGTGGGAGGCTTAGCTGATAACAACATCCATAACCCCAACAACATCATCTGGATGGCAGATTGGGGTAAATATGCCCTCTTTGCGGAAGAGATGCTCTATGTTTCAGCTGATGGCCTGTACTGGGAAGGAGTAGAACAACCGGGGCTTAGTGTTATCGGTTCGGATAACTTAGATGGTGCTATTTATGTGCCGGGAGATGGCTTTTATATAAAGGCCACGGGTTATGTATTCTATGCTCCTTATTAAAGCGAATTAAAAAATTCCAGGGAATAATTACGCCTTAAAAGCTTAGGGCGTATTTTTTATGTAGAAAGTGAGGTAATGAAAATGAAAGAAATATGGACCTACATACAAATCGCCATTACCGCCATTGGTGGTTGGCTGGGCTGGTTTTTAGGCGGCCTTGATGGATTCTTATATGCCCTGGTAGCCTTTGTGGTCCTGGACTATATTACCGGGGTGATGTTGGCATTACTGGAAAAAAGGCTGTCCAGTGATATAGGGGCTCGGGGAATCTTTAAAAAAGTGATGATCTTTTGCCTGGTGGGCGTGGCCCATATTATTGACAGCAATATTATCGGGGATGGTAGTGTAATTCGCACCGCAGTCATCTTCTTTTATTTATCCAATGAAGGAATCAGTATTGTCGAAAATGCATCCAAGATTGGTCTTCCCATACCGGAAAAATTGAAGAACGTCTTGGCTCAGCTTCGTGAAGGTGGTGAGAGTAAATGAATCTAAGAGAACTCATTCTAACTGAAAATGCTTGCTACAAGACGGGTAAAACCATTGTGCCAAAGGGCATCATGGTTCATTCCACCGGCGCCAATAACCCATATCTTAAACGGTATGTTGGCCCCGATGATGGATTGCTCGGTAAAAACCAATATAACAACTACTGGAATCAAGATAGGCCAGATGGAAGGCAAGTTTGTCCTCATGCTTTTATTGGGAAGCTGGCTGATGGCTCTATTGCTACTTACCAAACCCTTCCTTGGAATCATCGGGGCTGGCATGCAGGCGGCAGTGCTAATGATACACATATTGGACTTGAAATTTGCGAGGATAATTTGACTGATGCTTCCTATTTTAATGCTGTCTATCAGGAAGCTATAGAGCTTTGTGTTTATCTTTGCAGGCTTTATAACCTGACGGAAAAGAATATCATCGGGCATTATGAAGGATACCAGAGAGGAATTGCCAGTAATCATGGGGATCCGAAGAACTGGTTTCCTATGCATGGTAAGAGTATGGACTCATTTAGGGCGGATGTAAAGAAAGCTCTTAATATGACTACAGCCTCTCCCCCACCTCCCTCTCCTCCCCTATCCACGGAATCAAAAAAGCTATACAGAGTTCAGGTGGGCGCTTATGCTATAAAAGCGAATGCCGACGCAATGCTTGCTAAAGTTAAGGCAGCTGGATTTACCAATGCTTTTATTAAAACTGAATAAAAGCTTTACGAAAAACTATCATGCCCATCGAGCCGAATTCCCTGCTCGGTGGGCTATCTTTTATTTAGGGGGTTAAATTTTTCGGCTTTAAGTAGAAGGAAAAATAAAGGTTCCTTAATTCCTATCTGCTTCCTATGGCTTTTAGGAGAAAGGGCGGATTTCCTTCAGATTGGAGGAGCCGAAATGACAGATACACAAAGAGCGCAGATAAAGGAACTGCGCCTTGCCGGATACGGCTATAAGAAAATCGCCCATGCACTTTCTCTTTCCGTAGATACGGTCAAATCCTATTGCAGAAAGAACAACCTGGCAGGTGTGATGGCAGGTAAACCCTCCTCTGCTGATGGAAAGACCTACTGTAAACAATGTGGCAAAGAACTGTTACAAAAACCAAATCAAAAGACCTTGTTGTTCTGCTGCGGCGAGTGTAGGCAGACCTGGTGGAACGCTCACCCGGAGATGGTAAACAAAAAAGCTGTTTATTCCTACCGCTGTCCTCATTGCGGCGAAGAATTCACTGCCTACGGTAATTCCCACAGAAAATATTGCTCTCACTCCTGTTATATCGCAGATCGCTTTGGAGGTGAGTGCCATGAGTGAAGAAATGTTTAATGCCGAAAAGCTATACCGGGCAACAATGACAATAGCAAAATCCATGCTAACAAAAGGCCTCATCACCGCCGAAGAATACACCATAATTGATACAAAAATGTTAGAAAAATATCGCCCAATATTCGGTACGTTATTAGCCCACACTTCCTTGACTTTATAGGCTTTTAGAGTGATGTATTGTATCAGAAAGGAAGTGATTATATGCGAAAAGTCAGCAAATTAGAAGCCAAGCCGCCACAATTGCCGGAGCGAAAAAAGGTCGCTGCCTATGCGAGAGTTTCGGAAGAAAAAGGCCGTACCCTTCATTCCCTATCCGCACAGATTAGCTTTTACAGTTCTTATATCCAAAAGCATCGTGAATGGCAATACGCAGGCGTTTATGCAGACGAGGGCATTTCCGGCACGACCGATAATCGTGCTGAGTTTAGAAGAATGCTTGAAAATTGTGAGCAAGGCAAAATTGACATCATCCTCACAAAATCCATTTCACGCTTTGCCCGTAATACGGTGGATTTACTTGAAACAGTCAGACATCTAAAAGAGCTTGGAATTGAGGTCCGGTTTGAAAAGGAAGGCATCAATTCTTTAAGCGAGGACGGCGAGCTTATGCTAACATTGCTTGCATCCTTTGCTCAGGAAGAAAGCCGCTCCACCAGTGAGAATGTGAAATGGGCGATTCGCAAAGGGTTTGAACAAGGAAAAACAAATTCCTTCTGCATTTACGGCTATCGATGGGATGGCGAACAGTTCAATATCGTGCCGGAGGAAGCTGAGGTCATACGGCTCATATACGATAATTTTCTAAAAGGGCTGTCAGCCGAGCAAACGGAAATGCAACTGAAAGAAATGGGCATCAAATCATACACAGGTGGCCATTTCTCCAACACCTCGATTAGAGCCATTCTGCGGCAGGAGCGCTATACGGGTAATATGCTCCTGCAAAAAACCTATATTGAAAACCATATTACCCACAAAAGCAAAATTAACCGCGGCGAACTGCCCATGTACTATGCGGAGAACACGCACCCAGCCATTATCGACTTAGAGATTTTTGAAAAAGTGCAAGCTGAAATCGCACGGCGCAAAGAGTTAGGGGTTTTTGCAAATTGGTCGATTAACACCACCTGCTTTACAAGCAAGGTAAAGTGCGGCAACTGTGGTGTTAGCTACCGGCGAAGCGGTAAACGGCAACGCAAGAAGTCAAGCCAAGTCTATTATATTTGGACCTGTCAAACCAAAGACCGCAAGGGCGTATCCGCATGTGGAGCTAAAAATATCCCTGAAAGAATACTGCAAAAGGTTTGTGCCCAGGTGCTTGGCTTAGAGGAATTTGACGAGGATGTGTTCCTGGATAGAATCGAAAAAATCGTGGTAAATGGCAAAGACGAGCTTATCTTTCATTTCTATGATGGAAAGGTCATTACTCAGCATTGGGAATCTACTGCGAGAAAGGATTGGTGGACACCAGAGGCCCGTGCAGCAAAATCCGCCTACAGCAAAAAGCATCCTCGCAGTTCTGGAACAATTACCTGCTTCACCAGCAAGATAAGCTGCGGTAAATGCGGCCAAAATTTACGCAGGAACACCAGCACTCGTGTAAGCGGAGAAAAGGCCCGTCACTGGCGCTGCCCACCACGCACCGATTGCGGACATAATGGTTTGGAAGAAAACCTGCTGAAAACCATCTCAGCGGATGCCCTTGGCATCAACGAATTCGATGAAGCGGCATTCACCGATAAGGTTGAGCGCATTACAGTAGTTTCCAATGAGGTGTTGATTTTCCGCCTCAAGGATGGTAGCGATGTTACTCGTCAGTGGCATTTTAAACGCCGGCAGCCGGCATGGTCAGAAGAACGAAAACAGCGTCAAAGCAAGAAAATGATACAGGTATGGAGGGATAAACATGAGCGGCGCGAAAACAGCTAGAAAAGTAACGACCATTCCTGCCACGATTAGCCGTTTCACAGCTGCTCCTATCAACGAGCAAAGAAAACGTCGTACAGCCGGATACGCCCGTGTTTCCACCGATAGTGAAGAACAGTTCACCAGCTATGAAGCGCAGGTTGATTACTATACCAAATACATCAAAAGCCGGGATGATTGGGAATTTGTTGATGTCTACACTGATGAAGGCATAAGCGCCACAAACACCAAACATCGGGAGGGATTCAAGCAGATGATTGCAGATGCCCTTGCCGGAAAGATTGACCTTATAGTCACCAAGTCGGTCAGCCGATTTGCCCGTAATACGGTAGACAGCCTTACTACAGTGCGTCAGCTAAAGGAAAAAGGGATTGAGATTTACTTTGAAAAGGAAAACATCTGGACACTGGATTCTAAGGGTGAACTGCTAATTACCATCATGTCCTCCCTTGCGCAGGAAGAAAGCCGCAGCATCTCAGAAAACGTAACCTGGGGTCAAAGGAAGCGCTTCTCAGACGGCAAGGTCACCGTTCCCTTTGGGCATTTTCTCGGTTACGACCGGGGTGAGGACGGCAACCTTGTATTGAACGAAAAAGAAGCAGTCATCGTCAGACGCATTTTTGCCCTTTTCCTGGAGGGTTATTCACCCTATAAGATTGCAAAGACACTTACTGCGGATGGCATTCTTTCCCCCGGTAAAAAGCCAAAATGGAATGCGGCAACGGTCCGACGAATGCTCCAAAACGAAAAATACAAGGGCGATGCCCTTCTGCAAAAAAGTTATACTATTGATTTCCTCACCAAGAAAAAGAAACTTAACGAAGGCGAAATTCCACAATATTATGTGAAAAATAACCACGAGGCAATCATCGACCCTGCGGTGTTCGACATAGTTCAGATTGAACTGGAAAACCGCAGTCCAGGCCCTAACCGCCGAAGCGGGGTCAGCATATTTTCAAGTAGGATAAAATGCGGGCAGTGCGGTTCTTGGTATGGCTCAAAGGTATGGCACTCCACCAGCAAATACCGCCGCACCATTTACCAATGCAATCGCAAATACGATAGTGACAATCAATGCCGGACACCGCATCTTGACGAAGAAAGAATCAAAAAACTTTTCATATCTGCGGTCAATAAGCTGCTTTCCGAAAGAGATGAAATCCTAGGAAATTTTGAACTCATAAAGGCTACAGTTTTTGATACAACCGACCTGGAAAAAGAGCAAGCTGAACTGCAAAACGAACTCGAGGTTGTGGCTGGGATGATACAGCAAGCCATCGGTGAGAACGCACACTTCGCTCTGGACCAAGGAGAATACCAAGAGCGATACAACGGACTTGTTGACCGCTTTGACCTTGCTAAGGCTCGCCATACTGCGGTTACCGAAGAAATCACTGGTAAACAGACAAGGCTCAGTACGATTAATGCCTTCCTCTACACCCTCCGCAAACAAAATAACCTACTTACCGAATTTGACGAAAAGCTGTGGTGCAGCCTTGTGGACTACGCTACTGTTTATGATAAAGACGATGTACGGTTCACTTTTAAAGACGGCACTGAAATTCAGACATAATGATACACCCTATTACTGACAGACAGCCATCCCATGTATAGATGTTATAATCAAATCATTTTCTCTCTTTTTGTAATTTGGCGATAGCTTTCTTTCTCTGTTCCTTCAGCTTAACAATCATTTGGACACCTTCTCTAGTGGCACGATATCGCTCAATACCCTCTGTGAGAATGTCTATTTCGTTATCTAAGTCTTTCAATTTGCGATAAGCCATAGCATAGGAATTATAAAGAACAGGAGCGAAGTAACCATTATAACGAGCTTTATCAAATAGTCTTATAGCTTCCTCGATATTTCCAGTTTTCCTTTCAGCATCGCCTTGTTCCCAATATTTGAACCCATCATCAAAACCTTTTTCCCAATTGTTCTTATTCCGAATCTGGGAAAGGGGGACACGGTTGTTAACAGGATGAATCTCTATTTGCTTTGGTATCTCGGTTTCAACATTGCTAAAGTCAGCTTTTAAAAGCTTCCACACGTCGATCAGATGGTAAGAAGGAATTTTCCTACCGATACGTTCCTCTGCCTGTTTCTCGTCGAGATCGTTGTTTGTAACATAGTCATCACTACTGTATATCCAAGCGGATACAGATTTTGCGTATTTAGACTTCAGAATTTTATTTCCGTTAGCTTCAAGGAGAGAAATTACCTCGTGTTGGTAATATTCATAGTTTCCACCATACACAATTTCCAATTCTTCTCTGGAAATGTTCTTGTCAATAAATGCAACGCTGGATAAGTTCTTATATTCAACCTTGTCAAAAGGTCTGCCTTTTATACCGAAATAGTGTTCATCAATCTCACATGCGTATAATATCGGCGCAGCCTCAAATTTGAATGGCGGCGTGCTCGGGCTTCTTCCATAACCGTTATCACGTTCAGTAAAAAAAGGAATGATGCGATTTGTAAGCCTATCGTTTGTTTCATTAAGTATGCGAGTCATCTCTTTTGATTCCAGATCCAGAGCTTCATGCTCGGATAGATCTGTTGCAACGAATCGAACATCAGTGTTATACATTTTACGGACTTTCTCGGCTTCATAAGCACGTTCATGATGCTCCTTGTATCTGTCGCCACGGCCTTTGCCAACATAGAAGATTTCTCCAGTGTCTTTTATAAACCATTCATAGACATAAAAGTCATGGTAAGTACTGCCAGTAGAAGAACCGACTGCTCCATTTTCAATTGTTATAGTAACAAAATCGGCTAATTTGATACTTGGTTTATCTGTGCTTGCTGTGCCCTGAGATTGCGATTCCGGCTTTCGAACATCAACAGAATCTAACTCACTATTATTCTTTTTAAAGATATTTTTGAATAAACCCATATTTATACCTGCCTAAAAGCTTTTTGCATTTCTCCATTACAACAAATTTCTATTCGTCTGTCCCCGATGATTTTCAAATCGCTGGTGATGAGTTTTTGCGTATTATGTATATTTCCGTTTCCGGTTCTACAACTTCTTTTTAGGATAGCCCCTGTCCTTTAGTCACTATTATCTTGAGATAAGCATCGCCGAGTATTTTGATATGAGGTTCAGACAACCAACCACTTAAGAATGTAGCAAGAGCTTGGTATACATCTTTCCCGAAAAACTGTTGTTCAATGGTCGTATCACTGAACTTATCAATATGAGACCCGTAATCTTCAGCATACATTTTGCAAATAGACAACCGTCCTAAGTAGTTAAACAGCAATCCAATCGTTGTTGCCAGTGTCGCAATATCCGCCGGGAAATCGGGCCGAGCAATAAGTGTTGCCGCAGTATTATGTGCATCAAGAACATAGTCTAATGCGGACTCTCTTCTTAATATAGTTTCGAGTTCTTGATTTAAGGAGAACGATGAGAAGCTATTAATGCTTTTTGCTCCTAAAATCCTCAAGAAATCAATCTGTGCTGCATGGTACTCTGTATACCCTTTAATAGCAACATTCTTCATTTTATCTCTATTCGAGTACGTTTCGGTGTCCACTATGTGTGTGAATTCATGATATAGCAGATACTCGGCATTAAGTTGCGGCCTGTATAAGTCTTTCCATACTTCTAATCGATGAGCGCCAGTATTTATATCGTAATAATGCGTTGCAAACGAACCGTAGCCCTTTTTATTTGCTTCATCTAACGAAAGATTAATCGGAGCAATATCAAACGAAGGCATTTTATCAATGCCCATAAAATCCGCATACTGCCGAATACACTTGTTGATAAAATTGTTCAGTAAAAACTGTTCTGGATTAATATTCATTATTCTCACCCCTCATATAAAAATAACCGGACAATTCCGGTCAAAAGCTAAACCCCCTTTTTTGAACCTTAACCCCCTTAGGAAGCCTTCAAAATTGGGTAATTAAATTGTATCGTTTTCGTAGTGATTATATCACATATTTTATCATCCGGCGTTGGGGCCAGCAGTCGCACCATCATATCCCGGATTTGCTTCGGCGTTCTAAACTGGCCATTTTGCCCCGCGGTGGACAGCTTGCTCAGCATGTATTCATAAAGGTCCCCCTGCATATCCAGGTCCTTAATATCTTGTTCATACAAATCGTCCAGGCCGGTAATAATCTTCTGCAATACCTGGGGCGTTGGCACTAAGAATATAGCATCCTGCATATAGCGGGAAAAAGCGGAAGTATTGTTCCCGTTCATTGATTTGATAAAAGGGAATACCTTTGTACTGACAATATCATAGATGATACGGGCATCCTTGTTTTTGAACTTGCTCCAGCGCATGTTCTGCCCGTCTTCATCCTGGGGGAATATTTTGGGCTGCTTTTCACCACTTATAGCCTCAAAACTCTCGCTCTCCAGTTCCTTTTCATCTAACGAACGAATGAACATCAAATATGTAATCTGCTCAATAACGGTCAGCGGGTTGGTAATACCCCCGGCCCATATATCCGTCCATATTTTATCAACCTTGTTGCGAACTTCACCTGTCAGCATTCGTCTTGCTCCTGTCTATTTGATAGATTTTTTATTCTGTCGACGATTTCATCAACAACTGTTTCAATGTTGTTGCTTTTACCGCCTTTACTCACCAATGCTATCTTTTCTCACTAACAGTTACTATGATGCGGGATTGGATTTTATTGTATCTATTGGCTAGCAATGGTTATAAACATAATGGGAAATTAATAACGTTAATTGAACTGCTGAAAACTTCATGAAGTTATCTATTCAAGCAACTCCTTAAAATTTTTTTTTATTATCCTTGAAAGTTGTTCCTCTCCGATATGCCTAGCATTTGACAGGTATTCATATACTCTTTCAACAAAAAAAAGCGAATAGTGGCTTTCTAAGCCTTTGGTAAATGGCGCATCACTTTCGATCAGTATTCTTTCGATTGGAATAGAGTCAACTATCTTTCTACCACTTTCACTTTTCAACATTTGATGATTAACAGAAAAGAAGTATCCCCTTTCAAGAGCTTCACGTAAATCTTTAAGTGAACCGGAATACCAATGAAAAATTGCCCTACCAGAAAAGGAAGCCATTATTTGTAACGTTTCTTTAGCCGCCTTCCTAGTGTGTATTGATAAAATCTTATTTCCAGATTTGCTGCATTCATCAATAATCCTCTGAAATACTTGCATCTGAGATTTTCTCTGTTGCACATCATTGGATGTGAAATCCAGTCCAACTTCTCCTATAAATCGAGCATAGGGTAGCATTTCTATGAAGCCGTCAATCTGATTTCCATATTTTGCAACCAGTTCAGGGTGCAAGCCCAATGCCAATCTACAGTATTTGTATTTGTTCCAGTCAAGCTGTTGTTGATAACGTGCATATAATTCGGGCAGGTTTGTGACAGCAATTGTATAACTACAACTTTGCTCGATCTCCTCCAATACTTTTTCTCTATTATCATATAGGTCAAAATGCATATGTGTATCTAACAAAAACATAATCACTTTATTTCCTCTATGTATTCTTTCAATTCTTCCATTCCTCTTTTGTATAACTCGGAATAATTATCAATATTGTCTGTAATTGGCCCGTTCTGCTGAATCGTCATAAATGCATACTTGGGATTAAATCTTCTCAATCCCTGCCGATAAGAGTTTAAATTGGTCATAGCCACATCAACTTTCTCGCAATTCGGATCATAGTATTCACTGTTATCGAATACACCTGACTTCTTTATGGCTGCTTTTCGAATGACGCATGGTAAACAATATCCACAATGCATTGTATGTGTTTCACCACGGTGGCGTCCCACATCCGGATGAGAACATGACATTGTATGTGAAACGTTCTCTTTCATAAAGTCTTGCCCTTTACATTCAAGCATCATCTCGCCTTTGGTT
Organism: Pelotomaculum sp.; assembly: GCA_018435055.1. Classification (GTDB taxonomy): domain Bacteria; phylum Bacillota; class Desulfotomaculia; order Desulfotomaculales; family Pelotomaculaceae; genus Syntrophopropionicum. The sequence goes on along the minus strand of JAHDOA010000047.1, from coordinate 3,889 downwards.
TTAAACTGATATGGGTTCTTAATCGTAACAGGCAGTCCAACTTCGTTAAGTAACTCTTGCAGTTTTTTCATATAGAACGGATGTGTTGTTCTAGTGCTACTTGTACCGATGCGCGAGAAGGTGCTTGGAATATTTAAGGAAATCAAACCGTTCTCTGGTATTATCAATGTGACGCTTTTACCAAATGTAGACGCCAGTACAATAGCATGTGCAAAGAATATAAGCGAACGAGTCCTTGTTGTTTCCTCTACACCATTGATAATCGCAGCATGAAACTGTCTGAAATCATTTTTGTCTATGCCATAGTTATCACAAAACTTATTGATCAAATAGTCCTGGTATTCTTTTGTCCCTTTGCCACCACCATAATGGCTCACAAAAAGAATCCTCTCATCTGCCTTTTTTGTTTCCAGCAAGTCTATTGCCCCAATAAAAGAGTCCAGTCCTCCAGAAAACATACAAACCTCATTATAGGAGTGAGTAGTATCCTCTTTCTTATTCCAACTGCTCTTATAGTATTTCTCTGTGCTGCTCTCTGTTCGCGGACGGATTTCAAAATTCCATTTATCGCCACTCAAGAAATTGAAAGTATCTTCTAAGAGTCTTTTATTATTTGTCCATATTTTGCTTTGAAGTACAGGAATATATAGTTTGAGTTCTCGGCTCCAAGCATCATCGGCATCATTTCTTTTGCATAACTTATCTGCCGCATACACAGATAACGATATATACAGCAAATCAATAGCAACTTCACTATACCAGTTTTCGGGAGCAAAATTACTCTGCCAAAATGTGTAATGAATGTTTTTTCCGCTGTTATAATTGAAGGTATAGTCAATATTATCATTTGTAAAAGTGTCGCTATCGTCATGTATAAAATTAATAATCATGCTATTCCCTCCACTACCGCGATGCATTTCTTCATCAAGCCATCGACGGCTTCCTCAGGGCTCTTCTTAAAGATTTCTCTATCCTTTTGGAATTCAACTTGTACCGTTCCTTTTATGTAACCTTTCAATTCTTGTTCTATCTCATAAGCTTTATCAGGTATTTTTTCATATATCTCAAGTCTGCTTGCAAGATCCTTCATCATTATTCCCCAAATATACGATTCAAAGTATGCACACATTGATGTGTCGACGAGATCCTGCGGCATGTTATCCAGACACTGAATATCCATCGAATTGCGTTCTATGTATTCATAAATATGGGCCAATGCGTCTTGAGTAGCCTCTCTGGCAACAATATCTTCTTTAGTAACCGCATCCGGCGAAATGGTATTCACAAGAAGCGACATAATCTCATTTACACTTTTCCCATGAAACTGGATATGTAATGATTCCAGAGTATGCCTAATACCGTTGGAAACAACGCTACCATAGAAGCCGTGTAATGCACGCCCTGAACGGGTTCCTGATATTGCGCCAGACATTACAGCGCGTGTTCCACCGGATGCACGGACGTATTGACGGGCTACATTTTTTAGCGAACCGCCGCCTCGTCCTCCGGTTCTTGATTTACTATTGATATATTTTGAAAAATCCGACTTAACTGTTCCCCAAGTTACAGTTTTCTCTCCAATTTGGTCGTTCTCTTGATTGTTCTGCGAGCCATCTCCACCAGTATTATCCTGTCCATCATCATAATCTGCTGGAAGCAACGGATTTTTTGTGGGTCCATGATATATATTTGATGTTCCCATAGCATCACCCCTGTTTTAGGCTGTTTTTCAAAAATATAGTAAACTTCTTGTTTGCAGCCCATTTTCCCGTACAAAGTTCTTGTAGTTTATCTTCTTGGCTACTTTTCTTTGCAAACTCGGCAATATGAGCTGCAAGGGACGGAGTTAATTGCTCTACAGAAAATCTACATAACAAAAGCATTCCCTCAGACCAAAATTCTTGTTTGCTGCCAGCAAGTGAAAGAAATGTTTTCATCTGAGTTTCATTTGCTTGCCCCATTGAAAGTAGCTGGCTTCCAAAAGCATCAATGATTGAAATAACTTCATGGGATGGCAATTCTTCAGAATCTTTCAACGCCTTTTGAACAACCAATTCCGACTGTGACATCAAGAGAGTCAACAACTCACGTGCTTTTGGAGAAAGACTTGTGGTTAGCAAACTAAGACGTTCTTCCAGTGATGTTCTCGAAAAATAGAAATACAAATCCAATTTCAATTCTTCATTACCTAACTTAGGGGTAATGCGACTCCAGGTCATAAACCAATCGTCGGTAATGCAATCTTGTAATTCTTTCAATTTACTTTTATCATCACGAGGTTCATCAGCATTGCAAATACTTTCAAATTCTGCAAGTTCTGCCTGTAGTGTGCCTTCGTGCGCCATGACAGCCATTTTTTTGAAGACATTATTTCTGAAGTACTCAAGCATCATCATCTTCGCAAGCACCCGTCTATCAAGAGCTTTTTTCTTATAAGACGCCTGCTTTATCCGCAAATCCATCATGTTCAGAAAACGCTTGCATTGTCTCGGGTTCCCATTTAATCCATGCGCTAGAAGATTTGAAAGTTGATGAGCTGTGGTCAAAGTATCTTTTGTATCAACATCTATCTCAGTAGCAACTTCCGTTAAAGATGCTGTCATAAAATCCTCATTTTGAGCTTCATGAAAAGCGTCAATAAGCTTATTAAAAGAAGTATCATCTAGATCACTCTGCAACAACAGACAACCTATGTAGGTTTCAACTTCCTTGGAATCAAGTCTCGGAATTTTGATAGGGTACTGAACCAATTTTTCTAAGTACTCTTTTCCAATATCTATCTCTTGTCCTTCAATATCCTTAAATTTGCTTTTTACCGCATATGCAATGTGTCTCTCGTCTGTGCCAAGAACAAATGCTGCCTTCCCAGTGAAAAGGAACAGCTTTATTGCTTCCAGCGTATCAAGGATTGTATCTGGTCTACACCTGTCAAGTTCGTCAACAAACACAACCAAACGTGATATTTTACTTCCTTCAAGCAATTCAGCAAACATTTTCTGAAATTCCCGAATATCTTCTCTGAGTTCTTTATAGTCCAATTCATCCTTGATTGATTTTTCAACATTATCTAATTCCATATCTGGAAGTTTCCCAGAAGCCGACTCCAATACTTTTTTTATCGTTAAGTCAACAAGAGTGCCCAACCCACCTGTAAGGAAAAAGTCCAGCCCAAATTTAAGTGAACTCTTGGCAATTTTTAATTTATCAATGCTCTTGTAAAGTGCTTTAATAGCTCGCCCCGCTTTGTCATACAGTTTTGCTTCTTCTTTAAAAGCATCAAGTATTTCGCCAAGAATAGCTGTTTTGGCATCATCATAGTTTTCAAAAAGCCAGCCATTGAAGATCAAACATTTTACTTTATCGTCTTCTTTTTCAAGCTGTGACTTGCACATCCTGATCAAGCTGGATTTTCCACTGCCCCAGTCACCATAAAGGCCAATACACGCTGGAAGCAGGGAATCATCTTTAATGATTTCAACCATACTTTCGACCAGGTAGTTATAATCCAGAAAATCAAGCTCTGTCTCGCTATCTTTCCACATAATGTTTACCCTTCTGTTCTTTTTGATTATGATACTTTTTCAAGATATTTCATTAGCCTCGCAAGCCGTACATCAAAACAAAGGCAAAATGGCTATCCTAATGAATCCGTTCATTGAATTCAGCTTGGCTTATAGTGAAGTTATACAGTAGCCGTGGCATCAAGTAAATCCTGTAAAGTGTCCCCCTTGTCAAGACAATAGTTTTATTTTTTAAGTGAACCAGATATTTCCACTTAGTGTCAGCAATAAAGATATTATTAGTTGCATCTTTTGAAATGATTTTGTCGTCGTAGTTAATTTTAGACCTAGTCGCCGAGGCTGTGGAGAGTGTGGACAACACGGTTTTT
>JAHDOA010000005.1 GCA_018435055.1 Pelotomaculum sp. | reverse complement strand
CGCTGTCTACGCTTAACATCACAAGTTACCCGGTGATGCTCAAGACTCACTATGAGTGATTTGCTAAATCTTGCTCAGCGGGCTTCCCACCCGCTATATGATGCGCCCCTCGTGGCGCACGAACCGTCCCCGTGACACGGTAAGGGGATTAAAAAAGAAGCGCATAACGCGCTTCTTTTTTACCAGCGTGTCAAGAGAACCGTCCCCTTAACACGGTTAATTCTTCCCCCGGGCCTTTTTTTTCAGGAAGGACGCGATAAAAGGGTCGATATCTCCGTCCATCACAGCGTTTATATTCCCGGTCTCCCACCCGGTGCGGTGGTCCTTGACCATGCTGTAGGGATGAAATACATAGGAACGGATCTGGCTGCCCCAGGCTATTTCCTGCTGGTCGCTGCGCAACGCCGACAGTTCGGCTTCTTTTTTGCGGATCTCCAGGTCGATAAGCCTGGCCTTCAGCATTTTCATGGCCGCCAGCCGGTTTGCTATCTGGGAGCGTTCATTCTGGCAGGATACCACGATCCCGGTAGGCAGGTGGGTCATCCTGACCGCCGAATCTGTTTTGTTAACGTGCTGCCCGCCGGCGCCGCCGGAGCGGAAAGTGTCAATTTTCAAGTCCTCCGGGTCGATCTGCACGTCCACACTTTCTTCTACTTCTGGAAGGACATCCACAGATGCGAAAGAGGTGTGCCGCCGCCCGGCGGTGTCAAAAGGCGAAATACGCACCAGCCGGTGCACTCCCTTTTCCGCCAGCAGGTAACCGTAAGCGTTGGCGCCGATAACCTCGATGGTAGCGCTCTTGATCCCGGCCTCATCACCCGGCAGCATGTCTAAAATCTCAATTTTAAAGCGGCGCCGCTCCGCCCAGCGCCCGTACATACGCAGGAGCATTTCCACCCAGTCCTGGGCCTCAGTGCCGCCGGCGCCGGCGTGGAGAGCGATAATAGCGTTGCCCCGGTCGTAAGGACCTTTGAGCAGAACCGCCAGTTCCATTTCTCCCACCAGTCTGGAGACAGAATCCAGGCCTACTCCGGCTTCTTTGGCCAGTGATTCGTCCTCTTCCTCCTGGCCCAGTTCTATTAAGACTTCTAGTTCCTCATATTTTTTTACAAGCTCCTGGAAAGCAGAAACTTTGTCTCGCAGGTTTGCCACCCGCTGCACAGTTTTCTGAGCCGTCACCTGGTTATCCCAAAAACCGTTGTTGAGCATTTGGGCGTCCAGTATGTTAATCTCTTCCTCTTTGCCGGCTATGTCAAAGGGAAACCCTCAAATCTTCTATCCTTTTGCCAAGCGGTTCAAGATCCTTTTTTAATTCGGTGAACATCCTAATCCCATTCCTTTTGCGAATTTTCTATTTCACATGATTTACAAGATTTTTCAGATTTACAGGATTTTTTTAAACGTCACATTTCTAACATCTAAACAGGGCATCCGGGCCAGTACCGCAAACCCTTTAAATTTAATCATTTCTGTTAAACATGACAAAATTGCCATCTACACCGCTTCCGACCGGCCGCAGCATTTCTTATATTTTTTACCGCTGTTGCACGGGCAGGGGTCATTGCGGCCTACCTTATTTGCCTTGCGCACGGGTTTTTTAGCGCTTTCATCAGCGTAACGGTTTTCCACCACCCTGCGCTTCTGCTCCTGCGGCTGCACTATGTCTACCCGGAAAATGTAGCGCACCACATCGTCCTGGATGGTGTTGATCATGTTTTGGAACATTTCGTACCCCTCAAATTTGTATTCAATCAGGGGGTCCTTCTGCCCGTAAGCGCGCAGGCCGATGCCTTCCCGCAGCTGGTCCATGGCGTCCAGGTGGTCCATCCACTTTTCGTCAACTATGCGCAGCATGACTGCCCGCTCCACCTGCCGCATGGTCTCCGGCCCCAGTTCCTGCTCCCTGGCCTCATATGCCGCCCGGGCTTTTTCGGTGAGAAACGCCGCCAGCTCACCACGGCCCATATCCTCAAGGTCCGCAGGCGTGAGCTTGTGGCCCGGCAAAAATAACTGTTCCGCCTGCTCCAGGAGACTTGGAAAATCCCACTCCTCGGGGTGAACACCCTCCGGCGCGTAGGTAGCGATCGCCCGCTCCACGGAGGCGTCGATCATCTCCAGCACGTCTTCTTTCAAATTTTCACCGGTCAGCACCTGGCGGCGCTGCTTGTAGATCAGTTCCCGCTGCTGGTTCATCACGTCATCGTACTGCAGCACATGCTTGCGGATATCAAAGTTACGGTTCTCCACCCGTTTCTGGGCGGTCTCAATAGACTTGGAAATCATTTGGTGCTCGATGGGCATATCTTCCTCTATGCCCAGCCGTTCCATAATCCCGGCGATATTGTCGGAGCCGAACAGGCGCATCAAGTCGTCCTCTAAAGAGCTGTAAAACTGGCTGGAGCCGGGGTCGCCCTGACGCCCGCAACGGCCGCGCAGCTGGTTGTCGATACGGCGGCTCTCGTGGCGCTCTGTACCGATGATGTGCAGCCCGCCCAACTCCACCACCCTGGCATGTTCTTCTTCTGTCTGCCGGCGGTATTTTTTCAGCAGGGGCTGCAGCGCCAGGCTTTCGTCCTCTGCGGCGGACCCGTTATCGTCACCCGCCGTCTCATACTGCTGGGCCTCCCGCCTCATTTCCAGGCGGGCGAGAAATTCCGGATTGCCTCCCAGGAGGATGTCCGTGCCGCGCCCGGCCATGTTGGTAGCTATGGTCACCGCGCCGTAACGCCCGGCCTGGGCCACTATTTCCGCTTCTTTGTCATGGTACTTGGCGTTGAGCACCTGGTGAGGCACGCCTTTTTTCCTGAGCAAACCGCTTAGCAATTCTGATTTTTCAATAGAGATAGTGCCTACCAGTACCGGCTGCCCCTTGGCGTGCCTGGCCGCAATCTCATTCACTACTGCCCGGAACTTGGCCTGCTCCGTCTTGTAAATGACATCCGGCGTGTCTATACGGACCAGCTGTTTGTTGGTGGGTATCACTACCACGTCCAGGTTATAAATCTTTTTAAATTCCTGCTCCTCTGTCTCGGCTGTGCCGGTCATGCCGGCAAGCTTGTCATACATTCTGAAATAATTCTGGAATGTAATCGTAGCGAGAGTCTGGGACTCCCTTTCGATTTTAACATTTTCCTTGGCCTCAATGGCCTGATGCAGTCCTTCGCTATACCGCCTGCCAAACATCAGCCGGCCGGTAAACTCATCCACGATGATCACCTGGCCGTCTTTCACCACATAATCGCGGTCCCTTTTCATCAGGGCATTGGCCTTAAGAGCCTGGTTCAGGTGGTGAGTAAGCTCGATATTCTTGTCATCATAAAGGTTGGACACGCCGATCGCCTTTTCCACCTTGGCCACGCCTGCTTCGGTGATAGCCACTGTATGCGCCTTTTCGTCAACGGTATAGTCGGTTTCCGGGGCCAGACGGGGCACGATCCTGGCAAATATATTGTATAATTCGTTGGACTTGTCAGCCTGTCCGGAGATAATCAGCGGCGTCCTGGCCTCGTCAATGAGGATACTGTCTACCTCGTCAACTATAGCGTAATTCAATTTGCGCTGCACCAACTGGCTGGGGTGGTGGGCCATGTTGTCCCGCAGGTAGTCAAAACCAAACTCATTGTTGGTGCCGTAAGTCACATCAGAATCGTAGGCGCGCTTTTTCTCGTCCCAATCCAGGCCGTGTACAACTAGCCCGACGCTTAAACCAAGGTATTTGTAGATCTGACCCATCCACTCGCTGTCCCGGTGCGCCAGGTAGTCGTTGACTGTGACCACATGGACTCCCTTGCCGGTAAGCGCATTCAGGTAAACCGGCAGTGTGGCCACCAGCGTCTTGCCTTCACCTGTTTTCATTTCCGCAATGCGGCCCTGGTGCAATATGATCCCGCCCATCAACTGGACGTCAAAATGCCTCATGCCCAGGATGCGCCGGGACGCTTCCCGCACCACCGCAAAGGCTTCCGGCAGGATATCGTCCAGTTCCCCGCCCCCGGCCAGACGCTCTTTAAAAACAGCAGTCATGCCCTTCAGCCCGGCTTCCGGCATGGCTTTCATCTTTGTTTCCAAATTGTTAATCTGATCTACCGTGCGCTGCAGTTTTTTTACTTCGCGGGCGTTGTCGTCAAGCCAGTTCTTGATGAACCCTAGCATTTCATAACACCTCAAATATCAAACATCTAAAACATCACTCTCTATTATACTTGATATTCGATAAAGCAGTCAATTATGGCACTATTTGCCAGGCCGGTACCGGCGCCGGCGCCGGTACCGGGTAAAAAAAACAGGCGCCTACACAAGGAGGCGCCTGTTTTTATTGGTATCCTAGGACTCAGGTTCGATCAAACCATAATTGCCGTCCTTGCGCTTGTATACCACATTAACCTGTTCGGTTTCGGCATTGGAAAACACAAAGAAATTGTGTCCCAGCAGGTTCATCTGCAAAACGGCTTCATCGACCGGCATCGGTTTAATAGCAAAACGTTTTGTCCGCACCAGGCGCGGCCCGTCTTCTTCAGTATTTACAGCGGCAGGCGTCTTCAGGTTATTGACGAACCTGGCCCCTCTTTTCTGCAACTTGCCTTTATACTTTTCAATTTGTTTTTCCAGCTTATCCACCACCAGGTCGATGGAGGCGTACATATCACCAGTGCTTTCTTCCCCCCTCAAGATCATCCCGTTGATGGGAGTGGTCACTTCAATCCGGTGAAATCCCCTTACCACAGACAGGGTAACCTGGGCTTCACCCAAGTTGTCAATATATTTTTCCAGTTTTCGCAGACGTTTGTTTACATATTCCTTCAAGGCGTCCGTTACTTCGATGTTTCTGCCGCGAATCTGTACTCCCATATGCACACTCCTTCCATAATAGCAGTATTTTTATCCCATGTTTATTATTCCCTTTATGGAATAATTTTTTTCTTAAATCACGCATTAGATTTAAATACCCCAGGCTGGGCTGGGGTACTTCATCTTTATATTTTTATCACGTTGGCCGCCTGAGGCCCCCGGGCGCCTTCGACGATATCGAATTCAACCTTCTGACCCTCGGCTAGGGTCTTAAAGCCTTCTTCCTGAATCGCCGAGAAGTGGACAAATACGTCTCCACCATCCTCCCTCTCGATAAAACCGTAACCCTTTTCCTGGTTAAACCATTTAACCGTGCCAACCACAAACATACCTCCTAAAAACTTGATCTCTGAATATAGAAGCTCCATTTGAATAGTAACACAGGGGGGATAAGATTGTCAAGCCTTCCATATTTTTGTCCTGCTTTGACTTTTTATTCTATAGATTCTGCTTATAATTTCAGTTCGATAAGAAGTCTTTGTTAAAGCCACTAATGTCGAAAAATTCCTTGCGGAAAAGGCGTGCTCGAAGAAAAACCTGTGGATAATGTGGATAACGCTGTTAATAACTTATAATATCGGCCTTTTTAATGTGGGTAAAATATTATCACGCCAAATATCATGTCATTTTTTGTAAAACGCTGGCATGAATTTTGTAGAAATTTAAAAATACCGGCCGGCAGCCGCCGTAAGACCAAATACATGTTTTGCTCCGGCGGAGCGAATAACAAGGGCTGCTGACGACATAGTGCTGCCGGTTGTAAAAACATCATCGATAATCATGATGTTCTTGCCGTGAATCGCCCCGGCATTTGTCACCCTGAAGGCGCCTCTGAGGTTTTGCTCTCTGGCCGTCCTGTTCAAGCCGGCCTGGGGGTGGGTTTCAAAATCTTTGACCAGCAGCTTGGTGTTCACAGGCATTTGCAGCCTGTAACCGGCTTCTTCCGCCAGCAGGACAGCCTGGTTAAAACCCCGCAGGCGCAGCTTTTCATCAGAAAGCGGCACCGGCAGTATCAGGTCAACCGAGGTTAGCAAAGGTTCCGCACGGGCAGTTTCCACCATCAGGCCAGCCAGACTGCAAGCCAGACCCCGGCGGCCGAGGTACTTGAAGCGATGGATCGCTTCCTTCAATACGCCCTCATAAGGGCCGGCCGCCCGGACCAGCTCAAAGGGCCACTGCTGTTTCCGGCAGGTATAACAAAAGTGGCTGGAAACACTGGGGATATGCGAGCCTTTCCCGGTAAAGCGTCCGCACCGTTCGCAGTATAGTTCCTGTTTATAGCCGCTGATGATGGAACGGCAGTTGTCGCAAAGGTCTTTTCCCTGCCTTGTCCCGCCGCATAAAGGACATTCAACAGGGGAAGGGTAGATCAGGTTTAGCAGGTCTTTCCAGAGTGAAAGCATGACAGGCCTCCCTAAAATATGGAGTGTCAGGGGTGTCAGGGGGACGGGGTTGTTGACACCTTTTCTGTCAGGGGTCTGTCGGGGGGACGGGGTTGTTGACACCTTTTAATCCGCAAGATGTGCGGCTGAAGCGGCGCCTACAAATTCAGGGGTCAGTCGTCAGATGCCGGATGTCCGACATCGAAATCTCCGCATTCCCGTCTGTTGTATGCAGTACCCAGCAGGTCGCCATTCCAAGCGGTGACATACCTCCCACCTTGCAGGGCGGGCTTTTTGCGCCTGCCGGTTTGGAAAACACCCCCGGCGCCCAAATTGGGGACATTCATCCATCAACCCCCGGAGGAATACCCGTTAGGGGGGTGTTACCCCGTTCCACTCAAGACATTCCTCGACGTCAAAGATAGGCCCCAAACAGAAGCCCCCATTCTACAGCCCTTTAATCCACCAGCGGCGCCGCGGCGGGCACAACCTTGTCTCCGCCGCTTGCTTTGGCCTTGTCCAGTGCTCGCTGCGCCGCGTTGAACAGGCCGGCCGGATCTCCGGCATCCCGCGGAAATTCAGCAATACCGATACTGACAGTAATTTTTGCCGACCGGCCCTCTCCACGCAGAAAAGAATAAACGCGGATTCTTTTCAACAGGGTTTCCGCCAGGTCAACCAACTGCATACCGCCGGCCCAGGGGAGCAACAGGGCGAACTCATCGCCACCGTAGCGCGACGCTGCGTCGTCTTTGCGCAAATAGCTGCCAAGCAGTGTCGCCAGCTGTGCCAGCAACATTTCCCCCGTCTCCCGGCCGTAATGCCTGTTGAATATTTTAAAACGATCTATATCAAGCAAAATTAGTCCCATTGTATAATCCGCCGCCTGAGGACTCGCACAGTGTTCAGAAACAATACCCCACAGTGTGTCAAAACTCAATAACCCTGTCAGGGTATCCCTGGACAGGACCTGGCTCAGCCTGTTGTTGAGAAGGTAATTCTCCAGGGCCACCGCCGCCTGCCCGGCCAGGACTGTCATAATATGCAGGCTCTTGTCGTCAAAAACCTGGGGCCTTTTTTCGCCCAGCACAATTACCCCCAGCGAATCATTTCCCGAAAAGAGCGGTACAATGATCAGCGAGCGCATGGTCCGGCATAAGCCCGGCTCATTTTTAGCCAGCGGGTGTGTCCTGGTGTCATATATAATTTCCGGCTCCCTGTTTTCCACAGCCAGGCCGATTACGCCCTCTCCCTGGTAAACAGCTGTTGACAGCAGCTGCCCGGCATATAGCCCGGTCACTGCCACGGGAAGGTAGGGCGCCCCTTCCTCCGGGCGAAGATAAGCCACCCCTGTGCGAAAAGGAACTGCTCTTTTGGCGTTTGCTAATATCTGCTCCATGATTTCTGTCGAATTCGGCTTGCCCTCAAGGGTTTTGGCAACCCGGTAAAAAGCGGTCAATTCCATATTGGTTACCTGAAGACGCACATAGAAACGGAGTATCAACTGAACAGCAAGGATGGAAAAAAACAGGAGGAACGTCCCGGAAATCCCGGTGTAGCCGTACATCATGGCGATGAGGATACCGAGAGGGACGGTAAAAAAATAGGTCAGCATATCCCACTTGATGCTGTCAACCCAGGAAACATGCCCGGCAATACCATGTCTGATCGGCGCCATGTACAGGTGCACCAGGATATGATTAACCGCAATATAAGCTATTGTGAAAACCAGCAGCGGAAACATATTCGCAGACAGGGGCAATACCTGCGCGCCGCCGCTCAAGCGGAACAGCCCGTCAGCCGCCGCCACCGCCAGCACGTACTGGCCGGCGTTGAAAAACACTGTGCGGATTGGATTGCCCCGATTGGCGATCCCCTGCCCAAACAGAGCGGAAAGTCCGCTTACCCAGACTGCGGCAGCCGGTCCATAAATCAAGAAAGTGGACAGGACCAACACAAATGCACCCGAAAGCCTGCCGTAAGCAAAAGGGACGGACAGGCACTCGGCCAGCACGCCCAGGAAGACGAGCAGCAGCAACTCCCGCACACTGTCAAGTTCCAGGGCAGGCAGCAAAAAGGCCAATCGCCAGACAGCCAGTCCGACAACAAGCCAGGTAAAGATAAAATAAAACGTTCCCTGCTTAGCCCGCAAGACAACCCCACCTCAAAATAACAGGTAAAGTTTAATTCGACAAAATTTGTGGTTTACCTTTGTTCAGGCAGGAGAGATGACTAAACAAGGGCGCATTTAGGAGTTCCCTGCCGGCCAGACCCCTGACATCAAAGCGCAGGGCGCGGCCAGGCCCGGATTCAGCGGCAGGACTGCCATTTTCCAGCCGCTCCCCGCCTGCGGATAGTGTCTGCAAAGGGTATATCCAGCCCAGCCGGTAAAGGATTTCAGCCGTGCTGTCGCCGGAGCAGTCATCCGCTATATACACCTTTAGACAGACGGAACCCCTTATTATCCTGAATAGTTTGCGCACGAATCCTTCAATCCATGGCTCCTGGTTTTTTACAATGATCCATACTTTTATACCGGACGGACCCGACAGCCGCTCTTTTTTACATATGCGCCATACCCTCCATAACAGGACAGCCGCAGCGACAAAAAACGGCAGTAAAAAAAATGGTTGCATGATTTCACCCCCTCATGCAAATTATGCGGGTAGTCGTCAGGGGGTTATTGGCGGTAGATATAGGAAAAAATTATTTTTGACCGACTGAATTTAACGATTCTTAATAGGCATAATAACAAATCAGATAAAAATTTATAAAACTCATTTACTAGACATAATAAATATTTCTTTGTTATAATATTTTATATGTGACAACTTACCAATTCGCATGGGGTTGTTTTACAATAGCTGCCTTTCGTGGATAGAGTTGTGCTATAGTTTACAACATGGAGGTCTACATGGACAAAATAATCGTCAAAGACCTGGTAAAAATTTTTGGGGACCACCCCGAAAAGGCCGTCAAGCTATTGAAAAAAGGTTGCGCCAAGGGTGAAATACTGAAAAAGGTCAATCAGACTGTGGGGATATATGACATAAATTTTTCAGTAAGTGAGGGTGAAATTTTTGTACTAATGGGGTTGTCCGGATGCGGCAAGTCGACCTTGCTGAGATGTATTAACCGGTTGATTGAACCCACCAGCGGCGCCATTACCATAGACGGTGAGGATATAACTTCAGCTGCGCCGCAGGTTATAAGGGAAATGCGCAGGAAAAAGATCAGCATGGTATTTCAGTGTTTTGCCTTATTTCCTCACCGGACGGTATTGGATAACGCAGCTTATGGCCTGGAGATACAGGGTGTCCCCACGGCGCAGCGCCGGGAGAGGGCAGCGCAGGTTTTGGAAACGGTAGGTTTAAAGGGCTGGGAAAACAGCATGCCGCAGCAGCTCAGCGGCGGTATGCAGCAGCGGGTGGGACTGGCCAGGGCCCTGACCAACAATCCGGACATCCTCCTAATGGATGAAGCCTTCAGCGCCCTGGACCCGCTTATCCGTAAAAGTATGCAGGACGAGCTCCTTTCCCTGCATAACGCTCTTAACAAAACCATCATCTTTGTTACCCATGACCTGGATGAAGCGTTGAAAATCGGCGATCATATCGCGCTGATGAATAACGGCACAATTGTGCAAATCGGTACAGCTGAGGATATCCTCACTAACCCGGTGAACGGCTACGTAGAGAAATTTGTTGAAGATGTAGACCGGACAAAGGTGCTGACAGCGGAAGGGGTAATGAAGCCGCCGGATCCGGTTGTATTTTTTAAGGACGGGCCGCGTGTGGCTCTGCGCCTGATGAGGGAACACGGCATCTCGAGCATTTTCGCAGTTACCAGGGAGCGCAGGCTGGCCGGTATCGTCCAGGCTGAAGATGCCCTCCAGGCTGTTAAAGAACACAGAGAGGAACTTAAGAACATCATTATTGAAGATGTGCCCAGAGTCAGTGTTGACACTCCTGTGATAGATATCATCCCGGTAATAGCGGATACAAAGTTCCCCGTCGCTGTAACCCAAGATGACGGCAAACTGGCAGGCATACTGGTTAAGGGTTCGGTACTGGCCGGAATGGTCAGGAAAGGAGATAACAATGCCTAAACTGCCGATTGGTCTATGGGTGGATCAAGTAGTTTCATGGGCGCAGGTCCATCTAGAATGGCTATTTGATTTTATCTCCAGAGCTATTGAAATATTAGTTACCGGCATTGAAACAGCTTTTTTAACTGTATCCCCGCTGATTATTATTATTATAATGTTTATTCTGGTTTGGTTTATTGCCAACCGCAAGATAGCTATTGGTACGGCTATCGGCCTGTACCTGATCTATAATATGCGGCTATGGGAATCTTCTGTCGAAACCCTGGCCCTGGTCCTGGCCTCTACCGCTTTGGCGCTTCTACTGGGTATACCGCTGGGCATTCTCACAGCAAGGAGCGACCTCGCTCACAAATTAATAATGCCTTTGCTGGACTTTATGCAGACAATGCCTGCCTTTGTCTACCTGATTCCAGCAGTGTTGTTCTTTGGACTGGGCCAGGCGCCGGGACTTTTTGCCACAGTGGTGTTTGCCATGCCGCCGACGATACGCCTCACCGGATTGGGCATCAGGCAGGTGCCGGTTGAGTTAGTAGAAGCCTCTGACGCCTTTGGATCCACCGAGTGGCAAAAACTGACCAGGGTGCAGGTACCTCTAGCGCTGCCCACTATTATGGCCGGCGTCAACCAGTGTATTATGCTTTCCCTTTCCATGGTCGTTATCGCCGCCATGATTGGAGCCGGCGGCCTTGGCTTTGAGGTGTTGACAGGCATTTCCAGGCTCGATATTGCCAAGGGGTTTGAAGGAGGCCTGGCCATAGTAATCATGGCCGTCATCCTGGACCGGGTAACGCAAAGCCTGAGTGAAAAACGTAAAATAAATTTTAAATAAAAAAGGGGGTTGTTAAATGTTTAAAAAAACGTCAAAACTGGTGGTATTGCTAATTGTCTCGGCGCTGTTTGCCGGGGTGATGGCTGGTTGCGGGCAGCAGGCCCAGCAACAAGGCGGGGATGCAAAAGGACCGGTAAAACTTGGCTATGTACAGTGGGATTCAGAAATTGCCAGCACCAACGTCATTAAAAAGGTATTGGAAAACGAAGGTTATGAAGTTACGATTACTGCAGTAGACGCTTCTCCCATGTGGCTGGGCGTGAGCGAGGGAAACTTTGACGGCATTGTCGCCGCCTGGCTGCCCGCGACCCACAAGGATTACTACGCGGAGGTAAAGGACAAGGTAGAAGACCTGGGCCCCAATTTGCAGGGCGCTAAAATCGGTCTGGTGGTCCCGGAATATGTAACTATTAATTCAGTTGAAGAATTAAATAGCGTTAAGGATAAATTCCAGGGGAAAATAACCGGAATTGAGCCGGGCGCCGGTATTATGATGGCGACTGAACAAGCAATCAAAGATTACAACCTTGATTTACAATTGCAGAGCAGCAGCAGCGCCGGCATGGCGGCAGCCCTGAAAAAGGCCGAAGACAAAGAAGATTGGATTGTAGTCACCGGCTGGACTCCCCATTGGAAATTTGCCAAGTGGGATCTCAAATATTTGGCGGATCCGAAAGAGATTTACGGCACTGAGGAATTCATCCACACTATTGTACGCAAAGGGTTGAAAGAGGACAACCCGGCGGTTTACGACATACTGGACAAATTCAACTGGAGCGCCGCCGACATGGAGACAGTCATGCTTGATATTGAAAACGGCATGGAGCCTGCTGCGGCAGCTGCCAAGTGGGTTGATGATAATCAGGAGAAAGTAAAAGAATGGACGGGAAAATAAGGGGGCAAATTCGCCGGCAGCGACCTTTAGCCTACAACGCAGCTTAAGGTTCGCCCCTTAAAATTTCCGGGGTTCATTCCCCCTCGGGGTCAGTCGAAAAACACAAACTCCTTAAAATAACAAAAAGCCGGGCTCCCTTAAAGGGGTCCGGCTTGCGTTTTGGTTCATTGTCCCGGCCATAGAGTTTGCGCCATGTTGACTTTTTTTTGTGGCCGGCTACAGTCCCGCTGCGCGCCTGAGCTGATCAGCCTTATCGGTCGCTTCCCAGGGCAGGTCCAGATCAATCCTGCCAAAATGCCCGTATGCCGCTACCTGCTTGTATATCGGCCGGCGCAGGTTCAATTTTTCAATTATGGCGGCGGGCCGCAGGTCAAAATGCTCTCTCACCAGCTTGCTCAACAGCTTTTCGTCGATTCTGCCAGTGCCGAACGTGTCGACCGCGATTGAAACGGGATGCGCTACCCCAATGGCGTAAGCGACCTGAAACTCGCACTTGTCAGCCAGGCCGGCGGCAACGATATTTTTTGCCACATGGCGGGCGGCATAGCTGGCCGAACGGTCAACCTTGGTCGGGTCCTTGCCCGAAAAAGCGCCTCCGCCGTGTCTGGCCATACCGCCGTATGTATCAACAATAATCTTCCTGCCAGTAAGACCGGTGTCTCCCTGGGGTCCGCCGATGACAAAACGGCCTGTCGGGTTGACAAAAAACCGCGTGTCTTTATCTATAAATTGCGGCGGGACGATCTCCTTGATTACTTTGTTAATCACATCATCCCTGATATCCGCCAGTTCCACTTCGGGGTGGTGCTGGGTCGATACCACAATAGCATCCATACGCAGGGGGCGTCCATCCTCATATTCAACGGTTACCTGTGTTTTTCCATCCGGTCTCAAATAGGGAATGGCGCCGCTCTTGCGCACGTCGGCCAGCCGCCTGGCCAGGCGGTGGGCCGTCGCAACAGGCAGCGGCATCAATTCAGGCGTTTCGTTTGTGGCATACCCGAACATCATGCCCTGGTCACCAGCTCCGATCAGGTCGTAGGAATCAAAACCTGCTTCGCTATCCCGGGTTTCCAGTGACCTGTCCACTCCCAGAGCAATATCGCAGGATTGTTCGTCAATAGAGGTGAGGACCGCGCAGGTATCGCAGTCAAAACCGTATTTCGCCCTGGTGTAGCCTATGTCGCAGATTGTCTGCCGGACAACCCTGGGGATATCAACATAACATTTTGTGGTAATCTCACCGGCCACCAGGACCAGGCCGGTTGTAACCATAGTTTCGCAGGCCACGCGGGCAAAAGGATCCTCTCCAAATATGGCGTCCAGCACTGCGTCTGATATCTGATCGGCAACCTTATCGGGATGTCCCTCTGTTACAGACTCAGATGTAAATAACTGCCTGCACATTGCATTCCCTCCTTAATTTGGGAAAAGGCCCAAACATAAAACCAAACCTCCGGGGCAGAGGTTCGGAAAAATTAGCAGCTAGTCCCTTCCTATAATGTGGCAACAATTAATGTTAAAGTCAATATATTCTAACAAAATGCCTGCATCTGTGTCAAATTTTTATATTGCCCCGTTCTTATGTATTCTCTATTTCCACCAAAACCGTATCCACGCCGATTTTCTTTATTTTCTCCCAGGGCACAACCACATCCCTGCCGGCGGCCAGTAGCCCGAAATACTTCCTGCCGCCTGAAAGCACCAGAGAAGTAACCTTTCCGGTTTCCAGATCAATATAAACATCGCTGACCGGCCCAAGTTTCGCCCCGTCAACCAGGTTTACTATATCCCGCAGACCGAGATCGGAAATTTTGAACAGCACTGCTCCACACCTCCCCCACCAGCGTATGCGACCACCGGCGGAAGGGTTACAATTCAGGGGTGTCAGGGGGTGTCAGGGGGATGTCAGGGGGACGGGGTTGTTGACACTTTTTGATGTCAGGGGTGATGTCAGGGGTGATGTCAGGGGGACGGGGTTGTTGACACTTTTGATGTCAGGGGGACGGGGTTGTTGACACTTTTTAGCTAGGCCTGAACCCACCATCAGATCGGGGAAATTCCTCCGCATCAAAGCGAGCCAAGGGGACGGTTCTCTTGACACGTTTGTCCTAAATTCGCTTTGTTATGTCCCCGTTTCGCTTCAGGTGTGTCATTCCGCTTTTTAGCGGGATTTATCCTGCTGCAAAAAACGTGCGGCTGAAGCCGCACCTACAACCGAGTCGTGTACGTTTCACTGTAAGGCGGGTTTTCAACCCGCCAAAAACGTGCGGCTTAAACCATACCTACCTTCCCGTGCCCCAATCACGCCGGCGTTCCCTCAGCGCATTTCTGATGGAACGCCAGAGTACGTAAGCTTCTTCCACCCGCATGACAAAAAATGCCGCCACAAAAACTGCCAGGCCGGCGCTGCCGGCCAGGACAACCTGAATTGCCAGGCCGATTTTCCCCTGCGCCAATCCAGCCAGGGCGCCGCCTGCCATGTAACATACTGCGGCCATCAGGCCAGCGGCTATAAGAACAGCCAGTATAAATTTCCACAGGCCGTCCCGGTACAGGCCGGGTATTTTTTTCTCCAGGTACCACATCAGCAAACCCATATAAGCGAGGTTAGCCAGAGAGCTGGCCAGCGCCAGGCCGGCATGCTGGAGAACGCCGATTAGCAGCAGGCTAAGACCCAGATTTATCAGTACCTGGACAATACTTATTTTAAGCGGGGTGCGGGTATCCTGCAGGGAGTAAAAACCACGAGTCAAAAGAAGGCCGGCGGCAAAACCTACTGTACCGACAGCATAGCATATTAGTGCGGTCGTGGTCATTTCTACTGATTTTTGGTCAAAAGCTCCTGACCCGTAAACAAAGTGTACAATAGGATGACTTAGAGTGACTAATCCCACGCTAGCCGCTATAATTCCCGCGAAAACAATCTTCAGCGCACCAAGTAGGGTGGCGGCAAAGGCCTCCATTTTCTTTTCGGCGGCCAGCCGGGAGATAGTGGGGAAAACAGCCGTTGTCAGGGCGGTTACTAGTAAGCCGATAGAAAACTGAATTAACTTGTCAGAATAACCAAGTGATGCGACACTGCCCACTGTAAGCCAGGAAGCCAGTACAAAGGTAACAAATACATTAGCCTGGGTGACCGACAAGCTGAAAAAAGAAGGAATAGCGAGGCGCCATATCTTTCTCAGGCCGGGGTGGCGCAGATCCAGCCGCCAATTTAAACGAAAGCCTGCCTTATACAGAGCGGGTAACTGCACCAGGGCCATGGCGGCCATAGCCAGCATAGTGCCCAGGGTTAGACCTTGCACTCCATATAGCCTACCGAGGGTCAGGGCGAAAATAATAATAAAGATATTGTTAACAGAACTGCTGAAGGCCGGCAGGCCAAAAATGTTATTTGCATTTAAAAGCTGGGTGTACAGGGAAGCAAGGCTGGCGAAGATCATCCACGGCAGAATGATTCGCCAAAGTTCAACGGTCAGTTCCCTTGTTGCGCCTGTAAAGCCCGGCGCCACAAGCTTGACCAGAAGGGGAGCCCCGATGATACCGATAACGGAGGTGAACAGGAAGAAAAGAATAACCAGAGCAATAACTGTATTGAACAATTTCCAGGCTTCACGCTTTTCACCCCTGGAGACATACTCGGTAAAAACAGGCACTATCACTGTGGCCAACGCCCCGCAGACAACGGTAAATAACATATTCGGCGCCTTCAAGGACATCTGGTAAGCGTCTGCCAGGTAGGTAGTCCCCAGCAGGCTCGCTATAACAGACTCCCGTACCAAACCAAGGACCCTGGACATCAAGATAAAAAAGGCGATCAGAAGCGTCGCCTTGAAGATAAATTTACCATTCGCCATATTTCAACACCGTTTACTTTATTTCTACCCCAAGTGTCTAAATCCTCCCCGTAGAGTTTTTTTCTTAAGCGTGTCAGGGGGACGGTTCTCTTGACACGCGCGACCCCGCTCTGCTTAGAGGGCCAGCAGAGCTTTCATGTCCCCTTGTATCTCCTTCACTTCTTCCAGGGCGCCGGCCTCAACATAGATTCTAAACAGTGGTTCGGTACCGGATGCCCGTACCAGAACCCACGCCCCGCCTTCCAGCAAGAATTTAACCCCGTCTGCCTTAGTGCCACCGGTTATCCGCCGTTTCCCCAGTGCTGCTGGTTTCAGATCTTGTAAAATTCTCAGGACCCGTTCCTTTTCTTGCGTAGAGGTGCGGAGATCCAGCCGCTCGCTGTACAGGCGGCCAAATTCCCCGCCTATTTGTTCCATTAGCGCAGTAAGGCTTAGGCCGTGCACCACAACAATTTCCGCCGCCAGCAGACCCGCCAGGATACCGTCTTTTTCCGGCACATGACCCTGCACGGACAACCCGCCGCTTTCCTCGCCTCCCAGAACGGCGCTTTCTTCAGTAAGACATTGGGAGATATATTTAAAACCAACTGGTGTTTCAATAGCCCGTTGGCTGTATCTGTCAGCTATTCTGTCCAGCAGGTGGGTGGTGGCGACAGTACGCGCCACCGGGCCCCGCAACCTTTTGACGCTGTAAAGGTGATAGAGCAAAATGGGCAGAAACTGGTTTGGGGTGATAAATTCACCGTTGCTGTCGATTATGCCGAAACGGTCGGCGTCACCATCCAGGGCCAAACCCAGGTGTGCCCCGCTGTTTATAACCTTTTCTCTCAACCGGCCGAGGGATTTGGCGGCAGGTTCGGGCAGGCTACCCCCGAAAAGAGGATCGCTGTAATCGCGAATTGCGGCAACCGAGGCCCCCGCATGCATTAACAGGTTCTCCAGGTAACCAACCCCGGCGCCGTGCATCGGGTCGACAACCACCTTCAACCATGCTTTCCGGATAGCGTTTACATCTACCAGCGCAGTAATATGGCGAGCATAATCCGCGTAAGGATTCACCTTTTTTACAGGCGCTTTGTCATCCCCGCTATTTTTTCCCACGATAGAGGCATCTGCCAGCTTCCTGATGTTGTCCTCAATTTCACCTGTGATATGCGGCAGAGCCGGGCCGGCGTATTCCGGGATAAATTTAATTCCGTTGTACTCAGGCGGGTTATGGCTGGCTGTCAGCATAATCCCGCCGCCGGCGCCGTATAATTTTATCGCATAGGCCACCACGGGCGTGGGCGTAGCGCGTTCCGTGATCCAAACGGGAATGCCCTGTCCGGACAACACCCCCGCTATTTCCGCGGCAAAGCGATCAGAAAAAAAGCGGTTGTCGTAACCAATCACAATACCTCTGGCAGCCAGGCCGTGTTTGAGGATATACATACCTATAGACCGCGCTACCAGTCGTACATTGGTAAAATTAAAATCCTCGGCCAGGATGCCGCGCCATCCATCTGTTCCGAAAGATATTTGTTTCAATATACCACCTCTTAGCAGTTAAACGCCCTGGCTTTACTTCACCACGCACCCACGCGCAACAGGAGACCAAATTCTACCCGCAACCTCTTTTTCTGGGAAATATTGCGGCACAGGCGCCTTGCGCCCTGATCAAAATTCCATGTAAAGATTCATATCTTTCCATTTCCCTCCGTATAATCTACAGGTATTAGTTTGCCGGCAGGAATGGTATTTATGCACTGTTAGTACGTCCTGAATGGGAAAAGGAGGGCTTGGCCATGGGAGAACATAAGGTTAAAATTTTAAGAAAGCTCAGCAAACGCAGGAAAATGTTTGAGGATTATATTGTCCTGGTAGGGAAACAGGCCAGCGGTGAATCCAGCCCGGGGGCAGTGGCGAGAGAGGAGATGAGGGCGGGTTGGATGAATAATTTACATGGGCGCAATTTTGGGGGTTGATGCCCGCCCAATAATGGAACGGGGACACACCGGGAGCTAGAGCGAATGGGGGTACACCCTCTGTTTGGGGACCTGGACTGTGAGTAATCCGGGCCATGTGGATTAACGTATTCCGGTTCCGGGGCGGGATTCCCCGGCACGAACCGCACGGAAAGCTGTTCGCCTTGCGTCTGTGGTCATCTTAGACATAAGTCTATTTATGACTATGTGCAAGAACGGTTGCGGAAAAATGTCCTCTACCGGTATCCCTTTAGGGCAGGGGAAATATCACTAATCGGAAATGGTAAGGGGATAGAGGTATGTCAAAATTGGAACGGCGAGTCCGGACCCAAACAAAAGGTGTCAACAACCCCGTCCCCCTGACAACACCCCTGACAACACCCCTGACATCCTTGCTACGGTTTCACGCAAGCCTTCCGCCAGGCTGTAGCGAGGCCGCCAGCCCAGCGAGGCGCAGGCGCTTTCGTTGGCCAGGAAGCTGTGGGTAATATCACCCGGGCGGGGAGGCAGGTATACCGGTTCCAGATTGCTGCCGGTGATCTTTTTGAGCTCCCGGAACAAATGGTTAACGGACAGGCCCGCCCCGGTGCTGACATTAAAGGTTCCGCTGTCTCCCCTGCGCAGCGCGGCTCTACAGGCGGCGGCGACATCCTTGACATAAATAAAATCACGGGTTTGTTCCCCGTCGCCGAAAATACACGGACTCTCACCTCTTAAAAGTTTAGCGGCAAATATGGCCACCACCCCGCCTTCCGCGGAGGAGTCCTGGCGGTCCCCATAGACATTGGCAAAGCGCAGTACCGTGTAATTAACTGCGCTAAACTCCCCGTAAATCCGGAGGTAGTGTTCCGCAGTGTATTTAGAAACGCCATAAGGGGACTGCGGCTTTGCCGGGTGGTCTTCGTCCACAGGCAGGTAAGTGGGGTTGCCGTAAACCGCTGCGGTAGATGCATAAACAACCTTGCCCACGCCGTAGCCGGCGCAGGCGTTTAAAAGATTGATCGTCCCAAGGATGTTAATTGACGCGTCGGCCGGCGGGTCATTGAGCGATCGCTGCACATCCGCCTGGGCGGCAAGGTGTATTACCGCCTCTGGCTTCTCCCTGGCAATTGCTTCCGCCAGGGCCTGGTCGCGTATGTCGATTTTATAAAAATTTACCCTGGGATTAATATTTTCAAACAGTCCAGATGATAAATTGTCTGCCACCGAAACCCGGCATCCTGTTTCCACAAGCAAATCAACAATATGTGAGCCGATAAAACCGGCTCCCCCCGTTACCAGTATCCTCATCAACTGAGCTCCTTGCAGATGGATTTAAGGTAACGCCGGAACCCTTCCTGCAAATCCAGTCGCGCCAGGGCAAATTCCACAGTGGCCTGCAGGTAGCCCAGCTTGTCACCAACATCATATCGTTTGCCCTGAAAGGTCATGCCAAAAACAGGCTGTTCCGCACACAGCGCCTTGAGGGCGTCGGTCAGCTGAATTTCTCCCCCGGCGCCCGGGCTAACTTCCGCCAGCAAGGAAAAAATACGCGGCTCGATAATATACCTGCCCATTATCGCCAGGCGGGAAGGCGCCTTCTCCGGCGCGGGTTTCTCCACTAGATCACGGACCCTGTATAAACCCGGGCTTTCTACAACTGAGTCCAGGATGCCGTACTTGGATACATCTTTCTCAGGCACCTCCATAACGGCGATCACAGAGGACTGCACCTCATTATACATATCGATCATCTGCCTGAGGCAGGGTTTCTCGCTCACCACGATATCGTCACCCAGCAGCACCGCGAAGGGCTCATTGCCGACGAACCTGCGGGCGCAATGCACGGCATGGCCAAGGCCCAGCGGTTCCTTCTGCCTGACAAAGCAGACGTGGGCGAGCCGGCTGATGCTCTGGACCATTTCCAGCAGGGGGGTTTTCCCGGTTTCCTTAAGCCGCACCTCCAGCTCGAGAGACTTGTCAAAATGGTCTTCTATAGACTGCTTGTTTCTGCCTGTGATTATCAGTATTTCATCGATGCCTGATTCGATAACTTCCTCAACTATGTACTGGATCGCCGGCTTGTCTACAATTGGCAGCATCTCCTTGGGCTGCGCCTTGGTGGCGGGTAAAAAACGCACCCCCAAACCGGCAGCGGGTATAACCGCTTTTTTTATTCTTTTCATAGAAAAATTCCTCCTATTCTAACTAAGTTCGACAAAATAATCACTATGTAAAACAGCGGCCCTTATGTCAGGACCGCTGCTGTTTATTCGGTTGAGGCGCAATTGGGGACTGTCCCCCGACGCCGGCCACTCCTAACTTGTTTGCAGCCAGCAGGATTAGCGTGGAAAGGATTACCAGGAATATGACCGCCTGCTTGGGTGAGATCAAAGTCAGGACGATAGCGCTCAGGCCCAGGACCACATTGACCCCGTAAATCGACAGAACCGCCTGGCGGTGGCTCAATCCCATCTGAATCAGCCGGTGGTGCAGGTGCTCCTTGTCCGGTTGAAAGATAGGCCTGCGGCCGCAGTAGCGCCTGACGATGGCAAATATGGTGTCAAGCAGGGGAATACCCAGAATAACCACCGGTATGATTACCGAAATAAAGGTGGCGCTTTTGGCCACTCCCATAATGGACAGGGCAGCAATGCTGAAACCGAGAAACATTGACCCGGAATCACCGAGAAAGATTTTTGCCGGGTGAAAATTGTAACGTAAAAATCCGGCTATGGCGGCCGCCAGGATTAGTGCCAGCACAAAAGCTTCACTCTGGCCGGGGAAGACACCCGCCTTCGCAGTCTCAATCCAGACCACCGCGGCAAGAGTCAGGGCAGAGATAAAGACTGTGCCGCCGGCCAGGCCGTCCAGGCCGTCAATGAGGTTTACCGCGTTGGTGACCGATACTATCCAGAGTACCGTTACGGGGATTGCCAGAATACCTAGAGTTATCAACTTGTCAGAAAACGGGTTAGTTAGAAACTCCACTCTTAGTCCGAAAGGGATGGCGGCTACAGCCGCGGCCGCCGCTATCTGCCCCGCCAGCTTCAGCCTCGGCGATAGCCCTTTAGTGTCATCAATAAACCCCAGTATGATAATCAAGGTACCGCCCAGCAGGAGTCCGTATACCTGCGGGCCCATATCCATCGTCAGCAGCACTGCTGCGATAAAACTGAAATAAACAGCCAGGCCGCCCAGCCTCGGCATAACCCGCTTATGTACTTTTCTCTGGTCGGGACGGTCCAGTGCGCCAATCTTAAAGGCATATTTTTTGACCATTGGAGTAACCAGCAAGGCCAGAGCCAAAGCCAATACGATAGCCGTTACCGGTACCTGCACGAGCATCCCCCCAATTATCGGACAAAGACACTGATCCTACTTATTCTATCGCATTGGGACAGGATGTGACAATATTTAAAATGCAACCCAAAAACGTCATTTGCCTGGTTAATAAGCCCTGGAGGCCTGTCTTCTTAATAATGCTCCGCATATCAACCGATTCCAATCCTCACTATTTTTGCAGGCCAAACATCATTTCCGCCTCGGCGGCCATTTCATCGCCGACGTAGGCGGCGGCATAGCTTTTACCGAAAGTCCCGCGCAGTTTTTGCACCTGGACCTCAATCCTGAGCACGTCACCCGGAACCACCTGCCGCCGGAAACGGACCTTGTCCATACCGGCAAATAACGCTATTTTACCGGCGAATTCAGGCATCTTCAAAACGACGACAGCGCCGACCTGCGCCATGGCCTCGAGGATCAGCACCCCCGGCATAACCGGGTGTCCGGGAAAATGACCCTGAAAAAAAGGCTCGTTGACACTGACATTTTTTATACCCACGGCCTTTTTGCCCTCTTCCAATGATATGATTCTGTCCACCAGCAAAAAGGGGTAGCGGTGGGGCAGTATTTCCTGGATCTGTTTTATATCCAACAACAAAAATTCACCTCCGGCACACAATACAACTTTACATACCATTATAAACCCAAATCTATCGTGTATAAACCTGTATTTAGGCTCAATCTTGAAGTTGATCTATGCAAGAAATTGATTTATATTGTAATGAGAGATTTTACGAGGAGAAATGACATGAGAATTATTGATGAAAAAGGGAAATTTCTGGGGCTGGTAAATATTATTGACCTGCTGGTACTGGCAGCGGTTTTGCTGGTAATCGGGGGAGCGGTCTATAAAATCAAGGGACATGACAACGTCCAGAACGCGCCTAAAACTGTAAAGATAACAGTACTGGCCCCCGCTATCCGGCCGGAGATGCTGACGAATGTCCAGGTGGGAGATAAGATGGTTTCAGGGTCCAGTTTTACCAACGTGGTAATAAAAGATTTTGAAATTCAGCCCGCCTTTATGGTCATTTCAGACAGCGAGGGCCGGCGTGTGGAGGCAGTCGACCCGTTTTTAAAGGATGTGATTTTTACCCTGGAGGGAACAACCATTATTTCGTCCGGCACGATCAACTTAGGCGGACAGGATATCAGGAGCAACAAGGAGTACTATGTCAAATCCCTCCTTTACGAGTTCAAGGGTCAAGTAATGAACGTGGAGATTATTGAATAAAAAGCAACTGGCCCTCAGGCGGAAACCCTGGCCGCGTCAGGCGGTTTGAACCTGACATAAAAGGTGGTGCCTGCCGGTGAAGTCTCCACGTTTATTTCAGCTTTATGCCTGTTGGCGATACTATAGCACACCGCCAGACCAAGGCCGGTCCCGGTATCTTTTGTCGTAAAAAAGGGGGCGCCGATTTTATCCAGCACCTCGCCTTCAATGCCAGCGCCTTCGTCCTGGATGGCCAGCACCGCCTCTTCCCCGATCAGCGCGGTCCTGATCGTCAATTTACCGCCGGCGGCCATGGCCTCAAGCCCATTTCTTACCAGGTTTAAAATTAGCTGGCGGATCTCTTTCTCATCTAATAATAAGACTGGGAGCTCCACCAGGTCTTTTTCAATATTCTTTTCAGCAATCAGCGCGTCCGCCTGGATTAAAGGGAAAAGGCTCTCTATTATAGAGTTGAGATCCCGTTCCTTTAAGTCCGCGGCTTTGTTTCTGGCCAGGGACAGGAACTCGGTAATAATGGCATTCGCCCTGTCCAGTTCACCGATCATCAGTGTAAGAAACCTTCTGTCCTGAGCATACCTTTCTTTCCCCTCCATCAACTGCAAAAAACCTCTTACGGTTGTCATCGGGTTTCTGATTTCGTGACCGATGCCCGCCGCCATTTCCCCGATTAAATTCATCCTGTCCAGGCGGGCCATCTCCTTCTCCATCTCCTCCCGCCGGGCCATCTCTTCTTTCAGGGACAGCATGTTGTCTTTCAACTGCCGGCGGTGCCGCGCTTCAATTTCCATCAGGCCGCTGACAAACCAGCTGACCGCAAACATGGTGCAGATAAGAAATATATTATCTTCCAGCGCCTCTGCCAGGGACTCAAGTTTTAAGTCGGACCGGTATAAAATCAAAATAAGGGTATAGACCGTGGACATTAGAAAACTGGCTTTCGCACCCAACACAGTAGCGGCAAACAAGACGGGCAGTATAAATACCGTCTCCACTAAAAAACCTTTTTCACTGATGAAAATTAAAGCTAAAGCAACTAGAAACGGGATTGTTATATATATATATTTGACTAATGTTCTATGATTGTAATCATCGAGAGGTTGACTCTCCAGAATATTAATATTGCGAAAAGAAGTAGAATTATAAAATAAAACAGTTCCCAGCCCGATTAGGCACAATAAAACAAAAAAAATATGCATGCCATTTGGAGGGTAAAAGATAATGACCTGTTTATATATGACAAAGCCCAGCATCAATATGAATATGCATAACGTCTGCATGGTCGACAAATGCTCGTAAAGAGTGTTTTGTCTGTCTATGTTATTATTCTCCATATGCAAAAACATTCACCCCTCAAACGAGCATGTTAAAAAAGAGGTGGAAGACCACCTCTTTGATTACCTCCTCAGCGATTGTGGCACTTCCGGCTGATACTGATATGAGCCGCATGCGGACGCCGCGAATACGTTTGCAAGTAAAAGTAGCGTGGTTGTCGCAAAAACAATCAGCCGTACTGCTATTTTTCTCATGAATCTCGCACCTCCTTAAATTTTATTCTATCCACAAGGCACATCAGCCGGTGCCCCGGTTTACCGAGCATGAAGCTGATCCACAGGACGGTTAATATTAAACAGACCCGGATTTGGGAAGCGTAAACCCAGTCGCTTTGGCGGAGGCAAACCACGGCTGCCGCTGTCAGCGTAAACACCGCCAGCGAAAGGACCTTCAATTTCTTTCTCCGGTACGGTGAAATAATGGGGGCGGACGGCGAGTCGACCGGGGCTAAAACAACAATCGCGCTCAACCCGAGCAGGAGGGCGACGGCTGACAGGGCGTCGATAAATGCCGCGCCGAGCCCCGCGAGATACACCGCCGACAAGGCCATTGCCGGATAAATGGTTACGGTGACCGCGGCGCAGCGCCAGGGGGAGTTGGAATGGGCGCCGCCGGCCGTGTGCCTGAACAGGAAAACCACGACAAGGCAGGACAGGACGCCGGGCAGCACGCCGAGCAGGGCGGCCAGCAGCAGGGTGAAGAGGGTGTTGCCCAGGGTGATAACGGTCATCTCGATAGCGTAAGCCAGGATGGATTCCTTCTCATGGGCAAGGCCGGCTTTTTCAGTTAAGAACCCGGCCAGGTTTTTACTAATGGCAAAGTAGCTCACATTTTCCAGGCCTCCTCTCTCGGTTTTTTAAACCTGGCGGCTAACAGGGCAAATATATTCAGCAACAAAGCCTGCGGCAGGCCTGCTAATTTCCATAAGACGTTGCTGTTCCCCACAATGGTCGCGTTCGGATCAAGCCCCGTAGCGGCAAAGAAAATTTTCATCATTACCAGTTCAAGCAAGATAAGGGTTAGAAAACTAGCAAGCACGGCTATAAAAATTTTAGTTACCGGCAAATGAGTAGCTCTGTTGATAGCGATAACAATTATGAATAACCCTACCGCCATGTGAAAACCGAAGGTAAAAGGGAGGGATCTCACCACGAAAAAAACCAGGGCCAATAACGTTCCCGCCGCTATGATGCGCTTCCAGCGCAGGGGAACGCCTAACAAGGCCAAACTCAAAGCAAAATAACCCGCTGATTCCGGTATCCCCTGCAAAAGAAACAATAGGCATTTTTCCACTTATGCTCACCAACTTCTACCAAAATAATATATTTGACAAGGTTACTCCAAAAACCTGCTAAATAACCCCATAAATTTCTACTATTATCCATTATAATTCGACAATATTTTTGCTTAAACTTTACACCCCCCCTTATTTTTTTCTTTTTCTGTTCCGCTGGACAGCCGCCACAACGGATTTCGCCCTGGCTTCCCAGGAATGCCGCCCGGCAATCTCCCGCCGCTCCGCTCTCTTTCCCGCTGAATCCGCGGCCAATTCCTTCTCCAGTTTGCTGACGAACTCCGCCGCATTTCCGGCTATCGCCACATGAGGCCGGAATGCCCTGACTTCGGGAAGATCCGAAGAAACAACCGGAAGGCCGGCGGCGAGATATTCATAGAGTTTCACCGGGTTCACACCCGTGGTCAGCTCGTTTATTTTGAAAGGAATCACAGCAATGTCAAAACATTTCAGGTAGGCCGGCAGGGCGGAATAGGGCTTGCGCCCGGGCAGGCAAACGTTGGGCAGGGAGCTAAGCAGCGACACATCCGTGTCCACGGGACCAACCAGGACAAAAGACCATTCCGGGTAGGCATGGGCGGCGGCCGCCACCATCTCCTGGTCGAACCAGGCGCTAACCGCCCCGACATAACCGATGACCGGCCGGGGTAAGGCTTTCAATTCCGGCGGCGGCGGCAAACCGGGCTGCATAGCCCTGCTAAAATGCTCCACGTCGGCGCCGTTTGGCGCCAGCTCGATCGCAGGCGCTAATTCCTTCTTGCGCTCCCAGAGCACCCGGGCGCTGGCCAGCGATACGCCGGCGCGGGCAAAAAGCTCCTTTTCCATCTGTGAAACTGTTTCTTTGTTAATTAAACCAGGAAAAGCGGTATGCTCGTCAGCGCAGTCGTAAACAAGCGTGACGCCGTCCGGCAGGCGCAGGTCAACCGTGTTGGGCAGGTAGGTCCAGCAGATAGTGGGCTTGAAAGCCAGTTCCCGGCAGAGCTTTTTCAGGCCGCCGGCGATGATCCGCTGGTTGATACGGTTGATAGGCCGGTACATATTCCCGAAGGGCAGTATAACCGGCGGGTTGTAAAGGTCAATATTCTCTCCCCCGCACTGCCGGAGGTCTTTCGGTACGCTCCACAGGGCAGGATTTTTCAGGGGGGAAATTAAGGTAAGGGGAGGATCGACATATAATATGCGGTTTCCTGAGCGGGCAAATATGGTCATGAACTGCTGCGCGCGCGCCCACATTCCCTGCCAGGCGGCGGCCGCCAGGCAGATAATATTCTCTCCTTTAAACACCGTCGCCAGCCAACACCTTTCGATACAGGTCTACAGTCCGGCGGGCCATTTCCCCGGCGGTAAACTTGCGCCGCACCATATCCCCGCCTTTTGCGGCCATTTCCCTGGCTTCCCGCGGGTGATCCAGCATCCAGACAATGCTTTTGGCCAGGGCGGCGGCGTTGGCGGGCGGCGCCAGCAATCCAGTCTCTCCGTGTTGAACCACCTCGGGCAAACCGCCGACCTCGGTGGCTACTACCGGTGTCCCCAGGACCATCGCCTCTATCGCTGTCAGCCCGAAGCCTTCCCACAACGAGGAAATCACCAGCAGGTCCAGCCCGGCCATTAATGAATAGACATCTTCCACAAAGCCGGTAAAGACGACCCGATCGCTCAGTCCCATGCTGCCGGCCAACTTTTCCAGGACCGGGCGGTGCGGACCATCCCCAATAATTAAAAAACGGGTGGCCGGGCGCTGCCGCAGTATCTCCCGGGCCGCCTCAATAAAGTAACGGTGCCCTTTTACCTCGTGCAGCCGCGCCACTATACCGACCAGCGGCGCTCCCCCGCCGGCATATTTTTCTTTTAAGGCAGCTCCTGCGGCGCCGGCAGGCCTGAGCTCGTCCAGTAATATCCCGTTATAAATTACAGTAATATTTTTGGCCGGGATACCGCCGGCAACGAGGCGGTCTTTAAGCCCTTGTGAAACAGCGATAAAGTGGCCGGTTAAGGACCTCGTGGCCCGTTCAGCCAGGTTATTGGCATAACGGAGCGCCATTCCCTGGTAATCTTTCTCCAGGAGGCTGTGCACCGTGGTAATTACTTTCTTTTTACCGGCCCGGCGGGCGGCCAGCCTTCCGAGCAGGTTAGCCCTGACCCCGTGGGTATGGACAAGATCAAATTCCCCGCTCTGGATCAGGGCGGACAATTTCCTAGCCACGGCAAAGTCAACCTTGCTGCGCATGGGTATAGTCAGCGCGTTGATCCCGGCGCCGGCGGCAATTTCAACAAAGGGAGCGCTAA
Source organism: Pelotomaculum sp. (assembly GCA_018435055.1). Taxonomy (GTDB): domain Bacteria; phylum Bacillota; class Desulfotomaculia; order Desulfotomaculales; family Pelotomaculaceae; genus Syntrophopropionicum. The sequence continues at coordinate 30,314 of JAHDOA010000005.1, read as the reverse complement.
AAAGGCAGCAGACTGTAAGCTCTACCGCCATGGGGTCAACCGCCCCGGCCAGGTTTAAAATATGTTTTTCCGCCCCGCCGAATTCTCCGCCGCCAATGATATGCAAAACCTTTATGGATCTCACAAACGCGCCCTCCTGCTTTGCTTTTCTCATTTTACCAATTTACTATTCATTCCACAAGGTAAGGAAAACGATATCATGGATTTTCGCGTTGCTTTCATTTATAATATATTCATTAATCAACTCGAATCAACATGGAGGAACTCTTATGATTTTACCGGCATGGCAGGAAAGCCTGATTGGCCGCCTGGCGGCCGCCCTGTACAGGACTTGCCGGCATAGCGCCTTTTGCCGGTGGCTTACAGACACCGCCTGGCCTGGCCGCCAGTATGCCATCCGCTGCTCGCTGTTTGCCCGGATGCTCGCCTTCCTGGCCGGCTTGCTGCTGCGACCGTTGTTGCCGGCTGGAACAGCAGTCAGGCGCGGCTTGCCGGGCAGTTTCTTGCTGAACTTGAAATCGCGCCCTGTCTGGCAAAACAGCTTAATCTTCACCAGTTTAGCGGAGGTCAGGGTAGAAACGGTCCTTTTGCTTATTATCTGTTATCCTGCTGTGGACTACCTGCTGCGCAATTCCAGATTTATGTTGCTGGCCAGCAACTGGGACGAGCTGTTGCTGCTCCTGCTTGTCCTGGCCTGGCCGGTACAGATGGCGCTGCGGGGCAGGCTCACCTACCGCATTACCCCGGTGGACGTGCCGATACTGCTTTTCCTGGCGGTGGTCGTCTTTCTATTCCTGGTCCGTTCGCCCCAGCTGGGCGTCGCTGTGGAAGGGGTACGGGTATATGTGGAGTATATGTTGTGGTTCTTTGTGGCCAGCAACCTGCTGCTGAACAAAAGGCAGGCGCGGGTGCTGGTTAACCTGCTGGTTGCCCTGGGAGCGCTGATAGCGTTGCACGGGGTGTACCAGTATATTATCGGGGTGGAAATCCCGTCCACCTGGCTTGACGCTGCGGAAGGAGGCGTCAGGACCAGGGTGTTTTCCATCCTGACCAGCCCCAACGTCCTGGGCAGCTTCCTGGTGCTGTTAATACCGGTTACTGTCAGCCAGTTTCTTTCCGCCGGGACAAGGCTGCAACGCTACTACTACATTGCCTGCCTGGCGCCGATGGCCCTGAGTCTGGTTTTCACCTACTCCAGAGGGGCCTGGCTGGCCATGGCCGGCGCTTTCGTGGTCTACGGCTTGATTTACAACTGGCGCATTTTACTAGCGCTGGGGGCGGCCATTTATACCGCGCCAAAGCTCATACCGGGCATATCTTCACGCATCGGCTATATGCTTTCTCCGGCCTACCTGCTGAGCAGCGCCAGAGCCGGGCGGGTGGCCCGCTGGAACAAGGCTATAGAAAAACTGCAGAACAACCCGCTGTTTGGCGAAGGGTTCGGCAGATACGGCGGGGCGGTGGCCGACCGTTATATCCCGAGCAGCAACTATGTCGACAATTTTTACTTAAAGACAGCCGCCGAATCGGGCATCATCGGATTGGCCGCATTTGTCTGGCTGTTAATCAGCGGTATGCGCTGTGTTTTGAATTCGTACAGAAGACTGACCGACCCCTACTTGAAAGGACTTGCCGGTGGTCTGTTCGCCGGCCTTATGGGCATACTGCTGCATAATGGGGTAGAAAACATCTTTGAGGTGCCCTCCATGGCCATCTACTTCTGGCTTCTGCTCGGCGTCGCCGCCGCCCTGCCTCACCTGGACGGCCAGGAAACACCCCCCCTTTGATCCGTAATACAAAGGTGAGACAAGGGGACGGTCCTTTTGTCTCATTCGGGGCAACCACCTGAAACAAGGGGACGGTCCTTTTGTCTCATTCGGGGCAGCCACTTGAAGACAAGGGGAGACAAGGGGGACAGTCCTTCTGTACTATTTTTGCAAAGGGAAGTACAGGACGGCTGCTTACCTATAAATCCAGTTGAACTTGCGGGATTGAGACAAAAGGACCGTCCCGTTGTCTCAAATTGTGGTGAAACAAAAGGACCGTCCCCTTGTCTCACCTTGTCTCAATTCCTTGGGAGGATTTGATCCATGTTAAAGATAAAAGAGCCGGTAAACGCCCTGACCCATTTTGTAACCTTTATCGCGTCAATAGTGGGCCTGGTTTTCTTGATTATATTGTCAAAGAATAATGTGTCCAAACTAGTCACCATGACAATTTATGGCCTCAGCATTATTTTTTTATATGGGGCCAGCTCTTTATACCACTGGCTAATAGCAGCGCCGCAAAAAGCCCTGCTTTTAAGAAAACTTGATCACGTGGCTATTTACCTGTTTATCGCCGGTTCATATACCCCCGTGTTCTACTATGGCCTGACTGGCGCATGGAAATGGACGATGCTTGCCGCAGTCTGGGCCCTGGCTTTGATTGGAGCGCTCCTCAAGATATGTATTATGCAGATCCCACGCTATGTTTCTACGGCCTTCTATGTAACCCTGGGTTGGATTGCCCTGGTTCCCTTCCTGCAGCTTTTTAAAAACCTGCCTGCCGGGGCGGTTTATTTAATGGTTGTCGGCGGGGTGGTCTACACCATCGGGGCTTTAATATATGCCACCAGATGCTTTAATTTCTTTCCCAACCGCTTTGGCTTCCATGAGATTTTTCACCTATTTGTGATGGCAGGCAGCATCATACATTTCATTATGATGCTGCAATATTTCGTGCCGCTGTAAATTGGGATTGGCGGTTTGAAACCCGCCCCACATATGCAACCAAGGGGCATCATCGTGACGCCCCTCTTATTATTTTGCTGGGGTTCTTTCTTGCATGTTGTGATACGTATCATTTTTACCAGGAGTGAGACAAAAGGACCGTCCCCTTGTCTCGTCTCTCCCTGTCTCAACGAGATCAGGGTGAGACAAAAGGACCGTCCCCTTGTTTCAGATCGTCGTAATCATCTGCGGGCGTGATGATTACCTGGGTCCCTGGACTGTCTGGTGTCTCCGGGGAGTCTGCGGGGTCGGGCAATGTATTGTCGCCCGGTCTGTATTCCGGGCTGTCTGACGTCTCTGAGCCATCCTCCGAGTCCGGGCTGTCCGCGCCACCATCCGTATCCGGCCTAGTCGCATCCGGCCTGGCCGGCTTGATTGGGCTCTTTTCGTCATCAGACTCGCCCTGCTGTTTTATGTCGTCAGCCTGCTCTTCCACCTCTTCTATTATCCTTTCAGGAGGAGGGGCGTACTGGCCGGTAAGCGGCGTATTCAGCACAATGTCAGTCGTAACCTCCCCGTTAAAAAGCTTCGCCACCATCTGCCGGGCTTCCGCCGGATCAACCCCCCAGTAACTACCTTCGGCAATGTCGATATTTCTTCCCGGCAGGGTCTGGGCAACCATGCTGTAATCGTCGATGCTCCTTAAAGTTGAGGCCAATTTAACCATGTCGCTGACGCCTAAATTAGTCTTCACGTATTTGTTGATTTCAGGCGCCAACTTCGGCAGTTTGGGTATGGTGGCGGGCTGCAAAATTTCTTTGGCCAGCGCCATTAAAAACGTCTGCTGGTGCCTGGTACGTTCAATGTCGGCCTCCACATAGCCGCGGTACCTGACATACTGGATCGCCTTATCTCCGTCCAGACGTTGCAGCCCCTCCTTCAAATTAATAGTGTAACCCGGATCGTCCAGGTGGTACATGTCCTGCTCCACATCAATGGTGACGCCGCCGAGTATGTCCACAATATCCTTAAAACCGCCAAAGTCGGTCAGCACATAATATTTTAGCGGCACTCCCAGGAGATCGGAAACAACCTTTGTGGTCATTTCCGGCCCGCCGTAAACGCTGGCGCTATTTACTTTATCCCAGCCGTGCCCGGGTATTTTCACCCTGGTATCCCGCGGGATGGACAGCAGGGCTATCTGTTTGCTCCTGGGATCAATGCTGGCCATGATAATCGAATCAGTCCGCGCCATAGATTCACCGTCACGGGCGTCGACGCCCAGGAGGAGCACGTTGGTGCGTTTGCCGGGCGCGGGCGTGGTAATGCCGCTCATATCCTCAATATTGGGATTCAGTATCTTGTTCACCTCATAATAGCCCGCGGCAAACAAAGCAATCAACAGTAAAATACAGATAATAAAAGGTGCTTTCCTTTTTAGCCTGCGCTTCGGTTTATTCATTTCATTCCACCTCATTTAAATACAGTCGATTTCAATGATGAATTCAACTGACTAGCGTACCGTGGCCCCTCCCCTGTGCATTACCACAGCGGCGGATTTGGCGCCAATGGCGCGCCCGTCATCCCGCGGTATCAGCAACAGATGGTTGTTTGGTACAGAGCTGCCTGCGAAAATATCCGCCCCCGCAGTTAAATCAGGAATACCATTGCCGACCGGGTCAATAACAACCGTCTCCCCGCGCCTGACAATTATCTCCGTCCCCGCGTCACCTTTTAAAACCTGCCCCTTTTCTAATTCAACCACTTCCCACTGGACATACCGGTCAACGTAACTCTGGGTCACCAGAGGGTCGCCGCTGCTGCCCGGATCGCTATCCGCCCCGGCAAAGGCGCTATAAACCACGAACAGGCTCGCCGCAGCAAGCAAAACCAGGATGATTATCCTATTTCTATTCAGTCCCATTATGATATAACTCCCCCTTGACCAAAAATTTCGACACGCCGCCCTTTTGACAAAATTCTATAACATGTTTTGGCGCCTGACAAGACGTACATTGTAACAAACCATCCGGAAGCGGGGTTGATGCTACGATTATTCCTATTGGATGCACCGTCTATCCCAGTGTGCGGCTGATGCCTCACCTACAATACCTGTTGTCATTCTTAGATTTTTGCAGGCGGTATTTATCCCGCCATTTCGTCCGGTGAAATTCTACCGACCCCATTCCTAATATTTTAGACGCTAGACAGGCCTTAAAAGTTCTGCCGCCATTACAGCATTTTTTAGAGCCTCGGCGCGCAAGGGCGCTACCCTGGCTTTCAGGCTGCCGCTGATTTCGTCTAGTTGATCCAGGGCATTCCTTATTCCTGCTGAAAGCTCATAATAGTCCAGTCTTTCCGCGTTGAATCCGTCAGGCAGGCCGACCGACTGCAAAAAGCGGTTTACCTTGGGGTCGTAGGGAATACCGACCACCGGCACCCCGAAAATCACACTGAAGATAAGGAAATGCAGCCTCATACCGACGGCCAGATCCAGGTTAGCGGTTACTGACAGTATATTCATATAATCGGCTTGTTCCTCAAAAAGTAAAGCCCTCCCCCGCATCCGGGCAGCGACCTCCCGGCCTGTTATTACATCGCCGGGACAGTGCATCGGGACGAACACAACCTGCCAACCCTCTTCCAACAGGTCGTCGGCCGCCTTTGCGATTGCTTCCTTATAACCGTCCAGTCCCTTCCAGGGCCTTACTGATATCCCTGCCAGGGGGCGGTTGTCGGCCCCCAGCAGGGTCAGGATTTCCCGCCCTTTGCTTATATCCACCAGGGACGGGTCCAGCCCGAGCACAGGATCGGCGGTAACTTTTAGCAGGGGCCTTGTTACTCCCAGGGCGCTGAGCTCATCCCTGGAATCGGGGTCCCTTACCGTAATGGCGTTAACACGGTTTGCCACCTGTCGTACCAGTGCTTTCCCGATAGCGGAACTGACGGGACCGAATCCCTGCGCGTAGAAGAAAACGGGTTTGCCCAACAGCCTGGCCATCAAAACCACACCGAGGTAATAAATTATACTCCTGGGGCCGTTGATATCTTGTAAAAGCCCGCCGGCGCCGCTTATTAAAAGGTCGCAGCCCGCCAGCGCTTTTATTACCTGGGAAGGATTATCCCTGGGTATGGAACGAACGCCGAATTCCCGGGCTGTGTAAGCCGGGTCCCCGGACAGCACAATGGCCTCCAGGTCCGGCGCCACGTCACGCAACGCCATAAGCATGGCAAAAAGTATTGCCTCGTCGCCGCTGTTGTGAAAACCGTAGTACCCCGAGATCACCACTTTAGGCATAATCATTCTCCATAGAAAGACTTGAAAATCATTTAACAAGATTAACAGAATTATTAAGATTAACATGATTAAAACAATTATTTACCATGCTGAACATGATAAGTTTGATATTAACATAATTTTTACTACAATATTTTTAAAAAAAGGGTGTCAAAATTTTTATTTTAAATCCTGTTAATCATCTTAAATCCTGTTAATCCTGTCAATTTGTTTTTTCTTCCTGCTAATCATATCAGTGTGTTTTTATTTCCTTTTCAGTTTATATCTCTTGATCACCGTCCAGGCGAAAAGGGGCAGGACAACCTGGCGTCTCCAGCGCGTAGGCTGCCTTAAAAGGCGGGCCAGCCATTCCAGGCGCAGGCGGCGGACCCAGCGCGGCGCGCGCCGCACCCTGCCGGCCAGGACATCAAAACTGCCTCCCACCCCGATGGCGACGCCGGCCCCCGTTTTCTCCAGGTACCGGTCTATCCAGATCTCCTGTTTGGGCGCGCCCAGCGCTACGAATAGCAGGTCCGGCCCGGTTTTTTGGATTTCCCGGGCAATTCCGCTTTCTTCATCCGCCTGAAAATAACCGTGCCTGCTGCCGGCTATCTTCAGGCCCGGATAATCCCGCAGGATCCTTTCCGCCGCCGCGTCAGCCACGCCGGGGGCGGCGCCGAAGAGGTAGACGCTCCAGCCGGATAAGGAGGCCTTTTCCAACAGCCGCATCATCAGGTCAATCCCGGTCACCCGTTCGGGAACAGGGCAGCCGGCCACCCGGCAGGCCCAGACGATCCCCTCCCCGTCCGCAGTTACCAGATCAGCCCGCCGGGCCTGGTCCAGCAATCCTCTGTCAAACTGGGCCTGATAAAGGTATTCGGGATTGAGGGTCATCACCCGGGCAGGCCGGTTATCTCTAATCAGGCCTGCCACACGTGTCACTGTATCTTCCATGCTCAGGGCGTCAATTTCCACACCGAGGAGATTAACTCTCATCCTATAAAAAAACCTCTTGTTATCTCAATTTTTCGCCATGCACTATTCTACCACAGTTTTTGACATTTCTCTACAACCCGGTGGCAATACCGCGTTTCAAGCTCTTTGAAACAAAATAATTGAATCATCCCTAATAATGATGAAACCGGACATGGTGTCCGGTTTAATTCCAAGGCTCAACGCATTTCCCGCAACAGCATGACGTATTTCTTCTTATCGTCCAGGGCGTTGAACAACCTTTCTTTCATCCGCAGTCCATAACTCAAAATCGCCCTGATGAGGCAATTAGTAATTTGCTCGAAGCCTTCGAACATATACCGTGAAATAAGAAAGTCGCAATTATCGCAGGCAGGTTGTTGTCAGCGCACCGCGCCTTACATGGCATGGACCCTTTGGACGCCCTTATTGCCGCAACAGCCCTGGCCAACGAGGCGGTTTTTACTGGTTCATTGCGGGTTTTGTCAGTATGAATCCGTATTTAGCCTGAACATAAAAACGGAATCACGGAGGACCTTGATAAATTAACGGCTGGGGGGCACGCCTTATTGGGACTATTTTGAAAAGGCGCCCCTACCCTTCTTTTTCCGCAGTTTTTAACATGTCCAGGACTTTTTCGTAAATCTCCAGCAGCTTTTTCAGGTCCTTTTCCGGCAGCTGGCCAAAATATTTTGCGTACACCTGCCTTCTACTCTCGATACACCCGGCCAGGATTTCCTTTCCTTTGTCTGTGGCCTGCAGCCAGACCAGGCGCCGGTCCTTCTCATCACGGCTCCTGACCACCAGGCCGGCTCTCGCCAGCCTGTCCACCAGGGCGGTAATGGCGCTTAAGGAAACCCCCAACCCTTCGGCCACCTCGGAAACTGTCAGCCTGCCTTTGCCGTTGATCTTTTGCAGGACAAAAAACTGACTGCCGGTTATGCCGGAAACCATGTGCGCGTCAAACTCAGCGTGCATCCGGCGGCCTATTTCCATCAGGACCCCTTCCAAACGGGTAAAAAACTCTTTTCTATCCGGGCTATCCACGGTATACCTCCTGCCAACGATCCTTATGCGTATTAATTGTTCACTGGTTTAAGTATATGTTTGCATTTTGGGGTTTGTCAAGGATTGTCTGATGTTTATTATATTGCCCGAAAAACCACCTTGCGCCTAAAAATCGGTATAAATAAACCTCGATTCCTGGCCGGTGCTGAACAGTACGACCAATACTACTACCAGGACGATAAAGAATGCTTTCAAGACATTAAATATGATGTTCCGGGCCAAACTAATTCACCCCTTTTATCCTAAAAAACGTCCCCTGCCATAAACTGTAGACGCGACCGGCCTAAAATAGTAAGGCAAGAAACTGAAAAGCTGTGCCCAGGTCCGTGGCAAAGAAAACCCAACCGAAACAAACGAAATGAAATGTAATTAATATGGAAAGCACTCTAATCAGCGGCGCCGGCAGCCTTTCGATATTTTTTATCAGCGGGGCACCCTTTTTCCTGTATACCCTGTACAAGCTCATGCCCAACCCGTGGTAAAGGCCCCACACAACGAAGTTCCAGGCGGCGCCGTGCCAGAGCCCGCACAGGGCCATGGCAACGATCAGGTTTCTCAGCGTAAAAAGGAACGTCCCCCTGTTGCCGCCCAGCGGGATATACAAGTAGTCCCTGATCCAACTGCTGAGCGACATGTGCCATTTGTTCCAGAAGACCGATATATTCTGCTGGAAGTAAGGCCGGTCGAAGTTTTCCGGCACCCTGAAGCCCAGGAGCTTCGCGCTGCCGATAGCAATATCGGAGTAGCCGGAAAAATCAAAATATATCTTGATCGCGAAAGCATACATGGCTACCCAGCAATCGGCCCCGGCGGCGCTTAGCGGGTTTACCAGCGGCCCGGTGAAATACGTCATGCTGTCGGCGACGATCATTTTTTTGCCCAGCCCGAGCAGGATGCGGTACAGGCCCTCGCTGACGAATTCCAGCCTGAAACCGGCCGGGTTGCGCAGCTGCTCCAGAAACGGCTGGAACCTTTTAATCGGGCCGGCCACCAGGGTCGGGAAGAAAAGCCCGAAAGAGGCATATTCGAGCAGGCTGCCCCGGGGAACAGACCCTTTATAGACTTCGGCCAGGTAGTGGACGAATTCAAAAATAAAAAACGAAAGGCCGAGCGGGATGACAATATCCGGGAGCTGGTAGGGAGCGCCGAACCGCAGCAAGAGGATCAGGCCGTCAAAGGTCGCCGCCAGCAGCTTGAGGTATTTAAAGTAAGCCAGGACCCCCAGGCAGAGGACCAGCGACAGCGCCAGGACAGTTTTCATACTTAAAAAACCTTTTAACGGCGCATCCTCCTGCCGGGTTTTCAACCAGTCCATGACCGCGCCGAGGCCGTATGTGGCCAGGATCAGCGCGGCGATCAGCAGTGTATGCGCGGGCAAATAATAAGTGTAGAAGACCAGTCCCCCCACCAGCAGCGCCGCCGTGCGGCCCCTGCGGGGGACAAGCCAGTACAAAATGAAGAAACCCGCCAGAAAAACGCCGTACACCCACGTATTAAAGATCATCGGTTCCCCGCCCCCTCAAGCAAAGGCCGCAGGTCCCGGCGCAGCAGCCCAGCGGTGAGGGCGTTGCCCCCATCGAGCATATGCATGGAATCATGGAAAAGGTCCGGCGATACAGCCTCCTGGTAATCTAAAAACGGGATACCACTGTCGTCCGCCACCTGTTTGATCAGGGCGGTGTTGTCAATATAAGAACCATAGTCCAGCAGCCCGTAGCGCTGCAGCAGGCCGTGGTTCACCGGGCTCATAAAAATTACGGCGGGGATGTTGTTTTCCGCCAGATACCGGCACAACATGCGGTAATATTTGAAATTGACGTTGTCATTTTCAGTGACACTAAAGACGCTTTTCAAGTGCTCCCGGTCCTGGTCGCTCCAGGGGAAGCCGGTCCAGACCTTGTACTTGTTTTCCGGCTTATCCTTTTCAGAAAGGGGCTCCTCCTCCGGGAATTCCTCAGCCGGCTGCGCCGCGTCAGGCGCGATGCCGTGCAGGGCCAGATCCAGATAAGCCTTTCCCCGGACTGCCGGCGACCCGCCAAACAGGTAGCGGTTCAGTTCCTGCCTGAAACGGTAAACAGCCCAGTAGCGGCTGACTGTCTTTTGTATGTCTTTTTCCAGATCAGAGTCTGTGGCGTCCGCCTCGCCGGCCGTTGTTTGTAAATTAGGCGACGCGGTCGCGCCGGCGGGGACCTTGAGCTCTTTCTTCTCTTCTGCGGATAAACCAGGCGACCAGACCTTGAAATAGAGGAGGGGGGTTTTGGTCATTTCAAAGGAAAAAAAGGGGTAGGATATGTTGACCACGATCATCTGCGCCGCGCCGGCCTCATGCAGTCTCTTGACAGTCATGTATAGGTCGGCGGGCCGCCCGCCGGGCAGCCCGAAATTAAACACCCTGGCCGGTTTTAAATAGCTGCCGCGCAGCTCTTCCTGCAGGTGGGCGGTAATAGTCTGCTCCCTTTCCGCCACACCGGCCCCCTGGATCACCGAGTCGCCGACCACGGCGATTTTATACCCGCCCTGCCCGGCCACGTATTCCATGTACAGGTCAAGGACGTCGCTCTTTACATGGGCGCCGTCCTCAAAGCGAAAATTGTTGTCAAAACCCATCTGGTGAAAGACATACCACAAGGCCAGTGAATTGGTTATGAAAAAAAATAGAACCAGGGAAACCAGGAAAATAATGCTCCCCTCAGTCTTCTGCCGCCGCATGTTTTATACCCCGAAAATAAATACTACGCATCCAAAACTGTTTCTTCGACAAAAACAGGGGCATACCCTTTTTTAAAAAAATGAAAGCCCCGGATGGGCTTTTTGCAAAATAATTTTTATTCCCACTTTCATGGGAATAAAATGTCAAACACACATCTCCAGGTTTCGCAACAGGGTTGTCCATCTCTATCACGAGGTGGACGACAAAGAAATTTATAAAATTCTACAAACCGGTCTGGGTGACTTCAAAGCATTTATTGGAGCAATTGTCTTAAGGTTTCTCTCTGAACCCGCCCCCGGTTAGAAAACACTCCTTCTCCAGGAAATATCATTTTATTTGGGTCCCTCCGGAAGAAGAGATGGCCAATCCCCTATTAGGAGGCCTTGTCTTTCATTAAAATAACCTTTACGGTCTGCAGTAAAATAGCCAGGTCCCTGGCAGGCGAGTATGACTTTGTGTACAGCAGGTCGTACTTAAGCTTATTCTCGGCGCTGGTGCTGTAACGCCCGGCAATTTGGGCCAGGCCGGTCATGCCCGACTTAACGTTCATGCGGAAGGCATACTCAGGCGTTTCCTTAACCAGTTTACTGACGAAAAAAGGCCTTTCCGGGCGCGGCCCGACAATGCTCATATCACCCTTCAAAACATTCAGCAGCTGCGGGATCTCGTCGATCCGGGTTGCCCGCAAAAAGCGTCCCACCCTGGTAACCCTGGAATCATTTTCAGACGCCAGCACCGGCCCGCTCTCCTGCTCCGCATCCTCCACCATGGTGCGAAACTTATAAAGAAAGAAGGGCTTTCCCTGCAGGGTAAGGCGCTTTTGCCTGTATAAAACCGGCCCCCGGGAGTCAAGCTTGATGGCGGCGCCCACCAGGATGCCCACGGGAGCTGTGACTATAATCGCCAAAAGGGAAAGCAGGATATCGGTCAGCCTCTTTACAACCTGTGATTCCTCCGGTATGCCGAGACGCCCCACCGTGAAAACCGGCACGTCGTCAACCTGGTCCAGCCTGGATTGAGCCAGCATAATCTCATATAAATCCGGTACAAGAAAAACCTTTGTATCATTGGCCACGCAGGCGTAAACCACCTCGGCCTTGTATTCCTGCGGCAGGTTGGAGCAGATAAAAACCTGATCCGGCATAACAGCTTCAAGGCATTTAGATATTTGTGAAACCTCGCCCAGCACCGGCCAGCGGCCCAGAGTATTATAAAGCGGTCCGCCACCTCCGCCCGGTCCTTTATAGAATTCCGTTTCGTACAGTTCCGGGTCGTCAAGATCCTTAACCACCAAAGCGGATACCTTTATTTTTCCCCCTATGGCAGATTCCAGCTTTTCGGCCAGTGCAACCGCCTCCAGCGGTTGCCCTACCACAATAATTTTCCTGGCGCACTGCAGGCTCCTGTCTATATGCCAGGCCGCTCTTCTCCAGATTGCCAGCAAAACTATGTGAATAAACGGAGCGGTTAACAGCACCGTACGCGGGAAAGAGAAGCCGCGCAGGAAAAACGATAATGCCATGGCCACCAAGGCCTGGAAAAATACGACACAGATTAGCGAGGCAAATACCTCCGCCCAGCGCCAGCGGTAGCTGCCGTACAGCCGGTAGAAATAAAACAGCGCCAGGGCGGACAGGGTCAGCCATAGCCACGAGGAATGGTAAGAGGCAAAGTTATATATAGGGATATTCCACCCGAACTTAAGCAAAAAGGCCAGGAGGTAGCCCAGGTTGATCAGCGCCAGATCGATAATTATAAGCGTTATTCTAAATGGTATTTTATTTTTTTGAATTTCCATGAGAGACACCCAATTCAGCTAAATAGGGTAACTACCGTTTTACTTATTTCGGCATTTAACATGGATTTACCTTTATGATGCAATATATCAATTTAAACCAAATACATGTGGCTTAAATGTTGGTCAAATAAAGTTCCTTGTATTTCTCCACCATTTGATCTATGTTAAACAAATTTCGGGCCCTCTGCCGGCCGGAATGCCCCATGGAGAGACGCTTTTCACGATCGTTGATAAGCTCCAGGAGTGCTTTTTCCGCCTCATTAATGTCAAGAGCGTTTATCAACAACCCTGTCTGTCCGTGCACTACCAGTTCGCTAACACCGCCAACCGAGTTGGCCGCTACCGGACGCCCCGCCATCATTGCCTCGATAATGGTTAAAGGCAGGCCCTCCCAGCGTGAAAACAGGACAAAAATGTCAAAATCCTGCATAAGTTCCGCCGCTTCTTCCCTTGTGCCAAGCAAAAACACATGCCCCTTTAGATTTTTGTCATTTACAAATTTTTCACATTCCAGCCTTAACGGCCCGTCTCCAATCAAGACAAAATAAAGGCGTCCCCTGCCCGGACCGTTATTATGACGTTTTGTCATTTTTGCGGCTATCTCCAGTAAAAATAACGGGTCTTTTTGCTGTGACAGGCGGGCCACAGTGCCGATAATAATGTCTTTCCCGCCGAGACCAAGTTCTTTACGCAGAGAGCCTTTTCTAGCTTCAAATTCCGGTAGGCCGTTGTAAATAACATTTAATTTATTGTCATTTACTAGTTTTAAACCCTGGCCCTTTAACCTGTCACTCTTAGATACACAGATAACCTTTGTGCTGACAGAGCCGGCTAAACGCTCCATCCAAGTATAAAAAAAACGGGCCGGCGGGTCTTGGTATTCATTAATCCCCCACCCGTGCACGGTGAAAAATATCTTCGGCGCGCCGGCCAGCCGGGCGGCCAGGCGGCCGAGAACGCCGGCCTTGGAACTGTGGCAGTGGACAATGTCAAACCTTTCCCGCCTGATTAACCTGTAAAGCCTGTAAAAAGCCTGTAAGTCATAGATGGGGGCAATATTACGTTTGAGTTCCGGAATTTCAACTATTTTTATCTCTTGGGGCAAAACCTTTAACCAGCTTATCAATTCTCCACCTGGCGCACAGGCCAGGGTCACGTCAAAAAGACCGGACTCAAGTCCGGCTGCAATATAGTAAACCACCTTCTGGGCCCCGCCCATTTCGGATAAGGTTATAATCAACAACACTTTAACCGGATCCATAGCTCCCCCTGCCATTATCAATAACATATATAAAAAGAGCTTATTCTCAAATATTTGATTGGCTTTTGTTAAAATCTAAATTAATTCGCGAAACAACGATAACATTTCCCTGGCCGCATTTTCCCAGGTAAAATACCTGGCTCTTTCTAACCCAGCCTTAACCAGCCCTGATGATAATTTTTTATCTGATAATAGTTTGTATACTCCGTTGGCTATTTCCTCATAGTCGTATGGATTTACCATAATACCTGCCTCCCCCACGACCTCCGGTAGCGCGGAAACATTTGATGTAACAACCGGAGTGCCACATGCCATAGCTTCTAAAACAGGCAACCCGAATCCCTCATACAGTGATGGGAAAACAAAAATTTCGGCCGCGTTATAAACAGCGGGTAAATCTTCATGTTCAATATAACCCGGAAAAACGACGACATTTCCCAGCCCCAGTGAATTTACAAGCTCAAGATCTGACTGATACCGCCAACCTTTCTCTCCAACCATTACAAGATAATGAGGAATATTAAACTTTTTTTTAAGAATGGCAAAAGCCTTTAAAATACCGGCAATATTTTTGCGGGGAGAAAAAAGACCTACAAAAAGCAAGAAGTTGCTAGGAAGAGAGTATTTATTTTTGACCTGTTCTAATAAATTGCTATCTTTTATCGTTTTAAAACGCGGGTCTACCCCGTTATAAATCACCTTTATTTTAGATGGAGAGACGTCCATTAATTCGATTAAATCATTCCGGGTGGTATTGGATATGGCTACTACAATGGAAGACCTTTGAATTGCATGCTTAAAAAGTTTGCGCCAGTAAAAAACTCTGGAATACTGGTAAGTTTCCGGCTCCCTAAAGATAGCCAAATCATGTGACGTGATAATGGTGGGGATATTTGGCGCTAAAAGCGGTATCTTTGTATCCGGTGACCAGAAATGAGTCAGGCCTTCCTTCCTCAGAGCAACTCCGTAATATAATAGTTCATATAAATTTCTAAAGATAACCTGCTCTTTGCGAAAAGGAATTTCATTTATTTTTGCACCATGCGCGCCTAACCATTCAGAGCGTGTATTCCCCCGGCTTAAATAGATATTAAATTGATCCGTGCTAATAGAAAGCATGGAGGAAACCATTTGATAGATATACTGTCCTACACCTGAATTCCTGGCAGTTAGTTGCAAAGCATTAACACCAATACGCAAGATTTCACCCCGAAAATTTTCTAAAGGTTTAGGTTTTTTTACGTTTTCCGCTGGGGTTATGTTCTTCAATTACTTCTTGATATAGTTTTAATGTCTCTCGCGCTGTTTTATCCCAGCTGAATAACCTGGAACGAATAATTCCAGCCCGTTTCATGCGGGTGTTTAAATCACTATCACTTAAAACTAATGCAATTGCCCGTGCTATTTCATTAGCACTATAAGGATCTACCAGCAGCCCGGCATCTCCTACTACTTCTGGTATTGAAGAATTATTTGATGATATGACAGGCGCCCCACAAGCCATCGCTTCCAAAGGGGGGAGACCAAAACCCTCATATAATGATGGGTAAACAAACACACCTGCATTTCTATATAAGGCAGGTAAATCGGCATCGGGAACATACCCGGTAAAGAGTACTTTCTCTCTTAATCCTAGTGAATATACAATTTTATTGATATCTTCTTTAAGCCAACCGTGACCGCCGGCTATTACCAACTGTGGCACATTTCCATTGCCGGTCACTACCATTTTGTATGCGTGAAGAAGCCTGATCAGGTTTTTCCTTGGCTCCAGTGTGCAAACAGTCAATATATAACCGGGTGAAAGTTTTAAGTTATTTAATATTATAATGTCGCTCTCACTTATCTGGGGAGAAAACTGATCACTAACACCCGGATAAATAACTCTGATTTTTTTTTGCTCTATTCCTATATATTTAATAATATCTTTTTTTGTACTTTCTGAAATAGCTATAATACGGGATGCTTTTTTTGCGGAAATTTTTATTAACAACTTGAGGGGCAGTCTATTCTTCCAATACATGGTTTTCGGGAAAACATCCAAAACCATGTCGTAGATAGTAATGATAGAAGGCACTTTAGATAATATGGGATTTAAAAACAATGTCCCGTGAAATAAATCAACCCTATTTTTTTTCAGGATCAATGGAAGTAATGATTGGAACCATAAGTTAGAATTTTGTCCCCATATGAAACCACAATTTTCAATGAGCTTAGTTTTTTGACTTTTTTCAAAATCTATTTCTTTATTAGAACAAAGAATAAGGTTTATAGCAGGGTCATTAATTGCGATATGCCCTAGTAAATATTTAACATATTGTCCTATCCCAGCCTTATTTTTTGATAGAGGTCGCGCGTCGTAAGCTATATGCATAAATATTCATCCTTTTATATCATCCAAATAAAGACCTATTACTATCTATCTTTATTCTAGCAATCTTTTTCATCCATTTGAAATATAGCTTTATATCATTAAAACTTATTTTTTTATTATATTTTAATGAATTAATTAAGAACAAGAATGATAATAAAATAATATATTTTATACTAGATTTACTCCTATTTACATTAGACTGGTTACCCAACAAAGCATCGCAATAACTATATACCCAATTTGAATTAACAAAACCAAAATGCCTGCACAATGTTTGTATTACCTCTTTATGTACTTTCGCCCTCTGAGCTAGGGTTTTTGTTTCAGCATAAAGTCTGCTATTTGCTAATAAATCATTTATATATCCTACACTATACCTCTTGCCTAATCTTATCCAGTAATCATAGTCCATGCAGTAATTAAGGCCTTCATTAAGAAAGCCCACCTTTTTTAAAGCCTCTTTACGGATAAACACCGTTGGCTGACAAATAAAGCAGGTCTCTGCCAGCCTATTATAATTAAATGGTTCAGTTGGATACCGATCTATAACATTTCCGCTTTCATCAATATGCCGTCCCTCGCCATAAACCATAATATGCTCTTTATAGTTACACAAATGATTCACTGCTTTGCTAACGGCACCTGGTTGGTATGTATCATCTGAGTTAAGCCATGCAATAATTTCCCCTTTGCTCATTTTCCAACCCTTGTTTATTGCTTCGGTTTGGCCATTATCTTTTTCAGATATCCATCTTATTCTTTCACCGTATTGTTTTAGTATATCAAGAGTTTCATCAGTAGAGCCACCGTCTATTATTATATATTCTATGTAAGGATAATCCTGTGTCAGAACACTATCGATAGTTTCTTTAATAAACACACCCTGGTTTAGAGAAGGAGTTACAATTGTAACAATGGGCATATAGTCCAACTTTTTTATAACCATATATTTATATTCCTTAATAGTGTTTAAAATAATTTCTTCATTTCACTATTTATTATTTTTTTCCAATAATTTAATAGATCTTTTAAAGTATCTTCAAATAATATTTTTGGCTTCCAACCTGTGTCCTTATATATCTTTTCACGGGATCCCAAAAGTACTGGTATATCCGATTTGCGCAGCAGTTCCGGACTTTTTATGATTTTTATATTAACACCACCATACTTAGCTAATATATTAATTACTTCCCTTACAGAATATACTTTTTGGCTGCAGACGTTGTATGCTTCCCCGGCTCTTCCCTTTTGTAATAACAGCCAGTATGCCTCCACCACATCGCGCACGTCGGTGAAGTCTCTGGCAGCATCTATATTCCCTACTTCTATCACTGGTTTGCACCTGCCCAGCGAAACCTCAGCTACAAGTTTTGCTAACCGGGAACATACGAAACTCGTATTCTGACCGGGACCAGTGTGATTAAATGGACGTGCTCTTACCACGTGTAGTCCTTCTGCAGAAAATGCGCTAGCTGCCATATCGGCAGCTGCCTTAGCCGCGGCATAGTGGTTGACCGGCCGCAGTTCCTGGTTCTCCTTAATAGGTTGACAGTTGTCCGGTACTTGGCCATAGGCGTTCGCGGAGCTGATTAAGAGAACCCGGGAACTGGGTACTATATCCGCAGCTGCATCAAGCAATGTATAAGTTCCTAAATAATTCGTCCTGTAATATATTTCTCGTTCTATACCACTAGTTGCCGCAATAGCTGCTAGATGGTATATTTCATCGGGTAAAAAATTCTCTATTACTTGTCTTACTTTTTCTTTTTGTGTAACATCCAGCCTCTCCAGCCGTACATCGTTAAAACCCTCATTTTTAGAATCTATAAAATAAGTGCCACACACATCATGACCATGTTCTTGTAACAATCTTATCAAGTAATGGCCAACAAAACCGGTTGCACCTGTTACTAACGCTCGCATTTGCGGCCAACCCCTTCTATATCTGCCTCAACCATTAGTTTCACAAGATCCTTAAAAGTAGTTTTTCGCTGCCATCCAAGTTTTTGCCTGGCTTTAGTTGAGTCACCAACAAGAAGATCAACCTCAGCGGGGCGATAGAAAGATGGATCAACCACCACATAGTCATGCCAGTCAAGGCCAACATGATAAAAAGCTTCTTCTACAAATTCTTTTACACTGTGTGTCTCACCTGTCGCAATAACGTATTCATCAGGTTTTCCTTGCTGAAGCATCAGCCACATAGCCTCAACAAATTCCGGCGCGTATCCCCAATCCCTCTTGGCTTCCAGATTGCCTAGACGTAGTTCCTTCTCAAGTCCTAATTTGATTTTGGCCACAGTATTAGTAATTTTCCTTGTAACGAATTCTAAACCGCGTAAAGGTGATTCATGGTTGAAGAGTATACCGGAACATGCAAACATACCATATGATTCACGGTAATTGATAGTCATCCAGTGACCATAAAGCTTTGCAACAGCATATGGGCTGCGGGGATAAAAAGGTGTTTTTTCATTTTGCGGCACAGCTTGAACTTTACCAAACATTTCACTGGTTGACGCTTGATAAAATTTAATTTTAGGATTTACCATCTTTATAGCTTCCAAAAGGTTAGTTACTCCAAGACCTGTGATTTCACCCGTTGTTACAGGTTGCTCAAACGACACAGCTACAAAACTCTGGGCGGCCAGGTTATATACTTCATCGGGTTGTATTTTTTGTAGTAATCGTATTATATTTCCCTGGTCGGTAAGGTCCATAGAAATAAGTTCCATTTGATTTTTAACGCCCAGTCTTTCAATTCTATCAAAGTTAACTATACTTGTCCGGCGATAGGCACCATAAACATGATATCCTTTTTCCAAAAGAAATTTGGATAAATAGGCCCCATCCTGTCCGGTTATTCCAGTAATAAGCGCTTTTTTCGTCACCCGAACGCTCCCCCCAATTGTTAATTATTATTCATACAATTATCTATATACCAATTAATGGTATTTTTCAAGCCTTCTTCAAATTTCGTTTTTGCCTTAAAGCCAAACTCTTTTTCAGCTTTTGTGGTGTCTAAGCATCTCCTTGGTTGACCGTCCGGCTTCGTGGTATCCCAGTTAATCTTACCTTTAAAACCAGTCAGTTCAACAATTAGTTCCGCAAGATCCTTGATTGATATTTCAAATCCGGCGCCTAAATTAACCGGATCCGACTTGTTATACCTTTCAGTGGCCAAAATTATCCCTTCGGCGCAATCCTCCACATATAAAAATTCTCTTGTCGCCTTCCCTGTTCCCCAGACAACGATCTCATTTTCATTATTTTTAATGGCATCAAAACATTTTTTAATTAATGCCGGAATTACATGTGAGGAGCCCGGATCAAAATTATCACCAGGGCCATAAAGGTTTACCGGCAGCAAATATATTGAGTTTAATCCATACTGTTGACGATAAGCCTGTGCCTGTACTAAAAGGGCTTTTTTGGCTAAGCCATAAGGTGCGTTAGTTTCCTCCGGATACCCGTTCCAGAGATCTTCTTCTTTAAAAGGAATAGGTGAAAATTTTGGGTAAGAACAAATAGTACCAACAGCTACAAATTTATCAATCCCTGCCAGACGAGCCTGCTCCATTAATTGCACACCCATCATGAGATTTTCATAAAAAAATCTACCCGGATTTTCCCTGTTAGCCCCTATTCCTCCTACCACAGCAGCAAGATGTATAACTATATCCGGCTTTGCATCTATATAAAGTTTTTTTATGTCTTCATTCTCTATCAAATCATAATCCTTACTACGAGGTATAAAAATATTTTTACAACCTCTATCTTTTAACTTATCAACTACAAACGAACCCAAAAATCCAGCTCCACCTGTGACAACTATTTTCATTTGTTCAAAAGAAGACAATTATTAATCCCCCTAATATATAAATTTTGATCTTACCCTATTGCAATAAGAATATAACCATTCACTTTTAAATAAAATCCAAAGCTGCTTAATAATTATTATAATTAAATATATTCCCATATATCCTTCTGGTTAACTAAAACAAACTAGAGCTGTTTCTTTAACAGTCATAAGTTACCAATAAATAATAACAAAATCGGTAACACATATAAATTTAGTAGTTACTATATACTAATTAATATTATTATTCCATATATGCATACTAAATAAAAAATTTTTATGTGAAGGATTTTTTTAAATTTTGCATAATAACTACTTATATATTAAAGGAGGATTGAAATATGCCAACCATCGAAGAGAATTTAAATGCTTGGTCTCAATACAATTGGCCTGATGGCGGTGACGAGTGGTCACAAGCCTGGGGTGGTACTGATTATCTTTGGTACGGCACAATTTTTCCCCGTTTACAATATTTTTTACCGACGAGTTATATATTGGAAATTGCACCTGGGTTTGGGCGAATGACCAATTACCTCCGAAAATACTGTGAAAAGCTAATTGTTGTTGACTTAACCGAAAAATGTATTAATGCCTGCAAAGAACGTTTTGCCACAGATACACATATTCATTATCATGTTAATGACGGTAAGTCACTTTCCATGATACCAGATAAATCTATTGATTTTATCTTCAGTTGGGATTCTCTCGTACATGCAGAAGCAGATGCTATAGAAGGATATATTAATGAATTTCCTAGCATGACTTTACGAAATATTAGTTTTTATTTTCGCGAGTCCTTATATATCAAGGCTTTGAAGGCCAAAAACGTAGTCACTAAACAGTATAACTGCGCAAGCCCAAAGCCTCAAAAAGTACCTTCTGCTCCTTGTCCATATCAGTTAACATCGTAACCCGGGCGGGCTCTTGAGTACGCTTTTTAGCTGGATACTCAATCGTAACTTCCTGAATCTTGGACAACTTTTCAAAAGCCCGGGTCAAGGACAACGATATATGATTGTTTTGCAGTTCCTTCTTTAATAGCACCGACATTAACAGTGCGGTAAAACAGTAAAACGCATGCACGCGAATTTTTTGGTCTGTCCAATGCAAAAGCGGGTCCCAACTAACCCAGGATGGGTCTTTCATCTGCCGGAAAGAATGTTCGATTTTAGATTGGTCGCGGTAGGTCAGGATAATTTCCTCCGCCTCCCAGTCGTCCCTGTCGGTAAAGAGAATGGTTTTACCGAGGTTATTATTTTTAAGCTCGTTAAAAGCCTGTTCGTCCACGCTATACTGTAGGTCAACCCATTTGTCATCGACATCTTCTACAGTGTAGCGAACTAATGTTTTCATATGCTGTCTGGTAAGGATTCTTTTAACCTGTTTTTCTACGGAAGCGGCAGTAGGTCTTTTGCCCTTTTTATTCGCGCCTTGCCAGGCCTTAAGCTTTTCTTGCAGTAGTTTTAGTATTTTATCTGTCTTGGCCAGGTTGCTGTAAATGCCCTGGAGCTGTCCTTCCAAAAGAGCTGGGTTGTATACGGACACAACTGTTCTTTCTGTAGCAAACACCTTTTCTTTGGTAATATAATACTTCTGATTTTTTAGGCGTTCATGATGGCAGACCTGATACTCATCCAGCGGTATGACCATGATTTTTTTAAGATGGGACGGTGACAACGAAGCTACAAAGTGAAAAGGGCTTTCATCAACCAGCATTAGATTTTTCTTTGAATTGTTGCCTTTATCGCATACGATGGTTAGATCATCGCAAGCGGCAAAGAGATCGTTAAACCGCTTAATCAATTCTCGTATGAACCGGTCAAACTCTACCGGGTCGGAATCATTCCCCTGGTAAACATCGAAGAAAAGGGGAATGCCGCTGTCCCGGCTGACTAAAAGGCCCAGACCGATCTGGCGCAAATCGTTTCGTTTTTGCTTGTTGTGCCCGCGCTGGGGCAGGGTGCAGCTGTTATTGGTATCGATGTAAGTGAAAAAGTTGGTCGCGTCATAAAGTAACACTCTTAAGTCGACCTGGTAAAGCTCCACCACTTTTTTAGCCAATGCTACTTGGAGCTCTACTACTTCATCTTCCGTAATCAGGTCCATGTTGTCCCAGAACCGCTGGCTGGTGAGCTGTTTCGGGTCGATCTTTTGAATGCGCGGTAAGATGGTCCATTCGTACCATTCGCCGATCTTGCTCTTGCTGGTGGGCGCCGAACACCGGTTGCAGGCGGCAACCAGCATGTATTGACCAACGGTGACGCCCTGATTACGCTTGATCACTACATCGTCCACCAGCTTAAAAAAACCAAGTTTATCGGCAATGGTCAAAAGAGCGGCTGTTAACCCAAACTCACGACTTTTCACCGCGCTGGGCTGGGGCGGTTCGGTTACTTTGCGGACAATGTCTTCAAGTTTGCCAAGATATTTCTTGGATACAATTCTTGGTTGGCCGTTTACCCGCTTTGTTTCAATAGCATAGTAATATGGCTTACCGTTAACCATTTGCTTTATGAGGCCTGCCATTAGCTCCCTCCTCGCGATTTGGACAAATATATATAACAATATCGCGAAATGTGTCTAATAGCAAAGTCCATTTTGGATCATTTTGGATCAAATAGGATCATTTACGATCATTGCAATAAATTAGGTACTGCATAGTTGGTATAGCTCTTCGATAATTGCGTTTACAAGCTATTTTATTCTTGTGTACTACGTTTTTAATTTTAAGAATCCGGTATTTTTAATGCTTCGGGGGCTCGATTTGATGAAAAATGGTGCTAAAATTATTTATTTCGTAAACTCCCGCTAGGATCCTAAAACCTAATGGCTTTGGATTTATACATCATTCAAATATTGGATCTTATGTTTTAAATGATAAATTATCAGTTGAAAATCCACATTGGCGCGGGTTATCAGTCAGTGCAGAATTATTTAACAACCTTTGCATCAAGTCGGGCATGAGTTGTATTTCCCAAGAAATTGTAAACTGGGGCGGAGCAATATTAAATGATTGTTTTTCTGTCTTTACCAATAAAAACTCTATAAATAGCTCAACTAACATAAGGGAAAATACTAATTTTATGGATGAAGCGACCAGGTTAAAAGAGATATCTGCTCAATATTCGCATAACAAAAATCTATAAAATATTTAAATAACTTTGAATAACTAGTTAAGCAGCAACACTTCCAATCATGTCCTGTGCTTCGATGCAAGGGATCCTTTGTTTAACTAAGAATATAAACCCAATTTCAGTTTTAAGTTAACAAGTATTTGATGATAATGCTGATAGAATATGTAGTTCCACCAATAACGATAAGGTGAATATGCCCTAATAGCCTCTTCGAAAACTGCTTTATGTATCTCAGCCATCTTAGCTGCAGAGAAATTAAGAGAGCGACATTTCCCATTTTCCACTAATTTATCACGAAGGATGTTATCGTTCCATACCTTTAAAATCGACTCTGCAATATCCTCTGGTGCAGTTGGATCAAAATATATTGCTGCATTTTCGGCAATTTCCGGTAGACTAGTTTGATTTGAACATACAATCGGGCAACCTACAGCCATCGCCTCAACCAGCGGTATACCAAAACCTTCATACAGGGAAGGGAAAACAAGTGCCCGCGCTTTACTATATAAATAGGCCATCTCGTCCACCAATAAATAACCAACTTGATGTACAAGGTCTCCCACACCATATTTAGAAGCCATTTCAGCTAATTGATAACCATTTGGCACATCATAACCCGTGAATACCGCATGGATCGATATGTCCCGCTGATATCTAAGAATATGTAACGCCTTGAGTAGATTTTCATGGTTTTTATGCTTCCATCGGTTTGCAGGATAAAGAATAAAATTATCAGGTAGAGGGTATTGTGGATTTGCAGTTTTAGAATTATTGTAATACCTCTGATCAGCAGCAAGGTGTACTGCTACAACTTTATCTGGTGAAATAGAATGAAACTTAACAATTGTACTCTTTGAAAACTCTGAAATTGTAATTACCCTATCTGCCATACGTGTTGACCCAAGATAATGCCAATCACGGTTAAACTTATCTATAGTTGTAAAAAATTCAGGATAATGGACTTCCTGTATATCTGGTATTGTCATCACTGTAGGTTTCATAACAGGTCGAGGCCAAATTGCACTGAACGGACAAAAATACAAATCAATTTTATCTAGATGTTGCTTAACCTCTAATTGATTATTAAGTGCAATTGCGTCTGCTTTCCAGCGATCGGTTCCTATGTTAGCTAGTTCCTCCTCATTACAGGGGTAATGAAATAAGATATATTTATTTCCCAGATCGTTCGTCAGTAATTCTCTTAAAAGTGTATGAAAATATTGTTTCATGCCTCC
Source organism: Pelotomaculum sp. (assembly GCA_018435055.1). GTDB lineage: Bacteria > Bacillota > Desulfotomaculia > Desulfotomaculales > Pelotomaculaceae > Syntrophopropionicum. The sequence continues at coordinate 5,915 of JAHDOA010000005.1, read as the reverse complement.
GATATCAGGGCGAAGTAAAAAACAATTAACACCAATTCGCATTAAATTCACTCCAAGTAAAAAATAGAACATATGTCTTACGACAACTTACTCCGTCGCTTTTTTTTTATACCAATTGTTGCCCATATTACTCCTAAACTATTAAAAATTTCAGATAAAAATAACATTACCTGGGCAGAAAATGATCTTTCTTTCTTTTTCTTCTTTTTTGATGGTATTAAATAATTATAAACGTAGTTATAGGGCACTAATACAATACGACCTATAGATTTGCCAATGATACGTAAATGACATGAGATTATAGAATTTTCATTACCCTTGATAATCTTTCCCATTAGCATCAATCTATTTACAATAGTTACGCCCTCCCAGAAATGCCTACGCAGGAAGTACCTCATATTTAATTTAGACTGTGCAACTCTATGCCGAACTGTTGCTTCCGGTTGATAGTAAATCTGGTAGCCAGCCTCTTTAATACGTTCTGCCAGCATGCTGTCTTCACCAGCGATCATTGATTGTTTCCTGGAATAATCAAACCCCAGTCTCTCATCAAAACTCCCCATATCAATAATTACTTGCCGTAATCCAGCCATATTGGCCCCAATTGGCAATTCGCTATCAGGAAACGGTTTGGCGTCATCACCAATATCATATAAACCCAATAAAAATTCCTTTTCTGCTGGATACCAACGGGGTTTAAGACAGGACCAGATAGGTAAGATTTTTCCCCCAATAAAAGCTGGCCTACGATCAGTGCCATTAAATATCTGAGCGATACCTTTCAGCCAACCTTTGTCAGCGATAGCATCATCATCTATAAAGGCCACAATTTCCCCCTTGGCTTCTCGCACACCTAAATTCCGTGCACGGCTCAGTCCTTTTCTATCAAGAAAAAAATAACGGATTTTTTTTGTTGCTCCATAACGTGCGACTAATTCATTTTTTAGTGCTTGATTAGTATCTTGATCCACCACCAAAATTTCAAATTCAGAATAATCATTCGCTAAAATACTTTCAATGCATTCCAATGCCATCGCCTGACGACCACAAGTAGCAAGTACAACAGAAACCATTAAAGACATTCCCTACCCTTCGCGCTTATCAATTATTTTTAAAATAACGATAATCGTATCGCCTTTGCCGGTAAGCCTTGAGCAACTTTTGCCAGTACAAGTCTATATTATTTGTAAACTTTAAACCTACCAAATTTCTTATTATATAGGGCCATGCAATAGGGTGAAATATCACTGAAATATTATCTGATAATCCTGTTTTAAAAAAATGACTTGCCTGCTCAAAACGGCCATTTTTATACAGTTCATTAGCCGCTAAAAAACAACCTAATTTATATCCTAAGCTAGCTTTATATTGTATTAATTGACACTCCTCCCGAGGTAATTCATGCCATCGTTTTAAGATATCATTTTTTAATTTCTCAAGATTACTTAAATCAAAATCATATTCTTTTGCTAGGTTAAAATAATAATAGGCAAAATATTTTGCCAAATGGGTACTTCCCCGATATTTACGAACAATCTCAATGTGGTCCTCCCAAAAAATGGTCGGACTGGAGAGCGATTTCGTGCCGGCAATAAATCGGAACTGCCCAAGTTTTTGAGGTATATGGCAAAGTCTAAGATCTTTCACTCCCGCCCTTATCCAGTATTCAATATCCATACCATAATGAAATGATTCATTTAAATATCCAATCCTATCAAAAACCAATCGCCGCCAAAATGTAGCTTGCTGCATAATGTAATTTGTAAACTCATTCCAGAGGAAATGATAAGACATTAATAAACGTAGATTATACGGTCTAGACAGCCATTCCCACTGCAGCTCTCCCTTTTCGTTAATAACATCTCCGTCTCCATAAATGAAATCGGCTTCCGGGTGCCTAAAAAAACCTTCTAGTACACAAGCAAAAGCGCCAGGCACGTAAACATCATCAGAATTAATCCAGCTAACTACATCGCCTGTAGCCAATCGAAAGCCCTGGTTAATAGCATCAGATTGTCCTTTATCTTTTTGGCTAACCCACTTCATGGAGATATTAGAACATTTTTTACGCCAATTTCCCGATTTCAATTGATCGGCATACTTCTTAATTATATCAACTGATTCATCTGTTGAGCCACCATCCATTATGAAATATTCTATTTCAAAGTTTCCTTCCTGAGAAATAACACTCTCAATAGTTTCGGCAATAAACTTTGCCTGATTATATGAAGGAGTCACGATGCTAATTATTGGTACTTTGTTCAACCAGAAACCCCCTCAAAATAACAATATCGGTTGTTATCCATTCACTTAAACGGCGCCAACTAAAGACAAATAAAAGAAAAAAAGATTTTCTTTAAAACTGAGAAAGCATATGCTCTATCTTTTTACAACAACCAAGTTTACGTAAAATCCGATAGGTACTCGCATTTTGAATAATCTCAATAACATGTTTCATTTCTTCCTGGTTGTGCTTGTTTTTTCTAATTTTTTACTTATATCAGCCAGTTCGGCTTTAAGCTTATTTCGCTGTGCTTCTAATTCTCCTAATCGTCGGCCCTGTTCCTCAATTACTGTCAGTCTTGCCGCCCAGTCGGCCTCTATATTTTTGTAGTGTCTTTTAAACTCCATAAATTCGTAATTTATTTTATTTCGCTCTGCTTCTATTTCTCCCAAACGAAGCCCCTGTTCCTCGATTACTGTCAATCGAGCTTCCCTATCTTCTTCACAATTCTTAAAGTGCTTTTTTAAATCACATAACTCTGCTCGCAATTTATTTCGTTCAGGTTCCAACTCCTCAAGATACCTTTTTTGTTTTTCTTTTTGCTTAAAAAGATCTATAAGTGCTAAGACCGTTCTTCCTTTTGTTGTCTTTAATAAGATTTCTTCAATATTATCCTCTGAATGTTTAGTAAGAGTAGATTTACTAGCAAATACAAACATATCATAGGGAAAATATTCCGGTTCAAAAGAAACATATTTAAATCCGGCTTTTTTCAGGATCATTTCTATAGAATCAGTATTAAATATACAAAGATGCTCTTTCTCTTTTAGCTGTTCAAGGAAAATATTTTTTTCTTCTTTTAATAATTTATATGATTTTTTAGGATCTCTAAAACAAGGGGTTTGTATAACAATTATTCCATCATCTTTTAAGCCTCTAGCAATTACTTTTAGACTATTTAATGGATCAGTCATGTGTTCTAAAACATCCATTAAAATTATCATATCAAAACTATTATTTTCTACTGACAAATCTTCAATACGGCCGCATTCCATAGGAATATTAAAAATTGTCTTCGCATAATTGCATAGCCAAGGGCTCATTTCCACCCCACAAGAATCATATCCCGCTAATTTCATCAAATAAACTAATCCGCCATGAGCACATCCAAGTTCAAGTGTTTTTACTGGGGGAATTTTATATCTTAAAATTATTTTAAGCCAGTATAAGCATCTTTCAGTGATGTCTAATCTAGATCTTTCAAAAATATCTGGGAAATTATAATCCACTTTTACATGATCGATCCAATAATTTTTTCCATAAAAATTTTGCTTATCATCCCCTGAATTATAGAACTCATCAGAAAACCGTGGACTGGCAATCAAAGTATGACAGCTAGAACATATTAAATAATGTTGAGAAAATTTTGTTAGTATTTTAGAACCACACCAGCATTTAGTTACATCAATTACCTTAATCATCAATATATAACTCCTAAAGAATTGGTGATGGAATTACAAAAACTTGGCTGTTACCGGGAAGATTGCATAAACCATGGTGAAGCAACTGGACCGGGATCCCACTTTTTCTGAAAATAACCGTAAACTTACCGGCTGTTGGCAAATGGCACAACCTAACTTCCTTTTCATTAAGCTCATGGTGTAATAAAAGGGACCTTTCTTCAAAGTCCGATTTCCGGAAATTTGATATGCCCACCTCAAAAGTATATTCTCCAATAGTAACTTCAAGACAAATATTCTGACGATAACGCAATTTACTACCTTTAGTTACAAAGGATGGAACTTCTGAACCATATTCAATGGTACTCTTACCGTGTACGATAATATTTCTATCATTATAAATTACTAACCCTGCATTAGGCACTTCTATATCGTGAAGCATCTCAAATTCATAAAAAAAGCTAGCCCATTCACCCTGTTGAAAAGCTTGACATGGTTCTCCTTTATTATTACATAGTGCTACACCAGTACAGCGAGCCCATCCATTCGATACTACTGATGTTTGAGTAATATCAAAAAATGCTTCGGGGCTTGGCCAAAAATCATCATTAGTAAAATATAGATGCTGTATATCAGAATTGCCATTCTGTTCTATACCAAGTTCTACATTAGATGGACAATCTAATTCTTTAGCCCGACCTACTTGCTGGATTAGGTAATATCGCTTTACAGCTTCAGGCGAATTTCCTTCAAATACTACACTACCCCCGTCAAGCAACAACGTCCTTTGACAAAACTGCTCAACATCTATCATGGAATGTGAGACAAGAACTATAGCAACACCACGTTTACGCAACTCTTCCAGACGCTTATAGCATTTCTGCTGAAAAAAAACATCACCAACTGCTAGAGCCTCATCAATTAATATCACTTCTGCATCAATACTGGTGGTAACTGCAAAGGCAAGCCGTACAAACATACCGCTTGAATATAATTTTACAGGTTGTTCTACAAACTCCCCTATATCTGCAAAAGCAACGATATCATCAAACCGCTTTTCCATTTCCTCATGCGGAATGCCTAATATAGCACCATTAAGGAATACATTCTCACGGCCAGTAAAATCTGGATTAAACCCACTACCCAACTCCAAAAGCGCTGCTACCCGACCGTTAATTCTTACATCACCTTTGGTTGGTTTTAAAACACCTGCAATAATTTGCAGGAGTGTGCTCTTTCCGCTCCCATTACGTCCAATAATACCTACCGTTTCCCCACGGGACACATTAAATGATATATCATTTAATGCCCAAAATTCCCGGCCAAAACTTTTTCCAAAACGCCAAAACAAGTGGTCCTTTAAACGGTCCTGAGGTCGTTCATATAGGTAATAACGCTTACCAACATCTTTAACCGAAATTAAAACATCGCTATCTTCAAGCTCTTTTTGGTAATTAGTTAAATTATTAATATTTTCCTTTCCCATAGCTACTCATTCACCAACTTCATAAGATCAAATCTTCATTTTGCATTAATTCATGCACACATTTATTTCCATTAAAAAGATTTGATACTAGTTTAATTCTTTTCTGACAATGAAATGGATTGCACTGCGATCCCAAGGGTACGTTTATCATTACTTACGTTTAACTCCATTGGAGATACAGCATTTGGCAACTCAAACATTATCTCTAATAAATTATTTGTAATATAATTCTTTGGTATCTTAATCATATAGTTACCACCAGAACTAATATCCCATTCTCCTAATTTATTTCCACTAGTATAGACATTGACTTTTTGGTTAACTAAATCTCCTACTACAAATGGGAACAAAACAGTAGTATTTAAAATAAGATCTGATTGAGGTTGGCTAACAGGTATTACAAGAGAAGCACTTTTACCATCAGTCCATGTTAAATTGTTTTCAGGAGCGCTCCACCCTTGCCCTTGATACTGTTTAGCATTTCCCTCATTCCCAAATTTAATTTGACTTCCATATTCATAAACATTCGGTTCGGATATTATAATCGAGCCTACAGCGATTCCCAAAATTCGGGTATCGTCACCTATATTTAAGCTATAAGGAGATATGGATATTCCGGTGTGGTGGAGCCGTAGTTCCGGTGTAGCGTGAGCCACCCGTCCGGAACCACTGATCCACCCTAATTGTTAACTATTCACTAAGTGTTTTATCTAATCCGTATACCTCACGCATTGAAAAGTCTTTG
>JAHDOA010000002.1 GCA_018435055.1 Pelotomaculum sp. | reverse complement strand
CGTACAGCCAGATTATGATATTCTTTGCAGACAGGTTTGTGGCATAAGATCTTGAGGGCTCTGCCCTCAAACTCCCGAGGTTTACCCGCTCAGGGCTTGCCGGTGAAATGAAAAACGGCGGGCAATAAAGACCGCCGTTCATCGTATAAGCCACAGCAAGCGTTGGGTCGCTCCTCAGCGTTGCCCGATTTATGCTGCAATAATATTATCGTCAAATCTTAGGATGATTATTCCATTTACACTAAAGAATGTTCACACCCACTCCATAAGTCCGTATGTCCGCCAACAGGTGGGCTGTTTTTTTATTTCCGTTTTCGGATACCCCGAGAAGGTCGTAGGCCACGAATGTCTTAACCCCCGGAGGAGGGGGGATAGGAATAATATCGTTTTCCAGGTATTCAGTTATCGCCTGGTCCATAGTAACAGCGGCTTTTTTTCCCTGATTTTCAGGCAGCTCCCTTTTTTCCGTGACGCAACCACTGGCGGGGACCGTCAATGTTAAGGCAATTATAAAACAGGCTGCTTTCATAGTAAGCGCCACCCCCGTGAATTCCCAATGCAATTATATTTGATTTTATTTAAAGCTTACCGTACAAATGTCAATGTCTTCATAAATGCCTTCTTTGAGATATGACGTTTTAGCGTTATACAGGGGTTTTCCGTCCAGCGCTATCCTTGCCTTGACCGTGGGCGGTTGGGCGGGGTTTTGTTCATTGCCCGGGCGCTCCGGAATCTGTTCGGTTACTATCTCTTTTACATATTTGAGACCAGGGCTTTCGATAATTGGTATCTCTTTTAAGCTGTCTCCCACTTCTGCATTCAAAAAGCTAAACTCCAAATTATTTGATTGTTCATCGTACCGGACTGTTGTATACGGCAGCCTCCTGCCGCCGGCAAGGACTTCTCCCGCCGCGGGCTTAAACTCAAAAACAACTGCCCCGTCCTGAATTTTAATGTCGTTTAGAGTTTGCTTCCAGCCATCCTTCCCGAAAGCAATATCTTCTTTTTCATTCAAGGGCAGGAAAAAATCCTCTCTTCGTAATTCTTTGGTGTTAGGATTGTAAGCTAACAGGTAGGGAAACTGGTAGTTGCCGGTGTCATCGCCTCCCCTGGCGGTAAACCAGAGTTCCCCGTCTTTGTATTCTTTAAATTCAGCAGTTTCAATAAAGCTGACGATGTGTTTCATGCCATTAAATGACGGGTGATCGAGATAGTAATCGTGCTCGCCGGATGTTCCCTTCTCTACCAATATAAAATTGTCGCCTACAACGATGCTGTCATTTAAAAAGCTAAACTCGGGTTTCAGCATATCTTTCAAGGCTGAAAATTCAACCGGAAACTCCTGTATGCCGGCGGCATAAGGCCAATGTTCGTACTGCTGGAAGTAGACCACGACTCCGTTATTGGAAAGGTAAAAATCATGGTCGTCCCTGATGGTATGGAAGGGTGCAATCGAATAATCAGGCAATATTCCTTCCTTCACCCTCTCAACTATCATATTCCTGATGGTATCGCTAATAAGGGAAACATAGTCCGCGTCAACCTTCACCAGATCCTTAAGCTTGTATTCTCCGCCTGTTTTAAGGTCAAGGGTAAAGGAGCTTTGCACCGTCAGGCCATGTGCCCCTCCGGTGTATTGATAATTCCTGAAGACAACACTAAGCAGTCCGTTCTGGTTGTATTTCAGACTGTAGTCGAAATAGGTCTCATACTTGTTTGGGCTGCCATATCCAGAAGCCCTATCCCTTTCCATTTCATCCGCATTTTGCAATCCTTCATTCCTGGCCTCCATGGCTGATTCTCTGAAGAATGAGTTTATACTGTCCTGCACGGTTTTGTCAGTTAAACCGTCAATCTGCGGATACTGCAGGGTTATCTTGATTATATCGGTCTCAGAAGCTTCTTTTATTGTTTTTATGGAAATTGAGTTCTCTGTTACTCTTTCAAGTTGAACTATTTCGTTTTGCCTGTCCCAGCGGACTTCAAGCCCAAAGTTGCCGGAGAAGAAGTCTGTCCCCATGTATGTACTATCTTTGATGTTTGTGTAATCTCCTCCCATGTAACTGACATGGTCATTTGCGGTTATTTTATTGTTGTTCAAATCAATTATTATGTTCTTCCCGGGCCTGGTGACGGAAATCGCCTTATCCGTCCCGGACCACTGTATTTCATAGCCGAGCGCTTCACCAACCGCCCGCAGCGGCAGATAAACATTTCCTCCGTCAATATAGGCGGCGGCTTCAATTTTAGTACCGCCCAGCACGATAGCAGGCTGGCTGTCAGTTGCCGCAAAACCGCATGCGGGTATTGACAGAATCAATGAAATAATTACCCCTGCCAAAAACAACCTTCTCATCATGACCTCGACACTCCTTCCTGGTATTAAAACGTTTTTGACCCGTTATCAAAGGGAATGTACCTTCTTTTAGATATACATGGCTGATTTTCCTCTTCGTGAACGCAGATTGTCAGTATATCCTGCAAGACAGGTTGCCTGAAGCATAAACACGGGCCCAACTGTAAGTGCAGCTTTAGCCGCACAGCGGAATGGAAGCACACCTCTCTAACGGGTATTCCTTTTGAATCGAGATGTATCCGATTGGTATTACTTTGGGGTCAAGGTATGTCCCCGGTTGGGTTGGCGGGATAAATCCCGCCCTACAAGACTGCAGGTACGGCTTTAGCTAATGAGACAAAAAGAACGTCTCCTTGTCTCACCCTATCTTGGGGTAGCGGAAATGGTATGTCAAAGGGGAAGGCCAGGTCAGCAGGCTGTTGTCTTCCCTGGTACAGGGACCGGCGTTGTGGATCAGGAGGGGAACTCCGTCCGCCCGCCTCTTGTCCGAAACCACTCCCACATGGTCATAGGGCGGACCAAATACAACTATGTCACCGCCCTGCCACTGCTTCAGGTTCTCCGGCGGATACCCATCGGCGTAATAAGCGTCCTTATATAAAGGCTTCGCCTCCAGGTCCGGCCTCTGGACGCGGCAGATTTTTATCATTGTCTGGACTACAAAAGACTAAAGTTACGAGGGGACAGGGGGACAGGTCCCTTGTCCCAATCATCAAAACCTCGAAAAATTTCGGGCCAAACTACAAAGCAAGGACTACCTCACTCGCTTCCCGGAGTTGACCAACTCCTAGCAACTCTTTCAGCCAAAGCCGCCTGCCGCCAGGAACATAACCAGCCCTAAAAACCCGATTGCCATAGGCCAGGGAGATGGGAGTTGTGCAAAAATCCCAGCCAAAATAAGAGCAAGGCCGGAAAACCTCAAAAGGGTACGCCATACGTTTGTCAAAGAAAACCCTCCTTCAAAAATACAGGTGTCTCGTCTCCAGCGTGAGATTATCTCTTGTATCTAACGCTTGTTTAGGAGATTGCTAAAGGTTAATAATTTCTAGTTTAAGATAGATTATGAATTCCTCCAAGGCCTGTATTATCCCTCGGTCCATGAAAGAACAGAGCTAATCGGAGTCATTTTTATTTTGTATGTTTTTTATAATAGCCGTTGTCACGGCGATAATAATTGCAACGGCAGCCGATATAAATAAAATTTGCGGAGCCATATCATCGATTTGATTATTATTGCTGAAATTCGCAGTTCTAACTAAAACTAAAATGGCGCCCGCTACTGCTACAGCGACAAAAGTGGTAAAGATAACTGTAAGTAAAGCTTTTAATAGTGGTTTTTCTTCATCAGCAGAGGGTCCCACGTAGGCATTACCTGCTATTAACCTGACCACATAGATGCCTGAACACACTGTCAAAATAATCATGATATTGGCCGGATAATTAACCCACCTGAATCCGAAACCATAAAGCCCGGCGTCAAGCATCAATAGATATAAAAGCATCAGGAATGCCTGATTCCCGATTTTATTCCTTCTATGAAGCTGCATTTCATCTAAACCTTTTCTAATCACTGGTATCATCCTCCCAAAAAATATCGTTAAGGGTTTTCCCTAATACTTTGCATATCGCGATACAAAGGTTAATGGACGGATTGTAATCTCCATTTTCTATGGCATTAATGGTTTGCCTGGTCACACCTACAGCATCGGCAACGTTTTTCTGTGACATATCCTTTGCCGCCCGCGCAGACTTCAGTTTTAAATTTTTACTCAATATGTCACCCCGGTTCTGCTGGTTTAAATGAATAGTATCATTTATTTTACTAAATGTCAAATATATTTTACTTATTATCTTATATCTTTTACCTGGATAGTTTTGAAATGCAATTTGTCATGCATTCTTACCCCATGTTTTACGCCACATGTTGTACGTCTCTCCCGGTTCTTGCTGCAGGCCAGTATTTTAAATTGGATGACCAAATCCTAATGCTTCTGTATTCAATGGGGAGCATAGGAACAAAGGAGCCTCTTGTTTCTTTTCCCAGTTTATCTTTGAACACAACAATTCCCACAAGCGTGGTATACTTCATGATAGAACTTCCCCCCTCCAGCCTAGAGTTCTAAAACCATACAACAACGTGTAATACCATTGCAATACTTTTTATCATTGGAGTAAATCAATGAGCAGATTCAAAGAAAATCACAAAATTTATCTATTAGTTTTGTTAATTATGATCCCGGTCCTTACTGCCGGATGCATGCGGGGACATGACTCATCCCCAGGCAGCGCGCCGGAGCAAACAGCGCCTCACAGGCCTGTTGTTGGCGCGTTCTATGTCAACGGCAGGGGCGCGGGAGCTTCCTATGGATCCTTTTACCACAACAGGGACCTGATTAGCGAGGTATCGCCCCTCTGGTATTATGTCCGGGAAGACGGGAGCCTGCAGGAAGAAATAGACCATGAAGCCTTAGAACTGGCCAGGGACAGCGGGGTAAATGTGATCCCCCTGGTGGCTTTCCCTTCCAACAGAAGCAGCGCTGTTTTGACTGAGGCAGCGCCGGGGGAAGCGGCTATAACCAGCATCGCCCGCGCGGTGGAAGAAAACAGCTACGGCGGGATCAACATTGATTTTGAACTGGTAAAGACGCCGGGCAGGGACTACCAGGCTGAGCGTGAAGGGCTTACACGTTTTGCAGAGGGGCTCAGTGAGAAAATGGCCGCTTCAGGCAAGCGGCTGGATATATGCGTCCTGCCTCCTGTGCAGTCGCCTGTGAATCTGGCGGAGATATATGACCTGGCGGCGCTGTCCCGATTGGCGGACAGGCTGGTCCTTATGGCATATGACTACAGCCACGACGGTACGAAGGCCGGGCCGGTGGCGCCCCTCCCGTGGGTGGAGGCAAATATTAAAGCGGCACTGCTGCTGGGGGTTCCCACTGAAAAAATTTCCCTGGGGATCGCGTCTTACGGTTATGACTGGCTTTCCGGCGGTACCAGGGCGAATGTCGTGACAGCCCGGGATGTTATGCAAAAAACCGGGCAGGATGGTTTTACAGTGGGGTGGGACGAACCAAGCCAAACCCCATTTGTGAAATACAGGAACTCACAGGGCGGGGACAGGGAAATATGGTTTGAAAACAGCGCCAGCGCCGCGCACAAAATAGCGCTTATTAACCGATACAGGTTGGCTGGATTTTATTTATGGAGGCTAGGGTATGAAGATACTCAGTTTTGGCAAAAAACGTGTCAAGGGGACGGTTCTCTTGACACGCTTTTTTAGATATTGCCTGAGGCCCCGTTGTCCTTACTGTACAGGTTTCCGGCTGGCTCGTCGGCAAATGTTATTTTCGCTGTTTGATAATCCCCCGTGCACCCGGCTCAGTCAAGCCGGTAATCTGCCTTAGCTTCAAAGTGAGGTGTTGGCAGGGCTATTAAAATAATATTGGTAAATAGGTTCTCTTAATTGGGAATGTTGTCAACAACCCCGTCCCCCTGACACCCCCCCCCTGACACCCCCGGCAAAAGCAAAAGAGTGGAAATATCAACAGGCAAATGTCGATAAGCGCCTGTCTATCCACTCTTACTCATTCCGGTCTATATGTTTAATCAGCTAAAATATAAGCGGATTATGCACGTTCACATTTCCCCAGGAATTCCCTACCGGAGATACCCATCCTGGTCATTCCATAGGCGTCAAGGATCTTATCCAATTTTTCCTCAGACATTAGTTGCTTCTCCAACACAATATCACGGACCTTGCGTCCCTGCTGCATGGCTTCCCTGGCAATGGCGCTGGACGCCCCGTATCCCAGGTGCGGACTGAGCGCAGTCACGATGCAAACGCTGCTGTCCACCAACTCGCGGCAACGATCCCGGTTGACGGTGATCCCCCGGATACAACGACTGGCAAAAACGTGCTGCGCATTGGTCAAGATGTTGACAGATTGCAAAAGATTAAAGGCCATGACCGGCTCCATGACGTTTAGTTCAAACTGGCCGGCAGCCGATGCCAGGGTTACCACCAAATCATTGCCCGTAACCTGGAAGGCTACCTGGTTGACTACTTCAGGTATGACCGGATTTACCTTGCCGGGCATTATGGAAGAGCCGGGCTGCATCTGCGGCAGGTTAATCTCTTTCAGTCCGCAGTAAGGTCCCGATGCTAGAAGCCGCAGGTCGTTGGCAATCTTAGACAATGCGGTGGCCAGGTTTTTCATGGAAGAGGAAAATTCAACGAAAGCATCGGTATTTTGCGTGGCATCGACCAGGTTGTCGGCCAGGCGCAGGTCCATTCCGGTGATTTCCCGCAGCCTCTCAATTACCAGTTCAACATAGGTAGAATCGGCGTTGAGAGAGGTGCCGACAGCCGTTGCCCCCATGTTGACCGAAAGCAACCCCTCGCAGGCCTGCCGCAACCGCTGTATGAAGCGGGCCACCACGTCTGCGTATGCCCCGAATTCCTGTCCCATCCGGATAGGTACGGCATCTTGCAGATGGGAGCGTCCTATTTTCAGGACATCATCAAACTCAACGGATTTGAGCCTCAGCTCTTTCTCCACTTCCCCCGTGGCCTGCAGCAGGCCCCCGGCCTTGTTGATCAGGGCGATGCGCAGGGCTGTGGGGAAAGCATCATTGGTTGACTGGGACATATTCACATGGTTATTGGCCGAGACCAGGCTGTAGTCGCCTAGTTTTCCGCCGAGCATCTCGATCGCCCGGTTGGCGATGACTTCGTTGGCATTCATGTTGATGGAGGTCCCCGCGCCGCCCTGGATAGGATCTACCACAAACTGATCATTAAACTTCCCTTCCATAACTTCCTGTGAAGCGCCGGCGATGGCCTGCCCACGCCGCTCATCCAGCAAGCCGGCTTGTATATTGGCCAGGGCGGCCGCTTTCTTCACGATTCCCATAGCGCTGATCAAGGCCTCATCCAAATGATAGCCGGTTATCGGGAAATTTTCCAACGCCCGGGCAGTTTGAACGCCATAATAAACTTCGGTGGGGACCGCCATTTCTCCAATAAAATCTTGTTCAATCCTGTACCCATTCGGCTGATCCGTTTTGTGATTTTTCATTAAAAACTCTCCTTCGCAGCTCAGAATATATGCGATATAATAATAAACTATTATAATACTCATTAGCCAAATATCAATACTTGTCTTTCTTCGCAATCCGGGTAGTGTAATCCTCTATACAGCAATTAATCGTTATTCCACTGGGGATGTATAATACATTTTTTTACTTATACTATTCATCACTTCCAAACATAATTATTCTCACCTGCTTTTCACGTAAAACAAATTGCAGGTGAGCTATTAATCTATTTTTGTTTTTCTAAAACAGAAAAACGTGAAAGCCACCACCTCTCACGTCAAAATTCAAACGTATTCCATTCAATGCTGTACTATAACTACTTTTCAGTTTTCCCCCTCCGCCAACAGGCCGGGATTCCAATTAAGTCTATTATTCTACTTTTACGGCGCCCTTCGTCGTGTTGTATAGGGTTTTGAATCGCCTTCCCATAATTCAACTTCATCTTCTTTCCTCTGGCGGATATCTATAATAATTTTACTAAATTTGTCCCAAAAAAAACAACCTATTTTTTTGATTTTTTTGTAAAAAAATATCAAGCCCATCGTTTAGATAATTAGCAACCGGGAAGGAGATAGTTTCCCTTAAGTCGAATTGCAAAGGTATTAAGAGCAAACATAAGCTAATTTGACTAAAAGGGAGATTAAACAACGAGTCCCGCAGCAGAAACACAATGAGAATTAATACAAAAAAGGTCAGGTGCTCATATGAAAATAAGAGATTTTAAATTGGAGGTTTTTTTCAATAAATACGAATTCACTGCCCCATATTTATTGAGTCAGTCCGATTGCGAGTCAATGTCGATTAAAGAATTGCTTGGTTATGAAAAAGGCGCGGATAAGCAATTTTTGGAAGGCTGGCTAGGATATACTGAAGTGCCTGGGCATCCAGAGCTCAGAAAGGTTATTTCAGGACTGTACACCACGATGAAACAAAAAAACATTATCGTTCATGCCGGCGCCCAGGAGCCAATATTTAACTTTATGAATGTCTTACTAGATAAGGGCGATCATGTAATCAGCCAGTTTCCCATTTACCAGTCACTATTCGAAGTGGCAAATGCCATTGGGTGCAAGGTATCAAGGTGGAACATTGAGCAGTCGGAAAGTGGCTGGCGAGTCGATATTAATAAACTGGAACAGCTGGTTCAACCCAATACAAAACTCATTGTTCTAAACAGTCCCAATAATCCTACCGGTCACACCTTGAAAAAAGAAGAAATTGAAGCCATTACAGAAATAGCAAAAAGGCATGACATTTATGTGTTCTGCGATGAAGTCTACAAGAGCCTGGAGCTAGACGGTGTCAAGCGGCCATGGTTTGCTGATCGTTATGAAAAAGGGGTCTCCCTCGGTGTTATGTCCAAAGCGTATGGACTGGCAGGTCTGAGAATTGGCTGGCTGGCAACGCGAGATATGGATCTTATAGAAGAGTTAATCAAAATGAAACATTACACCAGCATATGCAGCAGCGGCCCGGCGGAGTTCTTGTCGATCGTTGCTTTGCGGCACGGCGATAAAATACTGGATAGGAATGTGAAGATTATTGAGGATAATTTGAAAAATGCAGAATCTTTTTTTAACAGGTATCCGGACTTGTTTGAATTCAATAAACCAATGGCTGGCCCTGTTGCCTTCATTAGGATGAATATCACAACGCAGATAGAAGAGTTTTGTGACATCCTGGTTAAAGAAAAAGGTGTCTTGCTGTTACCAGCAAATATTTACTTGTTCCCGGGACAATACTTCCGAATGGGATTTGGCAGGAAAAATTTTGCTGAATGCCTGGCAAAATTTGAGGAGTACCTGATTGAAAAGAAATATGTGTAGGTAATGATATAAAACCCCCATAGAAAAAAGGGCCGGCTGGACAGGCGGAACATCTCCTCACTGTGCCGTTTCCGGTTGAAAACACCTTTCAATTTCAATGTTGCCTTGAATTGGAAATGTTGTCAACAACCCCGTCCCCCTGACACCCCCCCCTGACACCCCCCTGACACCCCCCTGACATTCTGAAAAACTGGCTTTTATTTCGCAAATTTTGAGAATGATACTATCTATAGAGTTTCTTTCAATTTTGTTTAATTTTCAATTAGTATATTCTACAAAATAGCTTAAGAAAAAAGATTCTTACTTATGCCGCACATAAAGAAGTCTTAAGCTCAGGTTCGGCCTGGAGGACGGCGACCGCAAGACTCAGCGGGAGATAGCCCGCAGCCTCGGCATATCGCGCTCGTATGTCTCGCCATAGAAAAAAGGGCGATCAGCAAGATCGCCCGGAATAAAACTTATTATTCTGTTTTGCTTTCAATGGTTTTAAACCTGACATAAAATGTTGTCCCTGTTGCACCTGTATCCACTGTTATAACAGCGTTATGCCTGGCTGCAACGCTGTAACATACTGCCAAACCTAAACCCGTCCCATTGTCTTTGGTAGTAAAAAAGGGAGTGCCTATTTTTTTAAGTACTTCGGGATCTATTCCTTTTCCATGATCCTTTACGGCCATAATAACCTCATCCCCGTCGGTAAAGGTTTTGATAAATTACACCAAACAGTAACTAAACCCATTTTTGAAGATGAGGACAATAAAGATAACAACTAGATTATATTTATAATGAATTCATTTATTGGGGCGTAAACATAGTCATTTTGATTCCTCCAAATAGCTGCAAAGTATATGCAGCCCCTCCGAAACAAAGACTTCCCATGCTTCCGGCAATTTTTTATTTTAGGCCAAAGGAGATGCATACGTCGGTTTCCGCGCCGCGCCAGACACCTACTATTTCAGCCAGGATGCTCAGGGCTATTTCCTCCGGTGTCTCCGAACCTATATTAATGCCGATGGGGGAATAAATCTCATTTAGTTTTTCAACAGAAACTCCTTCGGATTCCAGCTGCTTAAATACTGCCTTGACCTTCCTGCGGCTGCCGATCATGCCGATGTAAGCGGCGGGCTTGCCGGCCACCTCCCGCAGGCACTCCAGGTCATGCTGGTGCCCCCTGGTGACAATCACAACAAAATCAGCGGGGCCGATCCTCAGGTTTTGCAGGTAGGTTTCAAAATCCTGGCAGACAACCTGGTCCACTTCCGGGAAACGGCCGGCATTGGCAAAAACAGGCCGGTCATCCACTACAGTCGTATGATAGCCAAGTATTGAAGCCATTTTTACCAGCGGCATGGCTATATGACCGCCGCCTAATACCATCAGCCTCGGTGTCTGGTTGGCCGGTTCGCATAAAACCTCCACACTGCCTTCTTTACCTGCGGTGACGGTCAGAAGTTTGCTCTCCTTCTCACCCCGAAACATTTCAGCCTGCCTGCGAACCTGCTCTGTAATTTCCGGAATTACCAGGTCCCCCATTACTTCTTTACCGGGAAGAAAGACTATTTTCCTCCCCAGGACCTTTTTTTTCGTTTCACCTGCGCCGGTTATGGTAACCAGTACGGGATTCTCTTTTTTTTGGAGAGAGTCAAGGTACTTGGTGAACACCTTTCTTGACATAATGTCATCCTGGCCGATGTAGTCGATAAATACTTCAAAAACACCCCCGCAGATCATGCCGTCTCCGGCAGCAACATCATTAGTCAGCGCCAACCTGAACTTCCTTGAAGCCTTTTTATAAAGGAGCACGTCCAAGGCTTCTCTCCGCACTTCAGCTTCCCCACAGCCACCGCCAATTGTTCCGTATATACTGCCGTCAGGAAGCACCAGCATTTTTGCGCCAGGTTTGCGCGGCGTGGAACCCGAGGTGTGTATAATCGTTATCAGCGCCGCGTCTACTCCCGTCTCTCCGAAATATAGCAATTTTTTTAATACCTCGGCATCCATATCCTATAGTCACCTTCTCAAATCAGTTTATTTTTTATATCAGAGTTACCTCAAGACAAGTCCTGTTACACCATCAACATGTCCACTAATCCGTTTCTGGTGGATTTTTGCCACAAACGGGGCAGTCAGGGTTTTTCTTTACTTGAATCTCCCTGAATTGCAGGGATAGAGCGTCATAGGTCAACAGTCGGCCCACTAGCAAATCTCCCAGCCCCAACAAGTATTTTAAAACTTCTGTCGCCTGAATTACCCCTATGATGCCCGGCAGCACACCCAACACACCTGCCTCTGCGCAAGTGGGCACGGTGCCTGGAACAGGCGGTTCACCAAATATACAGCGGTAACACGGCCCCTGCCCCGGTATCACTGTCAGCGCCTGCCCGAAAAATCTGAGGACACCCCCGTGAAAAAAAGGCTTCCCAAGCATGACACATGCATCATTGATTAAAAAACGTGTAGTGAAATTATCTGTTCCGTCTACCACGGCGTCGTATTCTTTGATTATCTCCGGCGCGTTTCCGGCCGTCAGCCTTGCACAGATTGGTTTCAC
This sequence comes from Pelotomaculum sp., assembly GCA_018435055.1. Lineage (GTDB taxonomy): Bacteria > Bacillota > Desulfotomaculia > Desulfotomaculales > Pelotomaculaceae > Syntrophopropionicum. The sequence continues at coordinate 20,810 of JAHDOA010000002.1, read as the reverse complement.
CCGGCAGTCGGGATTAAGTGCTGTCAGCTTATCCCTGGCCGATTCAGCCTTGGGCTTGCCGAGATCTCCGGTTGTGTGCAGGATCTGCCGCTGCAAATTGCTTAAATCAACCACATCTTCATCAATTACACAGATCGTGCCCACTCCAGCGGCCGCCAGGTAATAAGCTGCGGGAGAGCCAAGGCCCCCGGCGCCTACGATTAAAACTTTACCTTTACATATTTTTTCCTGGCCCTTTGGGCCTACTTCATCAATTATGAAATGCCTGCTGTATCTAGCAATTTGATCTTCACCGAATTTCAAAACACCTGCCTCCCCTGCCTTCATTTCCCTCCTTCTTCCAGCATCCTTTATCTGTCACCGGCTTTTTCAATTAAAATAACCTTACGGCCTTCAAGGGGTATGAAAAAAGGATGAGCTGTGCAAGCCGATACTTGATGACTTCTATCTTTGGCTGAAAAAAAAGCGGTAACAGGCACTCCCTAAAAGCACTTTGGGCAAGCGTTTACCCATTGTCTTTATCAACGGGAAAGCCTAAACCACTTCTTACTGGATGGCATAATGGATACAGAAGACAATTTTAAAACTTTCTCTCGTTTGGTTTAACCTCCCCCAATATAATTAATAATGTTAATTTTGTCGTTATCCTTCAACACGATGACCGCCCAGTTTTCTGACTTAACCAGTTTATAGTTATGATCAATAATGATGGTATAAGGATTAAACCCTTTAAAACTGATAAACTCGGCTAATGTCACTCCTTCATTTAAAATTTCTTACTTTCCGTTGACGGTAATTATCAAATACTAGCACCCCCAAAAAAATACTTTATTCAATGATACCGCTTGACGAAGTCTGGTTAACTAACCGCAATCAATGAAAAAGGGTTCCTTTGACATGAATAACTGCCAGGTGACTTTTGCGTCCCTTTATATTATGGAAGGTATCCATGTCAAAGGGTTAGAGAGGTAGAGTACATTTAGCTGGGGTAAATTTATATAAATTTAATTTTTCAGTTTTAAAATTTATTTTAAACAAACGTATATCGCGTTAATTTTAAAAAAGGTGTCCTTGACATGGACGGCTATTTAAATTCAGGGACATGTTGGCCCCGCATGAGGGCATTGTCCATGTCAAAGGCTATGAGAGAGTTAATGTAGTTGGGGTTAATATTTAAAAAATATCTAGTTCAGCTTCTTCACCAATTCTTTAAAGTCCCCGGGGGTATCTACGTCAAAAACCACTGCTTCATCCTGCACCTCAAGATATTCTACCCGGTCGTCAAGCTTTTTCAACACCTGTCGCGCACCCTCATCCCCGCTAATGTTTTTCAGTTCATCGCGCAGGGTGCTGCTGAATATTACAGGGTGGCCGGGCAGGTCTTTGCAGACCGGGCGGAGTACCAGGCAGCGCCTTTTTTGAAACTCTTCGATAATGATGTCAATCAATGAAGCGGAGATTAATGGCTGGTCCACCATGAAAACCATGAATGCTGACGCGCCGCCATCAATTGATTTTACCCCCAGGGACAGGGAAGTACCCTGGCCGTCTTTATAGCGGGGATTGAAAACCACTCTGACAGGCAGGTCGCTGATCTCGCCGCTGACCTTTTTCTGCTGGCAGCCTGTCACAACAATTACTTCATCAACACCTGAAAGCAGCACGTTTTCAACTGCAATCCTGATCATTGTACTGTTTCCCGCTTTGAGCAGTTGTTTGGGCCTGCCCATCCTTACAGACATCCCCGCTGCTAAAATGATTGCTGAGATCATACTTGCATTACCACCGCCCCTGCGGCGACACAAAAACCCTTTTATGAAAACTTTGATAACGGCTTTGTTAACGCCTCATATTGTACTGCTTTAATTCCTAAAAGGACTTTTGTCTCGCAGCGACTTTTACTGTTCCAGAACAACGCGCACAGGCTCTTCCCCTATCGCTGAGCCCAGTATTACTTTTTCAATATTCTTCCCCGGCAACAGACCGTCCAGGTTGCAGCCCTCATCCGGGTTCGGCAGCAGGTCCATCTTGTTTATAAACAGCACTACCCTCGCTCCGGGCGGGCACTCCCTCAGCATTCCCCGCGGGTGTGCAATGAGTTCGGCTATAAGCCCGGCGTCAATCACAGTCCCAATTTCACGGCCGGTCAGCTGTGAAACTATCTCCGGCCGGTGCACATGCTTTTTGTCGAGGGTTTTGCCCAGGATGTCAGCTCCTACCACAACCACCAGCACTGTTGTCGCCCCGGGAATTACGGGCTCATAATCCAAATGCCCTTTCAGGGGAAGTCCCTTGGAGCCGTCGGCTTCTACCAGTATATAGTCCGCGCAGCCCTGCAGCAGGCTTACCTGCCCGGGTGAAATTCCGTTTACTTTATTGTTTTCCAAAAGCCCGCTTCCGACCACCGGCCTTAAACCCGACTTAAGATATCCAGCCAGCTCTTTTTCCACCTGATCTTCTTTTCCTAAAAGGACCAGGGGGTATTTTTCAGGCGAGGGCCGATATATTTTTGTCGTGGTGGTAATAACAACGTTATACGGCAGAGGTATTTCCTCCGCCAGCCGGAACATCAGGGAGGTCTTGCCGCCCCCTCCGACAAAGGAAACGATTTCATTTTCCTTAAGGTCCAGGGCTTCACAGATTCTCATCCTGTTATAATTTCCTCATTTGTTTTTAATGAACCGGGCTGAGGCCATGTTTTACCCGGTTTTGCCATAAAATTGAACACAGCTTCCAGCACGCCGCCGCCCACGGCCAGGGCTTTATCTGATATGGTATCCCACTCGGCGTCTTTTCTCGGATCGGTATCACCGATCTTAGTCCCCTGGGGCACCCGGACGCCTTCTCTGATCATGCCCCTGAGCAGCCCGCTGATTTGGGCGCAGACCGGGGTGTTTTCCACAATAGCCACCACTTCGCCTTTTTCTACCTGATCCCCGATAGCTCGGGTCGTCATCACAACACCTTCCACTGGAGCCCTTAAAAGCCTTTCTACTGTATAACCGCCTACATTTCCGGGATTCCCTGTATTAGGAATAGCGCCGCCGCTGTAGATTACTCTTCCCAAACGGTGCCCCCGGCAGGTTTCAATTACGGCGTGGACGTCCTGACCGGCTGTAAAGCCTGGCCCCAGCCCGATCACCAGCGGTGCTTCGTCCATGGTGGTGCCCATGTTGCGCTTGGCCACCCTGGCGTCAATTACCACCTGCGGGCGCATAATTTTAATCACCTTGGCTTCCGGGTCTACCAGGACCGGGATAATCCTGCCGTCAAGCAGCTCACAGGCGTGCTCTGCACTAAAAGCCAGGCTGGCTGTAATCCCCTCAACTGTGGCCGTGCCGTCGTGGACGGCCTCGGCAAAGGCAACTTTTCTCCTGACCACCAGCGGCCGGCTTATTTCGGTCATGACCACATCAATCCCGCACTGGTACAGGCGGTAAGCGACTCCGGTTGCCAGGTCGCCCGCGCCTTTGATGATAACCAACGGTCTCACTGTGCTTCACCGCCGTCAAAGGCTTTGGCAAAGGTGCTTACCAGCTTGTCCTGTGCTATTACGGTGATGATGGTTTTCCCTTGCTGCAGGTTACTTTCCAATGTTTTATTAATCCTCCGGGGGACCGATATTTTATCTCAAGACAAGTACAAACAAAGACAATTAATTTGAGCCTTTACCAAATGTGCAGTTGGGATACCTGCATTCGGGACAGGAACGGCACAGCCCGCCGTTGGCCAGGGCCACGATATCCCTGCGGGTTATCACCTCGCCCGCCAGCAGCCTGGGCAGCAGCAGGTCGACGATGGTTGTTTTGAAAAACATGCCGCAGGCCGGCACGCCCATGACAGGTATATCATCCAGGTAGGCCAGCATAAACATCGCCCCGGGCAGCGCCGGAGCGCCGTATTTTATGACATCGGCCCCGGTGAGGCGAATGGCCCTGGGGGTGACGTCATCGGGGTCTACCGACATGCCGCCGGTTACGAATATTATGTCCGCCCCGTCGCCAGCCATTTTTTTGATCTTGCCTGATATAACATCCACGTCGTCAGGCGCGAAGTCCACGCCCAGTACGGTAGAGCCGTATGATTCCACCTTCTCGGTAATTACCGGTCCGAAACCGTCGCGGATGCGCTTTTTGTAAACCTCGTTGCCGGTTATTACCACGCCTACTTTATGGCTTTGAAACGGAAGCACTTTGACCACCCAGCCGGCCTGCCGGCAGATGTTTTCCGCCGTCAGGACTGTCTGCTCCGGCACTACCAAAGGGATCACCTTGGTGCCGGCTAAAAGGTCGCCTTTTTTTACGACCGTGTTGTTCGGCAGGGTGGAAAGTATTACTTCCGGCAGGTCGTTAACGGCCTCTAAGGCGGGGATATTGACTTTGAGCAGCCCTTTGTACTCGGCGTGCAGGTTGACGCGGCTTTCCTTCGGGCCGCTCCAGACTGTGCCCTCGCCCGCGACAGCTGTGCCCAGCCGCACCCCGGCGATATCCTCGTGGACGTCGCTCTTCTCAAGCTCCAAGATATAGATGTTTTCTTTGCCCAGCTTCAAAAGCTCCGGGATATCTTCGATCTTGATGATGTGCCCTTTTTTAAAAGAAGCTCCCTTGGACTCTCCCTTAACGACTTTGGTGATGTCGTGGCTCAAGACCTTGCCGACAGCGTCTTCCACCTTGATTGTCTGTATTCTCATCGTTCGCACCCCTTAAATATCAAGCCCACCACATTTTCGACCGGCAGCATAAGCATACATTTCATCTCCCTCGAAAAATCCATTTTAAAGATGAAAGTCCGACACCGGTACACTCTCAACAGGACCTCCTGTTATTTTTTCTATCTTCAGCATAATCCGCTCAGCTTGTTTCCACCTTTTTACAACAGCGGTGGACGCCTGCGGGTTGTTTTTATATTTCTCCAATTCCACGGCAAAGCGATCTTTTACGGAGACTATATGTCTCCCTTTGATCATTTTGCCCGCCAGGAAGACAATTTCAGATTCGGTAAGAGGGTGTGACTCGCTTACTTCGATATCCGTGTGAACGCTCACAACTTCCGCCAGTAGGGGGTAGCCCCTGGATTCCAGCAGTCTTGCCCCGGCCTGCGCGTGGTCAGGTTTACCGTAGGCAACATCATGCATCAGGGCGCCGGTTAGTATTAAGTCCATATCTAATTCCGCCCCGGCTTTATTCAGCCGGCTGGCCATTTCCATAGCTATAACCGTAACCATGGAGCAATGTTCTATAACTTGTTCCCCCACCCCGTTTTCAAATAAAATTCGCCTGCATTGATCAAGGGTTGGTATGGATTTTCTTCTATGGCAGCTTTGTAAATAAAGATAGTCTTCCGGTGTGTCCATATCCTGTTGCATAAACTGCTCCTCTCTCCAGCTTCATTTTTATCGGTTTGTTATTCGGCTATTGTGATTTATACCAAGTTAAAGATACGAATTGTTAAACCGTAAAAAGTTTTAACCGGCTGATTAACGCTATAGTGATGATGATTCTTTTTAAAAAATTACCTTGTAATGGATACAATTCTGATTCAAGACATTTTAAACATCAAGTACCCATGTCAAGGGAAAGAAAAGAAAGGTAAAGTAGTTTTTATGAGATGTATACTTATTTTAAATTTCAATTGTCTAACGAATGTTAAGAACACTTAACAACATTTGTAATTTTTGAGCTTAAGCTTCCACTTTTTCCTTGTGGAATAGATTTGTTAGCGGCGCCCAAGAAAGCCCTAAGGTTATTCCTACACACATAGGGATAAACACATACACAGGCAGCAACCAACTAAATTCTCCTGTTCCACCTATACCATAAATTGCAGCTACAGCTGTGAACATAAGAGGAATCTTATTAAACCAAGTTCCACCAGTAAGAATTGCATGGACAAATACCAGGGCGAATGTAACGATAGTTATAGAAATTAATAAGGCTACATTAAAGCTTACTCCCCATTGCATCACGAACGGTGTACTAACAAAGTAAGCCACGGCCCAAATTGAACCCACTAGTGCACTTAAATAATAGTTGGGGATTTCTTCTATTTTTGCACCTAGAGCTACAGTTGTTGCACATGCGAAAAAAGATACCCATAAATAATTACTTAATGGAGCGGGCATAAACGAAAAATAAAGCACCATCAAAACGGAACACGTTACACCGACTACCGCGGAAAATTTCACTAAATATGCTTTCATCAAATATTCCCCTTCCGACTAGACATTTTCACTCAATGATCAAATGTTTCCAGAAACACGATTCAATTGTGCGTAAAAAGAAATGCACTATTTATAAATCTTTTGGCGTTACGGTTCTTATACCTACTACTGTCTAGCACATTGGCATATTAACTGAAATACCCTCTTGCTTCTTTGGTTATCCTGCTTTATCACCGCCCTTTAAGGGCGGTGATAAAGCAATGATATTTTAGCAAAAACGCTTCAACAGATCGTCAACTGCACCACGAGCGGCACCCACTTTATAATCCCGGTCAAATTCCTCCGGGGTTTTTTCCATTATCAAATCTGAAAGCATCCGGCCCACTGTCTCCACTGCCTCATCCGGCCGCTTACCAAGCATATACTGTTCTGCCGCTTCCATGCGCAGCGGTACAAGTGAGATAGCGCCCACCATCATTTCCGCTTCCTTTATGAGACCGTCCGCACCCACATTCAGGCTGACAGTCAAACCGATCCGGGCAATGGTCACCGCTTTGCGGAAGCCTAACTTAACAAAAGCACTGCTGCGGCCTGGCAGGGCCAATGGCAGTACGAATTTCACGATGGCTTCGTCATAGCTAAGGCAGTTTTTACTCGGTCCTAATACCACTTCCGAAATAGGCAAACACCGCAACTCGCCCTTGCTGTTAGCAATTACCGCTTCCGCCTTCAACAAAAATAAGGGAACTATTATATCACCGGCCGGCGAAGCATTGGCCACACTGCCGCCAATGGTGGCATTGTTTCGGATCTGGGCAGAGCCCACATCACCAGCCGCGTCCGCGATAGCAGCCAGGCCGCCCTGCAGGAGCGGGCTTTTCGCTATTTCACTCATGGTGGCCGCAGCACCGATCTCAACCTTCCCGTCCTTCTCGACAATTTGACGCATTTCATTAATACCACCCACAAAAAGCAGAGCGTCCGCTTTGGTTAAGCCCATACGCATACGGATGTTCAAATCCGTGCCACCGGCGATAATTTTGCTTTCCGGAGTCATTTTTGCCAGTTCTGAGAACAATTCCTCCATATTCTTAGGCGCATAGCATTTCACGCTCATATTGCAGCTCCCCCTTCCCGTGCCGCGCGTTCTACAGCGCGTATAATTTGGGTGTATCCGGAACACCGGCAGATATTACCAGCCAGTGCCCGTCGTATCTCTGTTTCAGTCGGCGCAGGATTTTCCAGTAGGAGCGCTTTGGCAGAGAGTATCATACCCGGTGTACAGTATCCGCATTGTATAGCCACTTCTTCCACAAAAGCCGACTGAAGCGGATCAAGCTTACCGTTCTTTTCCAGCCCTTCGATCGTTGTCACATTTCTGCCAGACATTTGGGCAGCCACCAGCAAACAGGAATGGATGGCTTTCCCATCCAGGAGGATGGTGCAAGCGCCGCATTCGCCTTCGCCACAGCCCTCCTTAGTGCCCATAAGACCAAGGTCTTCACGCAGTATATCGATCAATCGCTTATCCGCCGACACTTCCAGAACGCGCTTCTTGTCATTTACCGTAAATTCTAATCTCATGCTTTTGTCCTCCTTTCCTGCATCATGGCAACGATTTTATCCGGGTTCAGCGGGCACTCGCAAAAATCGCTCTGCAGCGCCTCATTGACAGCACCTACGATAGCGGCCGCCACCGGCACAAGCGCAACCTCGCCGATAGATTTTGATTCGTACGGTCCTCCCGTGAGGCCGTCCTCAACAAATAACACTTGAACCTGCGGCGCCTCCCAAGCGTTGATCACGTGATAATTTTTCAAACTGGAAACGCTCTTGCCATTCTTAGGATTGGTATGCAACGACTCCATCAGGGCAACACCGCTGCCCATCAGCGCCGCGCCCTGGACTTGTGCTCTGCATATCTCCGGGTTGATGGCTCTGCCGATATCATGCACGGCCATATAGTCCAGTATTTTGGTCATACCGGTCCAGGTATCCACCTCTACATGGGCGAAATGTGTGCCCGTTACGCCGCAGTTGGTTGTATTGGCATATTCATGCTTAACCCAGACTTCTTTTACGAGAGTGAATAAGATCTTGTGCACCGCCTCGGTGTAGTTGAAGCAGATGGAGGGATCATTCTTGGAGCGCACCTGCGCATCGACGATCTCAAGATCTTCCTCGGGCAATCCCAGCGCACTAGCCATATCTTGCAGTAGTTGCTCCTGCAGCTTGTGACAACAATCCTTGACAGCCCGTCCTATCACATAAATGGATCGGCTGGCATAACAGCCGGTATCAAAGGGGTTATAAGTTGAATCCCCTTCCGCGCACCAGATCATATCCACCGGCAGGCCCAACGTTTCCGCCACAATCATTTTAATAGCCTGCACCGTACCGCAACCGTGGTCATGCACAGCAACGTTGACAATAACGCTGCCGCTTTCAGTAAAACGCATCTCAACACCCGAAAAATCAAGAGCGTGTGGGAAATAGCCATTAAAGTGACCGCCGCAGGAAACCCCTACGCCACGCTGGTAGCGTTCATTTTTACTGTTGAAATCCGCATCCGCCCGCTTTTTCTCATCATAGGCAAATTTTTCCCGGCCCAGTTCAATACACTCCTTAGTGCGAATCTCTTCCAGCGAAATATTGTCGGCCATCTCTTTTTCCCACGGCTTATAAACATTCTTAAGACGCAGTTCCAACGGGTCAATACCCAGCTTACGGGCGGCCATGTTGAAGTTATGATCCACAAAGAGACACAATTCCCCTGAGCTCCAACCCCTTAGCCCGCCGGAAGTCGTGCCGTTGGTACAGACACCCCGCCCACGGTACCTGGCATAGGGATATTTGTAGGTGCGGGGCATCAATGCGGATTGATACCCGAGATAAGCCATGGTGTTACCCAGATAAGCACCCGCGTCTGCAATCACGTCGGCATCTAAACTTTGCAGCACACCGTCCCGCGTAAACTTGGACTTCACATCCGCTATAAACGGGGCGCGGCATGAGGTGTTAAGCATGACTTCCTCCCGGCTATAGACCAGCTTCACCGGTTTACCTGTAGCCAGGGTTGCGCAAGCGGCTATAGGTTCCAATATCCAGTCTTGTTTGCAGCCAAAGGAACCGCCCATAGTGGATTTGATCACTCGCACCTTGTGATACTGCATCTCAAACAGATCTGCGACCACAGTACGTATACCAAAAACGGTCTGGTTGGGACTCCAAATGGTCATTTCATCCATGCTCTTGTTGTAGTAAGCCACGCAAGCATGAGGCTCCATCGCAGTGTGGGACATACGGTCCAAACTGCTATGGGTGACTGTTTCCACGCAATCCTGAGCTACCAGGCTCTTATCGCCCATCTCCCTCTCAAATTCAAAGAAGGCGCCCTCGGGATGCATGTCCGCTAAGGCGCCGTCCAGCACCTCATACACATCCGTTGTGAAAGGTAGATCTTCATATTCCACTTTGATCAATCTCACCGCTTGGCGGGCAATTTCTGGCGTATCTGCCACCACACAAGCCACACGGTCACCAACTTGTCTCAACTCGCGGTTGAACACTCGCTCCTGATTCATAATACCAGGCTGGCGCGACACTGTGCGGAAACGGCTGAACGTGCGCTCCGTGGTGTTGAAGCAATGCAACACCGTTTCCACGCCTTCCAGAGCTAGCGCTTCGGAAGCGTCAATGGATTTAATCAATGCATGAGGTTTGGGGCTCAACAGCATTGCGGCATACTGCATTCCCGCAAGCTGCATGTCGCCGGCGTAATTCGCATTGCCACGGACCTTGGCTTTGGCATCGTGGATGGGATGACTGACGCCGACAATTTTCAGGCTTTTCATACAATCTCTCCTTTGCTAATTTAAGTGAATCCTCCCTCGCATTTTGTCGAAACACTTTTATTAAGTATACGAATCGCAAAATATGTAGTCAATAAACCCAAAGCAACTGTGTCCGTTTAGGCTAAAACTAAGTCCGCTCGGGGCGGATATGTCCGTATGGGCTATAACCAAGTCCGCTTGGGGCAGGATTTATGTTGTCTTTTGATAGCTAAAATAATATAATTCTTTTTGCAGATAATTTCGGCAATTTGTTTTATTAAGGGAGTGAAAGTAATTATTTGTGAATAGTTTTACGTGGATAGTTTGATATGTGAGTTTTGTCTTTCGTTCCATAAATAATCTTCTTTATAATACCCCTGGTTTCCCAGAGCGTATTTAGAAACAAAGGAGAGGGACACATTGAAAAAAACGAACCACACACATCCGTTCATTAAAAATGCGACATCAATTGAAAAACCAGATCGTGACACAACCGTTTATCATATGAATTGTAAGGATGGATCGGGAGTGTTAACGGTCTATAATGTATTTCCTGGCATCGATTTGATATACCAAGAATTTGAATCTGCTTCTTGTGCGGTCATGACACATACAGACGATAATATTATCGAATTAAATTACTGTCATGAAGGCCGAGCCGAATACAGGATGAAGGATGGAAGTTTAATTTATCTGGGTGAAGGCGATATGATTATAAATACCATGCGCAATCATAGTGATAACATAGAATTCCCACTCAAACATTACAAGGGCTTCACTGTTATCTTTTATATTGACAAATTTGCTGAAGAAATCTCACGAATAAAATTATTAAATGATCTAAACATTGATTTTTATGCCCTATGCGAAAAGTTGCTTGCGAATACTCAACATTTAATGATATACTCGCGAGATAAAATTGATCAAATATTCAATGCTATGTATTCTGCGCCAAAAGCCTCGCGAAAAACCTACTTTAAGTTAAAGTTGCTAGAATTGCTGGTTTTTTTGAACTTTTTTGAAGTTTCCTCTGAAGAACAGCGAAAATTATATTTCCAACAACAGGTTGACATTATAAAACACATAAATAAACAAATTACGGAAAACCCAAAGGCTAACTTTACAATTGATGCATTGGCACGGCAGAATTGTATCAGTTCAACGACTTTAAAAACCTATTACAAGAAAATTTACGGTATACCTATAGCAGCTTATATAAGGGCAAATCGAATGAAGCATGCTTGCACTCTACTTAGCCAACCCCAAATAAATATATCTGATGTAGCTCGGGAAGTTGGCTATAATAGCCCAAGTAAATTCGCAGCTGCATTTAAAATTTTCATGGGAATATCTCCAATGGAGTATCGCAAGAAAGTTAGTCAGATTAAGGTGCTCGGCAAAAATCTATCCGAGCAGGCTCTGGAGCTTAGTGACAGGCGCTATCAGGCCATAGTGGAAAACCAGACCGAACTGATATGCCGCTATTTGCCGGATACCACGCTTACTTTTGTAAACGAAGCATACAGCCGCTATTACGGAAAAAGCCGTGAAGAAATGCTTGGAAAAAAATTCATCACTATGATCCTTGATTCCGATAGGGAAAGATTCGGAAATCATATTGCTTCTCTCTGCAATGAAAATCCTGCGTCAACCATCGAACACCGTGTTATACTGTCTGATGGCAGTATCAGGTGGCAGCAGTGGACTAACAGCGCTATTTTTAGCAAGCTTGGCCAATTGGTGGAATACCAGTCAGTCGGGCGAGATATAACCGAGCGAAAGCTGGCGGAGGAGAATCTTATCTCAGAGAGGGACAGGCTGTTTTCACTTCTTGAAAGGCTGCCGGCCTATGTCAGCTTGATTGCACCGGATTACACAATACGCTTTACTAACATCAACCATCGCAAGCGCTTTGGGGAAGTTAAAGGAAGATCGTGTTACGAGCTTTACTTCAGCATGTGTCGGCCCTGTCAGAATTGTCCAGTTCAGGCTGCTTTTCAAAATGGGACTCAATTAGAATGGGAGTGGGTATCTCCGGGGGGTGAAATTTTCCAGATTTTTCAATACCCATTTCATGATATTGATGGAACTATACTTGCGCTTGAGCTGATGGTGGAAATAACAGAACCCAAGCACATGGAAGATAATATACGATTATCAGGGGGAAGATTTTTAAAAGCGTTCTATGACAGTCCCGCACAAATGATCTTCAGTTCGCTCAATGATATGCGCTGCCTTGATGTAAACAATAACTTCCTGCGCTATACCGGCTATAGCCGTGAGGAGTTAATTGGCACAACACTTACAAAATTAGATGTTTTCAACTCCTGGTCAATCAATGAGGTGGTGCAAAAGGTTTTGCTGCATGGCAGTTGCAGCAATTATGAAATCCTCATTCGCAAAAAGTCAGGTGAGGTAAGTATCGTACTATTATCTGCAGAAAAAACCTGCCTTGACGGTGAGCAGGTCTTGTTCAGTTTTATTACTGATTATTACCGACTTAAAACAGTCGGATAAGGGAAGGTCTCGCCTGGACCGGTTAAATCTTTTAAGTAAAATGGCGACTACCATTGCTCATGAAATTAGGATCTATTGATCACGGTAAAAGATCTTCTGTAATTATTAAAAGATAAAGACGGGTATGAACAGGACAGGGAGTACTTTAATGTAATGATAGAACAACTGGAAATGGCTAATTTATCTATTACAGATTCTCTTTATGTTCTAGGCACAGAAAAAGCAATAGCACCGTAGGTTATCTACGGTGCTATTGCTTTTTCTGGTGGGAGTTGACGGGATCGAACCGCCGACATCTTGCTTGTAAGGCAAGCGCTCTCCCAGCTGAGCTAAACTCCCATGGAGGGCGATATTGTACGCGTATAGCGTGGAAGCCACCTTCGAATTAAAAACGTACAAAAAAAACACTTCTTTTGGATTTGTATCATTGTACATGTATGTATAAGAAGAATTTTTGAACAAAAATCCACTAAAAAAACGGTGTTCTCTGCACCGTAAATAAATTTTATATAGCTTATGTATAGGATTAAACCTAAAATCTTGTCGGACTTTTTTGTCGGACTTGTCCTCCATTTTGTCCTCCATTTTGTCCTACTAGGTAGAGAAAACTCCGTAAATTTAGGGTTCCTTACGGAACCCTAAGCCTAGTCTCTCTTTATTTTACTGGGCCTCAAACCCTTGCAAATAAAGGGTTTTTCATTTTGTAGCTGGTGCGCCTGGCAGGAATCGAACCTGAAGTACGGGAATCACAAGTCCTAGCGGGAGATAGCACGCAGCTTCGGCATATCACACTCATCGCTCATAGAAAAAAGGACGATCAGCAAACTCGCCCGGGAATTTACATTGGAAGGCTGCCAGTAACGGCAGCCTTCCTGGTTTAACCATGTTTTTTTATATTTATTTTTTCTTTTTAATAAACTCCTAATTTCTTACAAAAAACCCGAGCGTGTCAAGGGGACGGTTCTCCTGAAACGCTTTTTATATAAGCTTAAGGCTAATCTGCAGAGCTTTCACATATATTGCAATTGCCAATGCTCCCAAGCCCTGCATAGCAATCTTAAAAAGTGCCTGGCCAATAACAGCAATTGGTACGGACTGCCAGGGTATAAAGTTCATCCCGAGCGGGCTTAAGCCAATTATTACGAATATGCCGGAATCCAGAATTCCACCCGCCAGGCCGGACCACCACACCCGCCATGCCATGGGTAATTTCAGCCTTGAATAGATTTCGGTATCGGATGACTCGCTGGCTGCAAATGCACAGGCCGAGGCTAATACTATTGTAAGCGGATCTCCAAGGGCCTTGGCTGCAATGGCGGAAAGGACTAGGGCAAGGAAAATAAAATAATATGTTTTCCTCCTCCCACACCTGTTCTGGACCAAATCACGGAGGATAAAGCTGGCCGCGATTGTAAACGTACCCGGCGAAATAAGAAACAGCCCAATTTGCAGAGGGGGAATTTGTGCAGACAGGAAGTTCGCCAATAGGATGGAAAAAATATAAAAGAATATTGACATTAACACAGCCTCTTTTTTAAAACCTGAAAGTCACTTTGGCGCAGTCAGGATTAGAAAGATAAGCAGGTCTATATACGAACCCCATTTTTTAAAGTTTTCATCAGCCAAATGAAACGGCAGGCTTATCAACTTTCATTGATATACCCTTCTTAAGAAAAATAATCTTTTCTCCCAGAAACCTGGTGTCCTCCTCGTCATGAGTAACCACGAAACTTTCCAAGTCTTATCTTCTATCGCCATTGTAGTTAATCAGATTGACGTCATCAGATTCTGGTGGCTTGAAAACAGAAATAGGTCACATTCGTGGGTTTGTGATGATTCAACCATTCGTACAACCTCCCTATGAATATATAATGGTGTCATAGTGTTTTACGCAACGGTCTACTAGTAACTCCACTATTGACTCACTCCTTTTTCATTTCTTGGTAATTATTTCAATGAATCTATTGCCCTCCTCACGATATCCTTCAACTGGGTAGCGGTAAAATCTCTTACATTGACCCAGCCGCGTTCATCAGCCGTATGATAATAGTCAACTAAATTCTCCCCAAAGATATAGCCGTTACCGGTATGAGTAAATTCCCTGGCTATGTTTTTTCTTTTATGTTTACTGCCCTCAAAGTTGTAGCCATACCGGCCAGACTTATCAACATACTCGGTTAGCTCAGGGAATGATTTTAATATCTGCCTTTTCTGTTGAAGTGACAAGTACACCTGGCTCAACTCCTTTCAATCGAATCACCTATAATCCATATCTTTCTTCTAAATACTCAAGGAGCCCAGCCTGGGATCATTTACGCTACGCATTGAAGCAACAATGTCCTCAACATAAACGCTCTGTAGTGGCGGGACACCCATGAGCATCTTATTTCACAGGTCAATTACCCCGCTGACGGAAGCAAGGGGACGTTCTCTTTGCTTCCTATTGTCATGCCTTAAACACAATGTTCTGACTGATTCCCGTTACACGCGCTATTTGACGTTGTGTTACCCCTTCGCTTTTCTTGATTTTTTGCAAAATTTCCTGACGTTGTGACTTTTCCAACCCTTTTAGCTTTTCTATTGGCACACCATTCATAATGGTTTGTATTTCGGCTTTCACTTCACTATCAGTTTTCTGCAGTTTGATTTGATCATCAAGGCATTGGTCCTGATTCTTCTGCTGCATGAATTCTCTAAATCCTTTTATTGCTTCCGTTCTCTTTTTATGAAATATTCCCAGAATGAACTCTGGTTCTGTCAGTCCGTCGGGATACTCCCTGCCTTCATAATATGCCTGAATACTGCTCCAGCGGTAGTTTTCGGCTGTAATAACCATTTTCGCCTTAACCGGATTGTTATGTATATATCTAATTACTGTCAACAGGTAAGCATCATCTTCTACACATTCACTTCCATATCTCCCCTGAAATACGTGGCCGCTTCTACCATATTTACGGTTGTACCACCATGCGTAACTGGTCCCTATCCTGCTCATAATTCGTGAAATCTTATCGGTATTTTCTCGTAACAATAAATGAACATGGTTGTTCATTAAACAATAACCATATACTGCAAATTGTTTTTCCGATTTCTTCTGTAACAATGTTTCCAGGAAACATTTAAAATCATCCTCGTCACAGAAGATATCCTGTCTGTTGATTCCTCTTAAAACAACATGGTAAATACCACTCTCACACTTTTCTCTCGCTTTTCTTGCCATTATATACCACATCCACTGTTTTTGCATATTATATCAAACAATAATTATGGAAGCAAAAGGAACGTCCCCCTGCTTCCCCCAGAACAACATCGAAACTGTCTTAAGCCATGGAAATGGCCAGACACTTGCCGATATCGATAAGCGACTGGAGGAACTCCAGACAGAGCTTTTTGAAACTCGCCAGCTCCAAAGCTGACTACGAGGATGTCGCCGATGAGATTTACCGCTTGCGCGAGGAAAAGCAGAAGGTACAGCTGGAAAACGTCGGGCGGGATGAGCTGAAAAAACGGATTTCTGATATGGGCGATTTTCTTTGGGAACAGCCCACATCCATCGCCGAATACGACGAGCTGCTTATCCGGCGGCTGATTGAAAAAAGTCACTGTTTACGAGGAAAAGTTTACCGTGGAATTCAAGTCCGGCGTGACTGTGGATGTTGAAGGATAACTATAAAAAACGAAAACGGCACTCTACGGAAAATTTGACGTAGAGTGCCTGGCGTTCTCTTCACCTGACACCGTCACCTTGTAGTACTGGTTGCTCACCGTGCCGTGGTTGCTTACCACCTTGCCGTAGTTGTTGTTTTCCACCGTGCCGCTCTCTAGCCCAGAATCCTTTTCGGCCAGTAGCATACGCCTACATCCAGTGCGCGGGGCTTGTCCAGATGAAAGTCGGCATACCGGCAATACCAGTACTGCCGCAGCCCTTCGGGAGTATCGGCTCTCGGTTCAAAGGCAGGGCAAACCTGCTTTGGCCAAACATTACCCTCGGTATTGGGGGCTTTAAGCGGCGCATCCTCACGCCTGCGCTTTTCCATTCCATCACGCTCCCTCAGGCGGGAATGCAGGGGTATTTTTCCGTTAAGCTGTAATCTGTCCGGCTGATGACCGCCGAAAGCAGGCAGAGCTGCTCCGCCGTGGCGATCAGGTCATCGTTGGGACAAGGCTGCCTCATAATAGGCGTTGATCAGTCCGCTTCCTTGCTGACGCTGGCGCCAATATCGATAACAGTGCCGTCCTCCGCATACCTGTAGAGCGCAGCTGTATCCTTATTTCCGGTAGTGATGACCGCAAAGGTTCTGGTGGCATCCGTATAGTCGGTATTATTGTCGATCCAGGTTCCGTCGTTCAGGTAGTATTTTCCGTCGCCCATGTCCAGATATCTGGGCACATGGGTATGGCCGAACACGACCACATCCACGCTTTCGTTCGGGTTATCCAGATACTGCGCCCTTGCTTGCCTGAAATAGTACTCCCATTCCAAGGCTCCGGCTACCGCCTCGATAAAGCAGTTCGGAACCTTGACGTTATTGACATTTTGGCGCTCGCCCCATGTGCGCTGAATATTTTTGAACAGCACTGGCGCGGAAATAGTTCCGTCCTCCTGCTGAGCCGGGTAGAAATCAAGATAAGTATACGCATCGTCAAATCCGGCGATGTGCATATCGAATATTTTCTCGTCAAGGCCCTCTTTGGGCGTCATCCGCATAGAGATTTTTTTGAGAAGCGAGTAATAAATATAAGCGCCGTACTGGTCTGTATCGGTCTTATCCGGCACGTCCGTTACCACCGGCAGTTTTTTCTCTACCGTCGGACGTCCCTCCAGCACCCAGGTCGCGGCATAGCGGGCGTAAAAATACCCCGCGGGCAAAATGGTGTCGTCATTACCGCACAGCTCCGCGTTGGTGACCGTGTCCGGAGCGGAAAACACGTCGTAACGGTGACCGTGTTCGATTACAATCTCGTTTCGTTCGCCTGTGTAATAAGCGCCGAGTCCTTCGGTATCCCTGGCCAGAACGATGTTAGGGATCGCTTCCTGCAAAACGCCGGCCTCCAGCGTCATGTCATGGTTCCCGTACACGTAAACTAGCTTTATTCCTTTGCCGATCACATTGTTCAACTCGTCGATCACGGCCCGATTGTTGGCTATCACGTCCTTGTAAAACTGTCTTTCATCCGTGTAGCTGGGATAATAGACCGGCAGAAACCACTCGTCCAGAAAATCACCGGCGATCACCAGCTCGCGCACATCCGTAGTGCTTTGCAGGCGCTGCAAAAATTCAATAAGCAGCGGACGGTTTTGCAAGGTTTCGGTATAGCTATCTTCAATGCCGAGATGGATGTCGCTTATGACGACGATCTTGTCTCTTGTGTCGCCGGCATCCCACAAAGCTGCGACGCCCTCCGGCGCGTCAGAGATTGATGCGCCGACTTCCGCTTTGACTCCTGCTTTAGAAGTAAGCTTTACTACAAAGTGCGTCGGTTCTTGTCCTTCACCTGCATAATTACCACTAAATTTCCAGAAACTATCTTCTTCATAGTTAAATGCTCCTTCTTCTAAAGCTATGGTTCCACCTTGCACGCTGGTATCTTTAGTGGCATCATCCTTAAACAGTTTGTCCGTTGCTGTGATGGTGCCTAACTCTGTGTCTTCTGCATACAGCGTTATTGCTACAGATTTCAGGTCTGACATGGTGGCGTTTTCTAACTTGAATTCGGCATATACCCTGTCTGCATATTTTTTGCCGTTTACTCCAAAGACTTTTAGCTCAGGCGCTACACTACCAGCATCGTCACCGGTAATTACCATACTGCCACTTGCTCCGACTATTGTATTGGTTGGAGCCACATTGGCTACCAGGTTTATAGATGCATTAACTGATAGAATACCTATAGTTCCGTTGTTGGTAATGGTTGTGCCATTGGCGCCTGCTTCAGCGGCGATATTCGTTACCGTTGCGTCTGCCGCAACCACAATATTCACCGGGGCATTACTGATGATGCTGTTTACTGTTGCACCGGGGTTTACAGTTAATGTCAAGTTCCCACCTGCAGCCTGGGTAATTGTTACTGAGCCAGGATTTCCAATTATAGTAATAGTTGCTCCGTCTTTGTCAGTAACGTCCAGCGTATTCCCGTCTGCAGACTCTGTCCAAGTTCCAGGTTTTACGTTCACTATGTTAACTGTTCCGTCAACAGTAACACCATTATCGAAGGATGCATTAGCAGTATCTACGGTTAAGTTACCTGTAATTCTGGCTTCTGCATTTCCAGTCAGGACGGATGTTCCTGTTTCGGGATGTCTAAATATTACATCACCAGTTAAGGTATATGCGCCAAAATCAATGGTAAGAGAACGGTTAACGGTAGGGCTTGCAGTGATATTTCCCGTCAGGGTAATTGTAGTGATATTGCTATTGTCTAATGCAGTGCCTAATTCGGCTGCAGTGCTTACTTTGGCTGTGGTTACTGTTTTGCCGCCACCTCCCCCGCCTGAGGAGGAATTGCTTATGGTTACACCGCCAACCTTGGCGCTAATTCCGCTCCTAAGGGATGGTTTATTAACCGGTTTAGGCTCTACTTCTACCCCGGAACTGTTAATGGTCAGGTCGGTTATCTTGCCCCGGCCTACTAATTTGAGCCCCGAATCAGCCACCAGGGTTTTAAAACTACTGTTTTCGGATAGTACTATTCTTATTTTCCCATCTTTTTTGTTGACAATGACTTTGTTTAGCTCGCACTGGTTAAGGGTGATGCTGTTTTGCCCACCTCCATTAATATAGGCGGTCCCTTCAACCTTAACATTGTTTAGGCCTACATCGCCATTGGCAACTGCTTCGTCTATAGTGAGATCACCTGTTATTATGGTATTTTCCAGTATTACTCCACTGGCGCTTATTGTAACATCTTCATCAATGGTCTGTTTTCCAGTTTCCGGACCATAGGTTCCGGCTTTATCAAACTGTTTAGGTTCTTCTATTATCTTATCATCCTGCTTAGGGAATACAGCATAAAATACTACGGCTGCTTCCGCTCTCGTTATATTATTGGCCGGCTTAAAGGTATTGTCAGGATAACCTTTGAGATAACCCTTTTCTACCGTAGCAGCTATTGAATCCTTACTCCAGTCAGCAAAGCCACTGACATCCAAAAACCTCTGCAGGGTAGCAGTAGTATCAGCTGGTTCCAGTGATAGAATCCGGGATATTATGCTTGCTGCCTCTTGTCGGCTAATTTGTTTATTAGGTTGCATAGTATCGTCTTCATAGCCTGTTATGTATCCGGCTGCTTGGGCCCTGGCTATATCGGCTGCAAACCAATCACTGGCCTTAACATCAGTGTAATTAATTGGTGTACTGACAGTATAGCCAAAGACCTTATTTGTCATCACCATGAATTCAGCTCTGCTGATAGGGTTGTCCGGTTTAAAGGTGTTATCCGGATACCCCGTTACAATTTCCCGGGCAATTAAAGACTCAATCTGTTGCTGGGCCCAGTAGCCGCTTATATCATGGCATCCGGCTATTGCCGGGGATACTGGCCCGCTAAATATTATGCTGAATATAAATACCAACGTAAGGATCCAGGAAACCCTTTTGTCCTTTTTCAATATTTTTCCTCCCGTTAATTTATTTAAAAACGCAGTTGATCTATGTAATGCTTGATGGAAATTTCGATAGACGCTTTTGCATCTGCATGGAACACTTCAAAAACATAATTCAAATAGCCAGCAGGTTTTTGCTCATTGAAGGTAATCATATCTTCGCCCATGATACTTGTAGCTAATGGGCTCAAGTTAATAACAAGTTTCTGGTCGGAGATGCCTTTATCAAATGCCATATTATCCCTCCACATTAGTGTCAGAATAACACGTACATCCTACGGCGTCAATATGGTAGGACATTTTATTGCGATATTCTCGGGGTATTACGTCAAAATAGGGCAATAATTAGTTGGTGTTGTTTTGGAGGCCTTTCTTTGTCTTCTTTGAGCCATTGTTCTACGATACTTTTGATTGGACCGATCACCGGCTTTGGTTTTGGCTTGACCAAGTCATATTTTGGGGGTGAGGAGTCTTGTATCGCTTTTTTTACTGTTTGCCTGGCAAAACCAAGTTCCCTGGCAATCCAACGGATGGATTTGCCTTGCACATGATAGATTTTTCTGATAGTCTCTTTATCGACCACGTTGATCATTTCCTTTCCTCCTGTACGCCTGTTAATTTCCAGTTACAGTGTACAGGACTGGTTTGATCAGGTGGTCAACTTTTTGGTGATCAATGGGCTAAAATTGGTACACTT
>JAHDOA010000070.1 GCA_018435055.1 Pelotomaculum sp. | reverse complement strand
TCACTGTTGAGTCAGTAGCTTAAGTTTTTGGCTGTTATCATTATCCTCCTTCTGCAACCGTGTTTCTTTGAAATAGCGCTTGCTTTGTTTGCTGTTGTCTTAACGATTTAAGATGTTATTTAATTTTCAGGATAGGATTTATATTTATAAAAACAGTGCACAGGATTAACAATATTTAAATTGATTAACATGATTTTGAATAATTTAATAACATAATAGTTTAAAATCCTGTAAATCCTTATTAATCCTGTAAATCCTGTCAAATTGTTTTCTTACAACGGAAAGGGGAAAATTATATGCCGAAATTATATGAAGGACATCTTTTAGGCCAGGGGCTCAGGTTTGGAATTGTAGCTGGGCGGTTTAACGAATTCATCACCAATAAACTGCTGAGCGGCGCGCTGGATGCCCTCAACCGGCACGGGGTGCTGGATCAGGATATTGAAGTGGCCTGGGTGCCGGGCGCTTTTGAAATACCGATAACAGCAAGCAAGCTGGCGGCAAAGAATAAATATGATGCGGTAATCTGCCTGGGCGCGGTTATCCGGGGCGCCACACCTCACTTTGATTATGTTGCCGGCGAAGTGACCAAGGGTGTAGCTAAAGTTGGTTTGGAAAGCGGCACTCCGGCCATATTTGGGGTGATCACAGCTGACACAATTGAACAGGCTATCGAGCGTGCCGGGACAAAGGCAGGCAATAAGGGCTGGGACGCAGCTGTCACGGCCATCGAAATGGCGAACCTGATGCGGGATATAGACCGGGAAAAACATTAGCGACTGTATTTATGCACGGCTAATAAATCAAAAAACGGCTTGATTGCCGTTTTTTTAAAGGCATTTATATTTATATTGCGCGCTGGACCTTGCCGCTCCTCAGGCACCTGCTGCATACCAGCACCTTTTTCGGGGCGCCGTTAATGACAGCTTTAACCCGTTGTAAATTTGGCGCCCATGTTCTTTTGTTGCGGATGTGCGAGTGACTGAGTTTGATGCCGACTACGGTGCCTTTGCCGCAAACTATGCAATTTCTAGCCATGTATACACCTCCTTTAAACCACTTATCCATTCTACCAAAAAACAATTTTTGCCGCAAGAGCTGAAAATGCTTGTAAATCAATATCCAGTGTAAATGTTTTAGTTTTGAGGATAAAATGAACAATAATTTATTAATGAAATCTGTCCAGAGCATAAATACTGTAGGACCGCGCCGGGCGGCATCCCTGCAGAGGATAGGCATATTTACAGTCGGGGATCTTTTGTATCACTTCCCCAGGCGCTATGAAGACCGCACACGCCTTAGTCCGGCAGGCGCCTGCGCCCAGGGCGGGATTGCCACAGTGCGCGGCACTGTCCTGGCTTCGCAGGATCTAAAACCAAAGCCGGGTCTGGTTATTACCAAACTGGCCGTACATGACGGTTCAGGAGTATTTTATGCTGTTTGGTTTAACCAGCCCTTTATTAAAAAAATCTTGACGCCGGGGAAAAACGTTTATATTACTGGCAAGGTGGACAGGAGCTACGGCGCCACCCAGTTGGCGGTAGAGGACTATGAGGTGGACGACGGCAGTGACAGCCTGAGCGCGGGACGCCTGGTCCCTATCTATGCCCTGACTGAACGGCTCAATCAGCGGCAGATGCGGGTGTTGATTAAAACAGCGCTTACAGTATTAAACAATCAGATAAATGATTTTTTGCCCGGAGAAATAATAGAAAAATATCATTTGCCCCGGGTGGAAAGGGCTCTGTGCCAGGCCCATTTCCCCGACCGGGAAAAAGAAGCGGCAGCGGCCAGAAAAAGGTTTATCTTTGAAGAGCTGTTTCTGTTTCAGCTGGTCCTGGCGGTTAGGAAAAGGGATATAACCCGCAGTGAAAAAAACCACCGGTATGTGCCCGAGGGTAACCTGCTGCGCCTATACCAAAAAAACCTGCCGTTCCAGCTGACCGGGGGCCAGCGCAAGGTCTGGGAAGAAATATCGGCGGACCTCGACCGCCCCAGGCCTTTGCATCGTTTGCTGCAGGGAGATGTCGGCGCGGGGAAAACGGTGATCTCTACTATGACAATGCTCAGGGCGGTGGAAAGCGGCCTGCAGGCTGCCCTGATGGCCCCTACGGAAATCCTCGCTGAGCAGCATTACCTGGGGCTGAGACGGGACCTGGCCGCTATCGGTGTTGAAATCGGGCTGCTAACCGGCGCTACCAGGAAGAAGGAGAGGGAACTGCTCCTGGCCAGGCTTGCTACCGGGGAATTGAAACTAGTGGTGGGGACGCACGCCCTGCTCCAGGGCGACGTCAGTTTTCAAAAATTGGGGCTGGTGGTAGTGGATGAACAGCACCGCTTCGGGGTCCGCCAGCGGGCTGCCCTGGGACATAAAGGAAACCTGCCGGATACTCTTGTCATGACAGCTACCCCGATTCCCCGTACACTGGCCCTGACCCTGTATGGCGATCTTGATATTTCGATTATCGACGAACTGCC
This sequence comes from Pelotomaculum sp., assembly GCA_018435055.1. GTDB lineage: Bacteria > Bacillota > Desulfotomaculia > Desulfotomaculales > Pelotomaculaceae > Syntrophopropionicum. Next base: position 20,805 of record JAHDOA010000070.1, on the reverse strand, counting down.
GCCTGGAAGGAACCCGGTGAAGACTTACGCTGTCCTGCCCCGGGCGCTGCCCAAAGCTTTAAGCCTGATTAGGGAACAGGTAAATCTGGGGCGGCAGGCTTATATTGTCTGTCCACTGGTAGAGGAGTCAGAAAAAATTGATTTGCAAGCTGCGGTCGATCTGTCTGTGGACCTTGCCGCCAATGATTTTAAAGATTTTCAAGTCGGACTGTTGCACGGTCGAATGAAGTCGGTAGAAAAAGAAGAAATAATGTTGCGCTTCCGCCGGGGAGACATAAAGGTGCTCGTTTCTACTACAGTGATCGAGGTCGGGGTGGATATTCCCAACGCCACGGTGATGATAATTATGGATGCGGATCGTTTCGGTCTGGCCCAGTTGCACCAGTTGCGGGGCAGAGTCGGGCGAAGCGAGCGCCAATCATACTGCATCCTTGTCGCCAATCCCAAAACTGACGAGGGCCGCGCCCGCCTGCGGGCGATGACCAGGACATCGGACGGCTTTGTTCTGGCGGAAGAGGACCTGCGCCTGCGCGGACCGGGTGAGTTTCACGGCACCCGCCAGTCCGGCCTGCCTGAATTCAAAATCGCCGACCTGCTGCGCGACGGGAAGATTCTGCAGATAGCCAGGGAAGAAGCACAAGCTCTGGCGCAAAGAGACCCGTATTTCAAAAGCTCTGAAAACAGGGCGCTGCTGGCAGAGATGAAAGCCAGGTTCGGGGAAGGCATTGATATAAGTGGCGCTTAAAATTATTTGTATTGTTGGCATTAATTGTCTAGAATAATGATTTCGATTTAATATTGTATTCATATAAAAAGGGTCTTTGTCATGGGTTTCGAAGAAATATTTCACTGCTATATATATTATGTTTTGATTTATACTAAAGACAACAAAAAACAGGGGGGTGATTAAATAATAAACAAAATTAATTCTCCATATTATAAGGTATAGTGCATGTTATTGTCACCCGATCCAGTAGTTTTTGTAGATGCTGAAGTTTTTAATAAATTGCTATACCACCTCCACAATATTTTAAAAATGCAAGCGGTTTTTATACTGCTTGCAATATTTTTATAATCGGCGGAAGGTCGCCCATATTGCTTATCCGGTTAACCGGTTTTGATCCTGTTAATCCAATATTTTTAATTTTTTAGTTCAGGTACATGCTGTATTCTTCCGCGCTTATGGCAGGATGGAGCGCCATAGATATGCCGCCGGCGACAATTTTAGAGGTATCCAGGATCAGTGAATCAACCTCCTTGGGAGTAACCATCAGGTTACCACCGAAAGGACTCAAAATATCATTTATTACTCCCTGGGTATAGTCCGGCATTACGCTTTGCTGGACCTTATTGAGCATCGGGTTTGTTTTAAGCTTTTCCAGGAAATGTTCTATGGTAATCTGCGCGATAATAGCAGCGTTAACTACGGTGGGCACGCCAATCGCGATGGTCAGTACCCCCATCGTCTCCCTGTTTATCCCGGTACGCTTGTTGCCTATGCCTGAACCAGGGCTTACACCGGTGTCCGCAATCTGGATAGTCGTGCCGATCCGATCGACACTGCCGGCGGCAAGAGCATCTATGGCAATAATCAGCTCAGGTTGAATATTTTCCACCACACCTTTTATTATTTCAGCCGATTCAATGCCTGTTATGCCAAGCACACCCGGCGCCATAGCGCTTACAGAGCGCATGCCCCCTTTTAATTCTTCCGGCGCGTATCTGTACAGGTGCCGTGTTACTATAGTCTGTTCTACTACCTTGGGCCCCAGGGAATCAGGCGTGGCTTGCCAGTTACCCAGACCGACGATGAGTATATTGGCGTTATCAGGCAGGCTGAACAGCGATGACAGTTGCTGTGCCAGGATTTCCGCCACTTCTTTTTGGGCGATGCGGTTGTTATCCCTGATAGCGGGAGCTTCGATGGTAATATATGTGCCTACGGGTTTGCCCATCATCTGCGCTGCTCGTTCTTCCACCACCTTGACCGTGGTTACGGCCGCGTTGGGAAATTTATGACGATCAACAACAGCCCCGGGGATTTCTGTTCCCAGTTCTCCGCGTACAATATCGTGGGCTTCAATGGCCAGGTCAACATTAATATTGTTATTCTTATAAAAATCAAGATCCAAGATGCAAACCCCCTTTTGATTCAGTTGCATTTAGGGTATCCTTTTAATAATCCGCTATGCAGAAAAAAGCGGTGAGTATTTCAAATTGCTGAAATAAATCGATTTTCCTGCTTAATTATGCTATAATATCAGATTAAAGGAAGGGATTTTCATTTTTCGTGTTATTGCTGGTTCGGCCAAGAAGCGTAAACTTAAAACCCCTGCAGGATTAGGAGTAAGACCGACAGCGGACAGGGTTAAAGAGGCGCTTTTTAATATCCTGGGGAACAGCGTATTGGGCTGCAATTTTTTAGACCTCTTTGCAGGAAGTGGGAGCATCGGCATAGAAGCTTTAAGTCGTGGCGCTGCCGGTGTAGTTTTTGTGGAGGTTAATGGCAGGAATTTACATATCATCAGGAATAACCTGTGTGTTACCGGATTTGCCGGGCTAGCACGATTGATCCGCGGGGAAGTCACGGCAGTTTTGTCCCGTCTGGGCAGTGAAAATGATCTGTTTGATATAATATTTCTTGATCCGCCGTATCTTAAAGATTATGAAACAGACACGCTGGCCGGCATAGCAAGACACAGGCTTTTGCAGGCTGATGGGATAGTTGTTGTAGAAAGTAGCAAGAACCGCGGCTTACCCCGGAATATAGATGAACTAGTAATGTTTCGCCAGGAAAAGTATGGTGATACTTTGCTTTCGTTTTACCGATATTAAAGTAAGTGCCGGGGAGGGAAAATAGATTGCGAATTGCCATATATCCAGGCAGTTTTGATCCGGTGACCTTAGGACACCTGGATATCATCGGAAGGGCTTCTTTATTGTTTTCCAAGTTAATAGTAGCGGTCTCCTGGAACACGACCAAAAAACCGCTGTTTAGTCCCGAGGAACGGGTTGAATTGTTGAAAGGGGTTCTCCAGCCGTATCCCAATGTGGAAGTTGACATGTTTAACGGCTTGACTATACATTATGCCATGGAGCGCAAGGCCAAGGCAATTGTACGGGGACTCCGGGTGATTTCGGATTTTGAGAATGAGTTCCGGATGGCGCTGACAAATAAGAAATTGGCCTGTCACCTGGAAACAGTCTTTTTAATGACCAGAGCGGAATATTCCTTCATAAATTCCACAACAGTGAAGGAGATAGCTTTTTTTGGCGGTTCAGTGAGTAGCCTGGTGCCGCCATTGGTAGAACAGAAACTGAAAGATAAAATGAGGGACAAATAAAACTGGGGGGTATATATAATAAAGTGGATCTGCTGAATTCCCTGAACGAATTGGAAGAACTAATTGAAAATAGCGGTAAAATACCATTTACTAGAAAGGTAATGGTAGAAGAGGACCGCCTGCTTGATCTTTTGGACCGCATCAGGACAACTATGCCCGAGGAGGTCCGCCAGGCCAAGTGGATTATTCAGGAGCGGGAAAAAGTCCTGCAGGATTCCCAAAAAGAAGCCATCCGCATTATGGATGACGCCCAAAAGCAGATTGAAAAAAAGGCCGACGACAGTGAGATAGTCCGCCAGGCGAAAACCAACGCTGAAGAAATTCTGGCCAGAGCCGAGTCCGTTGCCATGGAGATCCGCGAAGGAGCAAAAGGCTATGCCGACGATATTCTGGTAAATCTGCAGGAAAGCCTGGGCAAAATATTGAGCCAGATCGAACAAGGCCGCTCCGAACTCAAATTAATGAAATAGTACCCTTCACTGCAATGCATTCAATATGTTTTGCCATTCTATATATTTATCTATGTTATCAACTGCTGTTTTAATAGCCTTTTCATCACCAGCAGTTATTTTTCTGCTCACAGCCGACATCTTTTCTATTGTTGTGTAAGTGTCGTAATGTACTAAAATCAAGGGTACGCCTTTTTCCTCGGCCCGGGCGATTACTTTTACGTCCGGATACAGACCGCCGGTTAAGATAAGCGCGGATGTATTTGTTTCCAGTGCGGCCAACGCTATTTCAGCACGATCGCCGCCGGTAATGACGCCTTTATTGGCGCCCCGCCGCAGGTAGCCCAGCGCGCTTTCAGCAGTCATTGCGCCGATCACAATATCTTCCACAATCCGGTCCATCTTTTCTTCCCCTGTCAGCGCCTCACCGCCTAAAACGTCATAATACTCTTTAACTGTAGGGGATGTTATATCCGGCATGCCGGGGATAAGCCCTAAAATACGCTGCCCGAGCTCCTGCAGGAGGGGTCTGTATATACCCTCGGTCTTGGCCAGCAGGGAGCGTGGCACGTTGTAAAAAATATTGCCATAAACAGGGGCCCCTTTACAGGACATATAATTGTTGATAAAAATTGCCTGGTCCAGGCTGTAATCGTTATCGATTCTGATAATATATAGCGGGACCGCCTGCAGTTCCAGGGCCAGGCTCGCGGCATCCAGCCCAAAACAGCCCATGACATGGGGGAAGCTGGCGCCGCCTATGATTACGAGATCATTGCCGCCAGCGATACTGTCATAAGCCTGCCGTATTTTATTTATTGACGCGCAGGGATTACTATGGCTGGAAAGGTATGATGGACCCGCTATGTAGGGCACAATTGTTTCCAGTGGTTGCTCCATCTGTAAAACCTCTTTCATCAGCAGGGCGTCTTCATCAAGGCGAAAGCCGGATCCAGTGTAGCTGCCGACAGGCTTAAAATACGCCACCTTGTAGCCCGCCTGACGGAATTTCAAGGCCAGGCCCAGGCCGATACTGGTTTTACCGCTGTTTGGCGTGCCCAGGATATATAGATTTTTCAAGTTAAGCACCTCACGATATCGTTATTTTGACATCCAGCGCACTGGCGCCCTGGTTATAGGCAAAAACGGGATTAATATCAATTTCATTTATCTCTGGGAAGTCAGCAGCCAGCCTGGCCACCCGTCCCATTATTTTTAAAACTGCATCAATGTCGGCGGGTTTCTCACCGCGGTAGCCTCTGAGCAGGGTGTAGGCCTTCGTTTCCGCGATCATGCTGTTGATTTCACTTTCTGTCAGGCCGTTTACCAGCCTGAAAGATACATCTTTTAAAAGGTTGACATAAATGCCGCCCAGCCCAAAGGCGAGCAGTGGGCCAAACTGGATGTCCCTGGTCATGCCGATAATTATCTCCACACCCCTGGGCATCATTTTCTGTACTTCTACGCCGTATACGGCCACATGGGGCAGGTAACGGTGGACGTTGTCCATAATCTCCATAAAACCGCTGCTTATTTTTTCACGGCTGTCCAGCCCGACCTTTACGCCGCCCACATCAGTTTTGTGCAGAATTTTGGGGGAAGCGATTTTCAGCACGACCGGGTACCCAAGCCGGTCCGCGTGCGCAACTGCTTGATCCGGGTTTAAGGCCAGGACGGTCGGCGCCGCCGGTATGCCGTAAGCTGATATTACTTCTGCAGCTTCGCTGCCAAGCAGGACCAGGCGATTATCCTTTTTTACATCATAAAATGTTGCTTTGACAGTTTTTAAATCAATATCACCAAATGACAGCGGGTTAGTTTTAGCCGGTAAATTTTTAATCCGGCTGTAGCTTACCATACCGCTGATGCTGGTTATAGCAGGTTCAGGAAAAGTAAAGCATGGTATGTGCGATTCGGATAATATCCTGGCTCCTTCTTCGAGCCTGGCGCCGCCCATCATGGCTGCAAAAAGGGGCTTGTCCGGGAACTCGTTTTTTAGCTGGGCCATGGCCCTGGCCGTCTCCACCGGTTCAGTGACCGCCGCCGGGCAAACCAGCACAACCGCGCTGTCCACGCCGGGATCAGCCAGCACTGTTTGCAGGGCGAAGTGAAAACGATCGGCTTTGGCGTCTCCCAGTACGTCAACAGGATTATAGATATTTGACTCGGCCGGCAGGTAATTACGCAGGGATTCTACCGTTTCTTTGGTAAATCTGGCCATTTTTAAATTTTTGTCTTCAATGTTATCAGTGGCCACGATACCTGGCCCACCAGAGTTGGTGATCACCGCAACTCTGTCTCCCTGTGGCACGGGCTGGTTGGCGAAGGCCACAGCCAAATCGAAAAGCTCGGGCATGTTCCTGGCCCGGATCACGCCGCTCTGTTGGAAGGCCGTTTCATAGGCCAGGTCACTGCCGGCAAGGGCGCCGGTATGGGAGGAAGCGGCTTGCGCCCCGGCCTGACTGGTCCCGGATTTTAATATGATAACAGGTTTTTTCCTGCTGGCCCGCCTGGCCACATCCAGGAAATGAGGTCCGTTTTCTACATCTTCAATATAACAAAGTATAACCTTTGTATTTGAGTCTTCGGAGGCGTCAGCAATAAAATCTGCTTCAGTAAGATCTGCTTTATTGCCAAGGCTGATAAACTTGCTGAAGCCCAGCCCCACCTTATAGCTCCAGTCCAGAATGGACAGTACCATAGCGCCGCTCTGGGAGATAAAGGCAATTTCTCCCTGCAGGGGAAAACCTGCGGCAAAAGAGGCATTGATCGGCGCATGGGTATCCATAAGACCCACGCAGTTGGGCCCGAGCATTCTCATATTATATTTACGGCAAATTTCCAGCAGCTTTCGCTCCAGCTCAAGTCCCTCTTTACCGGTTTCCTTAAAACCGGCGGTAATCACCACAAGGTACTTTAATCCCTGTTTGCCGCATACTTCGGCAATCTCCAGCGATTTTACCGCCGGCACTGACAGGACCGCCATTTCTGCCGGTTCCGGTATTTTGTCCACGGAAGGATAACACTGCAGTCCTTCTATTTCGGACTCTCTGGGATTGACAGGTAAGATTTTGCCGTTATAACCGCAGTTGATCATATTCTTTACAATAACATTGCCAATCTTGCCGGGTGATTTGGAGGCGCCGATTATTGCCACTGACTTGGGGTTGAACAGGCCGGTTAGGTCACTCAAATTTATTCACCTGCTTATCCTTAATCTATTATTATGATGAACATAAACAGATAAATATATGAGTATGTGGAAAACATTATCCCCATTCGTTACCTGCCTTTTTTAATAATAAGCAGCCTTATCGAAGAGACCGCATAAAAAAGTAGCGCTGTGGCAATTATCGCAGCCAGCAAAGCTAGAAAAAAGAGGAAGAGCTTAATATTAAGGCCCAGAAAACCGTTATCCCGAAAAAAACGAGTAGCGGCCATTACGGGAGCGGCCATTTGATCAAGATTGCCTGCCCGCCTGCATACAATGTATGTGTAAATCCCGGCGAGGCAGGTATGACAGACACGTGAAAAAACAAACGGCAGCATCCTCATGTCGGTATCGGCTATCATGCTCGCTGCCTGGGCATGTACAGATATGCCGCTCCAGGCCAGGATCATGCCGACGGCGACCACCTGCTGGGTAAGCGGTACCGGCGCTTCACTGGCCAGTTTGCAGCCGATGGTCATTTCAAAAAGACCGCTGCCCAGGGCAGGCAAAATATCTGGTGAAAAACCGAGCGGCAGAAGAATAAAACCTAATATTTCTGCGATTCTGCCGATGATGCCGGCGGCGTCGAGCAGTTTTATGATTACAGCAAAAAGAATAATGAAACCCCCGATATTAAGCAGATTTGCGACAGATTTGCCTACAGCGTCACCGATGATTTTACCGGGCGGGCGTTTTTCCATCCTTTGCACCAGCATCATCCGCCGCAGCGCCCGGGCTGCCGGGTTTTTTTGCCTGGCTTTTGTCTGGGGTATCACTCCGCCTTCGTTACGGGAGTAAAAACGAAGAATGAGGCCCAGGGTAATGTTTGAAAGATAGTGGGCGCCGGCAATCAGCACACCCAGCCCCGGGTTATTAAACATACCAACGGCTACTGCCGCCAGCATGAAAAGGGGGCTGGAATTATTCGTGAATGACATCAGCCGTTCCGCTTCCACCCTGCTGCATAAACCTTCCGCGCGCAGTCTGGCTGTGACCATTGAGCCGATTGGATAACCCGACGTAAATCCCACCGCCATGACAAACGAGCCGGATCCCGGCACATTAAAGAGCGGACGCATGACAGGGTCCAGCAGTTCCCCCATAAAGTGGACGAAGCCAAAGCTCATCAATAATTCAGAAGCAATAAAAAAAGGCAGCAGCGATGGAAAAACTATATTCCACCAGGTTTTCAAGCCGAGCGCCGCTCCATCGAACACAATGCGCGGATAAGATACCATGCTTACCACAAAAATCAGTGCAGAGGCTGTCCAGAAGAGGCGGACGGCATCTGCGCGCCTGCTTTTGTCTTTTAAGACAATATTTATTGCCAGCACGGTCATAATAAAAAAAAGCATTATAAGCTTGGCCAAAAAGTTTCCGCCTTTCCAATTTGCTTAGAAAAAGTATATTGCCGGCTGGCCGCCGGGATGAATAAAAAAGGAAATTTCTTGACAAAACCAGCCCTTCTTAATATAATTTTTGGTGTTGAAATTGGGGTGATCCTTTGATGCAGCTTGATGTCGCACGGCTGAAAAGAAGCCCGGGCGCCTCCGTCCGTTACGAGCTGGCGGTGGATTTGCCGCCGCTTGCTTTTTCCGGCGAGGAAATCATTTTTGCCGGGCCGCTAAGTGCTGACCTCTTAGTTACTAACACCGGCAAGGTATTGACAGTGGAAGGGGTGGCTGATGGAAAACTGGAATTATCCTGCAGCCGCTGCCTTAAGCATTTTATTTACGATTACAAGGTCCCGATCGATGAGAAATATTCCCTGCCCCAGGAAGGGGAAACCAATGAAGAACTACAGACCTTTACAGGGGATTATATTGATATAACTTCTGCTGTAATAAACAGCATATTTCTGGCGCTGCCGATGAAAGCCGTGTGTGCCGAAGGATGTCAGGGCTTGTGCTCCGTTTGCGGCGCCAATCTAAATGAGGACAGTTGCGGGTGTGCCGGAGAGGATATTGATCTGCGGCTTGGTGTTTTAAAAGATTTACTAAAAAAAGACGATAAATGAAGGGAATAGGATGTGAAAATCCTACTTCTAATTTGAAGGAGGTGTAAATAATGGGAGTACCAAAAAGGAAGGCTTCCAAGCAAAGAGGAAGGCAGCGGCGGGCTGTAAACATGAAAATAGAAGCGCCTGAGCTGGTTAAATGCCCGCAGTGCCATGTCCTCATCGTCCCTCATCATCTGTGCCCTGAATGCGGTTATTACAAAGGCCGGGAAGTTATGGCGACAAAATAAGTCATAAATTTGCGAATATTTTAAATAAGCCCGTTTTTCTAAGACGGAGCTTATTTTTTTTTCCAATTGCTTGCAATCTGGGGAAAAGTACATTATACTGTTTTTTGGTACCTGGTACTAATTTTATTACCTGCTATTATTTTGGGTGAAGGTGCGGCGTATAGTAATGAATAAAGCGGAAAGACAGAGGCGACTGGCCAGGTTTCTGGAAAGCGATCCCTTTCTGACAGACGAGGACCTGTCACAAATTCTGCGGGTAAGCGTCCAGACCATCAGGCTGGACAGGCTCGAACTAAAAATACCCGAGTTCAAGGAAAGAGTGCTGACTGTGGCGAAAAACCCCGGTTTGTCGCCCAGAACATTAACTGGCGGTGAAATGGTGGGGGAAATGGTCGATCTGGAGGTAGGCTCTTCCGGCATATCCATTCTAACTGTAACGCCTGAAATGACCCTGAGTAAAACCAGATATATCAGGGGGCATCATCTTTTTGCCCAGGCCAACTCCCTTGCGGTCGCGGCTATTGACGCCGAGATGGCTTTAACCGGGATTGCCAGGGTTTCTTTTAAGCGTCCGGTTTCCTGTGGGGAAAAAGTATTGGCCAGAGCGCTTATTAAATTAAAAAAAGGCAATAAGTATATGGTTAAAGTCACCTCTTACGTCAAGGACGAAATAGTGTTCGTGGGCAGATTTTTAATTTTTGCAGTAGCGGAGGAGGCAATACCTTAGTGATAATAGCAGTAGATGCTATGGGAGGGGACTTAGCGCCGCGGGAAATAGTGCAGGGCGCCCTCCTGGCCGCCATGGAATACAACCTGTCAGTAATTCTGGTGGGGGACGAAAAACAGGTGCAGGCTGAGCTCGGCAATTCTGACGCTGGCGGCCTGATCAGTGTGGTCCACGCTCCCGAGACGATAGGGATGGGGGAACATCCCGCTGTTGCCGTCAGGCGAAAAAGGAATTCATCTATTGTCAGAGCCACTCAATTGGTCAGGGACGGCGAGGCCGGCGCTGTGGTTTCCGCGGGGAACACCGGCGCGGCTATGACCTCAGCCCTGCTGTACTTGGGAAGGATCAAAGGTATTGACCGCCCGGCGATAGCCGGTGTCTTGCCCAACGAAAAAGGACGCACTATAATGCTTGATGTAGGCGCGAACGTGGACTGCAAACCTGCGCACCTGCTTCGTTTTGGCATTATGGGATACCACTATGCCAAAAAAATTATGGGTATTGATAATCCCCGGGTAGGGCTTTTGAGCAACGGCGAGGAGAACACCAAGGGCAATGAAGCCACTCTGGCGGCTTTTCCTCAACTGCAGGCCGCCGGAATTAACTTTATCGGCAACATAGAAGGCAGAGATATTTTCAGTGGCAACACTGATGTGATTGTTTGCGACGGTTTTACCGGCAACATTGTCCTGAAAGCCGGAGAAGGCATGGCGTCGTCGTTGTTAAAAATGATAAAAGAGGAAATAACTAGAAGCTACCTGGCAAAATTAGGTATGATTATGGCGGCGCCGGCGCTGAAAGAACTGAAAAAACGTATTGACTATAGCGAATACGGCGGCGCTCCATTCCTTGGCGTAAATGGTGTTTCCATTGCTTGCCATGGCAGTTCCACAGCCAACGCCATTAAAAACGCTGTAAGATTGGCCCGGGATTCAGTAGATAATTATCTTGTAGAATCAATCAGGGAAAGTATGGAGAACATGAAATCCAGAAGGGCTGGTGGCATTATTGCCTAAAGAGCTGTTCAATGCCGGTATTGCCGGCGTGGGCGCCTATGTGCCGGATAATGTTGTTATTAACGAAGACCTGGAAAAAATAGTAGATACAAGCAATGAGTGGATCGTTTCCCGTTCAGGTATAAGAGAAAGGCGGATCGCGCCGCCAGAAATGGCGTCCTCGGATTTTGCCGTAATTGCCGCCAATGAGGCAATTGCCGGCGCGGGGATTACCGCTGAAGAGATTGACCTGGTGATAGTCGCCACCAATACGCCCGATATGATTTTTCCCGCCACCGCCTGCCTGGTGCAGGACCGGATCGGGGCCAAAAAAGCCGGCGCCTTTGATCTGGCTGCCGGTTGTTCCGGGTTTATGTACGCTTTGCTAGTGGGAAGCCAGTTTGTTTCCGCAGGATCATGCCGGAATGTCCTGGTAATTGGCTCTGAAAATCTATCGAAAATCGTTAACTGGAAGGACCGCAAGACCTGTGTGCTTTTTGGCGACGGCGCCGGGGCGGCTGTGATCAGGCCGGTTGCCCCCGGTAGCGGGGTTTTATCCCATAAGCTGTATGCTGATGGTTCCGGCGGCAAATACCTGAATTTACCCGCCGGGGGCTCGAGGATACCTGCTTCGCACGAAACTGTCGATGGTAACCTGCATTACATACACATGAGGGGCCGGGATGTCTTCAGGTTTGCTGTCAGGGCTACGGCGAGATCTGCTACGGAGGTGCTTGGCGCGGCCGGCCTTAAAATGTCTGATGTGGACTACTTCGTACCTCACCAGGCAAATGTCAGAATCATTGAAGCGGCCGCTAAAAGGCTGCGGCTGCCGATGGAAAAAGTCCTTGTTAACGTGGATCGCTACGGCAATACATCAACAGCTTCCATACCGATTGCCCTTACCGAAGCAGTACGCGCAGGCAGGATTAAAAAAGGAGACCACATTTTAATGGTGGGCTTTGGCGCCGGCCTAACCTGGGCCGCAGCCGTATTAAAATGGTAAGAAAAACCTGCTTCACGTAATGTAATTATTACAAGGGGGGTGAAGATGATCCGCACCATGTTATGTGACTTGCTGGGTATTAAATACCCGATTATTCAGGGTGGAATGGCCTGGGTGGCTACCGCCGAACTCGCCGCGGCTGTTTCCGAGGCCGGCGGTCTGGGTGTGATCGGTTCAGGAGCTGCTCCGCCTGACTGGCTTAGAGAACAATTGTATAAAACCAGGTCGCTGACCAAAAAGCCCTTTGGGGTAAACGTCATGTTGCTTTCTCCCTACCTGGAGGAAATTATGGCAATTCTGCTGGAAAAGCCGGTGGCGGTAGTTACCACGGGCGCCGGCAATCCCGGTAGGTACGTGCCCGCGCTCAGGGAGCTGGGAACCAAAGTTATTCCGGTAGTTTCGTCGGTAGCCCTGGCAAAAAGATTGACCCGCTCCGGAGTAGACGCTTTTATCGCGGAGGGTATGGAGTCAGGCGGTCATATCGGAGAATTGACAACCATGGCCCTGCTCCCCCAGGTAGTAGATGCGGTTGATTTACCGGTTATTGCCGCCGGTGGTGTTTACGACGGCAGGGGCCTGGTTGCCGCACTGGCCCTGGGGGCTGTAGGCGTCCAGATGGGTACGCGCTTTATGTGCGCGGCAGAATGCACAATACCCCAGAAAGTCAAGAATTTTGTAATCAAGGCTAAAGATCGTGACACTGCGGTTTCCGGTGTTTCTACCGGTCATCCCGTACGCGCCCTGCGTAACAAGCTTACGCGGAAATATGAAGAGATGGAGAAAAATCACGCCCCGATAGCTGAAATTGAAGAACTTGGGGTGGGAAGCCTCAGGCTGGCCATGGTGGAAGGTGACATTGAAAATGGCACGGTTATGGCCGGGCAGGTCAGCGCCATGGTCAATAAAGTGCAACCCGCCCGTGAAATTATTTTGGATATTATCAACGGCGCCGAAAGTGTTATAGGTCACTTGAATGAGCAGGTGGTGTAAAAAATGAAGATTGCCTATGTTTTTCCCGGCCAGGCTTCGCAGTACGCCGGTATGGGAAAAGAATTATGCCAGGAGTATCCTGAAGCTGCCGCTATTTTTCAGAAAGCGGACGATGCGCTGGGCTTCTCTCTGTCCCGGCTATGCTTTGAAGGTCCGCAGCAAGAATTAAACTTAACCGCCAATACCCAGCCGGCTGTGCTGACAACCAGCGCTGCCTGTCTGGCCGTTTTAAATAATGTGAGCGGGCTGGCTCCTGTTGCTGTGGCGGGACACAGCCTGGGTGAATATACAGCCCTGGTGGCCACCGGTTCACTTGTATTTGAAGATGCTGTCCGGCTGGTGCGCCAGCGTGGTCAGTACATGCAGGAAGCGGCGCCTGTTGGCGCGGGCGGGATGGCCGCCGTTCTGGGATTAAGCGCCAGGCTGGTGGCGGAGGTCTGTCTGCAAGCCTCGGCAGCGGGCGTGATCGAGGCAGTTAACCTGAACTGCCCCGGACAGGTGGTGATAGCGGGCGACACAGCCGGCCTGAAGGCTGCCGAACCGCTGCTTAAGGCGGCCGGCGCCAGGCGCGTTATGCCGATTCCCGTTAGCGCGCCTTTCCATTCCAGCCTGATGATACCCGCCGGGAAAAGATTGGCCGGTGATTTAGCTAAAGTTACTGTCGCTGATCCGCAGATTCCCGTGGTGGCAAATGTGAGCGCGGATCTGGTTTGTTCCGGCCCGGAGGTAAAAGAGTCTCTAATAAAGCAGGTTTACAGCCCTGTCCGCTGGGAAGAGTGCGTCTTAAAAATGATATCGCTCGGGGTGGACACATTTATAGAGGTGGGCCCGGGAAAGGTGCTCAGCGGGCTAATTAAAAAAATCAGCCGTGGTTCAAAGATATTAAATGTTGAGGACAGCTCATCTTTGGAAAAAGTCCTTGCTTTAACCAGGGAGGTTAGCTAAAATGATCCTGGACGGGAAAATTGCAATTATTACTGGAGCTTCCAGGGGTATCGGGCGGGCTGTTACCCTAGCCCTGGCTAAAAGAGGGGCAGCTGTAGTAGTAAATTACGCTTCCAATGCCGGCGCAGCGGAAGAAACAGCACGGCAAGTGAGAGATAACGGCGGCAGAGCCCTGGTTTTTAAGGCTGATGTGGCTGTGCCAGCCGAGGCCGCCGCTCTGGTGCAGGCTGCTGTTGATGAGTTTGGCGGTGTGGATATCCTGGTGAATAACGCCGGCGTCACCAGGGATAATTTCATTCTAAGAATGAAAGAAGAAGACTGGGACAGGGTCCTGGGCGTAAACCTGAAAGGGGCTTTTAACTGTACAAAGTCTGCGGCCAGGGTGATGATAAAGAACCGCTCCGGGCGGATCATAAACATCAGCTCTGTAGTAGCCCTGATCGGCAATTCCAGCCAGGCCAATTATTGCGCCGCGAAAGCCGGTTTAATAGGATTAACCCGGGCTATGGCCAAGGAACTGGGACCCCGCAATATAACCATTAACGCCGTAGCGCCAGGTTTTATCACCACCGAAATGACTCTGGGGCTGCCGGAAGAGCTTAAGAAAGAGATGCTTTCTCAGATTCCTCTGAAAAAATTCGGCGCCCCTGATGAGGTAGCTGAATTAGTAGCTTTTCTGGCCTCTGACGCGGCGCGTTATATAAGCGGTCAAACTATTGCGGTAGACGGCGGTATGTCATGCTCCTGAACATTAATTCAAGGCTTGAAGGGAGGTGAATTAATAATTATGGCGATAATTGATCAGGTTAAAGCAATTATAATTGAACAATTGGGCGTTGAAGAAGAAGACGTAAAAGAAGAGTCGTCTTTTGTGGATGATCTGGGGGCCGACTCCCTGGATATTGTTGAGCTTGTTATGGCCCTGGAAGAGGAATTTGAGCTGGAAATTTCCGACGAGGACGCTGAAAAAATTCGTACAGTTGGAGAAGCGGTTAAGTATATCCAGGAACATAGATAAAAAATTTTGCTACATATGAGTCCCGGAGGCAAGCTCAGGGACTCTTTTGAAGAGGGGGGTAATATTTTGCTCAAACGGGTTGTTATCACCGGCCTGGGCATAATATCTCCGGTAGGCGCCGGCCTGGAAACGTTTTGGAATGCGCTAACTGCCGGGGTTTCCGGGATCGGACCGATAACAAGGTTTGATCCTGCTAATTTTAGCACCAAAATAGCGGGTGAAGTAAAGGATTTCAAGCCAACCCTTTATATTGACAAAAAAGAAGCAAGGCGCATGGATCGGTTTACCCAGTTTGCGGTAGCTGCCACCGGAATGGCCGTGGAAGACGCTTCATTAAAATTTGCTGATGAAGACAGAAACCGGATTGGTGTAATCCTGGGTTCAGGGATCGGAGGCATGGAAACGCTGGAAGAACAAGCCAGAGTGCTCGCTGAAAAGGGACCCGGGCGGGTCAGTCCGGTATTTGTACCGATGATGATTGCCAACATAGGCGCGGCCCAGGTAGCGATCAGGTATTGTCTGAGGGGACCGAACACTACCAGTGTTTCCGCCTGTGCCTCAAGCAGCAATGCTATCGGTGAAGCGTTTAAAATGCTGCAGTATGGCCGCGCGGATGTAATGATTACCGGGGGCGCTGAGGCTGCAATAACGCCGCTGGCCATGGCCGGTTTTATTCAAATGAAAGCTATGTCGACCAGAAACGCGGAGCCGGAAAAGGCCAGCAGGCCTTTTGACCGGGACCGTGACGGTTTTGTAATCGGTGAAGGGGCAGCCATACTTATTCTAGAAACACTGGAACACGCCCAGAAAAGGGGCGCCCGGATATACGCCGAAATAAGCGGTTATGGCAGTACCTGTGACGCTTATCATATGACAGCACCGGATCCGGAAGGTCACGGCGCGGCCAACTCGATGCGGGAAGCCCTGGCAGATGCCGGCATTGAACCGGCCGCAGTGGATTATATTAACGCTCATGCTACTGCGACGCCGCTGGGTGATAAAGCTGAAACCCTGGCCATAAAAAATATTTTTGGGGATCATGCCGCCAGGGTCGCCGTCAGTTCAACCAAGTCAATGACCGGCCACCTGCTGGGAGCCTCCGGCGGTCTGGAAGCGATGGTCTGTGTTCTGGCCATACGCGAAGGAGTTATTCCTCCTACTATAAATTATGAGCAGCCGGACCCTGACTGTGATCTGGATTATGTCCCCAATACCGCCAGGAAGGCTAGAGTGGATGTGGCGCTCACTAATTCGTTTGGTTTTGGCGGGCATAACGCCACGCTGGTATTTAAAAAATATCAGGCCTAGTGGTGTAATGCTGTGATTAGTTCCCGGCGTTTTACAAATCATGAACCGGGTGATGATCAGGTGTTCAAAAGGAAGGTTTGCCTGGAAGGCCTTATAAAAAGGCTGGCAGTAAACTGGCATGATCAGGATCTGCTATATCAGGCGCTTACACATAGTTCGTTTACTTATGAAAACCGCCAGGTTGGGTTTGAAAATAATCAAAGACTGGAATTTCTGGGTGACGCGGTCCTGGACCTGGCTGTCAGCGATTTTCTATTTCGCAGTTATGCCCATCTTGACGAGGGAGATTTAACCAAAATGCGCGCAGCCCTGGTATGCGAACCTTCCCTGGCCAGGGTGGCCAAAAAACTGGGGCTGGGCTATTGCCTGCGTATGGGCAAAGGCGAGGAGCGTTCCGGAGGCAGGGAGCGCCCTTCCATTCTGGCTGACGTCTTTGAGGCGCTGCTTGGAGCCGTCTATCTTGACCAGGGGCTTGAGGTCGCCGGCAATTTGGCCCTGCAGTTTCTGGCGCCGGTAATAAAGGATGTCCTGGAGGGGCGTTTGGACAGGGATTACAAGACGGAGCTACAGGAGATTGTCCAGCAGCGCGGCAATGAACAGATCCAATATAAAATCCTCAAGGAAGACGGGCCTGATCATGAGAAAATTTTTACCGCCGGCGTGTTGTATAAAGGTAAACTGGCTGGTACCGGAATAGGCCGTTCCAAAAAAGACGCAGAACAGCAGGCGGCAAAGGTTGCTCTACTGAATTGGAGGTCTAACTGAAGATGGGTTTATTCAGCCGAATAAAAGGCAGCAAAAAAAGTACAACACAGCAGGATGCAGGCGCAGTAGCGCCGCTGGAGACTGCCCCGGACAAGCCGGGCTTTTTCGGGCGTTTAAAAGAAAGCCTGACCAAGACACGCCGGGGTTTTATAGAAAAGATTGATGTCCTGCTCCGCAGTAGAGCCATTGATGAGGACCTGTACGAGGAGTTGGAAGAAATACTGGTACAGGCGGATGTCGGCGTTAATACCGCCATGGAGCTGGTTGAGAAGGTGCGGCGTACTGTTAAAGAGAGGCGCGTGGACGATGCCGGGGAACTGAAGGATATCCTTAAGGAGCATATCAGGGATATGCTCGGCGATGACACTACCTTTCTGGATGCCGGCAGTGAACCGCCCACGGTAATAATGGTTGTCGGTGTGAACGGGGTCGGCAAAACTACCACTATCGGCAAACTGGCGCACAGGTATAAAGCAGACGGCAATAAGGTCCTTATCGGTGCGGCCGACACCTTTCGCGCCGCAGCTATCGACCAGCTGGAAGTATGGTCTGAACGTGTCGGGGTGGATTTAATCAAACACCGGGAGGGCGCCGATCCGGCCGCAGTAGCGTTCGATTCCCTGCAGGCGGCAAAAGCCCGCCGGGCGGATATTCTGATCATAGATACCGCGGGCAGGCTCCATACCAAGACCAACCTTATGGAAGAGTTGAAAAAAATCAACCGTGTTTTAAACCGTGAAATAGCAGGCGCGCCGCACGAGGTGCTGCTGGTTCTGGATGCGACCACGGGGCAGAACGCCGTTAACCAGGCCAGGCTTTTTGGGGAAGCGGTAGGTGTTACCGGCATAGCCTTAACCAAGCTGGACGGGAGCGCCAAAGGGGGCATTGTTATTGCAATTAAACAGGTCCTGGATATACCCGTGAAGTTAATCGGCATAGGGGAGGGGATAGAAGACCTCAGGCCTTTTTCGCCGGTTGATTTTGTGGAAGCCCTTTTCGCGGAATAATTATATTGTTCCTTCATTCATTGCATTTCCCCTCAACGATCAATCCTTCTACGATCGGGTCAGTTAATAAAGCCATGGTATCATCTTAAATATCCTCGCCAATTTCCTGTTTTTATATTTTTTAACCGCAGTAAACATTAATCCAAGAAAAAGTGGAAATCTTATTAAAAAGATTTGTTAGATAACAAAGGCGGTCTCCGGTATGAGAGTGTGCATGTTATGCAACAGCCTGGCCTCAGTTGAAAAAAGCTGCCCGGAATGCGGCGCCCTGATGGTCGACGCCGGTTTAATCCAGGACTATTACGATAATTACAGCGCTTACCTGGGACAGGATATCTATGAAGACGGGTACAGGTGTTATAATGAATTATTCTGTGTTCACCTGTTTAACTGCCCACAATGTCATTACGATGTTTCCCTTAAATTAAGAAGGGTTGAAGAAGAAAGACTAATGGACTGAATTCTGTCTATTTTGAAATAATTAGAGGATTGAAATTAGTTAGGTAGAATACTACTATAATTTGGCAGGCTAATAGCAGTATAACGTTAACGGAGGGCAAAGGATGGAAATTAAAACAGCTGTTATTGGAGGCACTGGGGTATATGATCCGGGTATATTGCTTGAGATCAGGGATGAGCAGGTTTCCACGCCTTACGGGGATGTTGAGCTTAAAATCGGCAAACACCAGGGCAGGCTGGTGGCTTTTATGAACCGCCACGGGGAAGGACATTCTATCCCACCCAATATGGTAAACTACCGCGCCAATATTGACGCGTTGAAAAGGCTGGGGGTCAAAAATATTTTAGCCACAGCAGCGGTAGGATCGCTGAACCTGCTTATGCAGCCCGGACACCTGGTTTTTGTCGATCAGTTTCTGGACTTTACAAAATTCCGGCAGCAAACTTTTTTTGACGGGGGCAGCGCCGGAGTGGTCCACACCGATATGACCGATCCATACTGCCCTGAACTCAGGGGAATCCTGTCGCAGGCCGCTCAAAACCAGGGGTTGACATATCACAATGGAGGCGTCTATGTGTGCACTGAAGGACCGCGCTTTGAAACTGCGGCAGAAATAAAGATGTACCGCATGCTGGGCGGCGACCTGGTCGGCATGACCGGGGTGCCTGAAGCTTCTCTGGCCAGGGAAGCGGAAATATGCTACGCCACAATAGCAATGGTCACCAATTTTGCCGCCGGCATATCTTCTGACAGGCTGTCACACCAGGAGGTCGTAGATACTATGATCCAAAATGGCGAAAATATTAGAAAGCTTTTGCTGCAGGCTATTGCCTGGACTGATGACGATCGCGCATGCGCCTGCCACAGTAATTCCTAAAGTAAGTATAATTAATCATGTTTAGAATTATAAGTCAGGAGTAGAAGAAAGATGTTGGAGACTATGCGCTGGCTGCCGGGTGAAGAAAGCCTGGAGCTGTTGGACCAGACAAAACTGCCCGTTGAAATAGTATATATTAAGTGTTCTGACTATCGCGACGTCGCGTCCGCCATTAAGGATATGGCTGTGCGGGGCGCGCCGGCCATTGGCGCCGCCGCAGCGTATGGGCTGGTCCTGGCGGCAGGCAAGGCCGGGGCCGGGGCAAAAGAAGATTTCTTGGCACAGATGGAAACAGCAGCCAGCGAGCTTGCAGCCACCCGTCCGACGGCGGTTAATTTAAGCTGGGCGCTGTCCCGGCTTTTACAAAAAGCCCGTGATGCTGACACCAGTGATACTGCGGCACTTAGAGAACTGCTCCTGGAAGAAGCCCATAACATCTTTCACGAAGACGCCTCGGGCAATCGCAAGATTGGCGAATACGGACATGGGTTTATCCCGCAAAACGGCAGCGTGCTTACTCATTGCAACGCGGGCGCTCTGGCCACCGCCGGCTATGGCACCGCGCTGGGAGTCATCAGGGCAGCCCGTGACGCGGGTAAAAATGTAAGCGTTTACGCCGATGAAACAAGGCCCCTGCTGCAGGGCGCCAGGCTGACAACTCTGGAGCTGCTGCAGGAAAACATACCGGTAACGTTGATCACTGATAATATGGCCGGTTTTTTGATGGCCAAAGGAATGGTTGACCTGGTCATCGTCGGGGCTGACCGTATAGCGTCGAACGGTGATGTGGCTAATAAAATAGGGACATACGGACTGGCGGTAATGGCGAAAGCCCACCACATTCCTTTTTATGTGGCGGCGCCTTTTTCCACTGTTGATTTAAGCCTGCAAGCAGGGGACAAAATACCTATAGAGGAGCGGGATCACGCTGAGGTAACCCGTCATGGCGGGCGCCTGCTAGCCCCGGCCGGGGTTAAAGTCTGGAATCCTGCTTTTGACGTGACCCCGCACAGCCTGATCACCGCCATCATCACAGAACGCGGAGTGGTCCGTCCGCCATTCGAGAAAAACCTGAAGAAAACAATCTGACAGGATTTACAGGATTAAAAGGAATTAATACCTTCTTGTAGGGTGGGAACCACCCGAATTCGAGCTTGCTGGAGATCGTGTTAGACCTGATGTCTTCTGTGGTAAAAGGCATTGATTGATAAATCAGGAAGCCCTACTTCAGACCGATAGGCTAAGTGGTGGGTAGTTCACCCCGTAAGAACGGAAATCAAAGGGGAAGAAATTATAACTATATAAAATATATTTATAAAATCCTATCCTGAAAATTAAATAACATCTTAAATCGTTAAGACAACAGCAAACAAAGCAAGCGCTATTTCAAAGAAACACGGTTGCAGAAGGAGGATAATGATAACAGCCAAAAACTTAAGCTACTGACTCAACAGTG
>JAHDOA010000061.1 GCA_018435055.1 Pelotomaculum sp. | reverse complement strand
CTCCGTTAATATCTGAAAAGTTTAATTTTCTAGCTCTTCTTTTCGCTTGCTCGGAATTTACTGCTCGCTTCGGTCTCGTTTAAGACTTGACGAGTCATGTGTTCTTTATACATCCATTCCACTGTTTAGTTTTCAAAGACCTGGATACCTATCCCATCCGCGACACTTTAATAGTCTAACACTATTGTTTTCCCAAGTCAAGGCTCATTCGTCCTTTTTTTCGCCCCTTTTTGCAAGGTAAAATCGCATTTCATAGTACTCATTTTTGCTGGGTTTTGCTCCTGTTTTTAATAACAGGGCTTAAATATTTAACTAAAGTACAGCCGTAAGCGAGATTCTGTTTCGGCAGTCATCTATCTAAGGAAGACTTGCTTCCTTCCCCTTGCGGGGCGCCCCTACCCACGGTTATGGGTGTGAGGCTTTTAGTGCCCTCCTCCCCATTTCCGTCTATTTGGGTTGCACGCTGACGGAGTTTACCCTTGCACCCGCCGGTCACCCGGCGGTATAGTTTCTGTGGCACTTTATAGCTACTCGCAGCTCATTATGAGCCCCTTTCACCGTCGTCAGGTCGCCCTGCCCCGGCTTGCGCCGGGCGCCGTACTACTTCCTGTTATTGTAATCTATTAAGTGTTTACAACCAGGACGTGCGTGTCTCGACTTTCCTCTGCCTTTATCGGCAGCAACTGCCCGCTGGACTTTAGTTATTAACTTCTCACCTGCCAGCCTCACCAAGAGGCGACAAAAGTTATCTTATCAAAAATCCGGCGCCCTGACAACAGGTAATTTATGGTTAACTTATTGCTAATCCAAAGAAGCAACTGCCGTACCACCGGCATCAAGAAGACGAATATCGTCCCTGCCAGGCCGGTCCACTTTTTCATCTAGTAATATTAATACCGTAAGATGAGTATTTTTATGAAGTTAATTAACAGTTTTCTTCTTGCTGTTGATTAAATGACACATCGCATTTTATTGTTTATTGAGCAAAATTATCCAATATGATACTATACATATTGACCATTAATAAACACTGTGTCCATTATAGCAAATCTATGCTTATAAAAGATGCATTGATAAGTTATCGTGGCTCTTGGTTATTACAGAAATACCATTGGGGTGGTATAAAACATGCCGGAAAAACCAGTAGACAGGCGAATCATTCGAACTAACAGGCTGATCCGGGACACGCTTACAGAGCTGATGAAGGAAAAAGGTTTTGAGGGGATTACCGTTAACGAGCTTACTGCGAAAGCAGATATTAACCGCGGCACTTTTTATCTTCACTACCGTGATAAACAAGACTTACTGGAACAGAGCGAAGATGAGATTATTAATGAAATAAGTAAAATCTTGAGCGCCTCACAAAAAATAAGCCCGGAGGAAACACTACATTACGGCTCTCACGATGAACCATTTCCATTCATAATAAAGCTATTTGATTACATAAAAGACAACTCTTCTTTTATAAAAACCCTGTTAGGCCCCAAGGGCGATCCCTCGTTTCAAGTAAAACTGAAAGAAGTTTTGAGAAAGACACTATTAAAAAAGTCACATCAGTTAAGAAAGGAAGAAATGATGGTCCCTCCGGATTATTTAATTGCCTATGTCTGCTCGGCTTACCTAGGCCTCATCCAGCACTGGCTGGAAAGCGGCATGAAAGAGTCTCCGCGGGATATATCATTGATTTTATTAAGAATTAACCTCTCGGGGCCCGGAAAAGCGGCGGGACTATTAAACACCTCCAAGTCTTAATGAAAAGGGAGTGTCGCGCTTTATGAAAAAAGGATTATTTCCACTTATACTAATAACCATCGCCCTTATTACCGGCGGGATCCTGATGACGCTCGACGGCAAAGACGCGGTAACAATGGCCTCCACCGTGAAATACGGCCTTTTGACTGCCGACACATTGAACCAGTCCTTTCAAGGGGTGGGCGGCAAGATCACATCTGTACAAGTAACCGAGGAACAGCAGGTAAAACAGGGGGATATACTGATGACCCTTGACACTACGGATATTGATCTGCAAATAGCCAAACTGAAAACCGACATTCAACAACTGGATGTGAAAATTCAACAGGCCACTGCCCAAGGCGACCGCAAGGAGGACGTGGAACGCCAGGCACTGGCCGTGGAAGCGGCCAAACAAGCCTTTGACCTGGCACAACTTAATTATGACCGCACAAAAGCGCTGTTTGATGCCGGTGCGGCTGCCCAGGCCAACCTGGACACCGTGAGTTACCAGCTCGATACCGCCAAAAACGCCTTGTCCCAGCAGCAGGCCGCCCTCAAAAAGCTCAAGACAGATATTCAAAACAACGCTTATAACGTGGAGCTTGCCAAAAAGCAAAAGGATTCCATGGAAGTACAGCTGCAATCCCTGGAAGTGCAAAAACAACGCATGGCCTTAAAAGCGTCGGCAGACGGTAAAGTTACCCGGGTCATCCCCAAAATTGGAGAGAATGTACCTGCGGGGGCGACTGTGGCTGTCATTGAACCCAAACAGTTATATTACGACATCTATGTGGATGAAACGCAGATTTCCGCTTATACACCCGGCGACAAGGTGCCGGGATATGCAGCAGCCTTAAAAAAGGAAGTTGAGGGGGTGGTCCGCTATATCACCGCAGCGCCCCAGTATGCCAACATGAGAATGAGCCGGGAAAAAGGGCAGGCCGATGCAAGTTCGTTCCTGGTCCGCATCGATGTGCAGCGTACGCCGGAGCTTCTTCCGGGAATGACATTGGAGGTGAACACCGGTGGGAGCACTCGTTGATGAGTGGAAATATATTACCCGGGGTAAATTTATTGTCCAGATCCTGATAGTTCCCTTGCTGGCCGCGGCCCTATTTGGTTATATATTCAAAAACAGTTCGGTAAACGAGGCCCCTTTGGCGGTCATAGATCTGGATCACAGCACATACAGCCGCCAGTTGATTAATAAGCTGGACTCGTCCCAATATGTCCATGTTGTTGGCGTTTATGACAACTACGTGGAAGCAGACATGCTGCTGTACAACGAAAAACACTCCGGTGCTTTATACCTCCCGGCAGGCCTGGAAGCAGCCTATTTACAAGGAAAACCCATGAATATGGGCTTGTGTCTGGACATGACTCTGGCTGCCAGCGCCAGCAGTATTCGCACCGGGATCGCCGAGGTCATTGCTGCGGAAAACGCGGCCAAGGGCGCTTTCATGCCTCTGGCCCTGGAGCAGCGCAACTTGTACAACCCCACCAACCATACCGTCATGGGCTCCGTTATAATGTTTATAAATGTAGTCGTGCTTGCCCTTCTCGGCTTCCATGCCATATCCATCGTCCCGCGGCTTCGCCGGGAAGGACGTTTGCAGGAGGAATTACGGCAGCCGCTCCGCGTTGTTCTGCGCCTGCTCCCTTATGCGTTCATCGCCTGTATCTCGACTTACCTGACGATAGGAGTGCTGAAGCAAATCGGCGGCCTTCGCTTTGAGGCCAGCTTGCTGCAAGCATTCGTTCCATTTTTTTTGTATACCTTTAGTACGGGTTTGATGGCGATGCTGGTGGGCTGGACAGCACCTGACGCCGGAAAAGCCGGCGCCAGGATTGTTTTGCTTATACTCCCCTCCTTCTTGCTAAGCGGGGGCCAGGTCCCGGTAGCTTTACTGCCCCAACTGCTGCAATGGATCAACAAGGCCATTCCTTTATCCCTGCACTTCAAATTTTTAAGGGGTATGGGTTATAAGGGTGGGGAGCTGAGTTTCTTTATTCCCGAACTGGGTCAATATTTGATCCTGACCGGCGCTTTATTATTGGTAACAACTTTACTCATCTTAAAAGAATACTATAAGAAGGAACCTGTTCAAGCGGGTGCATCTTAAAATCGCGCCGCCACTCATGCCATGGATAAATTTGCAATTATGCTATGGGTTTTGTTTATAAACAGGTACACTAAAAGAGAACGTACTTCCCTGGTTCACTCTGCTCTCCGCCCAAATTTCGCCGCCGTGAGCCTCGACAATACTTTTTGCGATGGCCAGGCCAAGGCCAGCTCCGCCGCCGGCTCTATGCCGCGACCGCTCTGAGCGGTAGAACCTGTCAAAAACATGGGCCAGGTCGCCCGGCGCGATCCCTATCCCGGTATCCTGAACTGAGAAGACGGCCCTGCCGTCTTTAAAAGCGGCGGACAGTTTTACTGTGCCGCCTGGCTCCGTGTAAAAAAGGGCGTTTTTTAAGATGTTTAGAATCACCTGGGCAATCCGGTCTGGATCGGCATAAACCTGTGGCATGCCGGACTGGACTTCGGCCAGGAAATTAACGTTTTTCTGTTTTGCTTCACTTGAAAACAGCAGGGTTGCTCTTTCCACCAGTTCATCCGCCGAAACACTGCGACGGTTTAACCGGAGCTCACCGGCATCTGCCAGGCTTATTTCCTGTAATTCATTTACCAACCTTGAAATCCGCACGACCTCATCATGCAGCGAAATTATTATTTAAGGGGAGACAAGGGGACGTTCTTTTTGTCTCATTTCTTATTACTTTTATGTATTGCATGTTACCAGACAGCAGAATGGGGACCACCTCTCTCACAGGCATTCCTGCATGCTGAGGTATGTCCCCGATGTTATGCAAAAACCCTCAGGCTGTTTTCAACCGGAGGGTTTTTTAAAATTATTCTAGCGGCGTCCTACTCTCCCAGGGACCAGCGTCCCAAGTACCATCGGCGCTGAAGAGCTTAACTGCCGTGTTCGGGATGGGAACGG
>JAHDOA010000065.1 GCA_018435055.1 Pelotomaculum sp. | reverse complement strand
TCACTGACCCCGGGGAAGCTAATATACTCTCGCTTATCGATTATATTAGTGTTGTTTTCTACTCGGTTCACAGTATTAACCTTCCCGATTGGGATTTCGAGGCTCTATCCCTTCAGCTTGCGTTTTCGGCCTACTACCTCGTTGTCTACGCTTAACATCACAAGTTACCCGGTGATGCTCAAGACTCACTATGAGTGATTTGCTAAATCTTGCTCAGCGGGCTTCCCACCCGCTATATGATGCGCCCCTCGTGGCGCACGAACCGTCCCCGTGACACGCGTCCCCGTGACACGTTTTTTTCTTTGAATTATGCTTCTCCTTATGTGATACAATATTATAAAAAAGTGCCAGGGATGTGGTTTTATTGGAAATTAGAGAAAAGGTAATAGTTCCCCTGGGCTATGGCAAGTTCGTTAGAGCTGATAAAATAATTGCCCTGGAGCCTATTATTGACAACAGGGGGCCGGGCCGTCGTACTATTGTTTTCGTTGAACAAATGCCCAATCCCGTTATCGCCTCCAGGACAGAACAAGCAATTTTAGAAAACATCGTACAAACTCCCAAAGAAGTGCTGGAAGCTACAACAGCCCTGGAACTGTTGCGGGATCTTTTAGATGACATCAGTCAGGTCGGCCCCATGTTAAGGAAAAGCATTAAGAAAGAAGCTGCCCTGGATTTAGACCAATTTGAACGAAAAATAAAAGAAATACTGGGTGGCGCTAGACAAGCGCATGATTGATCGGGGGTGTTAGGGGGTGATGTCAGGGGGACGGGGTTGTTGACACCTTTTTGACTTGGGTTGTAAATTGGTTTTCAGAGTGAACCAGTACTTTCCATCGCCACATGGGTACATCCTTTGTCTTTGAGCCGGTCTACCATAGAAAGGAGGCCATCCATCATCGTTGAAAATATACGAATCTCTTTCCCCCTCAGGAGTGACGACGAGGCCACGAAAATCTTTTTGTGAACGTCAAGGCCGCAGCAGTGGCTGTATACGACTTCCATCTATTACTCCCTCTACGCGCATCCCTCTATCCCTTCTGAATACACAGTTTCAGCATCATAACCTGCGTTCCCCAAAAAATCGGCAACATCTACAGGCAAGTTTTCATCAACTTTGTTTTTCATTCTGGTTCCTTTCTACAGGGCTGTGTGCTGCTCTTTTGCAAGCAGGGCAGCATAAGCCAGGGCAGCATCGATATCAGCTGGAGATAATGACGGATAGCTTTTTAGGATATTTGGCGGCTTAAACCAGATGCAAGATTATCAAGTATTACGGATACAGGAATTCTAGTTCCAGCTATGCAGGCCGTCCCATGGCAAACTTCCGGGTCCACAGTAATTCTTTTTATCAAATCCACATAAACACCTCTAAAATCCTTTTTTGGTTTGTTCCGGGTCCGAAAGGATAACTTCCCCACTGCTCTTAAGATAGACAAAAAAGCGGTTTTTCGCATGTACAAACAGCTTCACCGATCTATATTCGCGGCCTATTCAGCATCATAACCCGGGTCAAAATCTAAATGTCAAAAGGGGGTGAATTTTTAAGCGCTGTTAACACCTCCAGCAAAGATATTTACTTAAAAAGCCTCCCGAGTAACTTGCCCGTCGCCTTGCCGGCTGCTCTTCTTACTACCCTTTTTCCTACCGTACCTTTTTTAACCGCGTTCACATCGCCAAGAAACTTAGCCAAACTGTACAGAAGACCTCTGGTCTGGCTGATGGGATCTCTCTTCCTTGCCAATACTTCTTCCCCCTTTACACTAAAGTAAATGATAAGCTTCCTGAAATGACAATAGCTTGTCACCGGATAAATTATTTCGTTTTGGTGGCTGCCAGAGTATCCGTGCCGCCCTTTAATTTGCTGATAATATGCGCATTCATCTGATTATAGCTGTCCCATGCATCTGAATTTTGGGTAAAATAATGAGAAAAGGTACATTTGAACATCCATTTCATCCAGCTTAATAGTTTAAAGCTGGAGATACCGGCTGCTTGCACAAACTGTTCTTCCTTAATGGCGGTAATATCATGAGCGGCCCGGTTTCTTAACTTTTCCTCAACATTGCGCATAGCCAGCGCTCTTTCCAATACTTCCCTGTTGGGGTTGCGGCCTCCAGCTCCACAATCGAATTCAATCATTGGCAGCAGTGCGGCGCAAGATAAATCGCTATCCCTGAACGCTGGAGTAAATCTTTTATCATAATAAGCAAGCAATTGCGGGTCTTTTTTTTCCAACTTATCGCGCCTCATTCTCCAATGACCGGGATCGGCGGCGCTTTGCACACAGAAGTCCTTTTTTACCTGCCTTCGGCACTTCTTTTCTAAAAAATACTCAAACAACCTGCTTAGCGCAGGGGATATGCCACGCACAAAATCCATTAATTGTCCTGTTTTCTGTTGCAAATCTAATAACAGCAGATATTCAAACAATTCTTTGGCATCGCTGGATTTTATTGGATATAAGTCATAGTTGGCCATATTGCTGTCTTTTTCTGCTTCGCTCAATTCCATGTTTTTGCGTTTTTGGGCGGCGCTTAACAGCCGCATAACATCCCGGGGCACAAAATCTTCGACTGCAGCTAAAATATGCAAAGCCGCGGTATAATTGTAAGCCTCGATATTACTGATGGCAGCCTCCCTTAAAAACAGGTAACGAAGGTTTTCTGCTTCCACCTGCCGGGTCCTGTCTTTGGGTTCCAAATCAGAATGATTGTCCAGGTTATTATTCCAGCATTCTTCCAAATCGTAGTCTGGAGAGCCGTAATTCTCGCGTTCGTGTGGGGTGGTTACCTGTATTGGTATAACCGGGAAGGGGGCTGTTAAGGCCAGCAGGTGACAGGTTGATTTCATCTGCGGGGTTCCAGAGGAAAGGTTTACCAACACCTGACAGCCAGGATTGGCTCTATGGATTTGATTCAACTCTTTTTCGAATATAAGATAGAAGATATCAAATTGCTGCGGATTGTCAATCTCTTCATAGCGCAGCTCTATTATTTCACAATTAAAACCCTCTTCCCGGCACAGGGCGGCCGCATGTATTCGATAACGGTCATCCTGGTCAGCCAGCTCACAGACTCTTTTGGTCATAAACAGATATGCCCTTTGCGGTTTATAGTGCCGCATTATGTGCAAAAAAGGCCCGTCATGATCGTTTTTTATGGGGTCAGTCATCCCCAGGGTGCTGAATAAAACTCTTGGCACGGTTTCACCTCTTTCAATTATTGCCGGGGGCAGGTCATATAATCACAACCTCTTCCTCTTCCACCAAATCTACAGTTCCCCAGGCCCTGATATCAGCGTTGCTGGTAAGTTTATAAACCCTTATTTGATCTTCCTTGCCTATAAGACGCGGGATCCCCTTAATTAGTTTTTCATATTTAGAGCCTGGCAGGATACATTCAAAGGCCGACTTCTGCACCCGGACTCCAAAGCCCTTCAGGTATTTTGCAAAAGCTGCCCTGCGGCGATTGTCAACAATATCATAAATCACCACGACCAAGTATTTTCGCCTCTCTTCCGCAACAAATTCATCATAAAGGAATATCCTATTATGGCATTGCATCATCTAATCACCACCGGGTGGTACGCGTCCGGCTCTCCTTCTTCCACAGCTTTGGCCAAACACTGACACTGCATTTCAATAGCTCTTCGAAAACTAACGGAATAATCAACGTAAGTCAGATAATGAGATCGGCCACGTACCTTTTTCTCATATTCAGCAATATATTTTTTTGAAGCTTCAGAATTCAAGTAAACGCCTCCATCGTGATTAGGAGCGTCAAAATGTTCCGGTTTAATAATTCCTTTGCTTGTAACATAAAGAGCCAAAGAGTCGCCTAAAACAGCCCGCCATTCTTCCATTAAATCTGAACATAAAGCCGGATGGCCTTTCCGTATGCTGTGTAAAAAACTGGCATAGGGATTTAAGCCCCGGTTTACAGCAGCGGTATACACATCGTACATAAGCAGTGTATATGCAAAGCTTAATAGGGAATTGAAAGGATCCCGGGGGGGCTGCCTGTTGCGCCCGTGGAAAGCAAATTCAGAAATAACCAGGGCGGATAGACCCTGATAGTAGTTTCTGGCTGCCATACCTTCAGTTCCCATCAACTCCTCTTTGTTATCAACCCGTTCCAAGGCAGGCAATAACCTTGCCATTGCATCAATGTTTCTTGCTACTGATGTTTCCGTTCGGTTCCTTTGGTAACGGCGCAGAATGGTGATCTGATTCTTTACTTTAGCTGCAACTATCTTCTTACCCAATGCAAGACAAAACTTATCGTCCTCTCCACAAGCAAATTGTCGCCTTTGCCGATGAATATTAATATTTCGCGTGGATTCCAACCGGCCAAAGAACTTTCCTCTGCTTGAAAGCCAGGTCAAATTGATATCTCTCTCCATAAAATGCTTGACGCAATTGGAACTCAGTGAAGCTTCACCGAATATTATGACATTCTCTACCCCCTCAATTGGTAAAGTGCGTTTCAAATGCTCACTTTCCACTACAATGCAATTTTCCTTTACCCCGATTTTGGCTGCCCGCTCATAAATATAAAGGAAACTCATAGTTAGTATCACCTCCATACAACATATACTG
The DNA here is from genome assembly GCA_018435055.1 of Pelotomaculum sp. Taxonomy (GTDB): domain Bacteria; phylum Bacillota; class Desulfotomaculia; order Desulfotomaculales; family Pelotomaculaceae; genus Syntrophopropionicum. The sequence continues at coordinate 24,323 of JAHDOA010000065.1, read as the reverse complement.
CGTTTCCGTCCCCTTAAAGGGGTCTTTTGTTTTGAATATTACAGGGGAAACCGCACACAGCAAGCGGTTGCCGTTTCCGTCCCCTTAAAGGGGTCTTTTGTTTTGAATCCTTTGAAGGCTGCTCCTGCGTGGAAACCGGATTTTGTTTCCGTCCCCTTAAAGGGGTCTTTTGTTTTGAATTCATTATATTCCGACTATGATCCCCGAAGACATACGTTTCCGTCCCCTTAAAGGGGTCTTTTGTTTTGAATGAAAAATATATTGCATTAGGTAAAACTCCCACAAAAGTTTCCGTCCCCTTAAAGGGGTCTTTTGTTTTGAATTTTATTCTCAATTCTGCAGTAATCAAAACACCGGGTTTCCGTCCCCTTAAAGGGGTCTTTTGTTTTGAATTGGAGATCCGCTCATCGTCAACGGCGCCTGGTACCTGGTTTCCGTCCCCTTAAAGGGGTCTTTTGTTTTGAATTTTACTGTGTTTAGTTCAGACGGCGAGAAACAGACTTGCGTTTCCGTCCCCTTAAAGGGGTCTTTTGTTTTGAATTCTTATTGGTCACAAATGATAGAGTATATTTACGTTTCCGTCCCCTTAAAGGGGTCTTTTGTTTTGAATTTAGGGTGATTTTAGAGACGGTAACCGGCAAAAACTTGTTTCCGTCCCCTTAAAGGGGTCTTTTGTTTTGAATTAATTTAATAAAAACTAACACGTCGACGAAGCGAAAGTTTCCGTCCCCTTAAAGGGGTCTTTTGTTTTGAATATGTTATGAAACTATATACCATGAGGACAGTTGTTAGTTTCCGTCCCCTTAAAGGGGTCTTTTGTTTTGAATTTGTGATAAAATCTTATTACAGTGGAGCATAAGTGTTTCCGTCCCCTTAAAGGGGTCTTTTGTTTTGAATTACACTATAATGATAACTGTGGAGATATCTTTATGTTTCCGTCCCCTTAAAGGGGTCTTTTGTTTTGAATTGTTATGGCAATGGCCAATACTTCTGCGAAGAATGTTTTGTTTCCGTCCCCTTAAAGGGGTCTTTTGTTTTGAATTTACCTATATAGATATCCAATGCACAAACAGCATAGATGTTTCCGTCCCCTTAAAGGGGTCTTTTGTTTTGAATACTACCTATTAGCTTTTTATGGTAAGTATGAAGAGTTTCCGTCCCCTTAAAGGGGTCTTTTGTTTTGAATGGTAAGTATAGATCCTATTGATTATCTTACCATGTCAGGTTTCCGTCCCCTTAAAGGGGTCTTTTGTTTTGAATATTCATCCCAAAAACTTATGGCGCTTTTCCACACTTTGTTTCCGTCCCCTTAAAGGGGTCTTTTGTTTTGAATACAACCAAAATAGTGATTACAAGGTGGTGATTCAGTTTCCGTCCCCTTAAAGGGGTCTTTTGTTTTGAATAATAGGAAACTCATGGTCTTCATGCCACAACTTACGTTTCCGTCCCCTTAAAGGGGTCTTTTGTTTTGAATTACATTGTGACAAAATCTTATCACAATGGGCCATAAGGTTTCCGTCCCCTTAAAGGGGTCTTTTGTTTTGAATTTTACCTTTGGAGGTTATTGACTAGAGATACCTCTAGTTTCCGTCCCCTTAAAGGGGTCTTTTGTTTTGAATGCGGCTTTAGAAGCGGCAACTGGTAAAAACTTGGCGTTTCCGTCCCCTTAAAGGGGTCTTTTGTTTTGAATCCTGTCCGCTGAAAGACTTATTTTACCTGGCCCCAAAATGCATTTTGCGGAGCAGAAATAATTTTTACCATTGGTCCCCATATTATTGCCGCCAGCACATAAATCACACCAAATTAACTTACGCTTTCTCTGTTTAACGCTTGATTTCTGGTTGCGGCGCTCAATTCGGGTGATAACCGCAAAACCCCTATGCTATTTGCTTGATTTTTACGGCCCCCATGCCCAGTGCTGTTTTTATCCCTATCCCGCAGTATTCAGCGAAAGAGAGCAATGCCCCGGCAAGCCGGGCAAGTGGTTCCGGCCCGCGTATGACCAGCGTTATCCGTCCCATGTAGCCGGTAATTTTGGTATTTTCCAGGAAATAGACGGCCGTCCGCAGGGAATAACGGACTATGCGCATATGCCGCGCTACTTGTTCCATAGCCTGGGGGTCGTCGATAGACACATCATGGGTAAAATCGCTGTAGCGCTTGCTAATGCTGTTGACAATCAAATCCGGGTTGGGAAACAAAGCGTATTGGCCGTCCTGCCTGTGGGTGCACGGGGTTAGAAACTCCAGTTCATAGCGCCGGCACGGAGCTCCGGCCGTAAAAAAACGGCTGAAATACTCCTGCTCACTTTGCACAATTCTTTGCGTGCCGGTCACTTCCAAAGTCAAACCCTTTTGCTGCAGTTCAATCCGGGTCAAAGGCAGTACGGCCTGCCCAATGTGACCGGCTATATCAGTATCCCACATACCGATAACCCAGCTTAAATCATGGCCGGGTTGGGGTAAAACAAACTGGGAAAAGGGTCTCAGCCGGCTATGGTGGAGCGTTTCCGCCACATCCGGCGGCAGGGTCTTGAGCAGAAAACCATGAAAAAGTGAGCCCCAATTATAATTGGCCCTTTGCTCGCCGCCATATTTACACTGCACTATAATTTTTTGCATCATTTTCCCCTTGCCTGATTATCAGTAATTTATTCCACGATCAGTTCGCATCTGCCCATCTGGTAATACTGCCCCGCATACATGGCCGTCTTTAATGTATGGGGCGACACTTTGTATACGGCGGCGTCTTTGCCGTGGCCGTGCCGGGGGAATTGTTTGGCCATTATTTTCGCAGCCAGGTCCAAGGCCTGCTCCCGTTGGGGAAACAAGTTATAGACAAGGGTTTTGGACACATAACCAGCTCCTCCCCCCAGGATAATATCCACCCCCTGTTGGGCCGACACTGTTGCATCATCCGGGGTTTCCGCAAAGCACTGTTCGAAATTAGCATAATGCTCATCAGCAAAGCTATGCAAAGCCGCCTCGATGCTTTTCGCATTTAGCCCGGCCTTAGCCAGCATGGCTGTATCCAGAGTCACGGTCAAACGGGCTTCGCTGCCTGGTTTTAACGCTTCCCTGAATATCGGCAGGATGTTGACGGCGCCATCCGGTTTGCGGTCGTATTTGCCCGTCAAGGTCAGGGTCTCAAAACTCAATGAGGCGCTGTCGCTGATGCTGACGCCGCGCATCAAGTCGTTGACCGGATTGTATATCTCGCCGCCTTCCCTGGGATCCCCAATCCCCAGGCGGTAAAAAATTCTTTTCTCCAGCCTGTCCGCTTCTCTGGCCAGAAATTTCCGCGCGTTTACGGAACTATCGGCGCCGGCGATTTCACGCCTGGAGCTGTCCCAGCGGCCTTCTTTAATTAACATGGCTGCCAGCGCCGTGCGGACGGCTCCTTTTACGCTGGAGCCCGGTATATAGGGGTAGCCTGCGGGATCTTTGATGAAGGTCAGCACTTCACGGAAGTTTGCCGCCCGGGACGCTTCACCTGCTTCTATGCTGTAACTGACGAAGGACGGATAATCAGCCTCGCTGATACCGTTTTCCTTTAAAAAAACTCGGAAGTCATTGTGCCGCTGCTGGTAGAGGTAATCTTCATACTTTGGCAGCAGTGAACGGCTTTTTAAGAAAGTAACCAGGCGCGGCAGGTCGGGAAAATAGATCAGGCCTTTGCGCGCGTCAAAGATATATTCTTTTTTATTGAGGCTCTCTCCCGAGCCGATAAAAACCGGCCCCAGCGCGCGCAGGGTAATATTCAGCCTCTCGAGATGACCGTATTTCACAAGTTCACCCCCGCAAATAGAGTGTTGCCGCATCGCCATACGGGATGGGCGCCGCCGTCGGACAGGTCGTACATGCCCCCCTTGAACCTTCGCCGCAAACAGGAACCAGGCGCCATCATATACATCGTGCGTTTTTTCATCTGCCCGGGGGCATAATTTTCGGAACGGATAAAGCCGCCGCGCCTGACCAGAGCATACCAGCCGTCAGCCAGAACATCATCCAATTCGTTATCCGCCGGCAGGGCGGTGCCAAGCAGCATCTGATATTGCGCCCGGCTGTCCTCAATCAACTCCATTAATCCTGCAGGCACGTCGCTTTGCCGGACTTCAAATTTCCCCCAGCCCGATGACTGCTTGCCGCCGATGCCGGACAGGCCCAGGCGGGCCAGCAAGGTCCCGAAAGTATGCCGGGCCTCTTCATGCTCGGCGCGGACAACCAGATACAGACCGCAGCCTCTGGCAAATTTCCACGCGGCCACATGATACGGCAGGGGCTGGTCATTACCCTTTAATGCCACCCTGGTACCGACAACCATCCGGCCAAACTTGTATTTAAATTTTTCGACATCTATTTGCGGCCGGCGCAAACCCAGCAGGTAGTCTGCGAATAAGGACAGGGGGATGTACTCTACGTTCTTTAACGCTTTTTTTAAACCAGCGTCACCTTCACGCCTGGTATTTTTAACAAACAAAATAGGCCTGGGCAGGAAAAGCTCATCTCCGGCATAAGGCAGCGCGTCGGATATGGTCAGCGCCCCGCCGGCAAACAAGTCAGCCAGCCCGGCAACCTCGCCGGCGCGGGCCGCTTCACAGCACAGGGCGGAAAAGATGGTATCGGCATGGATGTTCATCCGGCAGTCATCTAATGAGCCGGCTCCCGCGTCCTTCCCCATATGCAGGGCGGTGGTAAAGCTAAGCCTGTAAAGAAAATGCTCCATACTCCTCCACTTCCTTTAACATATTTAGAAGGGTGTTTACATCCACGGGGCATTCTCCCTCTCTCACTTCTACCGCAAAATCCGCAAAAGCCACTTTGCCGTAGCCGCGTGACCCGTGCCCGCCCAGGTAATCCATAGACAGCAGCTTCAGGGCCCTGGTGATATTGGCAAAATCATCTATAAGAACAGCCTCATCTTCCAGGTCATAAACCATGTTAACTGCAAATTCAGAGCCTCTGACCACCCTTTCTATTTGCCGGGGATTGGCAACCGCGGTAAGGCGGCTGATCGTGTTTTCAAACTTCACTTCAGTCATACCGCCGCGCTTTTTCAGGTCTGCGGCGTTGACCAGGAAAGCGTCGGCGAACTGCAGGCGCGCGGCCTTGGGATTGATCCCTTTATTACTGTTGCCGGCGGAGCCGAAGAGGCGCGTAATTTCCTCAGGGTCATTGGCGCATTCCTGGGTGATGTAGTGGTTTTTGATGCTCTTGGCCAGCAGCGTGCGCATTTTACCCTTGAGGCTGGAACCGGGCAGCATCGGTTCACCGGTGAAAGAATCCCTGATCACCGGGCTGTCAACCGCGCCGATAGCGGAGAATGCCGACGACCCGCCAATATGCATACCGGTTAAAACTTTCATTTTGCATTTGATTAGTATTTTCCCGTACATCTTTAACGCCCCCTTACTTATCTTTGCCGCCGTAGAAGCGGTGATAGGCTACCAGCGCTTCCATATAGCGGGAAAATTTTTTAAAGTTCTCCCGGCTGTCGCCAATGTTATTTATTAGATCCAACAGTCCTGCCTTCGTTATGAAGGGCCTGACCACATACGGTCGACGTGTTTCCCGCCCGCACTCGTAGACCAGCCGCACTTTCAGGTATTCGATCCGGCTCTGCAGCTCCGGGCTCAAGAGGTCGTCTTGTTCGGTGATCACATCGTTGTAGATTTCGCTGACCATAGCCAATATGTTCCTAATTTTACTGGTGGTAAGTTCCTTCCAGTCATTTCCCAATAACCTCTTAAGTTCCTGGATAACCTGTTCTGCCTGGGCGGTATAGTTTTCCCCCAGCGTGAATTGCGCCGCGGCGGTTTGCGACCGGGACGGCTGAGCTGGCGGCGCGCCTCTAGAGCCTGCTCTGCCAGTATTATCGGTCCCTCTCCTTTGGCTTCTAGCTGGCTGCGGTTCGCCTGCAAGCCCTGCTTTCCTGAAGGCCTCTTTCATATCGCCACTCATGCCTGCTCCTCCTTTTCATTGCGGTTATAATATGTATACAGCATGATTGCTGTAATCAATTGCCGCCTGTCCTCATCGTTTAAGGCCCATTGATAAATATTTTGGGTAAAATTGCGGTAACTTTTTTTATACTCAGCGCTGGCTTTCTGCCCTGGCTCCCGCCTGGCTAGCAAATAAGCCAGGCGCGCTATATTTATCGCATCACTCTGCGCCTGGCGCAGCAAGTCGACGATGTTGTACAGGTAGCTGCTGCCGTAGTCGTCACTGCCGGAAAAAATACTGTCAATAACCGCGTATTTTTCACCCAGCACCTGCTTCTCAAAGGTATCCCAGTCATAGGTGTGCTGTGCTTGCAGCTGTCCATCGCCGATTTCCAGCCCGAACAGCGAGATGGAGTTTTTCTCCCGGCCGTTGCAGCGGTGCTGTTTGGCGTATTCCTCCAACTGAGCTGTTTCAGCAGCCATCCTGGCAATGGGGTAACCGGGCGCAAAAACGGCAAAGCCTGCCGACAGGGTCAGTGCGCCGCCGGCATAACGGGCAAAAGCCCGGCGTATGTCAATAGCTGCCGCCAGCACCTCGTTCCAGGCGCCCACCAGAAACAAGTCATCGCCGCCTGAATATACGACCACAATACTACGTGCTTTGGCCGGCGCCAGCAGGTCAAATTCGCCGTTGGCCAGCAAGTCATTTAGATAGTATTTAAAAAAAATGGACAGGCTGCGCGACAGGGTGGCAGTACGTGACAGGGTAAGATATCTGTATTTGTTTTCAGCCGCGTGTTCCCTGATAAAACCGCTGACAAAGGCGGCGCCCATGTTATCTACGTCTGCCCGCAGCACCCCGATCCTTTCGATACCGATAGAGCTTTTTGCCAGTTCGGCAAAAGTTTTCAATTCCCCGGTCTGGCCGGTGGCCGCATAATCCCCCAGCCATAGTCTGGTGGCCAGGTTAAAGCCGGTACGGTAGGTATTCTTACTGTATATGCGCACCACTTTTTCCGGGGTTTTTTGCAGGAGCTCCCTGACTTTTTCTGCCTTAAAGGCGTAAAAATAATACTCCTCGCCCCGGCTCGAAAACAGCGGCAAGAATGTACCGTTTAATTCCTGGTTGGCGACTACAAAAACTGTATCTGGTTTGATCAGCATCCCGGAGATGTCAGTAAAAGCAGCGCAGGTTTGACAAAGGGCGCCTACGTCGTTTCTTTCCTCCAGCAGGCCTGACACTCCGCAAACGCCGCATTCGCGCCCTGACTTGTCGGTAAAGGTACTGTTTAACAGCCGCAGCTCCTCAGCCGAATAACGCCTCAACTTGTTTTCCGATACTTGAGCGGACAAGCTGCGGAAAATATTGACGTAGCTTTCGGGATCATCAGTTTTGCTCATCATCTCCTCTGCCGAGCATTCCTGCAGGCCATAAGCTACAAACAGGCGGGCGCCGAAATATTCAATCAGCTTACTGTTAATATTCCTGATAGCTTCACCTGCCTTTTTTCTGGCCTCCGGGGTATGGGGCAGTAAAATATAAGCATGCCCCCCGCCCGTATATAAAAGGTTGGTGCGGTATAGAGAACAGGCGCTGAGAATTTCGTCCGCCAGGTTTTCCAGCAGCAGCTCCAGGTAAAAGGAGCGCGCCCGCAGACCTTTTAAAGCTCCTTTAGAAGAAATTGTATAAATAAATTGCTGAATCCCCGAAATATCTATAGAGAGCAGGCAGAAGGCTTTTTCCCGGTAAAAATCCCGCCTGTTTTTAAACAGCTCCAGGTAATAATCAGCTCTCTGCTGACTTTCCAGATATAAAGCGATACAGGCCGCCAGGGCCGCTGTTATTTTAGAGTGGTCAAAAAGTGATATATCTGCGACCTCGCTCAAATATGTAGAGGACGGGACGTAGGATAAGTAAGCTTCGGTAAGCTCCAGCAAAGAATTCACATATTCATCCTGAAAATTAATGCCGGCTAAGCCTGCGCTGATGCCTGAAATGATCCGGTTGTAATCTGGGGCCGGTTTATAGTCCCCCCTTTCCTGCGGGTAAGTAATTTTTTCATTTATCGGCGCTACTTTGTGCACAGCTTTTCCTGCTGCGTTGTTCAGCAAGTTGTAAATCGAATCCTGGGGCCTGCTTCTGTCAAAACCCCCGGCCGCTTCGCCTTCTGTTTCCCGGCGGTCGGAGCCGGAAGCGATATTGTCAGCAAGGTAAACGATATAAGCGGCGCTGTCTTTTTCCAATTCAGCCGAGCCGAGATCCTGGTGATGGTGGTATCTGATGCAGTCCAGGATAAGCTGGTCATCCGTAAATTTATTGACCCATTCACAGCCGGAAATGCTGTGGGCACGCCCGTCAACATTTGAGCCTCGGTGCAAAACCTTCCCTATGTCATGCAAAAGGCCTCCATTTGTTACACCTTTTACCAGATCATGCAAAATACCACCCCATTCAATATTAAAATCTTATTTTGGATAATGATAGCTTTGTTGTATACTTCTACCTTTTCCGCCATAATACCTTTTTTTACTGTTTCTAATAATTCTTAGCTGTTATAAAGTTACTCTTGTAATCTGCTGGATTCATTGTTTAAACTGGCCACGAATGATAAAGTCGAGAAAAGGGCTGAATCTGATGACCATGATTGCTTAATTTTAGCAGTTTGCAGGAGACAGTCATTTTATTGATTTTGGGATTTGGCTCAAGTCTTGCATTACTCAGTTATTCATTGCAATTTATTGCTTTGGGAACCTGTTATGCCTTTTGGACAGGAATTGGTGTTGACGGAGGTATTTTAGTTGGAATGCTATTTTTTGGAGAATCAAGGGGTTGGAAAAGGATGATCTTTATCGCTATTGGCTCCTAGAGGACTATCATTTGAGACGGCATGTGGGGCTTTGATAATGACGGGGAACATCATTGGGGGCGGGGCAGGTTGGTTGCTTAGGCCGGCAACAGTATTTCCGTAGGATAAATTTTTTCGGTTTTGAAATGGGCAAATTATGACTAACCGCGTTATTGGATATTACCAAAACCGGCCTTTTCCCTTGCTGCTCACCGCCAACTGCGGGGTTAAATTACAGAAATATATTTCCCATTTATTTACCAATCCCGGCCCACCTCGCTGTCAACATAAGCAAAGGCTTGATCACTTTCAGCCGTTCTCGTTAAAAAATCCTTATCCCCGGCAGCTTCCTGAATTTCCTTTTCATACATCTTCCTTTTTTAAAATCAACTCCCTATACCATACAAATTTATGATTCAAAGCCTCCTTGAAGGGCTTTAATCTTTCATGGTGTTTAACTCCGTCGCAATGCTCTCGTCCGGCTGCTTATTTGCTGAAGGACAGAGGTACGAGCGACGGGTTCCGGCCCTGCAGGATGTTTTCCATCCTCTCTTTCACCGTTTCATTAAATTCCGGGTGTGTCAGGATATAAAACTTTTCATCCTTTATAGCTGCAAAGACAAGATCCGCCACCTGGTCGGGAGACAGCACCTTGAAGTTGTTCTTCTCCAGGTAATCCCACGCGCCTTCTTCAGCTTCCCGCGGCATCGGCTGCATATTTGAAGCAGCCAGGACATCCGCCGGCAAATTTCGCGTGGCGCTTAGTATCCGTGTCCTGACAAACCCCGGGCATAGTACAGAGGTCTTTATTTTCAAGCCCCGCTCCCCCAACGACCGGTAGAGGTTTTCGGACAGGGCCACTACCGCGTGCTTGGTCACGTGGTAGCTGGCGCCGGGGTGGTACGGCGTTAACCCGGCGATAGAGGCTGTGTTGACGATATGGCATTCCGTGTCCTGGGAAAGCATGATCGGTACGAACGTGCGGATGCCGTTGATAACGCCCCAGATATTAACGCCTATGGCCCATTCCCAGGCCGGCAGGCTGCACTCCCAAATAGAGCCGTCCGCAGCCACCCCGGCATTGTTGCACAAGATATGTACCGCCCCAAAGGTTTCGACCGCCGCTTTGGCGAGGGCCTCCACCTGCTCCGGCTTTGATACGTCGGTTATCACTGCCGACACTGTGCCGCCCATCAATTTCAATTCTTCTTCAGCCCGGCGCAGGGCGCTTTCTTCAACGTCGGCGATAACGACCCGCATACCCTCCCGGACACAGCGCCTGGCTATGCCCAGGCCGATGCCGCTGGCGCCGCCTGTGATAACAGCAACTTTATCTTTAAACCCTTTCAATTCTTCCCCTCCCCCATAAGTTAAAGCATAAAATCTCACCGGCCCTGAACGAACACTTTTTAAAGCCGCTGACCTGCCCTGTCGATGGCCCCGTTGAGAAAAAGGTCTGTCATCCTGTTAATCATATCTGTTTTAGAAACTCCCGGATAAGCCAGCCAGGCCATCATTACCAGGGCATTTTGCCAGTCCATGTAGATCGCCAGGGTCCCGGCCGGTATGTCCCGCCTGATTTCTCCCTTCTCCTGGCCCATACTGATGATGCTCTGTAAAATATCTCCGTAACCGCTCCGCGCCTCCTGGTTTTTAGCGGTGTCAAGCAGTGTTTGGATCATGTATGTCATATATTTTTTTATTACATCCTCATTGAAGCTGTTTTCGAGCCACTCATTCGTCAGGTTGAACAAGGCAGTCAAGCGGGCGTGTGTATCCGGCATCGTTTCAACTCTCTTCACTATTTCAGGCCTGACCTCTTTAAGTCTCTTCTGCACATAAGCAAGTACAATTGCTTCTTTAACCGGAAAATGGTTAAATATAGTCCCTTTCGCCACGTCCGCCGCCTCCGCTATCTGCTCCACCGTGGTCTGTTCAAATCCCTGTTTGTTAAACAGGTCAACTGCCGTTGAGATAATTCTTTTCCTGGTCTCTTCTTTTTTTCTCTCGATCCTGTTGACTTTAACCGGCTCCATTTTATCACCTCCTGTATCGGGTATACTACTATACCTGGTTCAGTATTGCACTGAGTACAATTTACCATGTTCTGAGATTATTGACAAGAGGGAAATGAAATTTTTTTAGCGGCATTCTTGGATGCCGGCGCATGTCTCCGATCACCGGGGTGTCAGGGGGGGTGTTGTCAGGGGGGGTGTCAAGGGGACGGAGTTATTGACAACATTTGCGGGTCTCAGGTTTTAGTATGCCGGCCGCCGGCCGCCGGTTGCACCGCTGAATGTGCAGGCCAGGTGCTCCAGTTCCTGCCGCACCTCTTCCCTGCCCATCCGTTCTACCATCGGGTTCAACCCGGCTGCCCGGCGGGCCGGCACGAGAGCGGCCACGGCGGCCGAAGCGGTAGCCATAACCGTGGGCAATGAGTAGGAACAGGATGCCCTTGAGCCAGACGAGATCAAGGGAACCGGTCGCGCTTTGGCGCGTAAACAGGGAAAGCAGAAAAATCCCGCCAATCCCTGCAATCACAAGCACCCATAACGCCAGCTTCGCTGGTTTCCGCCGAAGCTCCAGCAGAGTATTTTTGGCGCTTTTGACCAGCAGAAAAACAAGACTGTTCATGGCTTGTCCTCCTGGCCTTTTCCTTCCGTGATGGTGAAATATACGTCTTCAAGGTTTAGTAAATTATCTGGGCAGGTATTTGTCATAAACCAAAAAGATTATCACTCTTACTCCTTCTCAAAACCATGATTCTTAAATCTGAGCGCCTGGCTGTTTTCAGTGACAATGCGCACAACGTTATCTGGCACACCATCGGGAATCTCAGCTTCTATCTCCAGAGTAATCTTCACTGCTGCCCCGACCAAACCTTCGAGGTGAGCAATGATCTCTTCAGCAATCTGGCCGGCGTCGCGGGTCACGCAGGCTGCGTCCAGTTCCACGCTGCCATAGAAACGCCTGGGCTTAGCCGCCCTTTCCGTTTCATCAGGCGCAGGATCGGGACCAGTTACCTGATCGGGCGCGGGCGGAACAGGTTTATCCCCACCGGCGCCGGGTTTGCCATCAGTTTTGTCCCCTGCAGGCGGCAATGGCTTTGCCGTCTCTCTTTCAATTTGCCTGCGCGCCGCTTCTGGTTTTACTAATAATCCGGGGGTATCTCTATCGGGGATGGTTACCTGCTGTCCGCAGCGCAATCCCAGGTAGCGGTTCCCTGACTCGTCAAAGCTTTCAGCATAAGCAAAGGTTTCCTGTTCCCAGGTCAGCAGGGCTAATCCATCCCGCATGGCGGCCAGGAGCACTTCCGGTTCTTTTAATCGGGGCAGGTACAGGTAGCGGGCAAAGTCTTCTACAACCTGCCGTATGGCTACATGGTCACCCCGCCACAAGGGCACGCGGTCCAGTTCCATACGCAGGGGTGTGGCGGCATAGCTGGTTATCAGTTGATCGTCACTGCGCAGCTTACGGCTGGCACGCACAGCAAGAGCCTCCTGCCCGCTTAAACGATAGGCCTGCCATTCCATGCTTCCCTGGGGCGACAGTTGTTCCGGCACCAGCAGCCACTGGTAAGCCTCCGGTATACGCGCCAGTATGGTTGACTCAGCACTCGTTCTCTGTGTTACAGCCTGTCTTACCTGGTGGGGTGATAAATCGAGTCCTTCCTGCTCGGTAAGAATAGATTCCCAGGCCAGATAACGGCGCACAACTTCATCCAGATCCTGCAATCTGGTCCTGTCAACAGCCAGGAAGACCAGCGTGTTGCGGAGCCGCGGCACATTGCCGCGAGTTTCCAATATCGCTTTTGCCGCTACCAGCGCCGGATTGTTCGGTTCCTTATTCAATTTGTCAATTGTGTCAATTGTCAATTGGGGTCCGGCTTGAAATATTTACTTACTCAATATTTTGATTGTTCTAAATAACAGCTAATTAAAAAATTCAAGCCTGACCCTAATCAAACTCCAAATTGCCATTCAATCACGTATTACCCTCGGACGGCTTTTCCAATCACCAAGCTCAGTCGTCCAAAATTTTGCCCATTCCTTCATTTCCATATATTCCGGGTGATTTGGATTCATCATGATTTCACGGAAGTTCACAAATCCTCCTATGCCGCCAACATCCTCAGGTGGTGTTTGGCCACTTGCTTCCATCAAGTAGGGTGATTCCTTGTCGTGCTCCTCGATCACACGAACAAGCCGGATTTCATGTTCCCAGTTATCCCCCATATCATAGGTATAGATCATATGCTTGTGCTCTGGAAAATACTCAGACAAGGTATGCCCTGCCATTAAAATAGCGTCTGCGTCGTACTCCAAGGCATCCTCAAATGGAACAAGTCTGGCAACCGGTTTATGCTTATTACTGCCAAAGATGGTGAAGTCATAAAGGTGGTAATTCTCCCAGCCAAACACGGACTGCAACACTTTGTGCAGCCGTGCAAATTCCATATCCGCAGGTACAATAATCCTGCGCACCGCCTGGTATACTTCCAAATCGAGTGTGACCAGTAATTCAAAGGCACGATATTTATAGGCTTGCTTTCCGGTAAGCTCAGAAAGTGCGTTAATCATGGCCCGGTAAGGGACAAAACCCTCGTTAACGTTACCGGAACAATTGACAGGATGGTAATTTGCTGAAGCTCCAACCGTATCACTGAACATTTTCTCAATACCGTTGTATTCTCTTCCAACATAAAAAGCGCATTCCAGTCCTGCTTTTGTTATCCAAGCCGCTGCCTGCCTGTTACGGTTTTGAGTAAACTCCACCCCACCTGCCAGACGCAAATATTCCCCCACAAGCTCGGGGTTTATATTCATGGACAAAAGTGTGTTTGAAATGGCTGTTCTCATCATTTCCGCTACATTTCTCAGATCTTTCCGCTTCACTTGGTAAATCGCAACGGTAAAGCGTGTGGCGTTGTTCACCAACACGATCATATCCTCTGTTCTATGATTATCCCACACCTTTGTCCAGTTTGCGGTCCAAGAAAACAGTGGATTTTCATCCTCGTATGAGGACGGTGGTTTTACTCCCATAGCATCCGCTAATTTTTTGGTCAGTGCAATTTGCATTGTCTCACTCCCTTTTGTCAATCGCTAAGTTATCATTTCTTTTTACTCTACAGTACCATAAAACAACTTTTTTCCAAACACGGCGTTTTAAAACCAGTGAAATATATTTTCGGACACCTTCTGTTTGACAACTTTTGCAATATAAAAAATGGGAGAAGGCGGAATGAAAGTTTTATTTGACACGGGGGAAAGCGGTGTTCTGCTGGACAATGCGGATATGATGGGATCTATCTTTACCATTACAAAGAATAGTTGCGGGATTTATTTTAGAACAGCGTGACACTGCGGGGTGTCGGACATGTGGTGGACTCTGGCCCAGAACTCTGCGGGAACCGGCATCACCGACAGGCGCGGCAGACGCACTAGTTCCCAGTTTGCACAAGCGGGGTTGCTCTTAATCTCGGCCAGGGAAACCGGTCGGTTCAGGCGATAACCCGCAGATAAGTCCACCAGGTAAAGGCCCTCCTGCCGCGGGTCGGGATAAGGTCCGGATGCGACAAGGGCCACCCCGGCGACAGATTTCTCCTTGCCGGTGTGATAAATGAACGCCAGGTCCCCGGGCTGCATATTCTTTATATTTTTAAGGGCGGCATAATTTTTGACGCCGTCCCAGACATCCCGGCCGGCTTGTTCCAGGTCTGAATAACTGTATTCATCCGGCTCGGTTTTCATCAGCCAGTAAGCTATGCCAGGCGCCTCGCTTTCCTTCTTGAAAATGTCTTTATGGTGACTCAGTGTATCAGGTGGACGGGCCCACTGTAATATTTAAATTATGGAAGCTCTGCATAAAGCTTGATCTCTTTTACAACTCCCTTTTCCACTTCAAAAATCATATACTTATATTCTTCCCGCGCGCAGAACTCGTATGCGCAGTTATTGGCGTCGGTCCTGCCGTCCTTGAATATCTCAATGCCTTTGTATGCCTCTTTCAACTGGGCCAGGGCGGAACCGACGGTAATTGCCCTGGGCGTCTGCAGCTTTGGACTGGTTAAATCCACGCTCATCAGCCAGAACTCTTTCCCGTTATCTTTCGGTGAAAACAGCTTTGCGACAACGCCCTCATATTTTAGTGTTTTCACATGAGAGCCTGAGAATGTATCGGCCTCGCTGCCCAGCACCTCGTTGGTCTCTGAAACCGGTGTGCCCAGAAGGGCGCTTAATTCTGCTTCTTCATACCAGCTTTTTTTAAAGTTATCGGCCGTTTGTCAGCCATCAAAGAATATTCGTCGGTTTCATTTTGCAGGTTTTGCTGCCCGGCACGCCCTGAAATCCTGTATCGTTTTTTCGGATGCGTCCGCCGGAACCTGGACGTCAGTGGCGTGAGCCCAGCCGAAATGATAACTGCCGGATTCCCCCAGGTACCTGAGGCTGTACATGTCCTCCAGCTCTTTTAAATTCTCCCGCGAGAATTCCTTTTTGTCATAGGTTTCAATTCTTCCTACCACGCCGAAGACCTGTTCCGGATGCTTTGCCTGCACTTCTTTATCAACAAAATAAATCAAGCTGCCGTCTTCCTTAATATCTACCTTCTGTGCAAAATCACCGGGCAGGTTTAAAGAAAAACCATACTTGTCATTTTCATAGACTACGTCCTGGTTGGGTTTGCTGTTACATGCGCCAAGCAGGGACGCACACACTATTACTGTTGTCAAAAACATAATTGACAAAAAAACACGGGACTTCTTCTGCTCACTTCTTATAACCGCGCCAGCCTTTCTAACAAATTTTTCTAATGACTCCCTTAACCTTATGACGTCGCAAATACTAGGCAGGTTCATAAGAGGAAATCAAAATACTTCGATTAGCAGCAGGCCATATCTATCAAAAAGGAGCAAATAAGCCTTTTTTATTTCGCTCTCCAATATCACTGAAAATCTCACCGGGAAAAACGGTAAGGACGGTCCTCATCGTCACCAGTCAACAAGGACCGTCCCTACCGTCATTCCCGGTCTCATGATTCCCCGGCCGCACCGCTGAAAGTGCAGGCCAGGTGCTCCAGTTCCCGCCGCACCTCTTCCCTGCCCATCCGGTCGACAGTGAAATCGCAGTTGATCCTGCCGTCCACGATTTCTATCACCCGGTCCGCGCCGGCGGCGATATCGCGGTCGTGGGTGACCATCACCAGGTTCGTTTTGTCTTCCCTGACGATTTCCTTTAAAAGTTCCATTACTATATCACTGGTCTTGCTATCCAGGTTTCCGGTCGGCTCGTCGGCGAATATTATTTTCGGCCGGTTAATCAGCGAGCGGGCAATGGCTACTCTCTGCTGCTGCCCCCCGGACAACTGGTTCGGATATTTGCCGCCGGACTGCTCAATCCCTATCCGTTCCATCAGGTACATGGCCCGGCCGACAACCTCTTTGGGCGGCTTGCCTTTACCGATCCAATAAGGAATCAGGATGTTTTCAAGGGCCGTAAACTCGGGAAGCAAATAGTGGAACTGAAATATGAAGCCGATTTTTTCGTTGCGATAGGAGGCCAGCTCGTTTTTGTCCAGCCCGGAAATATCCTGGCCTTCCATAATAACATTCCCACTGGTCGGCGCCTCCAGCAGGCCGATAATATTCAACAGGGTGCTCTTGCCCGATCCGGAAGGCCCGATAAAGGCGGTAAACTGGCCGCTCTTGATAGAAAGGTCGATGTCGAACAGCACCTGGACGACTACTTCATCGCCGTAGGACTTGTTGATTTTATCCAGGACAATTATATCATCCATTTCTGATAACCTCCATCGGGTTCAGCCCGGCCGCCCGGCGGGCCGGCACTAGAGCGGCCACAGAGGCCGAAGCGGCAGCTAAAACTGCGGGCAAAAGGATGTTTGTCAGCGTTATTTTCAATTCATAAGTCGGGCCGCCGCTGCTTTTTGTCCCAAACATGAACAGTTCGGTCATGCCGAGCCCCAGCAGAATGCCCACCAGCGCCCCGGCAAAGCCC
Source organism: Pelotomaculum sp. (assembly GCA_018435055.1). Classification (GTDB taxonomy): domain Bacteria; phylum Bacillota; class Desulfotomaculia; order Desulfotomaculales; family Pelotomaculaceae; genus Syntrophopropionicum. The sequence continues at coordinate 7,521 of JAHDOA010000065.1, read as the reverse complement.
ATAGAAAAACCCTGGATGATAAAAATGCGGGCGGCACTTTTGTCATTTGTGCCCATTGCTTTCAAAATGCCGAGCTGACGGGATTTTTGAATGGCGATAATGGCCAGGACGCTGGCAATGCCCAGGGTAATGCTGAGCAAAACAAAAAACTGGATCATGAAGGAGGAGGTATCCTGCGCCCTCAGGCCGCTCAGCAGTTCTTTGTTCCTTTCCTGCCAGGACTCCACCTTTACCTGGCTGAAACTTCCTCTGAGCTCTTTAGCCAGGCCGTCCGCCGCAAACACGTCATGCACCTGGATTTCTATAGCCGAGATCCCGGTGATGTCCAAAAAGGTACGCGCCCGGTCCAGGGACATCACCACCATATTGTTGGCCGCCGACGATCCCAGGTCAAATATGCCCTGGATAAAAAAATAATCGCCCGTTCCCTTTTGATTTCTCAGATAAAAAGTATCGCCCACTTGCAGGCCCGATTTTTCAGACGAGGCCACGCCGATCAGGACGTTGTTTCCACCCGACCGGAGATCCCCGTTTATAATATTCTTTTTAAACTTGTAGATCACATCGGCCTCGGGCAGCGTTATTCCTTTGACTATAACCGGGAATGACGATCTCCCTTTTTCTATGTAGCAATTGCCGTTAACCATCGGAGCGGCCACAGTTATTTCTTTTATACCGTCCAGATAATCGCCGTAGCGCTGCCATGACAATATTTCGCTCTCCTCGGTTTTTAGCGGCTTTGGATAGTCGTCTATGGCGTCCCCGCCTATACCCAGGGGCTGCGGGGAGGATAATGGCGGCGCTATGGTAATATGCGGGGAAGAGCCGATAGTACGCTGAATGAGGTTTCTCTGCAGCCCGTCCATCAGTGATATTAAAAAAACCTGCACGGCCACCCCGACAGCGATGCCGAGGATGATCAGCGCCGTCTGCGACCTGCCGTTCACAAGAAACCTGTAGGCGACCATGAATTCGTAAGTATTAAACTTCATCGGGCAGGACCTCCCGGCCGAGGTGCACCTTAAGGCCGCCTGGTTTCTTTTCCGGGGACAGCGCCACAGTTCCTTCCGGGAGGTTTTCGGCAATAACCCAGCGCTCGCCCACGCTTATGTATGTGATCGGTGTTTTTACAGCTTTATCATCCTGCAAGACCCACACAAAGGCTTCTTTTTCCGTAAAATCCACAAATTGCTTGGGCAGCGCCAGTACCTGCCTGTTGGGTTCCGTCAAAAGCTCGACGCTCGCGGCCATGCCATGCCTGATAAAAGGTTTCGCTTCTTTTATCTCCAGCCGCATAAGACAGGTCCCTTTTTGTTCGTCAATCTGGGGGGATATATAAATCAGCTTCGCTTCAAGCTTCTCCCGGGGATAGGCGTCAAGGGCCACTAAAGCAGGCTGCCCCGGCTCTAAATGAGATAGTTCTTTTTGGTCCACGTCCGCTTCAACGACCCAGCTTTGCTGCCGCAACACGGTTAAGAGCGTTGCTCCGGCCGGCGCTTGCTGGCCGGGAGAAAAATTCAACTTGCTGACCGTCCCCGTAACCGGCGATACTATCTTCTTATCTTCCACCGCCTTTTGCGCTATCTTTAATTGGGCGTCATAATAGGCAATCTGGGCCTCTACTTCGGCCGCGCCGCTTCCCCCCGCCAGGGAGTCCCTGGTAATAACAGCCTGGTTATATTGAGAAAGGAGCAGTTGATAATTGTTGGCGGCTTTTTCAAATTCCACCGCCGGCACGGCGCCCTGCTCAAAAAGCGCCTTCATGCGGTCCAGTTCTTTTTCCGCTTCTTCAAGCTTCACCCTGTCCTGGCGCATTTGCTCTTCCTGCCTGGGCAAAGCCTCTTCTGCAATATTTCTTTGCTTGCTCCGCATCAGGTTAAGGTCGCTCAAAGCCAGCTGCACACTCTGCCTGTCCTGGTAATCATCCATCTGGAGCAGCAGTTGGCCTTCCCGCACCAGTTCCCCTTCACGGCAGTTAACAGTGGATATTTTCCCGGAAGAAGCAGCTGTAATCTCGTACGGTTGGGGAAAGCTGACCCTGCCGCTGGCCAGCACGGTTTGGTTGATGTCAAGGGGCTTTAACCTGTAGTAATCAACCGTGTTTTTTTTCAGGTAAATACTCCGCGCGCCAGACAAAACTATAACCAGCGCCAAAAAGCCCGCCAGTATTTTTACCCGGCCAATCTTCTTTTTTTCCGCCACATTTGAAGCCTCCTTTTAACCTGTTAACCAGCTAAAGTTAAAAAGCACCTTGATGTTATACTACGGTCAGGGAAAATTTAGGGTCTGTGACACAGAAGGGGTCCCCTGTGTTAATAAGCGCCCTGATGTTAGCCCCGGTCAGTGTTTTCAGTTACGCTCCGAATAGGTAGAAGCAGTAAGAATAAATGCGCATATACTCGTAGAAAAGCTCCTCAATCTTCCTTATCAAGCTTATTCAAGTGAAGCGAAAGCAGCTCAATGGTCCTTTTAAGGCGGGGGCGGATCTCCTCCCGCATATCTTTGTAAGCCTCTCTCCCGGCATCTGTCAGTTCATAGATCCGTTTAGGATGGCCGCCTTCATCGATATATTCAGACACCATACCCAAACGCGCCATCCGCCGCAATAAAGGGTAGACAGAACCCGGGGAAGGTTTCCAGTTGCCTCCGGTCACTTCATGAATCCGTTCCAGGATTTTCTTCCCATACATTTTCTCCTCTGCCAGCAGGCCAAGGACATAATATGGAAGGAGCCCCTTTAAGAGCAGTCCCCTGCTTAATTTCGAAACATCAATAAGCTTTTCATATACTTTTTCCTGATCCTTTTTCATGCGCGGCCCGGATGCAAGCGCCTGAATGATGCGGCGCGCTCCGGAAACACAACTCCTTCCCCGAATTGAACACAGTTCAGCCGAATAATTATTACAATGGCCTTATTCGGCTACTGCATACGAAACAATTATTTTACCTGTCAACGGTTTTGCAATAATGCTCACTAACGATATATATCGCTAGTGATACAATATCATCCAATTTATCCATCCGTCAACTCTTATTTCTGAAGTTTAATGAATTTCATATCCCAAACATTATGGTAATTGAATCGTTGATTATCGTTGTTATGGGAGGCAGGTTAATCCCTCTAGCTATCATTACACTAAAAATCAGACCCATAAACCATAAAACCGTAAAGCATATTAATTCCCGCCACCATTGTTTTCTAACCAGACCAGGAACTTGTATTAAGGCCACAATTCCGAATCCAATAAGCAATAAGGCAATCATACCTTGCCCCCCTCTGTTTGAGGCAGCTTTCGTATTTTTGCTACCAGCAGCGTAATAAGCGGAATTCCGATTTGAAAAGGAACTGTGTATATGGGGTATCCTCTATCGGCAAAATCAAACATCTCAATGGCATTGCCAACATTAGTCAGGGCTAAAATTACCATGAGAATCCCTACCGGAATAATTATCGGACGATAGCTTTGCAAATTGAAAACCTGGGCCAGACCTAAAACCGTTCCATAAAACACAACCGAAATTTTGAAAAACCCCATGGTGATTAAATTAATGGCAATCACAACTTCTACACGGGTGAGAACGTCAGCAACGTCAATTACTTGTGCGAATATGTAAGATGGATAACTGTAGGTTTCGGCCATTTGTCCCAACACCGCTGCATTTCGGGCTACAATTATTATTAGAACAAATCCCGCTATTAGTAAACCTCTGAAAACAGCAGAACCCCCTTTTCCCGGTTTATTAACAAAAGCCAATACCATTAAAAAGGCTACCGTATCCCCAAACGGAAAGATTGCGGTTCCATGACTTGCCCATAATAGTTTGCCTGTAGGCACATCCAAAATTGGCATCAAGTTATTGAGGTTTATATGCGGAATTACCAAGAGAGTATCTATTATTGCAAGCGAAATGATAAGCGTTACCAAAACCAAGCTGCATCTGGCTAATACTTCGATACCCCTGCCCACGGTCGATGCGCACACCAACATAATCAAAATAAGACTAATAGTTTTGGGAGTAGCAGGGTATAGTTCTAATTGTAAAAATCGGGCATAATTATTTAAAACTAATGCACCCAGGTGAAAAAGATACCAGATGAATAGAACGGATATGCAATTGCCCAGAACCTTGCCGTAAACAAGAGAATTTATTTCAACAATCGTCTTATTTTTAAATTGGCTGGCCAGGGCAATGAATATCCAGGCTATAAGTAAACCTTCCATCAATCCTAAAACAACTGCGATCCAGGCATCGTGCCCGGCGCCCTTACCCGGAGTAAGAATAACCGAAGCACCAAAAATAAACGCGATTATTAATGTGCTTAATTGAAAATCGGATATTTTACCTTTTTCCAAAGACATAGATCATATCCCTACTTTTCTTTAATCCTTTAATAATGCTTTATTAATATCCCCGATTTCATTTATATGAGTTTTTACCTTTACTACAACTTCAATAAAGGGATAAATATCATCCCATCTCGGTTTCAGATCTTGCCATTCCTTTTTATATTTACGATTAACCGCGTCCCCAAACCCAAAAACATCTGCATTTAAAGAAAAGGATTTCTCAACTGCTGCCACGACTTGACCTACAATCTCTTTTGCCTGGCTCTTTTCTAATTCATGCAGGATTTCGGAGGTCATATCCTGGTGGCCGCTATACTCCAACAGGTTTGACTCCTGGTCTATTTCAACAGTAATTTTAATTTTGTCACCCTGCAGATCAGGAACGATTTTACTTTTAGCCCTAACAATTTCCATGTTGGCTTCCGGCACTATTACGAAGCCCCTTTTGATCTTGTTAATGGCCCACAAAAGACCACTTGATTCACGTTCATTCAGTTCTCCAATCATTCTATCCCCCTTGAAAACTGCCGTTCCGGTAATACGAGTTTTTCGTATTTTTTTCCCTTCCGGACCGGTTTGCTCCAGGACGCCTACCATAGGGGCAATGGGAGCAGTGGTTTTACTCATTAAGCGGTTGGCAAATTCCAGGTAGGTAACTGCCGGGTATTTGGAATATGTTGCCGATAATTTTATCTCAGCAGCCATTCCGAGGGCCTGAATGTTTTCCATTCCATCCTGAATCTCCAGAATATCACTGGCTTTTTTCTCTGCCACTACCATCAAGACGTTAGGGCGGTTTATCGGATTCCTGGCAATTGAGTCGAGAAATGGATAGAGTCCCTTTTGGGCGCCGTCCTTGCCGAAGACATAAACCCGAGCATGCGGATAAAATGTGATACGACTGCTATGTTGAGTATAGCGATTTAAGGCATCATATGAGGATGAACCCGTGCTGGAGTCCAATTGGACAGTATGGAGTGGATCACCCCCTTTTTGCCTGCCATTTCCACTGCTACTGGTAGTACTTTTTATCTCGCCGGGAATAATGTTTTGAAAGGTAAGCGTAACCTCTCCCGTCTCCGTATCGAGATCCCAACCCAGGCCAGACACGATTGATAATTTATCCAACTCGTGGCTATCCCAACAACCGGATACGAATAAGGGAATTATGATTAGTAAAATAACCACATAAATTGCAAAACTCGGTCTCTTCACCGGCTTCCCCCCCGGTTGGTCCTGTTTTTACGATTGCCGGGCATCTGACCGGGTGATTGCCGCCTGGTATCGGGTGCATCTAAAAATTCAGGACGGCTGTCCATGGCCCATAATGGCGCCCTTATAAAAGTATCTTTCAGGCCGCGAATGTTGAGTGGTGTCACGGGAGACAAATAAGGCGCCCCCAGGGAGCGTAAAGAAGTAAGGTAGCTGAGTATCTCAATGGAAACAAGGAAGATTCCAAATAAGCCTAGAAAACCTGACGCTATCGTCATTATGAGGCGGAATATGGCCCCCAAATCAGCATAGGGAACGACCAAAAAAGAAGTAATAGCCGTGGTTGCAATCACTATTACCATCGGTGCTCCTACCAATCCGGCCGATACTGCCGCCTGACCGATTACCAGGGCACCCACAATACTAACTGCCTGGCCAAGTGATCGGGGCATCCTGAGACCCGCCTCCCGTAAGATTTCGAACAGGATTAGCATTAATAGGGCTTCTAATGTAATTGGTAAAGGAAGCCCTTCCCTGGCCGCTGCCACCGAGACCAGCAATGGGGTTGGAAATAATTCCGGATGAAAAGCTTCTAATGCAACAAAAATACCCGGCAAATAGATACTAAGGAAAAAGCCCAGCAATCGAACCCACCTTACTAATACAGTAAAAAATGGCCGGGCGTAATAATCATCCGGGTTTTGAAAACCTTCAATAAATAAAAAGGGTACCGTCAAGGCCATCGGCGAGCCATCAACCAATATAGCAGCACGACCTTCTAATATTCTGGCAGCCACCACATCCGGCCTTTCACTGGAACCGACGGTGGGAAATAAGGATTTGGGACTGTCTTCAATAAATTGTTCTATATAGCCGGCATCCAAAATGGCGTCGGTATCTATTCGTTTTAGCCGTTGATTGATTTCGGCGATGAGATGGTCCGTGGTGATGCCCTTGATATAAGCAACTGAAACGTTTTGGACCTCTCCCCAATTTGCAAGCTCTGAAACGTTAAACGTGGATCGCGTATTTTTCTCCTGAGTAAAGCTGTGTTGGTACGCAGAGTTTCAGTAAAACTATCTTTTGGGCCCCGAATTGACACCTCGTTTTTGGGTTCCTCGATACTTCGTGATTCCCATCCCTTAGAGTCAATAAGCAGGGCCTGGGTTACCCCCTCTAGTAAAATGGCGGTTTGGCCTTTCATGACGTCGGAGATAACCCTGTCGATATCCTCTGTTCCAGTTATTTGCCCTACGGTTAACACACTTGATTTAATAAAATCGATTAGGCGCGAGTGGTTTTGGCTAACATTATCCTTAATCAATTGCAGGTTAAACATCAACGGTTGCAAGATATCGTGATTCAGTAAAGCTCTGTCAACTAAACCATCAATATAGATAACGGCTGCTTCAATGTTCGAATTTGAGCTAATCTTCATATCACGAATGATTACATCACTGCTTTGACCAAGAGACTCTCTTAGAATTTGAAGATTCTTCTCCAGGTTCTTAGAAAGATAAACAGAGGAACTATGTTGTCCCGAAGCCTTATTGGGATTACAGTTTGAAATTCTTTGAAAATGTAGTTTTTTAAAAAGAAGACCCAGCAAAAAGAACCAACCTTTCCAGACTATATGGGTTGTCTCATGTGCTATCAAGGTGAATTTTGTAAGTATTATCGCTTTTTAGCGTAGTTTAATTGATGTGATTTTTTGTCTATTCCGATTTTGTGTTAGATGTATTATTATCCAAATAACATAAATTATTATTTTCTAAAGTTTTGAGTACTGTGATACTATTATAAATTCATATCACGAGCAAAGCGTGTCAGAAATCGAGTAGACGGGGCCTCACGGCCCCAATCCCTCACAGAACCGGACGTGCGCTATTAACGCATCCGGCTCTTCACTTCATCATTCACAAGGCGTAACTGCCTCCGGCGCCTGGGTCAAATATTCTTA
>JAHDOA010000054.1 GCA_018435055.1 Pelotomaculum sp. | reverse complement strand
GTCACCAGGGACAGCTTTTTAAAAAAACTCAAAGAGCAATATGGTTTGTCAATCAGGCAGATTGAGAGAATTACTGGCATCAATTGGGGAGTTATTCTGAAAGCCTGAAGTTGTCAACAACCCCGTCCCCTTGACACCCTTTATCTATGGATATCCCCTTGTTTTAATGGAAAGGACTAGGCAACTGCAAACTATATTAGATATGACAATCCAACCGGCGCTTACTGCGTCCAATGTGTTGTTTCATGAATCAATTGACCCGGAGTTCAAGGATGTAGTAACGCCCAATGTTGATACTGTTTATTGCGCTGCCTGGTTGGATCTTTCTCAAAATCCTGTAGTTCTAATTGTTCCTGATACCAATGATAGGTACTATTCAGTGCAAATTATGGATGCATATTCAAATACCTTTTCCTATATAGGGCGCCGCACTACAGGAACGAAAGCCGGAAAGTTTGCCATCGTGGGGCCGGATTGGAAAGGTGTTTTGCCCTCAGGGTTAAAAGCGGTTAAATCCCCCACAAACACTGCATGGCTTTTATGCCGCGTTCTTTCAAAAGGCAAGGATGATGTAGATGAAGCTATGAAAATACTAAAGCAATTCAAGCTGGCCTCGCTGGATGAAAATAGCAGCCCATATGTAATAAAACCCGTAAATAAATTACTATTTGAAAACAAGGTTGAAGACCTGAGCGCCATGGATTTCTTCAAAGCTATGACAGACTTAATGATTCTGAATCCTGATACTGGTAATGAATCCTTTGAAAAACAATTTGAGCATATCGGTATCAATCGGACCTACGGCTTTGATGCCGGCAAATTAGATCCGGATACTATTGCGGGTTTAAATCGAGCGGCAAAAGATGCATTTTTGATAATTTCAAATAGTCTGGAAGATGTAGACCACCGGCTTAGTAATGGGTGGATGATATTAACAGGCATAGGTACTTATGGAGATCAATTCCTGAAGAGGGCTTTGGTTGCTTATATGGGACTTGGGGCAAATGTGGATGAAGAAGCCACTTGTCCCAGGACTTTTACCGATGACCAGGGAAATCAGCTAAATGGAAAGTATAACTACGTTTTGCATTTCGATAAAGACCAGCTGCCCCCCGTAGAAGCTTTTTGGTCGGTAACAATGTATGACAAGGATTTCTATTTAGTTCCAAATTGTATTAAACGATATGCCATTGCGGATTACACCCCGGGGCTTGAGCATAATGATGATGGTTCACTGGATATCTATATTCAGTATAGTCCACCGAAAAACCATAAATCTAATTGGCTGCCGGCGCCGGATGACGATTTCAATTTATTATTAAGAATGTATCAACCCTCTGCTAAAATATTAATCGGCACATATGAAGTGCCGGGAGTAAAACGGGTCAGATTATAACCCTTATATTTATTATTAGAGTAATTTCGGGCACCCTGCGTAATAATTCGTAGAGTGCCTTGCTTATTTTTCCCTTATTCTTGATAATGGTAAAATATAATATATATATAATGAGAATAGTTGTACCTGATTTTGGAGGTTTGCTATGAGTTACAGGAATAGTCTGTATTACATTGGAGAAGAGGTAAGGCTATGGCTGTAATAAAAAGAAACGGTTCCGGCGCCCATTATTATTCTCCGCGGCTTCGCAAAAAGCTGGAAGGTATTCTGACTGCGCCTGTGACGGTTGTGGAAGCTCCTTCAGGCTATGGCAAGAGTACGGCAGTACGTGATTATCTCATGGACAGCCTGCCTGAAGGCACGCTAGTCTATTGGTGGAATGTCGTGGAAGATGACCCGGCAAATTCATGGGTCAGACTGTGCCGGGAGTGTACCCGTATTGATCCGTTGACTGGAAAAAAACTGCTTGCCGCCGGGTTCCCAAAGCTGATGTCCGCCTGGGAGATTGGGCGGATACTCAGGAGCATTAGTTGTAAGACCGAAACTGTGCTGGTGATGGACGATTTTCAGTATTTGCAGAAGGATCTGCCCCGCATCTTCATGTCGGAGCTGCTTTCCTGTGCTGTAGACATGTTGCATATAGTAATCATTACACAAACCGCCCGGCCTTTCCAGCTCTTGTTTTTTGAGCAGGCAAAGGTTCACCTGATCCGGGCGGAGGATTTGCGCCTGAATGAAGAAGACGTGAGGCAGTATTTCAGAATGTGCGGCGTCGCTGTTTCCCCAAGCGAGGTCAGGCAAATATACGAATACACCGAGGGCTGGATTGTGGCCCTCTATCTTACAATATTGCAGATGCAGCGGGGGGAAGGCTATTCTCACAGCCTGGGAATCCTTCAGCTGATGGAAAATATCGTATGGAAGAACCTCGGGGATGAAGAGAAGAGGCTTTTACTTCATATTGCTCTTTTTTCCGGCGTAACAATTGAACAGATTTACTTTCTGCTCCAAGAGCCTCAACTGCCCGAAAGAATCTTTGCCCTGCTGGAGGAAACGCCCTTTATCCGTTTCGAACCCGGTGAACGGCGCTACGTGCCCCATGCCATTCTGTTGGAAATGCTGCAAAGAAGGCTTGCTGTGGCGGATGCCGCAACAAAAAAGGCATTGCTACCGCCGGGCGGGGGATTGGTACGCCCGGACCGGCGAGGTCGGTCACGCTATCACCTGCTACCTTGAGGTTGGTGAATATGATGCATTCCTGTCCTTGCCCCTGACAGGGATGACCCTTGCGCGTATCAACGGTATATCCTTTACCGACATTGCCGCCCGGGTTCTGGCGGATTGCCCCCGTGAGCTTAAATGCAAGCACCCCATTTCCCTGCTGCGCATTGCCTATGCGCTGATTGGCGCTGACAAAAAAGAAAGAGCGGCTGAACTGCTGGAGGAAATCAGGGATATTATCGAAGATATAGCGGACGAAACCCGGCAGAAGGCTCTGATGGGCGAGTGGACGTTGGTTAGCGCCTTTCTGGAGTTTCCTGATATCATAAAAATGGAGCCGATCATTCAAAAGGCCGCCAGGATGATCGGCGGCAGGTGCCGTACCCTGACGGCCGAGGAACCCTTTGCCTTCGGTATGCCCATGATGATCCTTTTCCATAAAACCCCGGGCCAACTGGAGGCGGAAATTGAGGCGTTCACCAGTGTGACCGGCATGCTTTGCAGCCTTACAGGCATAAAAAATTGTGCAGAGGCGTTTTTTAAGGCAGAGGTTGCCCTTTATCGCGGCAATCTTTCTGAAGCGGAGCTATCGGCTTATAAGGCTGCCTACCAGGCTGATGCCGCCGGTCAATGGCCCATCAGGATGGGAACCGCGAATTTACTTGGGCATACGGCTTTCAGACGGGGAAACAACAGAGACCTGTCTAAATATTTCAAAGCAGTGGAGGAAAGTGTGGGCAGTGATGCTCTGAGCCCTTATGTTATGAAGCTGCTGCGGGCGGGCGTATATATATGGATGGATCTGGGCAAACTGTTTCCCCAGTGGCTTCGTGACGCTGTTTAAAAATAGAATAAAGCCAAGGGCAAACCTGCCAAAAGGCAGGGACGCAAAGCCATAGGGTATAAGGCGCTTAACAAACGCTATGATAGCCTGGTTGCGAGAAGCCGAACAAAGCCTGCCCTCATTAACGTAGGGGCAGGCTTTGTTATCCCCACAAGCTTACTGGCTTAATTTAGTATTTACTAAATCGAAAAACACAAGTTATTCTAAAAGCCTGAAGTTGTCAACAACCCCGTCCCCTTGACACCCCCTTGACTCCTTCCAAAAGGTGGGCGACGAGTTTACAATCATGCTAACAAAGTAAAGGGGAAGGGAGCCTGGCGAGTTTTGACCACCATCGGGCTGCTGACAAAGTTAGATTTTGTCAGCAGTTTTTTCACATTTTGAGAAAATAAAAATGGTATAATTACAAGAACCTCAGCCGGCAACATCGTATAGCTCATTTCTCCTTGGCAATACTGAACAAATGGATTTTTTTGAATAATAAAAAACGGAAGCGAGTTAAATACACAACAAAAATGTCAATAATTTACGATGAGTATAGTGGCTATAAAGAAACTCAAAGATCATGGCTCCTAAATAATAAAGATACCGGTAATAGTATTTCTAACGCGGTAAGGGAGATTTTTATATGATTGACGTCCGGAACATGACCAAAAAATACGGCAAGCTGGCGGCCAATGACAACATCAACCTGTCCGTGGGCCGCGGTGAGCTGGCCGTACTGCTAGGCCCCAACGGCGCGGGCAAATCAACACTGATCAAGTCAGTCTGCGGCCTCCTGCGTTTCCAAGGCGCCATTACCATCGACGGGCATGAGAATCATACGGTGGAGGCGAAACGGCTTTTGGGGTATGTGCCGGAGTTTCCCGTGCTGTATCCGATGTTGACGGTGGCCGAGCACCTGGAGTTTATTGCTAAAGCGTACCGGTTGGAAGCCTGGGAGGAAAAAGGGGAGGCCTTGCTTCGCCGCTTTGAGCTGGACGATAAAAAAATGAAGCTGGGTAAAGAGCTTTCCAAGGGAATGCAGCAGAAGGTCAGTGTCTGCTGTGCGCTCCTGCCCCAGCCCAAAGCTGTCATTATGGATGAGCCGCTGGTCGGCCTTGACCCGCATGGGATCCGCGAACTGAAAGCGGTCATTGCTAAGCTGCGGGACAGCGGCTGCGCCCTGCTTGTCAGCACCCATATGATCGAAAGCGTGGAGGAAGACTGGGATGTAACCTACATCATGGTCAAGGGCCGGATTGCCCGCGTTTGCCGCCGTACGGACCTCGCGGCCGGCCAAAGCCTTGAAGACGTATATTTCACCATCACGGAAGGAAAAGGCCAGGAGGACAAGCCATGAACAGTCTTGTTTTTCTGCTGGTCAAAAGCGCCAAAAATACTCTGCTGGAGCTTCGGCGGAAACCGGCGAAGCTGGCGTTATGGGTGCTTGTGATTGCAGGGATCGGCGGGATTTTTCTGCTTTCCCTGTTTACGCGCCAAAGCGCGGCCGGCTCCCTTGATCTCGTCTGGCTCAAGGGCATTCTGTTCCTACTGATCCTGCTGTTTGTCGTGCTCGCCATCCAAAAGGGCCTGGCCAACGGAGACGCTATTTTCGACATGAACGATGTCAACTTACTGTTTGTTTCACCGGTCAGTTCCCGCTTGATCCTTATGTACGGGATCGTGCGCATGGCGAAAACGGCTTTCCTGGCGGGCTTTTTTATCCTGTTTCAAAGCAATTCCCTCAGCACGGGCTTCGGTGTAGGGTTTGATGCGGTGCTCCTGGTACTGCTCGGCTTTATGCTGGCCGTCGGTGTGCTTCAAATTCTGTCGCTTCTGATCTACAGCCTGACCAACGGAAAACCGGGGCGGAAACTGGTTGTCCGAATACTGGCCGTGGCGGCCTTTCTCCCGCTTCTTGTTTATACCGGCGTGCAGATTGCAGGAACGGGTGCTCTTCTTCCGGCGCTGGAAAATACGCTGCGTTCGCCCCTCACCGATTGGACGCCTGTGGCCGGCTGGGCGTCGGCAGGCGCCGTTTCCCTGATTTCCGGCGATACGGGCAGCGGGTTCTTGTTTTTCGGGCTGCTTGTACTGTCCGGAGCGCTGCTGGTCCTCTACATCGCCTTGAGCAATCCCGATTATTATGAAGACGTGCTGGTCGCTACGGAAACTGCGTTTGAGAGAAAGCGCGTCCTGGCCGAAGGGCAGATCAACCCGGAAGCCTCATCGGCGAAAAAAGTGAAGGTTGTCAAAACCGGTATCGGCGGTCTGGGACCCAGCGCCATTTTTTATAAGCACCTGCGGGAATCTTTTCGTGCCAACCGGCTCGGTCTTTGGGGAGTGTCGTCCGTAATCTTGGTATTAGGCGCGGCCCTGTTTTCTTTGTTCCAGCGCGGCGGGGACGGCCGGATCCTCATTCTGCTGCAAATCCTCATGTGGATGCAGATCTTCATGATTGGAACAGGGCGCGGCCTCAAAGAGCTTTATATACATTATCTCTATCTGATTCCCGAAAGCTCTTTTCAGAAAATCGTTTGGAGCAACCTGGAAATAGTGTTCAAGGTACTGGTGGAAAGCCTGGTTGTTTTCGGCATCGCGGGCTTGATCATGGAAGAGCCTTTATGGCTGGTTGCTGAGGCCATTGCGGTTTACACTCTGTTTTCATTTTTATTGCTGGGCATAAACTATCTTTCCCTGCGCTGGACAGGCGCGGACATTAGCGCCGGACTCCTGGTTTTCATTTACACTATTGCGGTGATCGTCATTATGCTGCCCGGCCTGATTGCCGCCACTGTCCTTGGCAGTATGGTTGAGGGGACCGGTGTGCTGATCGGACTGGGGGTGCTGGCCTTATGGGAATTGCTGGCTGCGGTAGGCTGCTTCGCGCTGTCCAAAGGCGTTTTGCACAACTCCGATATGCCTGTACTGAGAACCGGCAAGTAACGGATATGTGACCACTCAAAGGCAAAGATCCTGAAAAACGTTGATGGTAAAAGTGCTTTTCAGGTAGCTAATGAATTAAAGGATCTACTCTTGTCAAATTCAATAGAAAAAGAATAGGGAAACGAAGGGTGAAAAAAGCATTTATTGCCCTGTTATAATATTTGCAACACCTTTACTAAAGGGCGTGGTGAGATTCTAGAAACAAAGAGGTGTTTTTACTGTCGTGGCTCAAGCTGTAGGTACACAGTAATAATTAATTGCATATCATTGTAGTACTGCACAAATGGCTATTAGAACCGCCGACGGGGAAGATGTGGAATTAGAAGAAGAAGCGATCCGAATTCTGTCAACAAACCCGTCACCCTGACACTTCAGACGGTTGGAAAGAAGGAACCTTAATGAATGATAAAATTGATAAGAAAACAGAAGCGACCCTCATATGCGCATTGAAAAATGCCAAGGCCTATAGCCAAAAACTGCAGGAAAACAGAGAGAAGCGGCTTTGGAAGAAGGTTGATGTCCCATGCAGCCTTTATGACGCCATTAACGGGTTAACAAAATCTGAAATGGATATAATCCGAAAAAACTATGATTTCAGAGGTTTAAGCTCTTTCAAAAAGGCAGAGCTAGCATCGGAGCTTGCCAAATTGATTCCTTTGAAAATCAAGAAGTTCATATTTACATTGGATCAAGGCAGGTATGACTTTATCAAAATGATCATCAATAGTTCGGGAGTTATTCCAGACACAGGTATTTCGGTTAAGAATGCGGAATCATTCATGGAATTCAGTATTATCTTCCCAGGATTATATGGTGATCAAAAAGTTTTGTTTATGCCAAGTGAACTGATAAACATTTTCTCTCAGATAGACAGCAGTGAGTTAAAAAACATAGTTCAGCGCAATACCGAGTGGATACAGTTAACCCATGGGCTGCTTTATTATTATGGTGTTATGGATGTATGGCGCATAAAGGAAAAGATTAAAGAGCATACGTATCAAGAAGTTGACATTCTGGAATATAGGAATGTAATGTCCTTTGCTTGTAATTTTTATGGCCAGGCTCGTTACACGCCATATGGTTATCAGGATGACAGGGTTTTCGATGCAAAGAAAATTGTTGATGAACATATAATGAGACCGGGTGTTGATTATTATCCTTTTACAAAAAAGCAGTTGCTAAAAGCCGGTGTTCCGAATTATGTAGACATAACTCCGGAAATGAACAGCTTTATTAGATTTCTTTTAAAGCATTACAAGTTATCTGATGAGGAAACAAATGAAATCGCATTGCAGATAACTAACATGATCAATGCAGATTCTAAGCCGGCACTGATTATTCAATACTTGCAGAGTTGGATGGAGTTTCCGTCATTTGAATTTGTACAGCAGTTAGCTGAAAAGATAATGGAATTGCATAATAATACCCGTCAGTGGGTGCTAAAAGGGCATACCCCCAATGAGTTGTTTCAGGAGGAAAAGAAGTTCTTAAAACCTTTGCCGCCCGAGCCCTTTAAAATTGTTAGGGGGGATTCGAATGTGATTGGGATATCTACCCGCACTAAGGTTGGACGGAATGATCCATGCCCATGCGGTAGTGGTAAGAAACATAAAAAGTGCTGCGGCAAATGAATATAATGCCCCAGGGCCCCGCCAGATCCTGGTTACATTATTTTTGGTTGCCCTTACCGCCCGGGAAACCGAACCCACCACAAATACCACAAGTGGTAATTTCAGCCATCTTTTCCCCTTGTTCTTGGGTAATTGTGCCGTTCTGTACCGCCTCGAATAACTAAAGGATTTTCACGCAATCTATCGAAATATTGGATAATGTGGAAATAACCACCCAGAAGAGTAGCCGGATTGTTTTTTAATATCTACTCGGCAGAAGTTGACATTGTCTTCATTGCTTTAATAACAACAGGGGGTATCAAAAGTGTCAAAAAGAGATGATTATCTTGAGCGTTTATCCAGCATAGATAGAATGCTGTGGATTTCAGATGAAACAAGTGGTTACGGGGTAAGCGGTACAGCATATTATCTCACGGATGAAGGTTTTTATGGCGGGGTCCCCCATGATGAATCTGACCCCAAGGTGCTGACTAAAAAAGAATATGAAGAAGCTTTAAAGGCTATAGACGGTGAAGAATTTGACGAAAATGAATGCGATAATGAAATAATAGAAATGGTTGAAGCCGGGTGTGAGCCTGACATTGAATATTACACTGATTTCGGTGGATATCTAGAACGGTACGAATACGAAGCTTATATAAAAGAAGGTGTTACAAATTCCGTCTTTACCCCCTGGGCTGAGTTATCCACAAAGGAATTGAAGAAATGGTGCGAAATTCTGGATGAAATTTAAAAAGGTTAATTTTGCGGGGATAAAACATGCGCCGTCTGGAAGTTTTTCAGGATAAGAAAGGTGAGGCTGGGATGAAAAGAAACCGGGAATCCTTTAGAGGCTGCCTGATGGGCGGGGCTATTGGCGACGCCCTGGGCTGGCCTGTTGAATTTATGAAATATAGCGATATAATCCGCCGGTACGGGCCTGACGGAATTCAGGACCTGCAGCTGCAGTTCCATGGCCGGGCAGAGATTACCGACGACACGCAAATGACTCTTTTTACCGCTGAAGGAATCTTGAGAGCAGAAACCAGAGGCAATCAAAAAGGGATCTGCCATCCGCCGTCAGTTGTTTTCTTTGCTTATCAGCGCTGGCTGTCGACCCAGGGGTATTCAAGAAGCAGTGATTACGAATGGATTTATGACGGCTGGCTTTTGGGCGTAAAAGACCTTCATGCAGTAAGGGCGCCTGGAAGTACATGCCTGTCAGCCCTTAACAGCAAAAAACAAGGGACCATAAAAGAACCCATTAATGATAGCAAAGGCTGCGGGGGTGTAATGAGGGTTGCTCCGGCAGGTTTGTTTTATCCAAAAGAAAACGCCTTCAATATGGCGGCTGAATTTGCCGCCCTTACACATGGACATCCGTCAGGTTATTTGCCGGCAGGCGCCTTGGCCTGTATTATTGCTTCAATTATTGCCGGGCAGGATATTAAAACTGCAGTTAAAGATACAATTGGCGAGCTTGAAGCCCATGCTGGCCATGATCAATGCGCCGGCAGCCTGAACCAGGCTGTTGAACTGGCGAACGGCGGGCTTCCCCCTGTCGAGGCTATAACGCGGCTTGGAGAAGGATGGGTTGGTGAGGAAGCCCTGGCGATTGCAGTATATTGTGCATTGAAGTATCAGGACAATTTCAAGAAAGCGCTGGCGGCTTCAGTTAACCATAACGGCGACAGCGACAGCACCGGCGCCATTACCGGTAATATCCTGGGCGCGTATTTAGGATTAAGCAGAATTCCTTTAAACTGGACCGAAAACGTTGAATTGACTGAGGTTACGCTGCAGATTGCAGATGATCTGCTGACTGGGTATCAAGACACCCGGGAATGGCGGGAAAGGTATCCGGGGTATTAAGGGTCTATGTGTAACCTATTTGACCAGACCAATATAAAAATATTTTATCCGCAAGACATACTGTTGTCATGCCAGGAGGTTTACCATTTAGCTGTAAGGGGGGAGAAATATTGGCCAGGAAAAGAGATTCCATCAGCCAGGTCAGAGGCCTTCTGTACGGTTTGGCCAAGCTTCTTGGCGATGTGAACGCGGTTAGAAAAGGTACGGTAGGAAAAAGGTTAGTAAGAAGAACAGCCGGCAAGGCGACGGGCAAGCTGCTCGGGAAACTTTTTAAGTAAATATCTTTGTTGGGGGTGCATAATTGATGTATATTCCCATATCCCCTTCAACGAAAATGATGATACGAGGAGTGAAGATAATGCCAAAGGAAACCCTGGACACTCTTTGGGATTATTGCACTATGAAAAAAAGGGTCATACCATGTCCAATGGCCTGGAAAGAATTATACGAAATGTTGAAGGACAAGCGTCAAAAAACATCCGGGGGATGGGAACCGCCCTTGCCACTTATATTAGGTGCCTGGCACTATTCTACGCCAATTGAAAAGCAACTACGATTCAAAGAGCACCTACATTGGGCGGATAACAAAGGTCAGCTAAATGAAGTGTGTGCTTTCTTAAGATCTTTGCCTGAGGAAAAATGGTGTCATTTTGGTGAGCTTTAATTAGGACCGAGGAGTTTGGGTACAAAATAGCGAGGTACAGCAAAGAGCATCTTCAACTTGAAGATTTGTGAAGGGGGATGTTGAAGAGAACTGGAAGAATTCGGTGCTATGTGGCATGGTTGCAGTTGGAGCACTCATGAAATACTCGGACAGGAACCTTTATATGGGGAAAATCAAGCAAGTTATAAGGAAGTTGATTTAGAGCCATATAATTGGGAGTGGGTTAAAAATAAGCCTGCTGTCTGGGAGCCCTGTGTTAAATTTATTGCCAACCAAATGGTTGAAGTTAGTTTTTACAGTTACAGCGGCTTAGGTTATGAAAGAATTTATAAACATATTGATCTTTATAACAGCGGTAATTACGTCTTTAGTTCTGACTCTGATATTATTGCCAGCGGCCAGGGGGGTTACATATTCTAGATTAAAAATTCGCCAGCAAACATGAAAGCCGGTGCACATAGACCGGCTTTCTTTAGTATCATTAGAAAAATATAATAATCCTTCATTAATAATAGTCTGCAAAACAACTAAAGGATTTCCGCGCAATTTATCGAAATATTGGATAATGTGGAAATAAACAGCCAAGAGAGTGGTTGGAGTATTTTTAATATCTATTTTTACCCCCTGGGATGAGTTAGCCACAGAAGAAATGGAAAAATGGTGCAGTATTCTGGATGAAATCGTTTCAACTTCCAAGACCATAGGTTGGCTATAGTCAGGACATGAAACATGAGCAAAGGAGTAATGAGACTTGGGAGTCACGATCAATGTATCTATGCTGAACACGAATGTGCTCAAAAAAGCTACAACCCCGATCATCCTTTGCTCCTTTTCAAACAGGGTGGCAAAGCTAATGGAGAGCGGCAAATTTGTCCCGCTGAACCTGAATATCAAGCTGGCCGAGGCATTATTAAAAATCCCACAGTCCCAGCGAAGCCGGAAAGCTAACGACGAAATTATGAAGATCGTCTCCGAATGCCATGACCCCACGTTTCTTGAAGACTACGAAATCCTGTTTGATCCTCGCTATGACATTGACGCGATCAAGGTATTCATAGAAATATCACGGCGGCAAAAGGTTGTCGTTAAGTGGCGCGGCAGGCTAAATGGAAATTCGCTGGAGTATGCTGCGCCGGAATACAGTGATTATCACTCTTTCAGAATACAAGACTATGACATTACTTGTGTCATATAAGGGATGATAGAGGGAGGACTAATACAGATGAGGTATGCTGATTTAATCAATTTCAACCCCATCGACAGCGTGATCCAGCTGACCGCTGCCAACGACAAAAACATCGCCACCAATCTGGTGAAGAGCTATGTCATGTCCGACGACATGGCGGACAAGTTGAAGAACAACATGCTGACACAGCTTTGTTTGGAGGATGTAGTTGATAACAAAGGCGTCCTCCTGGTCGGTAACTACGGTACAGGTAAATCTCATTTGATGTCGGTTATATCGGCAGTCGCTCTCGACGCCGATAATCTTAATTATGTACAGAATAAAAAATTCGCGGATGACGCCAAATGCATCGCCGGGCGCTTTGAAGTGCTGCGGATTGAGATCGGCGCCTCGCAGATGTCTTTGCGGAATATCATCCTGAATAAAGTGAAGCAGGACTTCGAGGATCGCGGACTTTCCTTTTCGTTTCCCGATGAGAAAGAGATTATAACAAACAAAGATGTTCTTCTGAAAATGATGGAGACGTTCTCTGCGAAGTATCCGGAAAAAGGATATATGATCGTAGTTGACGAGTTCCTTGACTATCTGGGTGGCAGAAAGGCCCAGGAAGTCAAGCTCGATCTGGGTTTCATGCGCGAACTGGGCGAGATTATAAAGAACAGCCGGCTGCGTGTCATTTTCGGCGTCCAGGAGAAGCTGTTTGACAATCCCAATTTCTCCTTTGTGTCTCAGACCCTGAATCGCGTCAAGGACAGGTTTGAGCAGGTCATCATCCGTAAAGAGGACACGGCTTATGTGGTCTCCGAAAGGATATTGAAAAAGACGCCTGAGCAGATGGCTGTTGTCCGGGAACATCTGCTGCCCTTTTGCAACCTGTATTCCAATATGTCCGAGCGCATCGAGGAATACGTCGGCCTTTTCCCTATACATCCCTCTTATATCGACGTTTTCAATAAGATTTACATTATCGAAAACCGCCACGTCCTGAAAAACATCTCAGAGATTATCCGGCGCATCCTCGATGACGAAATCACCAGGGATGCCCCCGGCATTTTGTCCTTCGACAGCTATTGGTCATTTATCAAGGAAAACCTGGCGCTCAGGACAGACGCCAATATCAAGGAGGTCGTTGAAAAGAGCGGCATACTCGAAGATATTGTCAACCGCTCTTTCCCCAAGCGATTGTATAAGCCGCTGGCCCTGCAGATCATTCATGCCCTCAGCGTTCATAGACTGACCACCGGCGATATCAGCATCCGGGCCGGCCTTACCGCCGAGAACCTGAGAGACGATCTCTGCCTGTACATAGCCGACATGCCTGACCAAAGCTCCGACACGCTACAGTCCGTCATTCAGACTGTGCTTAAAGACGTCATTACGACTGTGAGCGGCCAATTTATTGAGAATAACACCGAAAACGGTCAGTATTATCTCAACCTTAAAAAATACACTGACTATGACGAGAAGATCACCCAGCGGGCTGCCATCATGGATGACGACATCATGAACAACTACTTCTACGATGTGATCTATTACTGCCTGGAATGGGAGCAGAAGGAGCATGTCACCAATTTCAAAATCTATGAGCATACCCTGAACTGGACTTCACACAATATCTTCCGCCGGGGCTACCTATTCTTGGGTACACCGGAAAACCGACCGACCGCACAGCCGCCGGAGGATTATTATATTTACTTCGTTCCCCCCTATAGCAACGAGACATACACCTACGAGAAAAAGCCCGATGAAGTGTTCTTTGAGTTCAAGCCCAACGAGGAATTCAAGAATACGCTGAAGCTCTATTCCGCCGCCCTGATGATGAAGGATTTGGCCGAGGAAAAGAACAAAAGCGCCTATCACAACAAGGCGGAAGTGTTCAAGAAAAAGCTGACGAAATTTCTCAGCGATAACAAGAACACCTGCTTTGAGGTTATCTATAAAGGCGAGAAGAAACAGCTTCTCGAGGTGATGAAGGGCCAATATAAAAACACCAATCCGTTCAAGGAGACTATCGACCTGGTGGCATCGATATGCCTGGACGGTTGGTTTAGTGAGAAATATCCCAGAATACCGCGCTTCAAGACCCAGATCACCCTTCGTAATCAGGCGGAGACTATTCGCGCCGGGATCGACAGGTACGCCGGGCGCAAGAGCCAGCAGGCTAACGCCCTGCTGGAAAGCTTCGGATTGCTGGACGGCGATGCTATCACCGTCCAGAATTCGCAATATGCCCAGCACTTCATTAAAAAGCTAAACAGCCTGCCGGTAAACACCGTGATCAACTTCAGCGATATCTATAACGAGGTGTTTGACGGGTATATAGACAAGCAATTCGGCATCAGTTATGCGCTGATGCCCATCGTCCTGCTCAGCCTGGTCTATTCAGGCCACGCCGTGATCGCGCTGAAAAACGGAACAACGCTGACCGCTTCCGATCTTGAATCATTACCAAAAATATCCGCGATGGACATCTACGAATTTAAGTACATCACCAAGCCGAAAGACATCCAGCTGGCAGAGCTGGTGCGCTTGTATGAGCTATTGGAGCTGCCGGCCGGCCTGATCAATAACCCGTCCCAGCGCGAAGCCGGCCTGGGGCAGATGCTGGCGAAAGCGCAGGCGGCGGCGAATATGGCCGTCAGAGCGCACAGCAAATTAAGCGGCGAGTTTGAGCTGTGGGGAGAACCACTTATCGGCGACCATATCACCCAGGGCTATAAGCAGGCGGCGACCAATGTCCGCGATACCTTCAGCAACTTCAGCAGTCGCTTCAACACCGTGGCTAAGCTCAACAATTTCACCTACACGATGGAACAGGTCGAGCAGCTCGGTAAGGATCTAGCGGTGGTAAAGATCGTCCTTGAATACGAGAAGTTCAAGAACGATTGCGCCGCCGATGTGGGCTACATGATGAACCTGGAGCGGATGGAACTACCGGCGTTACTAACGGACGCAATCAGCGATGCGAAAGAGAACTTCCGTAAAATCCGCGATGATCTACCGGAAGACATGAGCGGGGAATCCTCCGCTGCAGATGTGGTGGACTTGCTGGCTAGAGTAAAAGCGCAGTACATCGACCTGTATTTTGCTGAGCATCAAAAGAAACGACTGGGCGTGAGCGATGGCCAGCGTAAAGGAAATATGGTCAGTTCCGGCAAGCTGGCAAACCTGAAACGGCTGAGGTCCATCGGCATTCTCTCCGCTTCCAAGCTGGGCGGCATCGAGAAGGATTTGTCCAGGCTGAAAGTGTGCTTTGAGCTTACCACCGGGATGCTAAAAACAACGCACTTCTGCGCCAAGTGCCATTTCCTCATGGGCGGGGGCGACCTGCCCGTCAAAGGGAAACTGGATGAGCTTGAAGAACGTATGGACAACCTGCTGAAGGAATGGACAAAGACCCTTTTGAATACCCTCTCTGATCCGCTGGTCCTGGATCAGAAAAAGTATCTTACCCCCGACCAGCAGTCTGTTGTTGATGAGTTCTTGAAAACAAAGGCACTGCCTGAGAAGATCGACACATTCTTTATATGCGCCATCGAAGCGTTGCTGCAAGGGTTTGAGCCCGTCACCATCAATGCATATGAGCTGATTGACAAGCTGGACGCCATTGGCCCCTGTGATGTGGATACCTTCAAAGCCCGCGTCACTGGTGTAATAGATAGCTATTCCAGGGGAAAAGATAAAGAAAAACTGCGGATAGTAGTAAAACGTTAGGAATTTATAATGATAAATAATTGCCATATAAATATGAGTGGAATGTATAAAAATAGATTTGACTCTATGCTAGCAAAGGTATCAAAATACTACCCGGATAAAAATGGCAGCATAACAGCAAGTTGGGTGGTCAGTGGAAATAAATACTGCTGTAAGAATGATCTATTAATAATTGGTAGGGCACCTATCGGTCCTATAAATAGTATAACTATAAATTGGTTACCCAGTGAGGCAAGTAATAAGAATAAAAGGTCCCAAATTATTGGTTTAATCCGTGCAAAAGCGGAAGATCGTTCTAAATGTCCTATGTCTTGGGTTATAAAATATGGACATGATAATCCGATTTGCAATACGAATAAATCTGCATTTTGGAGGGTTAGTAAAAAAATTGTTCAAAGGAGGCTTGTAAATTATAGTGGTAGAAATTGGTCAAACTATATCGCATGGTCAAATCTTTATAAAATTGTATCTGCTGATGGTGGAAACCCTTCGAGAACCTTGAAAAAAATACAGTTAAATGACTGTGTGGAATTATTACGGATTGAACTGAATCTATTGAATCCAAATAATATTTTGATAATGGCCGGTGAAACCTGGTATCAACCTTTTATAGAAAGATTAGATATTAAAGTAATCGATTCACCTGGGTGTTTTATTGAAAAAATAGGACAATATAAAAACTGTAGAATTATTTTTACACAACACCCACAAAGTAGGCGTGAAAATTATATTGATACCATAATGGAGGCACTCAGGGGATAAATTCATGGATAGGGAATAATATTTGCTAAAGCTTAAATATTTCCTGGTGTTTTAATTAAATGCACACCTAATATATGAGGGGAGTAGAGAATGAAACTGACAAGAGATGATATTAGTAAGGTAATAAATATTGAAGGTTTTCCATTAGCCAAAGAGGAAGATATAATTAAACTATCTGATCCCCCGTATTATACTGCGTGTCCTAACCCCTTTATTGAGAATTTTATTAAACAAAATGGAAAGCCTTTTGATGAGGCTACAGACAGTTATCATAGAAAACCTTTTTCTGTAGATGTTGGTGTGGGTAAAAATGATCCTATATATACTGCTCATAGTTATCACACAAAGGTTCCTCATAAGGCAATCATGAGGTATATTTTACATTATACTGATCCAGGTGATTTAATTTTTGATGGTTTTAGTGGGTCAGGTATGACTGGTGTTGCCGCACAAATATGTGGTTCAGATGATCCCGTGTTAAAGAAACAATTGAAGTCAGAGATCCCCCATTTAGTTTGGGGGGAAAGATACTGTATATTAAATGATTTATCCCCAGCGGCGACCTATATTTCTTATAATTATTGTTCCTCTACAGATATTGATTTATATGATAAAAATGCAAAGGCTATAATTGAAGAATTACGAAGACAATGTGAATGGATGTATACCACATCTCATAATGTTGGTGATTCCAATGATAGTCAAAAAGGAATAATTAATTATACCGTCTGGTCTGATGTGTTTATTTGCCCTTATTGCAGCAAGGAAATAGTATATTGGAATGTAGCTGTTGACTTTAAACGTGCTACAGTTATGGATTCTTTCAATTGCGATTCATGTAACGCTGAAATAAAAAAGGTTAGTTGTAAAAGGGCGCAAACTATTTTTTACGACAACTCACTTAAGAAAACAGTTAGTATAGCGAAGCAAGTACCTGTGTTAATCAATTATATATATAATGGGAAACGTTACAAAAAGATGCCTGATAGTCTAGATATGGAATTAATTGATAAAATAGAACAAGTTAGGATTCCATTTTGGTATCCTAACGAAGAGTTGCCTAAAGGATATAATACAGAACAACCCAAACGTTCTCATGGGGTAACAAATGTTCATTTATTTTATACAAAGAGAACGCAATATTTGCTTAGCGCATTGTATAACTTAATTTCAATTTATGAAAATAGAACAAAACTTTTAACATTGTTAACGGGGATAGTTAATCGTAATGCCTATAAATGTAATCGTTATGTTATTAACAAATATAATCCAAAGGGGAGGATAAATGGCCCAAAATCGGGTACATTATATATCCCTTCACTGGTTGTTGAGCAAAACATAATTACACTTTTGGAATATAAATTCAAATCTATTAAGGAAATGTATTTTCGTCGTAATAATTCTGTTGCTATTACAACCCAATCTTCGACTGCATTGAATCAATTTCCAGATAACAGTATTGATTATATTTTTACAGATCCTCCTTTTGGTGATAATCTAAATTATTCTGAGCTAAGCTTTATATGGGAAACATGGTTGAAGTTAAAAACAAATAATAAAACAGAGGCTGTCATTAACAAGGTTCAAAGGAAAGGTATTATAGAATACCAATGGTTAATGACTAAATGTTTTGAAGAATTTTACCGAATATTAAAGCCAAATAGGTGGATGACAGTTGAATTTCACAATTCCAGGAATGCAGTATGGAACTCAATACAGGAAGCATTGATTCGTGCAGGATTTATTGTAGCAGATATTCGAATACTTGATAAAAAAAGACCTAGTTTACATCAATTAGTTGCTATTAATGCGGTAAAAAAAGATTTAGCAATTACAGCCTATAAACCAAAAGATAGCTTTAAAAGAGACTTAATTTCTCAAGCAGGCAGCGAGGAAACCGCATGGAGCTTTGTCCGCCAGCATCTTGAAAATCTGCCTGTTGCGGTCGTTGAAAACGGCAAAATAGAACTCATAGTTGAAAGGCAGGCATTCCTGCTGTTCGACCGCATGGTGGCTTACCATATCATGAATGGTATCTCGGTTCCTCTGGATGCCAGTGACTTCTACAGAGGGCTTGATGAAAGGTTCATGAAACGTGACGAAATGTATTTCCTGTCTGATCAGGTGAATGAATATGATACCGCCCGCATTATGAATGAAGTTGAGCAGATTAAATTCCAGCTCTTTGTCACCAATGAAAAGTCTGCCATCGCCTGGCTCTACCAGCAGCTCGTTACACCACAAACCTATGCGGAGTTACAGCCTAAATTCATGCAGGAAAGCAAGACCGTCGACAAGTATGAGGCAATCCCGGAGTTGTCTGTATTACTGGAGGACAGCTTCCTGCAGGATGATAAGGGCAAATGGTATATACCCGACCGCACAAAGGAAGCCGACGTTGCCAGGCTCCGCGAAAAGAGGTTGCTTAAGGAATTTGAAGGCTACCTCGCTATCAAAGGCAAGCTCAAGTTGTTCCGTACGGAGGCAATCCGGGTGGGTTTTGCGAAGCTGTGGGCGGACAAGAACTACAAACTCATTGTAGATACCGCCGAGCGCCTACCGGAGAAAATAATTCAAGAGGACGATAAACTGCTCATGTACTACGACCTGAGCCTGGGGAGGGTGTAACGAATGCCCGAACAGAAGATCCTTGTAAACCTGAACGTAAATAATATCGGTCCGCATAATGGGATTAATCAAATAAATTTTTCCGATGAAGTTGATTCAAACAAAGCGATTTTCTATGCATCAAACGGTACTGGAAAATCATTTATTAGCCGTGCCTTTC
This sequence comes from Pelotomaculum sp., assembly GCA_018435055.1. Classification (GTDB taxonomy): domain Bacteria; phylum Bacillota; class Desulfotomaculia; order Desulfotomaculales; family Pelotomaculaceae; genus Syntrophopropionicum. The sequence goes on along the minus strand of JAHDOA010000054.1, from coordinate 18,864 downwards.
GATTAACATCTGACGACAAATTTGGTTCAAACGCTGATGATTTGCTTACCCTCGGACAATCGTCAGGTGCACTTAGTCTAAAAATTGCAAATACAGCAACTCCAATAGACGAGAAAAAATTATCTATTTCAGTGCAGAGAAGCACACCCCCCGGTGTACAAAACGATTCGGGTTTTATTTTCCATGTCTTTAACAGCGATTTTGTTGAAGAGAATATTAAGCCTCGGGATTATACCCCTGATGGAAACATAGAAGGCTACATCGTAGGCAAAATTCAGATAGATATCACTGAAGAACAAGAGCGCGAAGAAAGGCTAAAAGGTGAGATTATAGCTAAAGACGGTGCCATTGATGTAATTGTTGATAATGCAAAAGAAGAACTTCGGGATAAAGGCATACGTTCCTCGACAACAGAGTTTACACTTATTGAAAAGGAAAGGTTACGTCAGAATGAGGTAAAAGACAGTGTCCAATCATTCAAGGAGATTGTAAGACAACTCGAATTGTTAAAACAGTTACCTGAAGGAATCCCTGATGTCAACGATCCTGCTATAAGTCTGAATGCCTCCGTTTTTGATGAAATAACCGAGCTGCTCGCAACCTCCTACTCAAAGTCGGAATGGGATGGGGAGTTTGTTTCATACATAAAAAAGCATAGATCTTTTATAGTGAAAGGGCTCGAAGTTTTTAATGACACCGATAGAATATGTCCATTTTGCAAACAATCTATTGACGATGTAGCTTTAGGAATAATTCATAGTTATAAGGCTTTTCTGGCTGACAAAGAAGCTGAGTTTCTGCGGGGGATTGAAGGTAAAATATCTGCAATAAATGAAATTATTGAAAATATTAAAAATTTTTGTAGAGAAACCAAAATAGCAAATGCAGAAATTATAAAATTAAAGAAATATTTTCCTTCACTTGGAAATACGACACTTGCTATACCAAATTGCAAAGATACTGCTTTTGATTGCTTCAACGGGATAATAAGTGCATTGCTGAATAAGAGCGACAACCTCATGAATACCGATTTTTCTGTTCAAGAACTTGTTGCTGAATGCAAAAAACATACATGCAACTTACTGCAACTTCAAAGAAATAACTCATCGATTATAAATACAGTAAACAGAACTAAACAGAATACTAATGCAGAACGTCTGCAATTAAGACGTAATTTGTGCAAGGCCCAATATTTGAAGGTCTCTAACTCTCTATTCACTCAATTTAAGGAAATAGATAGTTTGACATTAGAGCTAAACGGATTGCGGCACAGCATAATTGAAAAGGAGCAGCAAGCCCGCATCAGTAAAAAAGAGAAAGTGTATAAAACGCTGGAATATTTCCTTAATAAGTTTTTCTCTGGCAAATACACTATTGATAGGGAGACCTTTCAAATAAGGTTTTTAGGTAATAACATCGGACAAAAAGCTACGAGTATTTTAAGTGATGGTGAGAAAAGCATTGTTGCATTTTGTTATTATCTTGCTTCAACTCATTTATGCTTAAGTCGTGAAAATGATTATAACCGGTTATTTTTCATTATTGATGATCCAATATCCAGTATGGATTTTCATTTCGTTTATGCTGTTGCCCAGTCATTGCGAGATATAAAAGAATGTTTCGAAATTAGCACTTACGTCAGGATGTGGGTGTTCACTCATAACCTGGAGTTTTTTAGCATTATTACGCGAAATCATATAATTAACAGAGCATACGTCATGAAGCCTGGGAAAATCGAATTGCTAAAACATCAATTGCTGATGCCATATGAAAACCATCTAAAAGATATCGTTGATATAGCATCCGGTGTTCAACAACCATCCCATACAAGCGCAAATTCTATTCGGCATGTGCTTGAAACAGTGAGTAAATTTGAATATCCGAAAAAATCATTGCAAACGTATATTGCGGGAAATGAGATGCTCTCTAGTAATTCCTGCATTTTTACCCTGTGTCAGGACTTGTCCCACGGCCCCGTGCGTAATCAACCACCATTTTCTACGGACGTAATCGTTACAGCTTGTAAAGCTGTTGTTGAATTCATGGAAGTCAGGTACAAAGGTCAAGTGGATGCACTGCAACCGAGAGTAGTGAACGGTGTAGCATGATGTTCAGTGTCGGCCAATATGTTTTTGATGTTACAACAAAAGAACGGGTGCAGGTCATTGAGATCAGTGAGGCCTGGGGATTTATTTCCTATAAGCTGTACAACCCATCCTCCGGCTCGGTATATAAGCTGCCCGCAAATGAAATAAGCGCTGAAGCCCTTGCGGAAACCTACCAGGAGAGCTTTTTTCGCTATGTTTCCCTGCTGTGCAAGATCAAAAATGAAACCTCCACCGGTGTGCTCTCCAAGCTGTCGAGCAGCGTCATTCCGCTGCCCCATCAGCTCCATGTGCTGGGTCGCACCCTGTCCAATAACAACATCCGCTACATCCTGGCCGATGAGGTGGGACTCGGAAAAACAATTGAGGCGGGGCTGATCATCAAGGAACTGAAGACGCGGGGCCTGATCAAGCGTATCCTAATTGTCTGCCCGAAAGGGCTAGTGACCCAGTGGAATCTGGAGATGCAGGAGAAGTTCGGGGAGAAGTTCAACATCATCCTCCCCGAAGACTACGACACGATACGCAAGATCACCGATAGCGACGATGTGTATGGCCAGTTCGATCAGGTCATATCCCCGATGGATTCCATCAAGCCTTTGGAGCGGCGCATCGGCTGGGACGAGGCCCGGATTGAGAAGTACAATGAGGAGCGCATCTATTCCATCATTAACAGCGGCTGGGATCTGGTCGTCATCGACGAGGCCCATAGGGTCGCGGGCAGCACCGGTGAGGTAGCGCGCTACAAACTGGGGAATCTGCTGTCACAAGCCAGCCCGTATCTTCTGCTGCTGACGGCCACTCCCCATAACGGCAAGACCGAACCATTCCTGCGCCTGATCCGGCTGGTGGATGAAAAGGCCTTCCCCAACTATAAGGCCATCGTGAAAGAACAGGTCGCTCCCTATGTCATCCGCACAGAGAAGCGAAACGCCATTGACAACAACGGGGATAAGCTATTCAAAAACCGCCAGACGAAAATCATCAGCCTGCACTGGGACGAGCGCCATTCCATACAGCAAAAGCTCTATGAAATGGTGACGGGGTACGTTTCCAAGAACTATAACAAGGCCATGAGAAAACGTGGCAAGAACATGTGGTTTGTCTTTCTGCTGATCATGATGCAGCGGCTGGTTACCAGCAGTACGAGCGCCGTTCGGCAGAGTTTAGAGAAGCGCGTCGCCGTGCTTGAAGCACAGGAGTTCCAATACCAGTCCATGACAGAGGAAGAGTTTGCGGAGATGGACTTGGAAGAAAATCTCGAGGACGCCATTTCCGCCATATCGCTGGACATCAAAGAGGAGATCGCCCAACTTACCGCTATCATCGACGTGGCCAAGCAGGCTGAATTCCAGTACAGTGATGTAAAGGTGGAACCGTTGCTGGCGCTGATCGACGACCTTTACGCGGCGGACAAGCACCGGAAGACGATTATCTTTACGGAGTTCGTAGCCACGCAGAATTACCTGAAAGACTTGCTCATGGGCCGGGGGTATGCCATATCCACGCTAAACGGCAGCTTGAGCATCGATGAGAGAAACACGGTGCTGGCGGAGTTCAAAACTAAGACAGATATCCTCATTTCCACTGATGCCGGCGGAGAGGGTCTTAACCTTCAATTTTCAAACTGCGTGATCAACTTTGACCTGCCGTGGAACCCGATGAAGATCGAGCAGCGCATCGGCCGTGTCGACCGTATCGGGCAGCAGCGGGACGTTGTCGTCTTTAACTTCGTCCTGGCCGACACCGTGGAGAACCGGGTCAGGGATGTATTGGAGGAAAAGATGTCTGTCATCTTGAAGGAGCTCGGCGTCGACAAGTATGCCGATGTACTTGACGGTGAAGCTGCAGGTATTAATTTCACCGGCGCCTACATGAGCTCGATCCGCTATCCCAAGGATATAGATCTGAACATCCGCCCGATAGAAGAGGATTTGAAGAAGCAAGTGCAGAACACCATAAGGTTTCACGAGCTGATCACTGAGGACAAAGATCTGACTTCTTTGGTAGGGTCGGAATCGTCCTTTGACTTTGAAAATGCCCTGCGGCTTATGGTTATGTATTACGAAAATTCTATGGGGAACCCGTACCTGCCGATCGAGCATTTCAGCATAAACGACGCCATTATCGTGGAGCATCTGAAGAAAGAGCTTCAGCAGGATACCGAAAGCCCGGTTATGAATGTGTCCATACAGAACTTTCCGAACGAAAAGGGTTATTTCATGCTGTGGCGGCTTGCTGTATCCGCCGAAACCCAAGGCCAGAAGATCTTACCGATCTTTATCAACAGCGATTTTATACTGCGCCCGATGGCGGGCATGAAGATTTGGGACGCTCTCCTCGACACAAATAAGGTTCTTACGCTAAGTGTGGGTGAAAAGATCGACAGTGAAACATGGATGGCTTTGCAGGGTGCTTCCCAGGAGTTTGCTTATGAAACCTTCCTGGCGCTCAAGTCCGGCGTGGAGAAAAGGAATGAGGAAACCCATAGAAAATACATTTATGCCCTTGAGCTGCGAATTGAAGCGGCTCAACATATCGGCATTGAGAACATCCGCAGTCACAAGCTGAAATTGCTGGCGAGGGAAAAAGCCGAAGTGCAGAAGCGGTTTGAAGAAGGCATGCGTATTTGCCCTGAGTTCAAGCTCGTGATGTTGGTGCGGATGGAGTGACCCATGATTAAAGATAGAGTTGCTGATTTCTTATCAATCAAATATGAGAAACGCCTGCTTGTTTTTGATCCTGGCGGGTTTTCCGATGCTTTTGACTATCCTGGACTTCTTGCATCCGAGGGTTTTTGTGTTGTCCATTATACAGATGTGGAGGCATTCCGGCTGCGTTACGAGTTAGAAATAAAGAACTCACCGGAGAAATGGGCAGTCATTATCAGGGATGATACATATGTGCCCTATGACATCCGGACCGGGTTTTACGAAGTAACTTTGTCACTGGGCGCTATCTTTCCCAAACTTGATGAAACGGTAATCGCCAGGCATATAAGTGATCTAGACATTATCGGCTTCACATACGATGGTATGTATTCTGACAAATTGCGTGAAACACAAACAGAATACTTTATTGAGGACCAGGTTTTTGCCAGGAATAACGTTAAAAGATTCTGTGATCTGGTTTCTGCGTCTATCCTCCCGGCTGATAGCGGAAAGGCACTCAGTTATTCCGGCTGGTTTGATATTGCGCTGGTCAAAGCCTCTGTTGAAGTCTATGCCGCTAGAGCAGGACTTGCCATTGATATGTCATTTGTGGACGAAGCCTTTGGCCGATTTGTCCTGGCTGATTATCAAAAGCTCTCCGGCCAAATAAGCAGCGCGGCGCCCACCATTCTGCCGAAGGTCTTTGATTATATTGCAAGGGATAGAGCTGCTCTAATTGTGATGGATGGTATGTCTCTGTTTGATTTTAATATCCTCTCCCGGTATTTCAAGGGGATCGAGTATGAGCTGCAATGTTCATATGCCCTGATCCCGTCCACGACAGCGATTTCCAGGCAATGCCTGTTAAGCGGGAAATATCCCAGACAATTGGAAAATCCGTTTTCACTCAGCAAAGAAGAAAAAGGCTTTTATGACGCCGCCGCGGAACACGGATACTCCAAGCAGCAGGCGGCCTATATCCGGGGGTATGATGTGCAGCCGAGTCCTTTCACGAAGCTGCTGGCTGTCATCATTAACGACATTGACGATATCGTTCACGGGCAGCGGCAAGGGCGCCCGGGGATGTATAATGATATAACAATGCTGGCCAGGACGGGCAGGATTCAAGCATTGATCCGCTCCTTACATACTGCGGGCTTTACGGTATACTTGACGGCAGACCACGGCAACACGTTGTGCCGGGGAATAGGCCCCCTGCGCCATGCGGGTGTCGAGGTGGAAACAAAAGCAAAGCGGATGTTGATCCTGAAGGACTTTGCCGATATTAGCAATGTAGTTATGGAAAACACCGTGGAATATCCGGCGTATTATTTGGACAAGAGTTTTCGGTATCTGATCTGCAAAACAGGCGTGTCTTTCGATAATAAAAATACTCAAGTTATGACTCATGGCGGCATCACTATCGATGAAGTGATTGTACCCTTTGTCAAGATAAAGGCGGTTGAATAATGGCAAGAGTGATTGGCATGAATAGAGCGATCAAATTGGAATGGCTTAATATGACGGCAGAATTGGTCAGGCAGGGGCACGATGAAAAAACGATTCGGGCAGAGCTGCAGGAGTATTTGTCTTACGAAATTGACAGCGCGGTGAATCTGAAAAATACGCGAACAATCCTGCTTCAGACATGGGTATACACACCGGCAGAGCTACTTGGCATTCGTGAAGCAGCCCTGGCTCTTGTGGAGAAAGGCGGCATAGATGCTCTTGCAGCCCATTGGAGCATGCTCCTTGTTACCTACCCGGTCTTTGCCGATGTCTGCAGCTTAATCGGAAAGCTGTCAAACATCCAAGACACATTCTCGACAGCCTGGCTCAAAGAAAAGCTGTTTGAAATATGGGGAGAGCGCGGAACGCTCGTTCATTCCACCAGCAGGACGCTTCAAACGTTAAGAAACTTGGGCGTCATTGAAAATGAAAAGGTTAGCGTCTTTAGGATTAAGAAGCATGATGTGACAGCACAAAAATCCATTCAGATATTGCTGATGGCCTTGCTGTCCTTGAGAGAAAAGGCCTATTATGAGATTTCGGAATTATCCTGTGTTCCGCAGTTTTTCCCGTTCATCTTCGATGTCTCTTACGAGTGGCTTCATAACTCGGAGGTATTCAAGCTGAATAATTTCGGAGGGAAAGTAGTCCTAACGGCAGAATGACGATCTGAAAAGCTGTTATCTTTCAGGAGGTCTATGGTGAGAAGTCTTGGAAAAATTAAATGGTTTGGAACGTTTAATTCAAAAACACAAAATTTTAACGATTATGGATTTATTCAAGATGGTAATGAAAGTATATATTTTAATAAGCAATCAGTTTTATTAAAAGGGAAAAGCCGGGATTCTGGTGTTTGGGTTATTTACACTAAACATGAAAAATCACGCAACTATATTTTATTGCCCAGATAAGCATGATGAGCAGATCTATATAAGTCACTGTTGGTCATGCCATAAAATTATTGACAGCCGAGATTGTAAAAATAGGGATTCAGGTGGTTTTTATGTTTGTACGAATTGTGGTAGTGGAAGTAAAAACCTAGCAGAACTATAAATTAACACAGGGTAGTCACTTTAATATGGCCCCGTTTTCGATTAGGTGCTGCAGCCTTGAAATGCAGTCTCTGGAATCGGGGATCAACTGATTAGATGAACGGAAGTGTGAACGGTTGCAATATAATACCATTTTAGACCTATATCCTGGGATCTGCTGTTCGAATGCCAGGTTCCCAATGTAGGGGATAGAGCCCATATGTTAGTTTCGCGCATCCTGATACAAAAAAGGTTACAGCACTAAACGCTTGGGGGGAGATATATGAAGAAAATAAAATTAAGTAAACACCAGAAAATACAGTGTAATTCCATTATCCATACAGCTTCAGTAGCAGCTGGTACTGCAGGAGCCGGATTGGCTCAGATTCCATTGTCAGATGCGGCAATTATTACTCCTATCCAAGTTACAATGATTGTTTCTTTAGGTGCAGTATTTGGTTTCAAAATTACAGAAAAAATAGCAACAGGAATTATTGGATCCTGTGGTACAGCTTTTATAGGTCGAGGGATAACGCAAATAGTTGTGGGTTGGATCCCAGGTATTGGTAACATTATAAATACAACTACTGCCGCAGGTCTAACAGAAGCGATTGGTTGGTTAGCAGTAAAACATTTTAATGAAAATAATAAATATGAATGGAAAAAGGAAGGGTATACAGAGGCTTCTCACCATTACGAGATTAAATTTCAAAAACAAGCGGATGAATTTATAAAACAAAAAATTGTATTTGCAAATCAAATGCAGGAATATGAAGAATTAATCGATGTTTATGATAAACGGATTCAAGAACTTGAAGAAAAATTAGATCTATCAAAAGAGGAGAATAATCAGCTAAGAGAATTGTTGGTAATAAGAAATAAACTTATAGCCCTACCAAAAAACTCTAGTTAACAGAAATGGAAGGATCATATGTGTACCGATAAATTAAAGAAACAAAGAGGTAATTTAAGACAACGTAGCTTAGGCACTCTAAATCATATGCGAGATATTGCTGATGAATCTAGAAGGGTTGAGGAGATTGCGAGATATTCGCCAAAACGGTTAGAAGAAATCGAAAATGAATTTGAAATTCAAACAGGATTAAATAAAACTGATATTATTTTTTTATTTGCCGCAACCGCTTTACAGTGCGTGAGACAATATATTCTTACCGGATTTGAAGAACGGGTTGATGATAAGACTGCTGCAAAAAAAACAAACAGCGGAGTTGAAGAGCATTCAAACAGAACCTATAGATGGTATAATCCTAGTTTAAATGATATATTATTAAATCCTGTTCCTTTTGATACTAATTTTGGAAGTCCTGATTTTAATTTGAAATTAGGGGGCGGATTTACACATAGAGCAAAAACTCTTGGACACGATCCATTATTGGGTTGGATTTTTGGAACAGCAAACATAGCAACTGGAACATTAACTACATGGGATTTAAGATCATTTCATATTAAGACCGGCTTTACTAAAAATGATTTCGCGAGGGATAAAATTGCGTACAATGCAAGTACCTCAAAAGTATTATATTACACTAAAAACAAATTACTTGACTCAGGGACAGAGGGCAAAAAAATAATCGGGGCATCTATTTTAAAAGAAGCAATACACCTAAGGTCAGATATTGGTTCTTTTGCCAGTTTGCCGATACCTGTTGTCTCTTCCATTTCACCAGAGCTATCAAAAGATATTGCTGATTACGGAATTGATATGGCAAATATTGCAGCAATAACAAAGCAAGCTGCTTTTGCCATGTTAATTAATGCATTAGTTGCAATGATACATAAATTGTTCTATGATCAAACGATTTCAAAGACTTTATATGAAGTAAAAACGAGGAAAATTCTAAGTTATTCTAACTTAATTGCAGCTACAAGCAACGTTATTGCTGTTGCAATAGGTACATCTTTAGGTAATGGAACCGCAATAAGGAAATTAGATATTGGTGGCTTTGCTGTAACAATTTACAGACTAATAAAGGATTTTAATTTCATTTATAAAGTAAAAGAAGAATTTATTTTTAGCAGTTTTAATAAACTTATTGATGGTTCCACCCAGGAAACATGATTTAATAGCTTTGGCGAAGAATGCTGGCATTTTTCCTGAACTTGACGAAATTTTAAGAATCATTGATTCTTAAAAAACTAACCTTTGGGGGTTGACTTGGATATATCACCACGTCCGTATTCAGTTGAGCAGTACCAAAAAGCCAGGCAAGGCGACTTTTTGTTTGGCGAAATAATTCAAAAAGGCAAAACTGTTTATGAGAAATAAATGTTCCGGTTGTTGATCACTTAACAAGAAAATTGTCCCTAAATAAAATTATTTTTTGCGACAGACAGCTGACGCAGCCCTTGCTGTAAACTTAAATGAAGAGGCAGGGGTTTTTGGATCTCGGGCAGTTTATCTCCGCCAGAGTTTATCCCCGCTGGAGGTTTTACAAAAGTATGTGTGTTCTTGAGGAATATGTCGATAGGTGGAATAGGAGGATAAAAGCAATGAACGATAATGTGAGCGATAATATATATATACAGCTAATAAAGAAGGCGAAAAGTGAAAAATGGTGTACTAAGATATTTTGTACAACCTGTGGTTGTATGGATTTCCGTAAAGAGATTAAAAAGTTGGATCCAGAAGCGTTAATCAAAGCGATGTACGAGGCAAATCCTACAGAGGTCTATAAACTTTATAATTGGTTGGATTATTCGATGGTGATCTATCATGATATAAATTTTCTTTATCTCGGTAAAACCAGAAATGAGCTGCCCGAAGTCGTGCAAGAAATGCTTAGAGTTGAAGATGCTTGGCGTAAGAAAAAGAATGAGAGATATATTGCAAATCAAAAGGCTGAACAATTAAGAGAAGAAAGGGCAGCAGTCAGGAGAGCGGAGAATAAAGCCCAGCATCTTAAGAGACATCAAATCTTTTCGCAGAAAAGAGAATCGATAATCAAAGAATTTATGAAAAAAACCTTAGAAGAGCAAATCCTTATCGTAGCCTGTGATGAGGAACAACTGCCAGATTATTATCCCTTTGACCTAAAAACAATCTCGACAGAAACCCTTGCTAACCTGGACAAGGAACAATTAGAAACATTGAAAAAACGGTTTTCAAAGCTGAAGAAACAGGAGTGGAAGCAATTTTATCGGCGCGTGCTTAATGTATAAATACACGGGTGACGAATAGTTTTATCGAGTTTTTCGATAGCGCCTAGCAACTAATTGGATACAGAAGGTATATGTCCCATTTTGTAGAATTATATAAAGCATGAACTGGAGGTGGCAAGATGGAGAAATTAGTAATGGTTATTGGTCTGGGTGGAACAGGCCTGGAAACAATACGTAATTTAAGACGGACGATCGTGGAAAATGCTGAGCTTGATGATTTTAAAAATGTTGGGTTCCTCTATTTAGACACTGTATGGTGCCCCCCATTGTCAAGACAAATTTTTGACTGACTTAAGTTAGGTTCTCCTTTCCTGTTGTTTTTGTAGATATTCTATTTTGAGATGTCAAGGGCGAGCGAAGCTCGTTCATCGGAGGCGCAGCCGGAGACCCTTGACATCTGGCAGCCCATTATCCTTTTGTCTTCCGGTCAGATATGACCGGTTGCCTTCCGGCGAGGACAGGGGTTTGGGGACAGCGTCCCCAAGGGTTTAACCTGCTTTTAGCTCCAAATTTCTGCTATAATAATATGCTGCTGGTGTTTGGTAGTTTAAGGATTGATGCGGTCTTTCGTTGTTGTATTCCTCAATATACTCTTTGGTAAGCCGGCGAAGCTCATACCCTGTTTCACATTCTTCCAAGTACAATTTTTCCCATTTGTAAGACCTGAAGAATCTTTCAATCCTTTGATTATCCAGCGCTCTGCCCTTACCATCCATGGATATTTTGACGCCGTTTTCTTTTAAAAGACCGACGTATTCCCGGCATGTAAATTGTGAGCCTTGATCGCTGTTGATGATTTCAGGGGTACCGTGTGTTTTTATTGCTTTCTTTATCGTTTCAACAACAAATATCTTCTCCAATGTGTTGGATAGCCCAAATCCTACGATGTACCGGGAATACCAGTCGATAATGGCCACCAGGTACATAAATCCATGCTTCATCCGGCAATAGGTGATATCTACCGACCACACTTGATTGGCATGGTCGATATTCAGGCCTCTTAATAAATAGGGGTAAAGATATTTTTTGTGCAGCCGTTTACTTAGGTTGGGACCCGGACAAAATCCACGAATCCCCATTTCCCGCATATACCGGCGCGTTCTTTTACAATTGATAATGATGTTGTGTTTGTTCCTTAAAACTTTGGTCATCTTGCGATAGCCGTACTCAGGATGCTTGGTGTAAATCTCATCAATAAGCAGCTTGATATCCAATTCTTCCCGGCTAATCGGGACAGGCCTGTAGTAAAGACTTGTCCTGTTGATGTCCAATAGTTCGGCCTGCCGGGCTATGCTGAGCTTTTTATCGCCTTTTTCGACCATTGCCATACGTTCTTTGCGGGATTTAGTTTCTACCAGATTTTTTTTTGAGCCAACTCACTTCATAGGAGAGTTGTCCGATTTGTCTTAAGAGGTCATCCTTTTCTTGCTCGTAGGCTTGTTTGATTTTTCCCACTTCGTCGGCTTCTTTGCTGAATACCTTGTCCGCATTGGCTATAAATTCCGCTTTCCAGCGGCTTATAACATTAGGATGAACTTGGTATTCCGACCCGATCTGGCTCAGTGTTTTTTCCTCCCGTAGGACTTCCAGCACTATTTTCGATTTTTCTTGCGGAGTAAATTTTCTTCTCTTTTCCATGTCTCTACTCTAACTTATTTTGCCCTTCTTGTCTGTCTTGTTTTATGGGTTCATTATAGGCTGGATCATATTCTTTCAGAAGGTAAAAGTACCGCATCCTTGCAGGAGCGAAGCCTTACTTTAGAACGAATGATTAATAGGGAAACTGATGCTCTTGAACAAATTTACGGTAAATTTGTTCAGGAGTTCAATGGCGGGACGGTTACTTTTTTCGCAAAACCGCTTATGATAAGAGCCCTGAATTTTTTGAAAGATGCCAAAGTTGATGATAAAGGCATTAAAGATATGACTGCTCAATCAATTGCTGATATTATCAAAAGAGGCAGATGTATATGTGGACATGAGTTAGTTGAGGGTTCGGATGAGTATGAAACTGTTTTAAAAGAACTTGATTTTCTTCCTCCGCAATCCATAGGAACATCTATTCGCAACTTTAAAGATAAAATTGCAACGTATGATGCAACAAACCGTAATTATTTCACGAACCTGAAATCACGTTATGAAGATATTTTAAGGACAAAAACTAATATTCAAGAATGGCAAGATGAAGCGGATGATATAAGGGGGAAAATCGAGGGCAAAGAGGATATGAAAAAGTATTCTCTCAAGCTTTCTGATGTTAAGTCCCGTCTTAAAGAGTTGAACGAAAAAAGGGAGCGTCTTATTCGTGAAGATGAAGGATGTAACAACGATATTGAACGTTTCCAAAAGGTTTATGACAGTCTTGTGGCAGTTTCTTCAAAGAACAAGTCTATCATGACCTACATCCGCTACGCAGAGGAAATATTAGCCTGGATAACCAAAACATATAAAGAAAAGGAATCCGATATTCGGGAGCGCCTTGAAGAAAAGGTAAATGAAATTTTTAATAAGATTTATCATGGGTATCGTCGTGTATCTATCAATGAAAAGTATAACGTGACATTGCTTACGACGGTCGGAGAAAAAGAAATTGCTTCTGGTGAGTCGGAGGGCTTAAACCGTGTTAAAAACTTTGCCTTTATTGCGGGTCTCGTTGAGCTGGCAAAAGAAAAAATCATTGCTATCGCAGGCGAGAATAAATTGGATTTGAGCTCCGAGCCGTACCCTCTTGTTATGGATGCTCCGTTTTCTAATGCTGATGCTACGCATACAACTAATATTTCTAAAATATTGCCAGAGGTTGCAGAGCAGGTCATTATGTTTGTTATGGAGAAAGACTGGCGTTATGCCGAGCCAGTAATGGCTTACCGCGTTGGTTCGCAGTGGATGCTTGATAAAAAAACGGATACTTACTCTATCTTAAAAAGGAGTGATTCCTGATGTTCGAAAATGACTATACAATTAACGGCATTCATGCAACTCACCTTAAATATTTAGTAAATGACGCGAAGGTGTTTTCTCGGTATATTGATGTCTATATGAATGCGGCTATAATTGGCTTTTTGCATGGACGGTTAGAAAAAAAGGACAATTCCTCTCAAGACAGAGCGAGAATCTATGCCGACGCCTTTTCTACCGAAAGGTTGAATTGCGATTTCATTTATCGCCTTATAATGCTTTTAGATGAAACCACAGAATTATCAACTCAGCAGCGGTTGGACAGAGCGTTTCGTGATGATTCACAGAAGGAAACCGAGCATGCAAAGGCTGTACATGCTCAAAACATGGATCTGTTTAATTCATATGTTCTTGGTGGAATTGAAGAACTATATGAACAGTTCACCAACGGCGCTACAAGCCGTGAAGATTATATCAATAGGATTTATGATATTACAGTAAAATTCAAAGAAGAAATGGAAGGAATTGATTACGAAAGCAGACTGAAAGAGCTTGTGCGCAGTAATTAGTGGAGTGAGAGCATGGATGAATTACTTGAAGTATTCGCAATAAAAGATGCTTTTCACGAATTTAGCTGCTCGGATTTGTGCAATGCTTCGCTTGCATTGCTCCGGGCAATGGGTTATCCGGTAAAATCGCATAGTTATAGTGGAAATCAGAAGATTGAAAACTTCATTTACTTTACCGTTCAAAACAAATCTCTTTATAATAGGCAAGAAATGATGTACCTTAATCATATTGTGACTGCATCATTTTTGTGTGAACTTCGATATTCCGATTTAATAGATAATAATGAATCTTCTGATGATACTATTGTCTTTTTAGCTATCGAGATTAACAGTTCGAAGAAGGATCGCAGTGAGGATTCGTATTATATATCTCAGATCTTAAGCAAAACATACAAGGGTTTTGTCGTATTAATTATTAAGAATGCCGATAACATTATGTTTTGTACATATATTGAAGATCAGGCTGTCTTTATGTCTGAATGGTTTAGTATTAATAGTACATGCATGGATTTATTTCCGCTTTGTGCTGTTGCCTACCCCTATATATCAGGAGTGCGCACGGTTAAAGATTTTTATTATGAATTGGCATATGGATTTTCACGGGATTATATTCGGTATCCTGAGTCGTATGAGTTCGCTGCTTATCAGGCCTTGCAATATATAGAATTTTATACGGCTGATAGCTTTATATCAAAACAGCGGCTAAAAGAAATTGCGGGACAAAACCATAATTACTATAAAGAAAAATATGGCTATGATTTCGTTAATCCTGATAAAAGTTTTACAATTTTACTTGAAGAAGATGACGAGTGGACATTATTAGAAAGTGACGACTCTGTATTTCCAGAAGAAGAAATGGAAGATGCTGGTGTTAGTTATTATCATGAGGGTGCTGATGACGAAGACGATATACAACAAATAGATTTTTCAAGAATCGATGATGAGACTCTTAATGATCCAGTGAAACTTCTTAGGTGGCTTGAACGAAGAGATAGAATTGCAAGCCCAGAGTGAAAGAAATTGTATCGAATAAAGCCTTCAATTTGTAAATATACATTTGAAGTTTTTATTGCTTACAATTACTTTTTGTAACGCAAAATGTAGCTACTCAACCGGCAAAAATAAGCCCGCAACAGGGTTATGATCGGCTTTACCACGGGGAGTTAACTAAATGTGTTTAAAAACCTTTTACAAGGATAAATGGAAGATGATTCCCCTTGACACCTTCTCCTTGACACCTTAACGAGGAAAAATTCCGGTGCAAACGTTGAGGATATAATATTGACATAGCTGTAAATATATGATATATAATTTCATAGTTAGCACTCAACTGTTTTGAGTGCTGATAATAAGTAAACAAAAAATGGTAATGGCAGTGTTAATGCAGCGCTAAATTTACACAAGAAGAGCAGGGATAATTATATTTCTTTGAAGTTATTTGCAGTTAAATTTATAGTTTGACCGGTTTTATCCTCTTTACGTATTTTTCTTTACGTATTAAGGCGCTGTATATTGATTGATTTAATATACGGCGTTTTTTCTGTTGTTTTTAATAAGCATACGATTTTTGAATACTACGCGTCATGAGAGCCACGCGTGCGGAGTTGAGTGAGCCAGCGGCTCGGTGAAAATTGAGCCACAGTCACGGAGTCCGAGGAGCCATTAGACATGCTAAATATCTAAGGCCAATTCAGCAATGCACTGGCGGCGTTTCATGTCGTTCACGTAGTTGAGTAATTTGTCGTTCCAGTAGTTGGCATACTCCTTGTACCCCTTGAAGATGAAACCGATGTGGCGCTCCATTGGGAGTATGTAGGCCGGGAGTTGCTCCACACCATGCCGGTGCGCTTTCTCAATGCGATGATAGCCATCAATCAGGTTGTAACCCCGTGCCATCCAGTTCGCAGGGTTGATGTCAGGATAAAATTCAAGCCTGTCAGGGGCAATCTCCGCAAGTATAATAGGCCGTGTCAAATCCGCCAGCTCGGTGTATTCATCATCGGGGCCGTTCTCTTTGCGCCAATCAGATACGTTAACAGAGACCTGCAGCAACTCTTTCTTGTGTTTAGCCACATATGGAAGAAGTTTCTCGATATTAAAATGGAAACAGCCATTTCGGAACACCTCGTCATAATCGTTAGGCAGAAGCGGCTCGAAGTTATCCGGAATTACCAGTTTCCTTGCGTGTATCAGTTTTGACTTTCTCATACTCTGATCGTTTCCTCCCTTAAGGCTGTCATCAGCATCTTACCATATTTCGGATAGAAATGGCATGCCTTAGAATGGATTCATGCGCATAGCACAAATTCATTCTGAGGAGGTCATTACATGACGCCATACCGGGAGATCCTAAGGCTCCACAGCCAGGGAATCAGCCAGCGGAGCATTGCAGCAAGCTGCAACTGCTCCAGAAACACCGTGGCAAGGACAATTGAGAAAGCCAGTGAGCATAAACTCACTGCCCCTCTGCCAAAAGAATTTACCGATGAGAAACTGGGGGAATTATTTTATCCGAAAAAGCCCCCGACCCAATCAAACCGGCGGATGCCGGATTATGCATACGTCCATAAGGAACTTGCCAGAAACGGCGTAACACTCAGCCTCTTGTGGACGGAGTACTGCGCGGAGTGCAGGCAGTGCAGCGATGTGCCGTTCAAGTACACGCAGTTCTGCTACTACTACCGGGAGTATATCAAGAAAAACAAAGCCACCATGCATATATGCCGCAAGCCCGGCGAGATTATGGAAGTCGACTGGGCAGGCGATACGGCAAAAGTCACCGACAGCACCATTGGCAAAGAACTGCCTGCATATATATTTGTCGCCGTGCTGCCGTACAGTCAGTACGCTTATGTTGAGGCATTTCACAAGCAGGACCAGGAAGCCTGGATATCCGCCCATGTCAACGCATACAAATTCTTCGGCGGCGTCACAAGGATACTGGTCTGTGATAATCTCCGCACCGGCGTCGATCGCGTATCCAAAAGCGAAGTAGTCATCAACAGAACGTATCAGGAACTGTCTGAGCACTATGGTACCGCAGTTATCCCTGCCCGAGTCAGAAGACCGCAGGATAAAAGCTCTGTTGAGGCGGCTGTCGGCAATGTGTCCACATGGATCATTGCGGCGCTTAGAAAACAGACATTCTTTTCCCTGAACGAGCTTAATCAGGCGATGCGGGAGAAACTGCGGGAATTTAATAACAAGCCTTTTCAAAAGAAACAGGGCAGCCGCAGAAGTGAATTCCTTGAAAATGAGAAGAATTATCTGCTTCCATTGCCGGCAACGCCCTATGAGCTGGCATCGTGGAAGATTGCTACTGTTATGTTTAACAGCCATATCTGTGTGGACAAGCAGAATTATTCCGTTCCCTTTGAGTATATAAAGCAAAAAGTCGATGTTCGAATGACAAAGAGCACGATAGAGGTTTTCTATGGTGGCAACAGGATATGTTCCCACCCAAGGCTGCACGGACGCTCCAATCAATACAGCACCGTCAGTGAGCACATGCCCGAAAACCAGCAGAAATATGTGGAGTGGACTCCCGAGCGTTTTATCTCGTGGGCCCAGCGCATCGGCGAGAATACGACCGTGGTCACAAAGCACTTGCTGTCGTACCACAAGGTGCCTCAACAGGGATACAAGACGTGCATGGCACTTTTAAAGCTCGGCGACAAATATTCCGTAACCCGACTTGAGGCCGCCTGCAAAAAAGCCCTGTTCTACACATCTACTCCCAGCTTCAAAAACATCCAGACGATTCTGGCCAACGGCCAGGACAAGCTCCCCGACGAGCCCGTCAGGAAAACACCCTCTGTTGAATACAGCTTCACAAGAGGCGCGGATTATTATGATCGGAGGGGTTAAATGATGCTGGACATGACTACCGTCAATAAGCTCAATGAGATGCGTATAACAGCCATGGCCCGTGCGTTTACGGAACAGCTCAGCAACCCTCAGTACAACGAGATGTCTTTCGAAGAACGCTTCGGGCTCCTTGTGGACATCGAATGGAGCCGTCGCAAAAGCAACCAGCTTGCCCGGCTCTTGAAAAACGCCTGTATACAGGATAGTAATGCCTGTATTGAGAATATTCGCTATGACGCGGATAGGAATTTGGACAAGTCCCAGATATTGAGGCTAGCGACAAATAACTACATCGCTGAAAAAAGGAATATCATCATTCTCGGTGCAACAGGCGCGGGCAAGTCGTTCATGGGAAACGCATTCGCCGTCGCGGCCTGCCGCAGACTGTACACCACAAGGTGCGTTCGGCTTCCGGATTTGCTGGACGAGCTTGCTATCTCCCGGGGCGAGGGAACTTTCCGAAAAACGATGAAGGTCTATAAAAAGGTGGCCTTGTTAGTCATTGATGAGTGGCTCCTCTCGCCGCTGAAAGACGTTGAGGCGCAGAACCTGCTCGAAATCATTGAGACAAGGCACCAAACCTGCTCGACCATATTCGTCTCTCAATACTCGTCGGCCGGATGGCGGGCGCAAATCGGCGAGGGGGCCATTGCCGAAGCCGTGCTGGACAGGATAATTCATAATTCCCATACAATCTTCATAGATGGGAAAGTCTCCATGCGTGAACGAGTCGCCATGGAACGGCAGAACAATCTTTAAGAAAACACGGGATATGTGGGGGATTAACTCCCCCTGCATATTCCCACTTAGGGTGGCTCACCGGGCTACGTGTTGACAGCTCAGTTTGTCCCGCACGAGTGGATCACTTAACGCCGTACAACCGGCTCACTCGGGGCGAAATATGCAATTTTCGTGATGCGCTTTTTCAACGACTTATCAAAAGAGGTGAAAAAATGCAGGCTATATTATTAGCGGCAGGAATGGGAAAAAGGCTAAAAGGGTTAACCAGGGATTCAGCCAAATGCATGGTTGAAGTAAACGGCAAAACATTGAT
>JAHDOA010000041.1 GCA_018435055.1 Pelotomaculum sp. | reverse complement strand
TCGCTGTCTACGCTTAACATCACAAGTTACCCGGTGATGCTCAAGACTCACTATGAGTGATTTGCTAAATCTTGCTCAGCGGGCTTCCCACCCGCTATATGATGCGCCCCTCGTGGCGCACGAACCGTCCCCTTGACACGTTTACTTGTGGAAGAATTCGTATACAGCTTGGGCAGACTTTTTGGTCATGCCCTTCACTGCGGCCAGCTGTTCCGGGGTGGCCTTTTCAATTTCCCGCAGGGAGCCGAAGGCTTTTAACAACGCGCGGCGGCGCACTTCGCCAATGCCTTCCACCTCGTCCAACAAGGACTTCAAGCCGGCCTTGCTCCTGACATTGCGGTGATAAGCCAGGGCGAAGCGGTGGGCTTCATCCCGCAAGCGCTGCAGCAGGCGCAGGGCAGGGGAATCTCTATTAATCACAATGGGGGTAGACCGGCCTTCGGCAAATATCCGCTCCTCCTCTTTGGCCAGGCCAAAGGCTGGTATATGGGAGAACCCCAGTTCCTGCATCACATGGCGGGCGGCGGAAAGCTGCCCTTTGCCCCCGTCTATAATAACAAGGTCGGGGAGTGTGAAAAATTTAGCCTCTCTGCTTGAAATCAAGCCGGAATTTAATAGCTCCTGCTCCTCGGCTGCCCTCTTAAAGCGCCTGCGCAGAGCTTCCTGCATAGAGGCGAAATCATCAGGCCCCTCCACCGTGCGGATCCTGAAACGGCGGTACTGTTCATTAGCAGGTTTACCGTCGATAAAGACGACCATCGAAGCGACGCTGTTGGTCCCCTGGGTGTTGGATATGTCATAGCATTCCATGCGGTGGGGCGGGCCTGCCAGACCCAGTTCCTCCGCCAGCCCGGCCAGCGCCCCGGCCATGTCTTCCCGGCGCGCCGCCTCCTCCGAAAGATGCTGCTCCAGTGTCAGCAGGGCGTTTGCGGCCACCATATCAACCAGCTTTTTCTTGGCGCCGCGCCGGGGGACTTTCAAGGTTACCTTAGATCCCTTTTTGCCTGTCAGCCACTGCTCAATCACTGCCCGCTCATCTTTTATCTCAACAGCTAGAAGTACTTTTCCCGGTACAAAATCAACATCCGTGTAATACTGTTTAAGAAATGAGGTGATTACTTCCGGCTGACCGAAGCCTTCCACGCCGCGCAGCATAAAACGTTCCCTGCCGATAAGCTTGCCGCCCCGCACAAAAAATACCATAACGCAAGCCTCGTCCATTTCCCCGGCTCCGGCGGCGGCCACCACGTCCTGGTCCTCAAAACCGCCGGTGACAATTTTTTGCCGTTCAATCACATCCCGCACAGCCTGCAGCTGGTCGCGCAGGCGGGCGGCGAGCTCAAAATCCAGCTTCCCCGCCGCCTCTTCCATCCGCGCAGCCAGCCGTTTGACCAGGTCTTCCTGTCTGCCCTCCAGGAATAGACATATCTCGTTGATCATCCCACGGTACCTGTCGCTGTCTATCTGGCCGGCGCAGGGCCCGAGACAGCGCTTGATATGGTAGTTAAGGCATGGTCTCTGTCTTACAGGCGGCTCCTTTTGTTTGCAGGAGCGGAAAGGGAAAATTTTTTTCAAAAGGCGCAGCGTCTCGTTCACCGCCCCGACCCTGGTGTAAGGGCCAAAGTACCTGGAGCCGTCTTTGACATGACGGCGGGTGATCATAACCCGCGGATAATTATCCGCCAACGTCACCTTCAGGTAGGGATAGCTTTTGTCATCCTTGTACATGACATTGTAACGTGGGCGGTGTTCCTTGATCAGGTTTTGTTCCAGGATTAGTGCTTCCACTTCCGAATCGGTCACAATAATATCAAAATCAGCTATTTTCTCCAGCATCACCTTTGTTTTCGGCGGAACCTGGGCGCCCGGCTGAAAATAGGAACGGACCCTGTTCTTTAGCGAAAGGGCCTTGCCGACATAAATTATTTTCCCTTTGTCATCCCGGTAAAGATAAACCCCCGGCCTGGCCGGCAGAAGTTTTAGTTTTTCTTCCAGCTGCAATTGAGCGCACCGCTTTCATAATATGATCAATTGGTACAAGACCGGTACTGGAGAAATGTCTCCATGGGCACAGGGGGATGGGGACACACCTCTATTTATATACTGCTTTAGGACTGAGGTATGTCCCCGGCATGTCACAAACCGTGTCAGAAATCGAGTAGACGGGGCCTCACGGCCCCAATCCCTCACAGAACCGGACGTGCGCTATTAACGCATCCGGCTCTTCACTTCATCATTCACAAGGCGTAACTGCCTCCGGCGCCTGGGTCAAATATTCTTACGT
>JAHDOA010000067.1 GCA_018435055.1 Pelotomaculum sp. | reverse complement strand
GGTACACCCGTTCCCATCCCGAACACGGCAGTTAAGCTCTTCAGCGCCGATGGTACTTGGGACGCTGGTCCCTGGGAGAGTAGGACGCCGCTAGAATAATTTTAAAAAACCCTCCGGTTGAAAACAGCCTGAGGGTTTTTGTATTACATCATCACAGCAAAATGAGACAAAAAGAACGTCCCCTTGTCTCTGTATTACATCATCACAGCAAAATGAGACAAAAAGAACGTCCCCTTGTCTCTGTATTACATCATCACAGCAAAATGAGACAAAAAGAACGTCCCCTTGTCTCACTTGTCTCATTAATAAAATCTTAAGGTTCTGATAAGGAAAAAGGCACGAAATGATTTTTTATTAGCAGTATAATATTTATGAGTTTTTATGCTTAATAAAAGGAAGGGATGCCTATGGCTGCAAATATTTTGATAGTTGATGATGAACAAGCTATTGCGGACCTGGTGGAGGTTTATCTTCTAAATGAGAATTACAAGGTTTTTAAGTTCTATAATGGCCGGGACGCTCTGAATTGCATAAATAATGAAAGGATAGATCTCGCTGTTCTGGATGTAATGCTTCCCGATATAAATGGTTTTTCAATCTGCCGGCGTATCCGGGAAAAACATAATTTTCCGGTAATCATGCTGACAGCCAAGGAGGAAGAAATAGATAAGATCACAGGGCTTACATTGGGCGCCGACGACTATATTACAAAGCCTTTTCGGCCGTTAGAGCTGGTTGCCAGGGTAAAGGCGCAGCTTCGGCGATTTACCAAATACAATTCTATGGAGCCGGCCAAAGAAGAACGGCTGATTGCCTTTTCCGGTCTGGTCCTGGACATGGACAAACATGAATGTATGTTGAATGAGAAGAAAATTTCACTTACTCCTACAGAGTTTTCGATTCTCTGGGTCTTATGTTCAAACCGGGGACGGGTAGTCAGCTCCGAAGAGTTATTTCAAAAAGTTTGGGGCGATAAATACTTTAGCAACAGCAACAATACGGTAATGGTCCATATCCGGCATTTACGTGAAAAAATGCATGATTCAGCTGAACATCCAAAATACATCAAGACAGTGTGGGGAGTTGGCTATAAAATTGAACGATGATTTTTCTAAATTAAAAAGAAAGATATTTTTACAGGTGGTGCTAATCGCTATAGCAGCACCCCTGCTTGGCGTGATCATTCAACGCCTTCTGATTGATGGTCTTTTTCAGGCTTCCTTTGCAGAAAGCATCGTTCAGTTTTTTCAAAATACATTTAACATGTCGTATTACGAAGCGTTGAATATATATAAGCAGTTGTTCCGTAACAATAAGTCCTGGTGGCTGGCCGGTGGTTTATTCCTCTTGCTGTTGCTGATTTTTTACTTTGCACTTTCACGGATGACGAAATACTTCAATGAAGTTAGTTCCGGCATGGAACTGTTGCTGGAAGAATCAAACCGTGAGATTACATTGTCACCGGAAATGGATTTTATGGCGGCGAAGTTGAATAAAGTAAAAAGCATTTTGGAAAAACGGGAAAGGGACGCCAAGGAAGCGGAACAGCGAAAAAACGATTTGGTCGTTTATCTGGCCCATGATATCAAAACGCCGCTTACTTCTGTGATCGGTTACCTCAACCTTTTGGATGAAGCGCCGGATATGCCCCAAGAACAAAAAGCAAAATACATCGGAATAACTCTTGAAAAGGCTTACCGGTTGGAGCAGCTTATCAATGAATTCTTTGAAATCACGAGATTTAATCTTCAGACCATCGTTCTGAATAAGGAAAAAATCAATTTGCCGTTCATGCTTCAGCAGATGGCAGACGAATTCTATCCAATGCTGACGCCGCAAGAAAAACAGGTGGCTGTCAATGCCCCGGATGGCCTCACCTTATGGGGAGATGCGGACAAGCTGGCCCGTGTGTTTAATAACATCCTGAAAAATGCCATAGCCTATAGCTATGAAAACAGCGTCATCGACATTTCTGCAGTCCAACAGGAGGGAAATGTCGTTATTACTTTTACCAACCGGGGCGACCCCATTCCGCTGCAAAAGCTGGATACAATCTTCGAAAAATTTTACCGTTTGGATTACTCCCGTTCCAGCAATACAGGCGGTGCAGGATTAGGCCTGGCCATTGCTAAAGAAATCGTTACCGCGCACAGAGGTACGATTAAGGCGCAAAGCACCAGGGAACATACCGTGTTTACTGTGACCCTTCCAAGTTCGGATGCTTAAAATAAGAAAAACTTAAGAATTTCATAAGCTGGAATTCCAACATAGCTCTTTGTTCTGTGATTGAATAAATTCACTACAGAATAAGGAGCTGTTTATTATGGGACAACAAACAAAAAAGATAAAACCAAAAGTGCGAAAATTATTGGCATACCTTTTGATGACTGTTATTACTGTCCTCGCTTACAAAGCCTTTATTATACCCGGAGGCCGGTATTTATTTGTCAATAACAGTGACGGTAAAGGCGCGGCGGCGCCCCCATTAATGATAACACCCGAATCCTCTGCTCCTATATCTTCAACCCGTTTGCACAGTCCCCATGCGATTCTAATCAGTATAAATGATCACACCATTCTAATGCAGAAAAAGAGCGAAGAAATAATTTATCCTGCCTCTTTGACCAAATTGATGACAGCAATTGTTGCCATAGAGCATCTGCCAAATTTGCAGGAGAGAGTGACACTTCCCGGTGCTATCTTTAAGGAGCTGTACGGAACAGATGCTACAATGGCCGGTTTTCAACCGGGGGAGAAGGTCAGGGCAATTGACCTGCTATACGGGGCAATGCTGCCAAGCGGCGCGGAATGCTGTGTTGGGCTCGCCGTACATATTGCTGGTTCAGAGCAAAACTTTGTAAAATTAATGAATCAAAAGGCAAAAGATCTTGGTATGAATAGTACTTTTTTTGACAATACGACCGGACTTCACGATGAAAACCACTACTCAACAGTTAAAGATATGGCTGTACTCCTTATCTACGCACTACAGAATGATACATTCCGTCAAATTTTCACTTCTTTTTGCCATACTACTCAGCCCACGAATAAGCACCCAGACGGGATAACCTTTTACAGTACTATGTTCGAAAATCTCAGCGACCCGAGGTTTAGCGGCGGCAAAATTTTAGGAGGAAAAACCGGATATACTGATAAGGCTGGTTTATGTCTCGCAAGTCTAGCTAAAAAAGGCGGGGAAGAATATGTTCTGGTTACAGCCGGCGCAAAAGGAAACCACAATTCAGAGCAATACAATATTACCGACGCATTAGCAGTGTACAACAGCCTGGGTAAAGAGGGTGTGCATTAATAATAAATGAGACAAAAGGAACGTCCCCTTGTCTCCCCTTGTTTCACTTTGGCTCAGCTTGGCTCACTTGACTTAAGGCGGCGGACGTAGTATATTTGATATGTTACAATACCGGTGTTCCTCGATAGCTCAACGGTAGAGCAACCGGCTGTTAACCGGTAGGTTGTAGGTTCGAATCCTACTCGGGGAGCCAATTTGTTTTATTAAACCGCGCCACGGCGCGGTTTTTGTTTGCATGTTTTTCAAAGCCCCGCTAGGGGAAGAATAAAAAAAGTATTGATTATTATTGTTGACTTCCATTATAATAAGGTAAAGGTCAGTCAATGTCAAAGGATTTGATAGATTTGAATAACATTTCGGATTTAATTGAGCGATATTTAAAGCAGCTTCTGGCTAAAAGCAACACGGAATTTGTTGAGGTGCAGCGCAGTGATCTTGCTTTGCGTTTTAGTTGTGTTCCTTCCCAGATTAATTATGTGCTGACAACCCGGTTTTCCGCCGGCCATGGTTATTTCGTGGAAAGCAGAAGAGGAAGCGGCGGGTACATCCGGATCATCAAAATTCCTCTTGGCCGGAGGTCAGATACAGTTCTTGAATTGTGCGACGTAATCGGCGATGCAATTTCCCAGACAGATGCTGATGGCGTGATCAAACGACTGCTGGAAGAAAAATTTATATCTTTGCGCGAAGCCGGGGTTATGCACGCTGCGGTAGACGGAAACATTTTAAGGTTAAGTATGCCTGTACGGGATAGGCTGAGGGCGCTCCTGCTGAAGGCCATGATAAAATCCATTCTGCGCGGCGGTTAAACAGGTTATGGCAAGCGTTTATTTTGAAAGGAGAGCAGATCCATGTTTTGTGAAAAATGCAATCAGCGGCCGGCGACGGTACACATTGCTGAAATTATAAATGGGCAGAAACAAGAAACCCACCTTTGTGAAATATGCGCCAAGGAAATCAAAATTCATGGTTTTGGGTTTTTCCCGCAGATGAATTTGAATAAATTCATGGCTGGTCTTTTGAATGGCGATTTTAACGGCAGCAGCTACAATACAGAAGGCAAGGTTTGTGAAAAATGTGGGGTCTCAGAAGGGCAGTTCGCCAATAAGGGACTTCTGGGATGTGGAGAATGTTATCCTTATTTTGAGGAAAAGATGCTCCCGCTTTTGCGCAGAATCCACGGCAACACGCGCCATGTCGGCAAAATCCCGGAACGCAAGGGCGGCCGGGCCAGATTGGTTAAAGAAATTGAGATCGCCAAAAGACAGCTAAAGGAGGCCGTTGGGCATGAAGAATTTGAACTGGCGGCCAAGCTGCGTGATAATATTCGGCAGTTGGAAAAAAATCTCGAAGAGGGAGGTGAGGGATAGGTGCCTATTAATAGTAAAGTCAGCAGCGCAAACAGCCCCTGGATGAACTCTGACGGGCCGGATGCGGGTATTGTAATCAGCAGCCGGATAAGAATTGCCAGGAACCTGGCGGGCGTCCCTTTTCCCCACCTGTTAGAGCCGGAAAAATCCATGGAAGTTATTAACGAAATTAATAAAGCTTTAGAAAGTAAAGAGGCTGTAGATCTAATCGGCAATATGGAATTAACCCTGATGAATGATTTGTCGCCGCTGGAGCGACAGATATTGGTGGATAAACACCTGATTAGCCCTGATCTTTTAAACAGTTTTCAATCTAAAGCGGCTGCGATCCGTGACGATGAAGCAGTTACCATAATGATCAACGAGGAGGACCATTTACGTATTCAGTGCCTTCTTTCCGGCCTGCGTCTAAAAGAAGCCTGGGAGGTTGTAAACAATATTGACGATGGGCTGGAAAGGACTCTCGACTACGCCTTTTCAGAAAAGCTTGGTTACCTTACCTCATGTCCGACAAATACCGGGACTGGCCTGCGTGCTTCAGTTATGCTTCATCTCACAGGGTTGAAAATAATAAACCAGTTAGGCGGGGTATTCAATGCCATCAGCAAGCTGGGTTTAACAGTGCGGGGACTCTACGGCGAAGGGACGGAAGCGCTGGGAGATCTGTTTCAGATATCAAACCAGATCACCCTGGGGCAGTCAGAAGAGGAAATAATAAGTAACCTTATTTCTATTACCAGGCAGATTTTAGCCCAGGAACAAGAGGCCCGCCGGGTTTTATACAGAGAGAGGCGCGAGGTCATTGAGGACCGCGTTTACCGCGCTTATGGCATATTGAGGTGCGCCAGAATTCTGACCATGGAAGAGACAATGCGGATGTTATCAGACCTGCGGCTGGGGCTGGAATTAAAAATAATTTCCACAGTACAGGACAAACTCATTAATGAATTAATGGTAAAGATCAGGCCTGCCTTTTTAATTAAAACGGCCGGACGGGATATGTCAAAAAGAGGGTTGGATATCGCCAGGGCTGACCTCATTAGAAAAGAGTTTGAGACTGGAAGCATAAAAAAAGATAATTAATAAAACAAATAGACAGGATTAACAGGATTTAAAATCGATTAACAGGATTAAAATACTTAAAAATATTTGACACATTGCTATAAATCATTCCGCAGACTTTTTCTGACTTCCAAAGCAAGAGTATATCGGGGTTATAACATGATTATTAATTTATTGTTTTATTTACAATCCTGTAAATCCTGTCAATGTGTTGAGAGGAAAACCGTCCCCTGTCACCCACGACTCACGTTTTACGACTAAAAGACTCACAACCAATATCGGAGGTGTTGAAATATGTTTGGCAGATTTACTGAACGGGCGCAAAAGGTTTTGTTATTTGCCCGGGAAGAAGCGAAAAAGGCTAATTATCCTAATATCGGGACGGAACATTTGCTTTTGGGACTGATCCGGGAGGGGGAAAGCATCGCGGCTAAAGTCCTTCTAACATTGGGGTTGGATGCTGATAAAGTGAGAGAGGCCGTGTCACAAATGGTTGAAGGGAGTAGCGAACCGTCCCCGCCCGAACCTTCCCTCACGGCCAGGGCTAAAAAGGTTTTGGAACTATCTCTGGATGAAGCGCGCCGGATGGGAAACAATTATGTCGGCCCTGAACACCTGCTCTTGGGTTTAATCAGAGAAGGCGAAGGCGTCGCGGCGAGTATACTAGGCGCCACAGGGGCTGATTACCGCAAGTTGCGGTCCATGGTCGCCCACCTGCAGGGGGGGCAGACCCCGCCTGAAAGCCAGGCGCAGGGCCAGGCCAAAGCCATTTCTACCCAAACCCTTGACCAGTTCGGGCGGGATCTTACTTTAATGGCCAAAGAAGACAAGCTGGATCCTGTGGTAGGCAGGGACAAGGAAATTGAAAGAGTTATCCAGGTACTCTCCAGGCGCACCAAGAACAACCCCGTCCTGATCGGCGAGCCCGGTGTCGGTAAGACAGCTGTGGCTGAAGGATTGGCCCAGCGCATTACAGCCGGTAATGTCCCTGAAATCCTTATTAATAAAAAGGTGGTTACACTCGATATGGGTTCCCTGGTAGCCGGTACCAAGTACCGGGGGGAATTTGAGGAGCGTTTAAAAAAGATTATTGAAGAGATCCGCCAGGCCGGGAATATTATCATGTTTATCGACGAGCTCCATACACTGGTGGGAGCAGGCGCCGCAGAAGGGGCCATAGATGCCGCCAACATCCTGAAACCTGCCCTGGCCAGGGGTGAACTGCAGTGTATCGGCGCTACTACCTTAGATGAGTACCGTAAACATATTGAAAAGGACGCCGCACTTGAGCGGCGCTTCCAGCCCATTACCGTGTCCGAGCCGACGGTAGAAGAGACGATCCAGATTTTGCGGGGCCTCCGGGACAGGTACGAAGCGCACCACCGGGTGAGGATTACCGACGCCGCCCTCGATGCGGCCGCGAGGTTGTCCAGCCGTTATATTACCGACAGGTTCCTGCCGGACAAGGCTATTGATCTAATGGATGAGGCCGGTTCCCGGGTGAGATTGCAGGCATTTGTGGCGCCGCCCGAATTAAAAGAATTAGAAAAGAAGCTGGAAATCTTACAAAAAGAAAAAGAGGCTGCTGTAAACGGCCAGGAATTTGAAAAAGCTGCTGAATTGAGGGATCAGGAACAAAAATTACGCTCAGAGCTGGATGAGAGCAGGGAATCCTGGAAACAGAGAACAAGCGGCGCAGAACTGGTGGTTGATGAGGATGCAATAGCCCATATTGTTTCGACCTGGACCGGGGTCCCGGTGAAGAAGCTGACAGAAGGAGAGTCCGAACGGCTATTGAAAATGGAAGAAGTCCTGCACCAGCGCGTCGTCGGGCAGGATGAAGCAATAAAGGCTATCGCGAGGGCTATACGAAGAGCCCGGGCGGGTCTAAAAGATCCGAAGCGTCCTGTTGGTTCTTTCATCTTTCTTGGACCAACCGGTGTGGGCAAGACTGAGCTGGCCAGAGCCCTGGCAGAGGTTCTTTTTGGCAGCGAGGAAGCCATGGTCAGGATTGACATGTCCGAGTACATGGAAAAATTCGCGGTCTCCCGGCTGGTAGGCGCTCCCCCCGGCTATGTCGGATATGACGAGGGGGGACAGCTGACTGAGGCTGTGCGGCGCAAACCTTATACGGTAGTGCTGCTGGATGAAATTGAAAAAGCCCACCCGGATGTCTTCAATATCCTGTTGCAGGTGATGGAGGACGGCAGGCTGACAGACGCCAGCGGGCGCACAGTAGATTTTAGAAATACCGTGCTCATTATGACCTCAAACGTGGGTCTGCATACAATCAAAAGGGAAGCCGTTTTAGGCTTTAGGACGGGTGATCAGGAAAAATCCAATTACGAGGATATGAAGAAGAGGATAACCGATGAACTGCGCCGGACCTTCCGGCCCGAATTTCTCAACCGGCTTGACGAAACCATAGTATTCCACTCCCTTACAGAAGAACACATTAAAGATATCGTAGGCCTGATGCTAAAAGTAGTTGCCGACAGGATGAAGGAAAACGGGGTTGAAGTTGGAGTTACCGAAGCTGTCAAGGCCCTTCTGGTCAGGGAAGGTTTCGATGAGGCATACGGCGCCAGGCCGCTGCGACGGGCCATATTACGCCTCGTGGAAGACCGGCTGTCCGAAGAATTGCTGAAAGGTACATTCAACCGCGGCGACAGGGTACTGCTTGATGTGGACGAGACCGGCAATGAAACAAAGATTGTCAAATTGTAACGGTATTAATAACACTGTGAAAGAAAACCTTTTAGCTCCAAAAAGGCGTCTTGTTTTACAGGGCGCCTTATTAATAAAACAGGCCTTGTTTGCCTGCAAACCAGTCACTTGTAGTTAGCCTTTTCAAATGTTATAATTCAGGAATAACCAAAACTTGGAGACTTTTGCCGATGCGTACAAAGACTAAATACCTGTGCCAGGAATGCGGGCAGCAGACAGCCCGCTGGTTGGGGCGCTGCCCCGGCTGCGGTACCTGGAACAGCCTGATTGAAGAGTGTGTAAATCCGCGTAGGAATGCCAACTCTTCCCTCATTGGAGTTGATTTGCCGCGTCCGATTACAGAGGTGCCCGTACTGGAGGAAGAACGTTTTTCCACAGAGATTGGTGAAATGGATCGCGTTCTCGGCGGAGGTCTGGTGCCGGGTTCGTTGGTTTTACTCGGCGGCGATCCGGGAATCGGCAAGTCGACCCTGCTGCTGCAAGTATCTCAATTACTCAGCCGCAGGATGCAGACGCTTTACGTATCCGGGGAAGAATCGACGCGCCAGGTCCGGCTGCGGGCCGCACGGCTGGGAGAGCTTTCACCTGGTTTACTGCTGTTGTCGGAAACAGATATAGACCTGATGGAGCGCCATCTTAGAGAGCTTGCGCCACCGGTAGCGGTGATTGATTCTATACAAACGATGTACAAAAGTGATTTGGGCTCCGCCCCCGGAAGTGTCGGACAGGTCCGCGAATGCGCGGCCCAGTTGATGCGACTGGCCAAGACAAAAGGCATCTCCATATTCCTGGTCGGGCACGTGACTAAAGAAGGCATGATTGCCGGCCCGCGGGTATTGGAGCACATGGTCGATACCGTTCTTTACCTGGAAGGTGACCGGCGGCAATTTTTCCGTATTCTGCGCTGTGTTAAAAACAGGTTTGGTTCAACAAACGAAATTGGCATTTTTGAAATGAGCGGGAGCGGCCTGATTGAGGTAACCAACCCTTCCGCCCTGTTTTTAGTCCAGCGTCCGCAGGGAGAGGCGCCCGGCTCGGCTGTTGCCGCAGCTCTGGAAGGGAGCAGGCCCCTTC
This sequence comes from Pelotomaculum sp., assembly GCA_018435055.1. Classification (GTDB taxonomy): domain Bacteria; phylum Bacillota; class Desulfotomaculia; order Desulfotomaculales; family Pelotomaculaceae; genus Syntrophopropionicum. Next base: position 12,972 of record JAHDOA010000067.1, on the reverse strand, counting down.
TAGTGGAGATACAGGCTCTGGTATCACCAGCGGGATACGGTACGCCGCGGCGGATGACCGCTGGAGTTGATTATAACCGGGTGGCCCTGATCACGGCTGTTTTAGAAAAGAGAGTTGGTTTAAATCTGAGCAGCCATGATATTTACGTTAATGCTGTCGGCGGGGTAAAGCTCGATGAGCCTGCGATAGACCTGGCTATCGCCTGTGCTTTGACCTCCAGTTTCCGGGATAAACCTGTTGACAGCGAGATGGCTTTAGCCGGGGAAATAGGACTTACCGGTGAACTGCGACCGGTTACCGGAGTGGAAAAAAGAGTAAAAGAAGCTTTCAAACTTGGCTTCAAACGCTTTTTATTATCCGGCCAAAGCGCTGCAGGCCATACTGCGGAAACAGGTATATTAACCGCCGATACACTTGCGACAGCGCTGGAACTGGCTCTGAAGGTATGAGGTGGCTAATTTTGAAGGAAGGAAAAGTAGCGGGAAAATTAACTAAAGTATTGCGCATTGTCGCGCCGGGTACTCCCTTGCGGGAAGGTCTTGAGAATATACTCAGGGCTAAAACCGGCGGCTTGATAGTAATCGGTGATTCATCCGAGGTGATGAAAGTTATAGAAGGCGGTTTTGTCATCAATGCCGAGTTTACGCCTGCCGGACTTTACGAGCTGGCTAAAATGGATGGGGCGATTATATTAAGCAGGGACGCCAAAAGAATCCTGGCTGCCAACACCCAGCTGGTCCCGGATCAGAGTATCCCCTCAAGCGAGACGGGTATCCGTCACCGCAGTGCGGAAAGGACGGCGAAACAGACAGACACGATGGTTATTTCCATATCGCAGCGGCGTGGTGTAATAACCACCTATAAAGGGACCATAAAATATGTCCTGAAAGATATCGGCGTGCTGCTGTCAAAAGCCAACCAGGCTCTCCAGACTCTTGAAAAATACCGCTCTGTACAGGACAAGGTGCTGCTGGGGTTGAGCGCATTAGAGTTTGCGGATGCTGTTACTTTGTTCGATGTGGCCAAGGCCATACAAAGGGTGGAAATGGTTTTAAGAGTGGTCAGGGAGATAGAAATATATATCAGTGAACTTGGCGTCGAAGGCCGCCTGATTACCATGCAGATGGAAGAACTGGTGGCTAACACGGAGGACGAAGGTCTTCTGGTAATCCAGGATTATGCGATGAACATAGGGGAAAAAACACCTTCTACCATCCTTAATATTGTAAGAGGTTGGCCGTCAGAAGACATCCTGGAGCTGGCTCTAATTGCCAGGGCTCTTGGCTATCCCGGCAGCGCCGGCATTTTAGACCAGCATGTTATGCCCAGGGGCTACCGGCTTTTGGAGAAAATACCCAGACTGCCGCTGTCCGTTATTGACAACCTGGTTAAGACATTCGGCACACTCAGCAAAATCCTTGTAGCTACAATAGAAGAACTTGACGGGGTGGAAGGCATCGGTGAAGTCCGCGCCCGTTCCATTAAAGATGGTCTCAACAGGTACCGTGAGAAGGTTTTACAAGAATGGCCCAGGTAGGGTTACTCATCAATAATTTTTATAATTTATCTTAGAATTTAATATTGACACTGTATTATAGCTGTGCTAAAATAATTGGTTTATTTGACATTGGGCTTTTTTTGTGCTATATTATATATGTGGCAAATATGTTGTTGTAAAAAACATGAGGGGGTACGGCATGTTTAAAATAGGAGACAAAGTGGTGTACCCGATGCACGGTGCAGGCATTATCGAATCCATTGAAGAGAAGGAAGTACTGGGAGAAAAGCGTAAATATTACATTCTGCAGCTGCCGGTTGGCGATATGAAGGTAATGATCCCGATCAACAATGGTGAAGGTGTGGGTCTAAGAGAGGTAATTGACTGGAAAGGCGTAGAAAAGGTACTGCACATCATGCGCCAGCAGTGTACTGCCATGTCGCCGAACTGGAACCGCAGGTACCGCGCCAATTTAGAAAAAATTAAGAGCGGCAACATATATGAGGTGACTGAAGTTGTGCGCAACCTGATGAAAAGGGACCGTGAAAAGGGGCTTTCGTCCGGCGAAAGAAAAATGCTGGAGAATGCAAGACAAATCTTAATTAGCGAGCTGGTTCTAGCCACGGAACTGGAGGAGGAAAAGGCCCAGTCGCTTTTAGATGGCGCCTTTGCTTAAAAAAGCGTCAGTAAAATACTGACGCTTTTTCGTTTAGCATAATCTATAGATGCAATGTTTATGCAAATAATATAATATAGTTGTAAGTTTAAAAATAGCTTGTAAAGGAGGTGATAACTAAATGTTAAAGCGGATTGTATATATTGTCCTGCTAATTGTTTTTACCGCCGGTGGATTCGCCTCGGGGTATTTTTTGGTTAACAGCGACTTGATTTCTTTTTTTATCAATCTGCCTCAGCAGTTTAAATACGGTTTTATTGGGCTTTCTACATTATTATTCCTTGTGGCCGGTATTCTGCTGGCGCCGCTACTCATCCGCTGGGCCGTACGGCTGACGGTTTTTGTTGAGCAGTATTTGCAGAGAATACCATCCCAGGATCTGCTAATGGGTTCAGTAGGCCTGGTTATTGCACTTATAATTGCTAATTTAATAAGGCCAACCATTTCTTCAATTGGTTGGCCCGGAATAGTGTTATCGGTTTTAGTAACCTTGTTCCTGGCCTATCTTGGGCTAAGTGTTTTTATTAAGAAACGGGAAGAGATATTATCGCTCTTCACCAGCATACCCAGGTTCGGCAAGGAACGTGTCGCTAAGGCCGAGCTCCGCGCCGGGCAGTTAAAAATTCTCGACACCAGCGTTATTATTGACGGGCGGATATCTGAGCTATGCGAAAGCGGTTTTATCGAAGGCATCCTCCTTGTCCCTGCCTTTGTGCTTGAGGAACTGCGCCATATTGCCGACTCACCGGATCTCCTGAAACGGAACAGAGGCCGGCGGGGACTGGACATACTGAACAAGATGCGTAAGGATCAGGATATCAAAATCCAGATATATGACAATAACCGCGGGTTGGAGGAAGCGGCTGAGGTGGACACCAAGCTGGTCAAACTGGCCCAAAAACTTACAGCCAAAATAATCACAAATGACTTCAACCTGAACAAAGTAGCCGAACTGCATGGTGTCAAGGTGCTCAACATTAATGAGCTGGCCAACGCGGTGAAGCCGGTGGTACTGCCGGGTGAGGAGATGATCGTCCAGGTTGTCAAAGATGGAAAAGAGACTGGCCAGGGCGTGGCCTATCTTGATGACGGTACGATGATTGTGGTGGACGGCGGCAAGCGTTATATTAACCAGACCATCCCTGTGCTTGTTACCAGTGTTCTGCAAACAGCCGCCGGGAGAATGATTTTTGCCAAGCCGAAATATGAGCGCCGGGCTAATGGGCAGGCGGGTTATGCTGAGGTGAACATTATTGGTTAAAATAGCGGCGATAGTACCGGCCGCAGGCAGCGGTACCCGGATGAGAATGAATACAAAAAAACAGTTTTTTGCCCTGGCCGGCACCCCGCTGGTAGGCTATGCGTTAAAAACCATGGAGGCCAGCCCGGCAGTTCAGGATATTGTCATAGTAGTTAGTCCCGGCGAGGAAGGCTACTGCCGCGGCGCAGTGATTGAAAAACTTGGATTAAATAAGATTACAGCAATTGTACCGGGAGGAAAAGAGCGCCAGGGTTCCGTGTATAACGGCCTCCTGGCGCTTTCTCCTGACACTGACATTGTTATCGTCCATGACGGAGTCCGCCCTTTTTTCAGCCTGGATATTCTGGACAAGGTTATTGCCGCAGCGCAAAAGCACGGCGCCGCCACATGCGCGGTACTGGCCAAGGATACCGTTAAGCTGGCCAATGAAGATAATTTTGTCACCGGGACGCTGCCCCGGAATCGTACCTGGCTGGTGCAGACACCGCAGGCATTTTGCTATAGATTGATTATGGAGGCTCACCGTAGGGCGCGGGACGATGGCCTGCTGGCGACGGATGACACAGCCCTGGTGGAGTCCCTGGGCAGGCGGGTCAAGATTGTCATGGGCTCTTATGAAAATATAAAAATTACTACACCGGAGGATTTGGATATGGCTATGGCCATAATCAAGGCGGCTGGTGAGGGGGATTAATATTGAGAGTCGGCATTGGCTATGACGTCCATAAAATGGTTGAGGGGAGGGCCCTGATCCTTGGCGGGGTAATAATACCTTATGAAAAGGGGCTGCTCGGCCATTCAGATGCTGATGTGCTGGCGCACGCCGTTATGGACGCTCTCCTGGGCGCGGCCGGGGAAGGAGACATCGGGCAGCATTTCCCGGACAGCGACATGAAATACAAAGGAATTAGCAGCTTAGCCTTACTTGCCGGGGTAAAAGAGCTGCTCCATGTAAAAGGTTATGAAATTATTAATGTGGACTCGGTAGTAGTAGCGCAGCAGCCCAAAATAGCTCCCCATATCGGGAAAATGACTTTGCGTTTGGCGGAAACACTGGGCATCAGCGCCGATCGGGTAAATGTCAAGGCGACTACTACCGAGGGTTTGGGTTTCACAGGCGCGGGGGATGGCATTGCTTCCTATGCTGTGGCGATGATCAGATCTGTGCGATAATTTTTGCGTACCGTTTCTTTTACACAGACCAGCCCATAGAATAACGGTAGTGGTTGCCCGTCTATTAAGGGAGATGTTATAATAGGCCTGTCAAAAAAGGCATTAATTAACACCAGGCTCTTAACGGGGCAAGGGAGGATTGTGATTTGTCATCAGTTAGAGTAAGGTTTGCGCCAAGTCCCACAGGCCCTTTACATATTGGCGGGGCCCGGTCGGCGCTTTTTAATTGGTTGTTTGCCCGCCGTTATGGCGGTACGTTTATTGTGCGCGTTGAAGATACCGATTTAGAACGCTCATCCCGCCAATCCGAAGAAAACATCCTGGACGCGTTGCGCTGGCTGGGCCTGGATTGGGATGAGGGTGTCGATGTCGGCGGGCCGTACGGCCCTTACCGGCAGATGGAAAGGCTGGAGTTATACAAAAAACACGCTGATAACCTGCTGAACAGCGGCGCGGCCTACCTCTGCTATTGCAGTGAAGAAGAGCTTGCCGCTGAAAGGGAAGCCCTCATGGCTAAAGGCGAACTGCCCCGCTACCTGGGGCGCTGCCGGGATCTTACCGCCACAGAGCGCGCCAGTTTAGAAGCGGCAGGCCGCCGGCCGGTGGTGCGTTTCCGTGTGCCTGAAAACGAGGTGGTCCTGGTCAGGGACCTGGTGCGGGGGGACGTTTCTTTTGAAGGCAGTGAGATAGGAGACTACATCATTGTTAAGTCAGACGGCATTCCCACATACAATTTCGCGGTTGTAGTGGATGACCATACTATGAAAATCAGCCATGTAATCAGAGCGGAGGAACACCTGTCCAATACTCCGCGTCAGATATTATTATATAATGCTCTGGGCTGGGAAATCCCCGCATTTGCCCACGTATCGCTGATTCTGGGCAAGGACCGCAGCAAGATGAGTAAACGCCACGGCGCCACTTCTATTGAGCAGTACCAGAATAGGGGTTACCTGCCGGAGGCTCTGGCAAATTTCCTGGCTCTGCTGGGCTGGTCCCCCGGAAGCGAGGAAGAAATTTTTTCTCTGGACGAGCTGAAAGAGCAGTTTACCCTGGAAAGGGTGGCCAAAAGTCCCGCTGTTTTTGATCTTGATAAACTTAACTGGCTGAACGGCCACTATATCCGGGAGACCGACCTGGAGCGGCTTACTGAAATGGCCCTGCCGCACCTGGAAAAAGCGGGTTATATCAGCGCTCCGTTGCCGGCGGAAAAATACGAGTCGGTTAAAATGATGGTGGCCGCAGTCCGGAAATATCTCAGTTATATGCAGGAAGCAGCCGAACACGTCAGGATATTTTTTGATGATGACGTCCTGATCGTGAAAGATGAAGCGCGGGAGATTATGTCCGGTGGGCAGGTCAAGGCTGTTTTCCAGGAATTAATAAAGAAAATAAACGTAACGGTTACAGATGAAATCAAAGCAGACGAAGCGCGGGCGCTATTAAAGGAAGTTGGCCGATCTCTAGGGTTGAAGGGCAAGCAAATCTTTATGCCGGTGCGGGTAGCTCTTACAGGCGGTACGCAGGGACCTGACCTGGACCAGGTTATGGCCATCCTGGGGCGTGCGGGGATTGTCCGGCGCCTGTCAGAATGGGTGTAAACCCTAAATTAAAACAATCTGACGGGATTTACAGGATTTTATGGATTTACAGGATTAAAATTAAAAAATGATTTACAGAATTATTTAATTAAACAAAGAACAAAGCCAGATGCATAATGAGGGAACAATCCATAAATGAAAATTTGTTTTCTCATCAAATTAATCAATACCTGTTAATCTTGTTTTAATCAAGTTAATCCTGTCAATTTGTTTTGACCCAAAAGGAATACATATATTCTTACTTCCGACATCTGACGACAGATGTCCGGAATGGGAGGTTTACCTTAAATTATGGAAATCTATAATACTCTTACCAGGCGAAAAGAGACTTTTCAGCCGCGGGAGCCTGGAAATGTTTATATATACGTCTGTGGTCCGACCACTTATAATTACATACATTTGGGCAACGCGCGACCGCTGGTTTTTTTTGACACGGTGCGCCGCTATTTAAAATGGAAAGGATATAGAGTCCTTTACATCCAAAACTTCACGGATATAGATGACAAGATTATCAACCGGGCTGCTGAGGAGAAACGTGACCCGCTGGAGTTGTCCCGCAGCTATATCCAGGAGTACTTCAAAGACGCCGATGCCTTGAATGTCCGCCGTGCGGATATCCATCCGCTGGTTACGGAACACATTAACGAGATCGTCAACCTGGTGGAAAAGCTGGTGGATAACGGCTCCGCGTATATTGTTGACGGAGATGTTTATTTTGAAGTAAGGAAATTTGCCGGTTACGGAAAACTTTCCGGGCGCACTCTCGATGATATGCAGGCGGGCGCCCGGGTAGAGGTGGACGCCAGAAAACGCGATCCGCTGGATTTTGTTCTCTGGAAAGCGGCTAAACCAGGAGAGCCGCATTGGGACAGCCCGTGGGGCCCAGGCCGCCCCGGCTGGCACATTGAGTGTTCGGCCATGTCGCTCAAATATCTGGGTATAAATTTTGATATCCATGGCGGCGGGTTCGACCTGATCTTCCCGCACCATGAAAATGAAATTGCGCAGAGCGAGGCTGCTACCGGCGGACCGTTTGTCCGCTACTGGGCGCATAACGGGTTTATCACCGTGAATGAGGAAAAAATGTCTAAATCACTGGGCAATTTTTTCCTTGTGAAAGATATTTTAGCTAAATTCCCGCCGGAGACGGTGCGGTTTTTTCTTCTGTCCACCCACTACCGCAGCCCGCTGGATTTCGACGACGAAAAGCTGGCTGCCGCCGGCCGCGGCCTGGAAAGGATCAAGACCAGCATGCGTCTTCTGACCGAGGCTCTGGCCAAAACCTGCCGGGAAGATACAAAAAGTTTAATAACCGGCCTGCTGATCAATAAAAATCAAACATTTGAAATGCGCCTGGATGAACTTAAGGACTCGTTTGAAGCGGCTATGGATGATGATTTCAACACAGCATTGGCCACCGGTATTAATTTTGACCTGGCCAGAGAAGTAAATACAGCGGTGCAGCGTCTTGGCGAGACGGTTTCGGAGGCTGACCGGACAGTTCTTCAAAAGGCGATGGATTTGTTTGCTATATTCAATGAAGTGCTGGGTATTTTTAAGGTTGACGATAGAGGTGTTATACTGCTTGAAGGGGCGGCCGGGGACGGCTCGGACCTGGTCGAGGGGCTGGTAAGGCTGATCATAGAAGTGCGGCAGGAATCCCGGAAGAAAAAGGACTGGGGTACCGCAGACCGGATCAGGGACGGGCTGAAGGAGCTGGGCATTGTCCTGGAGGATACACCGCAGGGAGTCCGTTGGAAAAAGCAGGGGTAGGAGATATTTGAATTTTAAAAACGATAATAATGCACGGCCGGAAGACCTGCCCGCACTGGTACTGGCTTATGTTGGAGATGCCGTATATGAGCTGGCGGTGCGGGAGCGCCTGATCGGCGCCGGGCTGGTAAAAGTAAACCAGCTTCACAGTGAGACAGTAAAGTATGTTAACGCCGGCGCCCAGGCCAGAGCGCTGCACGCCCTGGAAGGGAAGCTCACCGGGGACGAGGCGTCGATAGTGAGGCGGGGCCGCAACGCCAAATCGGCCCACACGCCGCGGAGCGCCGGGATGATCGAATACCGGCGCAGCACCGCGCTGGAGTGCTTGATCGGCTACCTGTATTTAAAGGGCGATGCCGCGCGGCTTGGCGAAATTATGGCAGTTGCGCTGGAAGCGATAAAAAGTGAGATGTGAGACATGGGACGTGGTACGATACCCGCTACCCACGACTAATATTTGAGGTGTTACCTATGGGCGCCAAGAAATTAAGGGTTGAACTGTTAAGATATACCCCAAATCCCCAGGAGGCTGTGGCCATGGGGGCCAGGCTTTGCTACTCCGCAGCTGGAATAGAGGATCTGAAGCAGGGCGTTGAAGCAAAAAACCAGGATGCTTTCCTGGACAGGCTGATGGAATTGGGGCACCTTACCCCGATCGAGCATGCCAGTTTCTCCTTCGGTATTGAAGGTGTCTCCCGCAGCCTGCTGGCCCAGATTACCAGGCACCGCATTGCCAGTTTCAGCGTCAAGTCCCAGCGTTATGTGTCAGAAGCCAGTGCCGCTAAAGAAGATGGCGTATTTGGCTATATCATCCCGCCGCGCATCGAGGCACTGGGAGCTGAAGCCGTAAAACAATTCGCAGGTCAAATGGCCCAAATCCAGGAATGGTACGATGGGTGGGTGGAAAAGCTCGGGAACAGCGGAGAGTCCACAAGTGAGGATGCCCGGTTTGTTCTGCCCAATGCCGCAGAGACAAAGATGATGGTCACAATGAACGCCCGTGAATTGCTCCATTTTTTTAACCTGCGCTGCTGTAACCGCGCCCAGTGGGAGATCAGGGCGCTGGCCCTGGAGATGCTCCGGCTGGTGAGAGCGGTAGCGCCGGCAATCTTCCGGGGGGCCGGTCCGGGATGTCTGAAAGGCCCCTGCCCGGAAGGCAGAATGAGCTGCGGCAAAGTTAACGAGGTCAGGGAGACGTTTAAGAACTTATAAAAAAACAATTTGACAGGATTAACAGGATTAGAACCAGATTAACAGGATTTAATTAAAATGGATTTAGATAAAATAATCAAAGTGTCGACAAATTAATACTGCAGAGTCCATGGTGTTGAAAACCAGTTGCTCCATTGAGACGTGAGAACTAATCCTTAAAATCTTGTAAATCATGTGATAATAATTATTTGTTAAACCTGTGATAAAAGTCTTTAAATCGCATTTTCAAAGGAGGGCGCCGCCCTGGACGACATTATTGCCGGTCGCCATCCCGTCAAAGAAGCGTTGCGATCGGGCCGGCCAATCAATAAAATCATCATTGCGGAGGGTGTTTTAACCGGGCCACTGCAGGAGATATTCACAACAGCCAGGGACAGGAAAATACCTGTGCAAAAAGTTGACCGCCGGCGCCTGGAACAGTTCTCGTCCGGCGCAACCCACCAGGGTGTGGTGGCTTTTCTGGCCGCCAAGGAGTATGTGGAAGTTGACGATATCCTGGCGGGTATCGGCGCGGGCGAGGAGCCGTTTCTGATCATCCTGGATGAAATCAGCGATCCGCACAACCTGGGCGCGATCCTGCGTACCGCCGATGCCGCTGGCGCGCATGGCGTGGTGATCCCCCGCCGCCGCTCGGCGCCCCTGACCCCTACTGTGGCCAAGTCATCCGCAGGCGCTATAGAATACGTTAAGGTGGCCAGGGTAGCCAATCTGCCACAGACCGTAGAGCAGCTCAAAAAAAAGGGTCTCTGGATTGTAGGCGCTGAAGCCGGCGGCAAGGAACTCTATTGGGAAGCCAGGCTCGACGGACCTTTAGGGCTGGTTATCGGCGGTGAAGGAAAAGGTCTGGGGCGCCTGGTTAAGGAACGCTGTGACAGCCTGGTGCGCCTGCCTATGTCAGGCCATGTAAATTCCCTTAACGCCTCGGTTGCCGCCGCCCTGCTGGTCTTTGAAGTACTGCGTCAGAGAAGAAAGGCTTTTGTTGATGAAGGAGTTTCTCGTAATTGACGGCTATAACATTATTTTCGCCTGGCCGGAATTTGAAAGATTCAAGAACTCCGGCTTAGAACATGCCAGGTTCAAGCTGGTCTCTAAACTAGCCAATTACTCCCACCTGTCCGGCAAAAAAATATACGTGGTTTTTGATGCCCACCAGGTGAAAAATTCATTTGAAAGAATAGAAACAATTGATTCGGTCGAGGTTATATACACCCAGCAGGGTGAAACGGCTGATGCTTATATAGAAAACCTGGTAGGGAAATTATTAAAAGAAGGTATTGTATACGTGGCCACCTCCGACTGGGCCGAACAGGGCATTGTTTTTGGCCGGGGCGCGTACCGCCTGACGCCGGAAGAGCTATTGCTTGAAGTTAAAAGGAGCAAGCAGGAAAGTGAGAAGCATTATGTAAAAAGCGTCCCTGCGGACAGCTACCTGGAGAATTTCCTTCTTGATCGGATCAGGTCCGAATTAGAAAAACTGCGTCGACAAAAAAGATAGCGTTTGCCGGGACCCCACTTATTTTGACCTTGACGAGCTATCACCCCTTCGTTATAATGGGTGTGGAAACAAACGGGCAACTATTAATATTCCTTACCTTAGAAAAGAAAAGTTACGTGGGTTTTGCCAGGGCTTAGAATCGAAAAAGGGAAAGGTTTTTTGTTTTTACTAGAGGGATATTTACTGTAGGGAGAATGGAAAGAGTGGGGGGTTAATGTGAGTCTTCAAGCCCAAAGGGAAGTTCCTATCGGGTATCGATTATTATCTGATGAAGAAATAGTGGAATTTGCGCGTGAGGGTGATGACTACGCCCTGGAGTACCTAATCAATAAATACAGGAACTTTGTTAGGGCTAAAGCACGCTCCTATTTTTTAATCGGGGCGGATCGGGAAGACATTATCCAGGAGGGCATGATTGGATTATACAAGGCTATTCGTGACTTCCGTATGGACAAGTTATCCTCGTTCCGGGCGTTTGCCGAACTATGTATCACCAGGCAGATTATTACCGCAATCAAGACAGCTACCAGGCAAAAACATATTCCTCTTAATTCCTATGTTTCTCTTAGCAAGCCGATTTATGATGAAGATTCAGACAGGACACTGCTTGATGTGATCTCGGGTTCAAAAATTACCGACCCCGAAGAGCTGGTTATTTCCAGAGAAGAATTTGATGACATAGAAGAGAAAATGGGTGAAATCCTGAGCTCGTTGGAATGGAAAGTGTTGATGTCTTACCTGGAAGGGAAGTCATACCAGGAGATAGCTGAAGATTTGAAGCGCCACGTCAAGTCCATCGACAACGCCCTGCAGAGGGTAAAGCGCAAGTTGGAAAGATACCTGGAAAAAAGGGAAGTCTAACTGGTCAATCTATTGACGATATAAGGTTATTATATGCGGCGCACTGTGGTTTAAAGGGACTTTTAACCAGCAGTTAATAGAGGTTAAGAGTCTTTTTTAACTCTTGACATGTATAATTTTTTCACGTATAATCTTTATTGTGTCACTGCCGGCGTAGCTCAATTGGCAGAGCAGCTGACTTGTAATCAGCAGGTTGCGGGTTCGAGTCCCATCGCCGGCTCCAGTTGAGAAGTGATAAGTGAGAAGTGAGATGTTGGAAGCCCACATCTCACGTCTCACCTCTGATACGGAGGGGTTCCCGAGTGGTTAAAGGGAGCAGACTGTAAATCTGCCGTCGACGACTTCGCTGGTTCGAATCCAGCCCCCTCCACCAGGCCAATAAAAGGATACCCATAGTGTTTGATAGGGGACTCCTTCTGTGATATAATAGATAGTGCCGACATCGCGGGGTAGAGCAGCTGGTAGCTCGTCGGGCTCATAACCCGAAGGTCAGGGGTTCAAATCCCCTCCCCGCAACCAAGTAAATCAAAGCGCCTGTAAAGGCGTTTTTTCTTTGTATAGGAAATTATGCTTTTCAAAAATTGTGATAAGTGACCTGCAGGCGCACTTGTTCATCCGGGCTGCCGGTTGCATTTTTTTATTGCCGTGGCAGTAAAACCAAATTGACAAGGCAATTTGACATGTGCTAAACTACTAACTGAGGCTTTATTCGCCTTGTGTCCAATGTACTGACTTGCCACTATAGCTCAGTAGGTAGAGCGCATCCTTGGTAAGGATGAGGTCACCGGTTCAATCCCGGTTAGTGGCTCCAAAAATGAGAAGTGAGAAGTGAGAAGTTAGAAGTGAGATAAGAAGGAATTCGGCAAGAGCCGAATTCCAACATGTACCTCACCTCCCACCTCTCACGTCAAACTTCTCAATATACGGCGGCGTAGCTCAGCTGGTCAGAGCACACGGTTCATACCCGTGGTGTCCGGGGTTCAAGTCCCTGCGCCGCTACCATGAAGTCGAAAACCGGTGAATCGCTGCACCGGTTTTAATTATTTATAGCCTCGTATACGGCTATGTACCCTATCTTATAAAAAGCCGGCCAGCAGTTTTTCGTGCATAAATAGAATTTGCCTGTTTTTAGGTGGCAGGCCCCTGTTTTTTTTATCTGCCTGGAAGGAATTTTACCCGGTATATAGAATTATTTCATCATTTTCCACTGATTTGTATCATTTGACGAAATGTGGAAATAATCTTGAATATGTAGGTAGTTGTACAGCAATTCTGACCATTTTAAGGAGGAAGAACCAAAATGGCAAAACGGAAATTTGAGCGGACCAAACCGCACGTCAACATCGGCACCATCGGCCACGTAGACCACGGCAAGACGACACTGACGGCGGCGATTACCCTGACCCTGAATACAGTAGGCGG
>JAHDOA010000006.1 GCA_018435055.1 Pelotomaculum sp. | reverse complement strand
TCAGCTTATTATTTACTTTATGAGTGAGGGTGTTGATCCCAACGTCAACAGGGAACGACTGTTGTCGCCCTGGGTAAAGGCTGTTAATTCCCAGGGGGTAAATGGTAACTGTTAACATTTATGGTAAACCGATCACGCATGTATATGCCATATATTCAAAATAGCACAGAGATTCCAGTGTTCTCTATAATGCAATCTGATGTTATTTATTAAGGGGAAAATCTAATTTCATACCGGGATTGCTGGACAGTGAATTAATACTGGGTATGTTTTCAGGGGAAAAGACAAGCGCCATGGCCGTTCAAATCAAGAGCCTTCCAAAGACCCAAAGGGATGAAATAATATCAAAGATTAAAGAGATAGAAGGCCTGACACACGGCAGGCAGCCAGGATTTTAGGTATTTCACCCAATTGTAGAACAGCACACTAACATCGGGTCAAACAGCAGAATGAAATTTCTATGAAACCCAGAAAAACAGCACATAATTATTCGATACAGCACAATATTACCGTGAAAACAGCAAAATATTGTAGAAGGAGAAAGAATGACCATGATTTTAAGATCATGGTCAGGAAATAAGTTACATAAAAAAGAAAAAAGATTATGTGAACATAGAAGAACCCCCTCAACACAGGGCCAAATTATTACTGGCTGCCAGAATAATTTCAGTATCGATAGTAGTTTTCTGCAGTTGCGTACCAAGAATCAAGGCATTAGTCATAAGGCTGTTGATGAGGCGTGGAGTGCCCTGGCAGAAGTTAGCAACAGCATGAACAGCAGCCTCATTTATCAAATTGCGGGAGCCGCCGGCAACCTCAAGCCGGGAATAAATATAATCCTTTGCCTCATCGGAAGACAACCCCTCATAGTTGTAATGAACGACAATGCGTTGTTTGAGAGATTCATGAACAGGTTTTTCGAGAATAGAGGCAAGATAGGTCTGCCCAATGAAAATAAGAGCAAAACAATCCAGGCTGTCGAAATGGACATTCATAAGCATCTTAATATCTCGAAAGATCCCGGCGTTTAAATACTGACTTTCATCAATGGCCAGAATAAATGTTTTACGCTTTTCTTTTAGCAGATAAAAAAGCCGTTCCTGGATATTTCTAAACATAACAGTCTTCTTAGAACTGTAGTCCAAACCCAGTGCCAAAGAAAACTGATGGTAGAATTCAGAAACACTGACCGTAGAAAGACAAATGTAAGAGATTTGAAACAAATTAGGGTTAAGGTTTTTAGCAAAACAGCGCAAAGCAAAAGTTTTACCCATGCCGGGGGGAGCAGTAAAAAGACCTATACCACGAGTATTCTTGAGATAATCAAGACGGGAGAGCATCTGCTTAAAATCCCGGGACTCAAAGGCATGGCTTTCAGGAAGAGACTTATCAAAAGGATTAAAGGTAAGACCATAAAAAGGCTTAAACATCTGTAGGCCCTCCCATCTTAGAATAATCAATAGCATGGGTGTTATTGCGTTTAGTGCGCCCGTTTTCCACCCGCTTGGTGGGGCGAATCGGATAATGGCTACCTCACGGAGAACCTCTAATACTATTTTTGCTTTTTCTTCTGGACTGTACTTTTTTCGTTTATTAACCATACTCCATTTTATCTTAGTTTCTAAAATTTGTGTCCAACCCTATGGGTACATTTTAGAAGCGACACCAGAAAATGCTCGTCCACCCGCTCTCTGCCCGGATAATCCAGGGTCAGGAACGTTAATTTTCACAATACCACAAAATAATTCTTTTGATTTGTCCGCACCTTTGTCTAATGCAAATGAATTAATCTTTGCAGGAGGCAAGGACTAATAAAAAAGCAAAATTCGTTAGTCCTTTTGTTAGTCATTAGGTTTTATAATTATAGATATAACCGGTCAGTTAAACTACCATAGCAAGGCGTCTGCCGACGATATAAGCAAAATTATATTTTTAATAAAATAAAAAAGGAGGTCTATGAAAATGTTTAAGGAAAATGTAAAGAGATTTCAAGATGAATTAAACAAAAACGAAGCATTGAAAAAGGAATTGGAGGATTTTAATCCGTCATCCTTAGAGGATTTGGTTTCCTTTGCAGGAGAAAAAGGCTTTATTTTTACAGTGGATGAATTAAAAGAAATGCAGCAAGTGACGGAAGAAGGAATGGAAATATTACCAGATGACAAACTCGCACAAGTTTCCGCCGGTTCGCTTTATTTCAAATGTCCTAATTGTGGTTGCAGTCGATGTATTTGTTCTCTGATAAACTGATGCAAGCGAAAAACTTACATTTTGCTACTGGTCAAGGACAGGTTTTGGTTATGGTAAAGATGGCTCTTACCCGCCAGGAGGATAGGGAAATGCTGGAGAGCAACCCGAGTGCCTGGCGGGGTTCTGCCGGGGATGGAGGGGGGTTGCTCTTAATAGTTATCCCCAATTCTTTTATGGCTATCCTTGCCAGAAGCAAAGCGTTAAACTCGCTTTTAAATTGCTATTTCTGGAGCTAGCCTGTCTTCAAAGTAGATGGCAAATTGTGAGATACAACTTCTTGCATATTTCGCCCCGAGTGAACCGATCGTGCGGCGGTAAGTGATCCTACTCGTGCGGGGCAAACTGAGCTGCCAACACGTGGCCCGGTGAGCCACCCTGCGGGAATATGCAGGGGGGAGTTAATCCCCCACATATCCCGTTTTTTAAAGATTGTTCTGCCGTTCCAGTGCGAGCCGTTCACGCATGGAGACTTTCCCATCTATGAAGATTGTATGGGAATTATGGATTATCCTGTCCAGCACAGCCTCAATTTTACGACAAAATGTGAACGTGTGAAAGGACGTAGGTGGAAATATAGATTGCCGTTTTTACGTTGTGCCGGGTAAAAATTAAACGGCGCACTACACTAAGGCGGCTTTTATTACAAAGCTTTTTTAAAAACACCCGGTGTCGTTGTTTTATTCGCCCCACGGGGGAGTGCCCTTCGCGATGGGTCCATGGACGGCACAAATCAGAGTGGTGGAATATGCTGTGGTTATTCTTTTCAATTTCCTGCCACAACCGGGGATAGTGCACGTTACCGCTTTGTTTCCGGCATCATTTCCTATTAAAGAAAGTGCTTTTTTAGCGTCTTGCTTTATACAGTTCTTGTGCCCGCGGTAGCATTTCACTCTTCTCGTTTTGTCAATTATTAGAGATGCTTCCCTGTCGCGCAGACCACGGCGTCCGGGAAAATACAGCCCTCATCCACAAGCCCTTCTCTTTCCTGGTGAGCCTTCCAGCAGTCGTAGCAAAATGATTTATTCTTAACCATTTTTATTGAACAATTGCTTTCTCTATGGCCGCAATCACAAATCTTTTTTAGCTTCAATAAAAATCCCTCCAAAAAAGTGCAGCTTCTATCAATTGTTTTTATAATTAAACTTGCGTTAACGAATTTACCCGCCCCCGGTAAACGCTTCGATTGTCTTTCACTAAAAAGCCTGCGGGTAAAGAATAAGAACCCTTATTTGTTCATATAGATGTATATAGGCAAATATGCTAGAATGGTGGTGATGTAATGAAAAGGGAGTTGAGAAATATGCTGCCGGTGAACTCTATTTCCCAAGCCAGGACTGAATTCCAAAAGCTCTTTAAGCAGGCCGTCCTTTATAACCGTGAGTTTTTAGCAGAAAACGCCAAAGAGACTTCCTCGGACGAAACAGTTTCCATAATCAGGACGAAGCTCCTGGACGAGTGGCTTGACCGGGCTTACACTTTTAACCCTGTATGGGAGTGGGACAAAGAAAACGAGCTATGGTCCGTGGCCCTGCCGGAGATTCGCATTTATACCGACGCGCCGACAAAGGAAGAGGCGGCGGAGCAGTTGGTCGACCTAGCGCTGGACTACTGCGAGGATTATCTCAACCGCCTCGATTTATTCACCGCATTGCCCGACAGAAGCAGCCATTACCCTTACCTGCGCCGGATAGCCAGGTGCAAAGAAGCCGCCCAGGTAAAGGAAGTATTAAACCTATAATGGGCGTCACTTTCACCTTCGAGGACATAAAAAAAATATGCCAGCGGTTGGGTTTGGCAATTCGCAAATCAGGAAGCAATCACGTTATGGAAGGAACCGATCCGGAAGGTAATTTTCTCCGCGTATCCATTCACTGGAAGGCTGACGGAAGGAACCTCGCCAAAGGGACTGTGAGCCATATAGCAAAGGACCTGGGTTTTAAAGATGTTGCTGACATGCGGGATTATCTTCAAAACAAAAAGAGAAGGCGGTAGAACCGGCCGGTTAGTCCAGCCCGGTTTTAGTCACCAGATTATTACCAGGCCGATTTCTTTCGTTAACTCAAGTTAACGACTGTTTTTAGTGACCAATCCGGGGTAATGTTTTGTGATAATACCCACGGGCTTATCCTTACGTCCTCGAGCTTTGCCTTTTTGCCGTAAATCGTTAAACGCTCCTGAACATTTCTGCCTTTCATTGGAAGGTTTTCAAAATTTATTAAAAGATAATTATTTCCGGGTATGTCACCCCTGGCCTTAATGTATTTCCTAATCGCGTCACGAGTCTTTAGAGACACGAAAACACGCCTGTGCTTATCTCCCTTCCCATGAGGTATTACAATCTCGCTATCAGCCAGTTTCACATGATTAAGCTGTATATTCACAAGCTCAGAAAGCCTTATGCCGGTATCCAGAAAAATAAGCATTATCGTATAGTCCCTGAATCCAACAAACCTGTTTTTATTAGTTTGCTTTAAGAGAGCGTTTAATTGCTGCTCATTAAATGCTTGAATAATTGTGCTCTTGGGCTTTTTCCTTTCCAACTTTACAGTAGGATTATTAACAAGCATTTTTTCACCAATAAGAAATTCAAAAAACTGCTTCATGGTCCTTACCCGGTGATTTATGGTAGTGGGGGAGAGGCCGTCATTTATCATCTTCAAAACTACGTCTTTAAGCATTGCCTCTGATATCATGCCCGGATCCGTTGGCAGCTCTTTCAAGCGTAGAGCCTTAACAATGGCTTTAAGGTTCTCGTCATGCCAGCGCACAGTATGATAAGCAAGTCCTTTAATCCTCATACTGTTTAAGAATTGTTCGACTGCTTCATCCCACGATAAATTTTTTTGATATCCATCAATATCATCTTTTATTCTTGTCCTGCGTTTAGCCAATTTTACTAACCCCTTAAACGCATTTTTACCACTTACTGCATACGCTTGTTTTCAACCATCCAACACGCTACTAAAAAACAAAAAGACGTGGACTAAATCCTACGTCTTTAAAATAAAGGCTTTGGTGTCGGAGGCGGGACTTGAACCCGCACGGTTACCCACACGCCCCTCAAACGTGCGCGTCTGCCTATTCCGCCACTCCGACATATTAATTTTTTATGCGGGCGCCAAAAAGCAATCTTCCAGCATTCCCGCAAAAATTATTATAACAGAGAGCTATTTTGAAAGCAAGTGCAACTGCCTGGTTGATTGAAACCACTTTGTTAAATGTTTAGTTGCAAGCGCCAGGGCTAAAATGCGGCTTGGGTTGTACAGGCAGATTAAAATTGCACCTTAAATAAGCAAGTCAAATAAACAAGTCCGGCGATATAATAAAATGCGTCCTGGGTCAACCGCGCCGGCCGGGTTTTTCCGCTGATATCCACCACGGTACTGTGGAAAAACGTACTTACTCATTGTATGACGGTAGTGTCATTCTGGCGGGTTTTTGTGAATTTTCAATCAGCTGCGCCAGGGAAGGTTAGGCTGGAGGCCATGTCGAAGTAAGTAAACAGTATTCACATGCTGCCCATAATTGGGGTATCATGGTAATATTTTTTCTACATACATTACAATCGGGGGTAATTGATTGTATCCACAGACACATGTTTATTTCGCTGAAACACTTATTGGCAGGCAGTCGGACCAGGTATCTCTGGGCAGTGTGCTGCCGGATCTGCTGGTGGGTGTGGTTTTTAACCACCTGGAAGCGCACAGCAAAGGCGCGGAGATATATAATTTTCTTAAGAAAAACCGTGCGCTGCCGGATTTCGGGCTGGCCGTCCTGACCCACGGCTTTATCCCCAAAGGGCTTGATTACTACGGTGACGAAAAATATCTCGAATTTGAGAAGGGTTACAGCTTCGAAAAAGCCCGGCCTTTGATTAATAAAACAATAGAAGCGTGTAATATACCGCCGGAAATGGGCTGGTGGAAAGCGCACAATATTATCGAAATGGGTGTGGAATTGCGGGTCGGCTCCACCGGCGGTTACAGCGAGCGGCTGAAGAGCGCTTTCACCAATCGCGCTCTTGTCTCAGAAGTAAACGAAATGTTATACACCCTCTGGCCTGACAGGGATATCAGGTTTGCCGGCAGAGTCGAAAAATTTACCGGCCTGGTAGAGGTGGAAAAACCCAGCGTGGAGTCACTGGCGCAGAAATACAGGGTACAGATGCTAATTAAGCACCAGACGGAAATTGATACAAAAAAAACCGCCCACCTGATTTACCAGGCTGCTGAAACCGTTACCAGCGATATTACACAGTTTTTTCAAAACGTCACCGCAAGTGTGCAAAAAAACATTGAAGACCTGATCAGCGAGCCAACAGGCGGGTGAAATAGCGGGAAGCAACCTTCCCTAAAGGCGCACACCTGTCTGTAAAGGTGCAGGAGATTAAGAGGGAAATGACCTGTCGGCAAGCGGTACACAGCCCGCAGTGATGGACCCGCCTTCAGCAGCCGGCAGCCGGTAGTCACTGCCGGATTGGTGGCGGGCTATATTTTGGGGATGCGGATGGCGCTGATCATGGCCAGCGCGATGACAATGCTGGATATCACGTTCACAGCGGGGTTGTGAAAGAGGGCCACCAGTGCGGCTAAAATAGCGCCGCCGATAGTGATGGGCAAGCCCTGGAAGTAGCCGGCGCTGCCGGATATGTTATACCTGGCCAGGCGGTAAGCGCCGCATAAGGTAAAGAAGGCAAAACATGCCAGGCCGGCGCAAGACCACTTTTCAGTCATGCTGGCGTATAACATGATCGACGGCGCCACGCCAAATGAGACCAGGTCTGCCAGAGAATCCAGCTCCCTGCCGAAGGCCGAAGCGGCATTATAATGGCGCGCCAGGAGGCCGTCAAACCTGTCCAGAATTGCGGCCAGTATAATAAATACAGCGCCCAGCGTAAAGTTATGATTAAAAACAGCGGCGATAGCCAGAACGCCAAACAGCAAATTGCTATATGTACACAAGTTTGGTAGCATTTCTATCCTGCTCACATGCACACTCCGTTTCTACAGCCAAGGGGCAGGGCGCCTGTAACTGTCTTTCCCGCAATGATCCTGCTACTTTTTTTCAGCAACAGCATGGATATTCAGTTAAGGGACAGGGCGCCGGTAATTGTCTCTCCCGCCCTGACCCCGCCACCTTTTTTATCAATGGCCTGGATCCCGCAGGTCAATCAAGGGGCAGAATACCTATAACTGTTTCCCCCGCCCTGACCTTGTCACCTTTTTTTACCATTAGCCTGGATCCCACAGGAATAAAGAGTTCAGTACCTGAACCAAATTTTATAATACCGATAATTTCCCCGCCGGCCAGCCTTTTACCTTCATCAACCCAACATTTTATCCTGCGGGCGATAAAGCCGGTGATCTGGCAGACCATTAATTTATAAGACTGATTTTCAATGCCGATAAAATTTTTTTCGTTAATATCCGAGGCGTGGCTCTTAAATGCCGGGATGAACTTGCCGGCACGATAGTACCTGTATTTTACTTCGCCTTGCAGTGGCGAGCGGTTAATGTGGACGTTAAAAATTGATAAAAATATATTAACCCTGATAGCTCTGCCTTTAATGAAATTTTCCTCATATACCTCGTCAATTTCAAAGATGACGCCGTCAGCCGGAGATAGGATCAAGTTTTTTTCAGCGGGTATATTCCTTTTGGGGTTGCGGAAAAAGTATATGATAAAAACGGCCAGGAGCGCGGGCATAAACATGAGAATTGGCGCGGTGTAATAGAAAACAACCAGCAACCCGGCCAGGATCAGCAAATAATGCCAGGTAAGTTTTAGGGTAAGGGCGGCCCTGCCGGGTAAATTGTTTTTATTGTTGGGTACCAATCTATTATCTTCCTCCCGCCAGAGAAATGTGCTACAAAATATCTAGTATATCATACCTTGTAGGACAGTTCATTGCAAGATTGCAAAAGTAAGGTTTCTCTTTTCCTGATGAAATCCAATATTTATTGAATTTACCCCCAGCAAGATTTTACTAGCAGCTGCATGGGGAAAGCAGGCTGGAAGATTTCCTGCCACGGAGATTTTATGGAAACTATCCTTCAACTATAATATCACGAGTGACAAACAGCGATAGAATCGCGCGTTACATACGGAAATATTTCTTGAGAATTTTGTGGTAATATTGATAAGAAGATTCTCCCAAAAAGGAGCTATTATTTTTGAAACCAGGATATTATAACCGGTATTCCGAACACCTGGTTAAAAAGTTCGGTCAAAAAGTATACAAACTGCCTGTCAATCTGCCGGGCACTTGTCCCAACCGGGATGGCAGACTGGGAATGGGCGGGTGTATATTTTGCGATAACCAGGGTTCCGGTTTTGACTGCCTGCCAAACACAGTATCCATCAGGGAGCAGCTGGAGGCTAATAAGTTATTTTTTTGCAAGCGCTTTAATGCTAGAAAGTTCATTGTCTACTTCCAGGCCTATACCAATACTTATCTTCAGCTTGATCGCTTTAAGGCAAATATCAGCGAAGCGGTTGGGGTGGACGACCTGGTGGGATTATCGGTTTCGACCAGGCCGGATTGCGTGAATGACCGTTACCTTGACTTTCTCAGCGAGATTAGGGAACGTTATGGTTTAGACATAAATATCGAACTGGGGCTGCAAACGGTAAACTACCATACCCTGCACAGGATAAACCGCGGTCATACCCTGGCGGAGTTTATCGACGCCGTTTTGCGGATTAAGAAACATGATTTTGCCACCTGCGCCCATCTGATCCTGAACCTGCCCTGGGACGTTATGGATGATGTGCGGGAAAATGCGAAGCTGCTCTCAGCCCTGGGTATCGAGTATGTCAAGCTGCATTCTCTTTATGTGGTGCGGGGCACGGTTTTGGGTGATATGTATGAGAAAGGGGAGGTCGGGATCATTTCCCTGGACGATTATGTCCTGCGGGTTGCGGAGTTCTTGAAATGCCTGGACCCGGATATGGTCATCCAGCGGCTGGTAGGAAAGGGACCGCGGGCCGATCTCCTGTTCAGCAACTGGGGCCTGAGCTGGTGGCTGGTCAAGCAGCGAATTGAAGACTACCTTGTTAAAAATGGTATTTATCAGGGTCTGCAGTTTGATTATCTGGACGGGAAGGCAGTCAGGTTTTTGCCGGACGCCGATTAGATTTGAAAACTGTTTTTTGGCTCGGTGTATGGAAAAGCCAGCGGGGCGGCATTTGCCGGCGGAAACATGGTGAGCGGCGTGGCAGGTGAAACTGCTGCGACTCTGGAAAAATCTTTTTGTCCTGACTGTGGGAAAATGCTGCAGCTGCATGCCAAGTTTTGCCCAAAATGCGGCAGTAAGCTGTAATTGTGGATTTATCGCCTGGTGTTAAAATCTACCTTTGACTTTAGCTAATTGTTTGTCTATGCTTTTGTTCTGCCCCCGGGAAATTAAAAATGGGGTGAGAACATGAGAAAATGGCACGAAATGCTAAAGAACAAGAAGATGATTTGCTTAATGATGGGGTTACTGCTGTTACTTGCGGCTTTATTAATTAGTACCGCGTTAACGGCAAATAAAATTACGGCATCAAATAAACAACAAAATAAACAACAAGTTGTTTCCAACACTGCAGAGGCGCAGATCCCTGTTTTGACTGACAGGGACAGTACTGAGCCGGTTTCCAGGAGCGCCGGCGCCGATCGTTACAGTGTCTATATCCTGGCGCAGGTGATTGAAGGCGAGGCCGCTGACGAGCCCTATACAGGCAAGGTGGCGGTGGGGGCTGTGATCCTGAACCGGATTGAAAGCCCGGAATTTCCCAATTCAATCCCGGGGGTTATCAACCAGATGGGAGCTTTTGAATCAGTCTGCAACGGCCAGTATCAAAGGCCGTTAAGCGAGGAATCCATGCGGGCGGCGGTGGAAGCGCTGAATGGAAAAGACCCCAGCGGCGGGGCGCTTTACTTCTGGAATCCGGCTAAATCTACCAGTAAGTGGATTTGGTCGCGTCCAGTGGTCAAACAAATCGGCAACCATGTGTTTGCCAGGTAGTGACATACTCCCCCCACTCAGAGTGGGGGGAGTCCCAAAAACGCAGAAAGCGAGAGGTTAGCCGGCATTCCCCAGGTTGTCCCGGAACATCACCCTGGCCACAAAGGGCGCCGCGCTTCCCTCTCCGGCAGGGCTATACCCAACCGGCATGGTCATCAGCATCCGACCGGCAGCCGCGCTTGGCGCGGTTACCCGCCTCCCTGGCCGTACAGGCGGGTGTATATTTTATGGTACTTAAGGACCTTTTTGATATAGTGCCTGGTTTCTGGAAAAGGGATCTGGTCAATTTCGTTAATACCGCCGGATTTATCTGCCGCGATCCATTCCATGACGTTGCCTATCCCGCCGTTGTAGGCCGCCAGCATTAAGATCATATTGCCGTCGAACTCATGATCAAGGTCGGCCAAGTAGCAGGCGCCGATATTAATATTGATTTCCGGTATGAATAGCAGGTCCACGCTGAAGTTAGGGTAGTCTAGTTGAGCGGCGACCGATTGCCCCGTCTCGGGCATAATCTGCATCAGGCCCCTGGCGCCTTTTTCTGAAACCGCGCGGGGCTGAAAGTTGCTTTCCGCCTTTATCATGGCGGAAATCAGGAAGGGGTCCTGGTTGTAGGCCGCAGCATATTTTGATGTCAAATTATAGTAGGGCAGCGGGTGGAAAAAACGCCGGATACTGTCCGCGTTAAGCAGGGCCGCCAGCAAAACCAGCACAATGACGAACAGCATGCGTCTGGCATAAATTTTACTCTTTTTTTTTCGATAAAAAACTGCGCTCAATTACTTCACTCCGCTGATTTCTGCCCGCTTTTTTAAGTTATATTCCGTCTGTTCCCCGGAAATGCTCTCTGATCATATTTTCCCAGTGGCGGTCGACCTGCTTTATGGTTTCGTTTTTATTCCCGCTGTTGTCAATCACCCTGATGGCAAACTTTAATTTTTCATCCTGGGGCAGCTGCGCAGCAATACGCCTGAGGGCTTCTTCCGGCGTCAGGCCGTCCCTTGCGGTCAGGCGTTCAACCTGCTTGTCCAAATCAATTTTTACCACCCAGACCTCATTTGCGCTTTGTTCCAGCCCTACCTCGATTAAAAGGGCGGCGTCAACAACCAGCACCCCGGGGCCGGAACCATTTTTATTTTTTTTTCGGCATAATTCTATTTGCCGGTTAATCTCCGCTTTAATTATTGGGTGGGTGATGTTATTCAGTTTTTCCATTGCCTCCGGATCGCCAAATACTATAGACCCCATTTTTTTTCGGTCCAGTGCTCCTGCGCCGTCCAAAACTTCAGGTCCGAAATGCTCCGCGATTTCCTGCAAGGCGGGTGTCCCGGGCAGCACTACCTCCCGCGCCACCTGGTCGGCGTCGATAGCATGCGCTCCCAGATCTTTCAGGCGGCGGGCCACGGTGCTTTTTCCACTGCCAATGTTGCCGGTAAGTCCGATCACGATCATAGCGTTCCCTCGCATAGACATAATCTTCTTATTTTCGCCCTAAATCTTATACTTCCTTTAAAAAATTTTTAACAGAGCAGTTTTAGCAGCCCCAGGGCAATCAGCAGGCATCCCGGCAACGCGGTAAGACGGTGGCCGGGTTGGAATTTGGTAACCGAACGGCCGGCCTGCAGGCCGAGGTAGGTGAGGAAAAAATGGCCGAGGCCGACTACCGCTGCTGTCAAAATGATGGAAAAGCCTAACATGGAGACGGCGAATCCGGCCACGAAAGCGTCCATCGCCAGGGCGATGCCGAGTATAGAAGCCTCCCCCGGTGAGATCACGCCGGAACTGTCCAGGTCGGCCCTGGCCGGCTCCTTTAAAATTTGAATTACCAGGCCCAGCGGCCGGATATGGATTTTTATTGTCCGGCCGGTAATGTTTTCGCCGGGGCCGGTTTTTTCCGGCGCCCGGCCTTCGTTCCGGCAGGTTTGGCATAATACCCATAACCCGATGAGCATTAAGAGGACCCCGCCGGCCCGGTGGGCAAGCGAGGCCGGTAAGGCAGCCAGGAGGATTTGCCCCCCCAGCATAGAAATGCTGATGGCGGCCACGGAAATCAGGCTGATAATACAAAGTGAGCTGACAGGCACTTTGATCTGCCGGGAGCCGTAAGCCAACCCTGCCCCAAAAGAGTCCAGGTTCAGCGCCAGAGCGAAAAAAATGTATGAAAGCAGTTCCAACTTCATTCCTCCGTTGCGTTTATCCGCCGCATTTTAATTTATGGAGCTAATGGAGAGTTGGTTACTGCCAAACGCTTTCACAAAATATACCTGAATATTGATAAACCCCAGGGAACCAATCCGCCGCCAATGTTTGCCAACAGGTAACCTTATGCAAATTGCACAAGGCATATTATTCTTAGCAACTAAAAACCCCGCGGTTGGGGAAAACCGGGGGGCAGCGTTATTTCTGACAGGACGGGCAGTAATAAGAACCGCGCCCGCCAATTTTTTTTCTGATAATCGTCTGGCCGCATTGCCGGCAGGGTTCGCCCTCCCGGCTGTAGACGCGCAGGTGTTCCTGGTAGCCGCCGGCCCTGCCGTCCCCGTCGAGAAAATCCCGGAAGGTGGTGCCCCTGTGGTCGATGCCTTCCGCTAAGACATCTTTAATAGCCCGGTGCAGTTTGGCCGCTTCCCGGGCGGTCAGCGTCGCGGCCGGGCGCTCAGGGTTTATCCCGGCCCGGTGCAAGGCCTCGTCCGTATAAATATTCCCCAGCCCGGCGATGAATTTTTGATCCAGGAGCAGGGATTTGATCCGGGTATGCCGGTGGCGGAGCTGCTTTTTGAAAGAATCCCTGGTGAAACACCTGTCCAGCGGCTCCAGGCCCAAATCTTTGTAACCGGACAGGTTGTCCAGGGCTGGCGTCGGCGCCAGCCACATCCCGCCGAACTGCCGCATATCTGCAAAAACAAGCCTGCAGCCGTTATCCAGGTGGAGGACCACATGGGTATATTTGATCGGCGGCGCGTCACCGGCGCAGTAAACCAGCCTGCCGGTCATGCGCAGGTGGACTGCCAGTGTGTAACCGCCGCTCAAGCCGAGCAGGAGATATTTGCCGCGCCTGCCCACCTTTAATATTTTTTTATTTTTGATGGTCTCAATGAATTCCCCGTGTTTAGGTTCCCGCACAACTTTAGGCAGCAGCACCTGCCCACCGGTAAACATCAGTCCGGTCAGCTTCGCCTGCAGCGTGCGCTTTACGGTCTCGACCTCCGGCAATTCCGGCATTGTTTCACTCCTTAGACCTATTTAACGTCGTACCAGTTCCGGCCGGTTTTAATATCCACTACCAGGGGGACATCAAGCAGCAGGGCATTTTCCATACATTGCTTTACCAGTTTTTTCAGGCGCTCTATCTCGTCCGGCGGGGATTCGAAGATCAGCTCGTCGTGCACCTGCAGGATCATTTTTGCCTGGAAGCCGTGTTCGGCCAGTTCGCGGCTGATATTAACCATCGCCAGCTTGATGATATCCGCGGCGCTGCCCTGGATCGGGGTGTTCATGGCCGTGCGCTCGCCGGCATTGCGCAGGATACGGTTCGGACTGAACAAATCCGGCAGGTAGCGGCGCCTGTTTAATAGCGTGGTGACATAGCCTTTCTCCCGCGCTTCCCGGACAATCCGGTCTATATAATCTTTGACCCCGGCATAGCGTGTAAAATAATTCTGGATATAACGATGGGCCTCCTGCCGCCCTACCTTGATACTGCGGCCCAGGCCAAAATCGCTGAGGCCGTAGATAATGCCGAAATTAACCGCCTTGGCCCGGCTGCGCATCTCCGGGGTTACCTCCGCCGTGCTGACGCCAAAGACCTCCGCCGCTGTCCGGGTATGGATATCTTCCCCGCTCATAAAGGAGTTTATTAGTGTTTGATCCCGGCTGATATGAGCCAGCACGCGCAATTCAATCTGCGAGTAGTCAGCCGCCAGCAGCAGGTTTCCCGTGCGGGAAGGAATAAAAACCTTTCTAATTAGACGCCCGGCTGGCAGCCTGATGGGGATGTTCTGCAAATTTGGTTCTGCGCTGGACAGTCTGCCCGTGGCGGTAACGGTCTGGTGGAATGTAGTATGCAGGCGGCCGGTTTCCGGGCTGATCAGGGCAGCCAGCCCGTCCGTATAGGTCGATTTTAGTTTCATCAATTGGCGGTACTCAAGCACTTTGGCCACTATATCATGGGACATGGCCAGCTCGTCCAATACCGCTGCGTCTGTGGAATAACCCGTTTTAGTCTTCTTTATGACCGGCAGTTTTAACTCTTCAAATAATATTTTTCCCAGTTGCTTGGGGGAATTAATATTAAACACTGTGCCGGCCAGCCGGTAGATCTGCTCCTCCAGGTCTTTAATCTGCCGCCCTAATTTTTCAGACATCGACCTCAGGCCGTCCTTGTCCACTGCCACGCCGGTGATTTCCATTGCGGACAGAACCTCAACCAGGGGCAGCTCCACGTCATAGTAGAGCCTGTCCTGCTCGTAGAGGCGCATGCTTTTTTCCAGCAGGGGGACAAGCTGAAAAATGCAGTTGGCCCTGGCCGGCAGCTCTTCTTCGCCGCCGGGCAGCACGGCATTTAAGTGTTCCAGGACGATATCCGCCAGATCGCGGTTGGGGGAGGCGGGGTTTAAAAGATAAGAGGCGAGCATGGTATCAAAGGTCAGGTGGTTTAATTTTATTTTATTTTTATGCAAAAGCCGTATTTGTTCTTTGGCGTTATGGCAGTATTTTTTTATGACCGGGTCCTCGCAGACGCTCTTCAATACTGCCAGGCATTGCGGATCCGCGGCAATGCCGGGTTCCGGCTCTGTGTCCGCAAATAGATTAACCTGGCCGGCCGCATCTTTTTCCTGTTCTGCAGCTCGCGCCGGCTGCAGGTTAAGATAGTAAGCCCGCTCTTCACCCAAAACAAATCCGGCCGCCACAGCCCTGCCGTTTTCACCGCGCAGGGCCAGATACACGCGGCCTGCCTTCCGGGCGGCTTTGAGAAAGTTTTTCAGCCGGGCGGGTGTATCCAGGCGGGTGTAGGTGACGGGGCAGGTTTCCAGCTCAGGCTCAGACAGGCCAGGTTCCCCTTTTTCTTTAGCCCGCCTTTTAAACCTGCCGTTATTTTCTGCCGCGTCCTTGATGCTGTCACGATACAGGGACTTGAGCAGTGATTTAAATTCCAGTTTTTTGAGCATCTGCAAAAGGTCCTGGTAGTCCGGTTTCTGCAGGCGGCACTCTTCCAGATCAATCTCTACCGGTACATCGCGGTTTATAGTGACAAGTTTTTTCGAAAGCTCAGCCTGCTCTTTAGAGGCGCTCACCAGGCCCGCAGTACGCCCGGTCAGTTCTTCGGCATGAGCCAGGATTTCTTCCAGTGTGCCGTATTCTTTCAGCAGGCGCGAAGCCGTTTTTTCGCCTATGCCCGGTATGCCCGGCACATTGTCCGAACTGTCGCCGGTCAGCCCCCTGAAGTCGGTATACTGGCGGGGCGTGATGCCGTAGCGGTCCCAGACTTTGCCCGCGTCGTATTCATCCAGCTCGCTGATCCCTTTTTTCGTCAGCCTGACCCTGGTCAGGGGGGAAACAAGCTGGAGGGCGTCGCGGTCCCCGGTTACGATGACGCTGTGCAGCCCGCTTTGCTCAGCTTTTGCTGCTATGGCGCCAATTAAGTCATCCGCCTCGTAACCTTCCGCTTCGTATATTTTTATGCGCATGGCCCTTAAAAGGTCTTTTAATAACGGAAACTGCGGCCGCAAATCATCCGGTGTAGCCGGCCGGTTGGCCTTGTAAGCGGCAAAATCAGCATGGCGAAAGGTTACCCTGCCTTTGTCAAAAGCCACTACTAACCTGGCCGGGGATTCATCCTTGATCAGCCTTACCAGCATGTTGGTGAAGCCATAGACTGCGTTGGTTACCAGCCCCTGACTGGTAGATAGCGGCGGGATTGCGTGAAAAGCCCGGTGGACCAGGCTGTTGCCGTCGATAATGATCAGGTCGGGCATTTTTTACTGCACCATCCTTGTCTATAATTTCTAGTATTTCACCAAGCAAAGCAAAATACCTGCCAGCAGCGTGGAAATCACATTCCTGGAAGAAAATGCAGGACTTTATAGCGCGGGGGCGAAACTTATTTAACATGTAAATAGGGGATCGATAATGGGTAATTCCAGGTGGGAATATTTTTCTATGGTGAAAGGAACGGTGTTATATTTTGCGGAAAAATTTTCTTCTGCATTTTGTCCTGGCTATAGCTCTGCTCTGCGCTTTTGGCGTTGCGGCCCCATCCCTTGCCGCTGACTGCCAGGTCCCGGGGATGGACAGCCTGGAGGAAGTCCTCAGGGACGTACAGCTTTTGCATATCAGCGACCCGGACAGCCAGACCCTGATCAGGGGCGCTATTGACGGTCTAATAGAGACCCTGAACGATCCGTATACCAGTTACCTGACGACGGATGAGCTGAAGGAGTTCAGGAACTCGCTGGACGGCAGCTATATGGGTATCGGCGTGCAGATTCAGCCCGGTGAAATATACCCGAAGGTGCTCAACACCATCGAGAATACTCCCGCCAGCAGGGCCGGCATCAGCTCTGGAGACGTGATTATAAAAATAGATGGGAACGATATATCCCGTGAGCCCCTGGGTAAAGTCGTAGAGAGACTGCGCGGCCCGTCCGGGACAAAATTGACACTGACCATCCGCAGGGATGGGAGAGCAGACTTCGACGTTGTACTTACGCGGGCCAACATCACCACCCCTACCGTATTTGGTAAAATCCTGGACGGCGGTACCGGTTACATATATATTAGTATATTCGGGGATTTTACCGGGGATGAGTTCAAAAAAACACTGGCTGACCTGGCCGGGCAGGGGGCAACCAAACTAATTCTGGATTTGCGGACTAATCCCGGCGGCATAATCCACTCGGCCCTTGACATCAGCAGCAATTTTATCGAGCCGGGACAGGTCGTGTTGAGCACGGTTGACCGCGCGGGCGGCAGGGAAGAATATCTGGCGGAAGGCAATAGCGGCGGGACATGGGACATGCCCATCGCAGCGCTGGTCGACGAATATTCCGCCAGCGCCGCTGAATTAGTGGCGGGCGCGCTGCAGGACTACGGCCGGGCCACGCTGATCGGCGAGCAAACATTTGGCAAGGGCACCGTCCAGGCGATAATCCCGCTGGAAACAGGCGGCGCGTTAAAAATCACTGTGGCCAGGTATCAGACCCCGGGGGGCAGGAACATTGACGGTACGGGACTTCAGCCCGACATCCAGGTATTGACACCCGGCCTTTCCTTGGCGGTAGCTTATACTTATCTTAACGGGAGCACTAACAGTACAATAGTCTTTGACGGGGACAGGGACGAGGTGACGGTAAACGGGGTCGCCGTAGGAAACGGGCGGGTAATCAATCTGCAGGGCAAAACCTATATACCGCTGAGACTGCTGTTCGAATCTTTAGGGTACCGGGTTGACTGGCTCCCGGGTGAAAGGGCCGTAAAGGCAGTTAAATATCCATCGGAAGCCCTTTTCTATCTGGGAAACAGCTATTATATCGTAGATGGCCGGACTTATCCCGCGGCGGCGAATGTTTTGTCCATAGAAGGCCAGGCATATATCCAGGAATCTTTATTGAATCTCTTTAACGCCGGCGTACAACATGAAGGAAACACCGTGATTATTGAGAAAAGGTTGTAGTTGTGATATAAATAATAACATGTGAATCACTGAATAAGCTCTACCTGCGGAGGACGAAAATGCCCGTAAATAAAAGGGTCTTTTATTCCCTTGAACAGGCAAGGTGGCGGCGCGCCGGGCAAGAACTGCGTCGCAAGCTGAGCCGGTTTGCAGAACTGCCGGTTTTTTCCTGGGACGCCGCCCGCGCCCAGGATCTCTACCTGGAGTACATAGACAAAAAGCTGCTGGACAGCGCTGATGACATTATTATGGAACGCTGTTTTGAATGGTTTATCTTTGATTACAAGCTATACAGCGGCAAGACCATTATTGAATCATACCGCGACAGACACCGCCAATCGTTAAGCAAGCACGAGGTCGCCCTGCTGCAAAAATGGGCGGTTTCCTGCAACTCTATGTATGAATTGATCGAAGTTTTACCGGAAGAGGGGCTGATCATCAAGGATATTTTCAGCTCTGTGCAGATCAAGGTCAGCGATGCAAACGCGCCCCTGGATATAGAACAGGGCAGTATTTTGTTAATAAGGGTTCTGCCGGTGGGCGAAGAATATGAATTTTCCACAAACGGTCTGGTGCTTCCCGCCAGTTTAAAAGAACCGCTGCGGAAGAAGCTGCAGCAGGACCGGCTGGAATTCTACGGAAAGCAAAAAAACAGGGCGCCGGGATGGAGCGACTACCTGAAAGAAAGGGCGCCTGTAATTAATGCCTGGGTCATGGATCTGGGTCTGCCAAATCCCGAATCCGGCGGGGAAAAGATGGAAAGAATAGCTATCCTGACGATAATCGACTGGGAGGAAGTGCTCAATTTTATCAAGTGTTCCGCCCGGTTCAGGCTGATCGGGCAAACATATGACGCTGCCGGCGCTTTCCGGCAGGCTACGGCGGCAATACTTGGGGAAGGCTGCGGGAGCAAAGTACAGGGAGAAGATGAGACCGGATCCGGCGGGGAAGGTAAGGCGCCGGACAGTGGCCGGACCACGCTGCGTCCTGTGATTGGACGCCTTCTCCTGACAACCCGGTTTATGATTGTGACCGCCGTTACTGTGGAGCTTTTAGCAGACAGTAAAGACCTCTTGCTAAAGCTGTTCAATAAAATTATTGTTAATGGCCTGGAGCAGTGGCAGCAAAGGAGAGGCGGAAACCCCGCGTCTGTTGAAAGTGAGCTGTACGCATGGCCCAAACTATGTTACGCGGTGGTGGCCGCCGGCGTCAGGGAGGGGTTGCAGGCTCTGGGTTACAGCCTGAAACAGCAAAAAGGCGCGATCAAACTCTGGTACGATTACTGCGCAAAGGAACGCCCCACCATAAGAAATACTGCGGTATGGTCCGCGACAGTGATATACGCGTTTGCCTGGCTGGAAAAAGAGGGTCGCTTGAGACAGCAGGACCTGGCCCGCAGCTATGGCGTGTCTCCTTCTATCATATCATCCAGGTTCGGGCGTCTCCGGAAATCTCTGGATTTGGCTGTCCGCGACCAGCGTTACGCCAGCAAACCCGACAAAACTTAATATTGATTTTGGGCTAAAAATGGTTTTTCAAAAACCATGGAAACAACCTTCTGCGAGGGGATTTGATTGACCGAATTAATAGAGGTGGTAGTCAAGTTTGTCACTAACTACATAGCGGCATTGGGGTATTGGGGGGTAGGTGTCGGCATGGCTATTGAAAGCGCTAATATTCCGCTGCCCAGTGAAATTATTTTACCTTTCGGCGGCTACCTGGTTTCCACCGGCCGGCTTAATTTTTACGGGACTGTAATGGCCGGCACAGTAGGCGGCACGGTTGGTTCAGCCCTGTCTTATTACCTTGGCCTGTGGGGAGGACGGCCCATTCTGGTTAAGTATGGCCGGTATTTCGGCTTTTCCATGAAACACCTGGAGGCGGCTGACCGGTGGTTTAACCGTTATGGTGAAGCCACAGTCTTTTTTACCCGCCTAATGCCGATCATCAGGACGTTTATCTCGCTTCCCGCCGGTATTTCCGGCATGAATTTTAAAAGGTTTCTGATATATACATTTCTCGGCTCGCTGCCCTGGAGCATCCTGCTCGTCTATGTGGGTTTAAAGCTGGGCCAAAACTGGGCGGCTATTAAACCGTGGTTCCACAGGCTGGATGTGGTGATCGTGCTCGGTATAGTTGCCGTGATTTTTTACCTCTGGCGCCAGAACAGGAAATCCTAAACAGAGCCAGGTCTTAACCCGCCATACGGCGGGTTTTTTACTGTCGGGTGAATTATGCTATGTATAACTCTGGATCAGAATAATATCGGAACAACTTGATCTTTTCACGGAATAAGCCGATTATGTTTTGGGATAATAACTTTAAATAGACACTCGGCAACATTAGATGGGGGGAATTGTAAAAAAATAGTATAAAGCAACTGGAAATTCTGGCCTGTCAGGCTAAGAAAAGAAAGTCCTTTCACTACGATCATAAAAAAGGGCATGTCAAAGAAGCCTAACGGCATCTATAAAAAAACAGCCTTTGTCCAGTCCTTATTGACGAGAACGAGCAGCCCACCGGCATAATGTTGTTGCAGTTGTTCGATGACAAAGCTTTGGTACGTTTCATGCAGTTTAATGACAGGTTTAAAAATAAACCTCCCAATCGCAATTAGTAAGGAAAAATATTCCTCAAAATTGATTTGGCGGTTATTTTGGAAAAGTCAAGTGTTTTCAGCGAATTTATTAAAAACTTTTTAGATCCGAATTTCCAATTGGATGCGGATCTAAATAAAAATCCCCCTGCGAAAAGCAGGAGGAATTCAATAACGATGGTTCAGGCAAAGCCTTGTGCCATCTGCCTCGGCGAATAGGAGGGATGAAATTCGGTGGCTGTTAAACTAAGACTAATATTTTTGCTTATTTTCCTTTTTACCGCAGTTTTTCCTGAAGCGGCGTCAGCAAGCGCTCCGCGGGTGACCGCCGACGCGGCGGTGCTGATGGACGTGGAAAGCGGGCAAATCTATTTTGCTAAAAACCAGGCCAGGCAAGCGGAGCCGGCCAGCCTGACCAAAATCATGACCGCTGTGGTGGCGCTGGAAAACGGCCGGCCGGAAGACGTGGTAACGGTAGACTCCGACGCGGCATCCGAGTCAATGGGATCAATAATAGACCTGCGAAAAGGTGAAAAAATCACCCTGGGGGAACTCCTTAAAGCGGCTCTGGTCGCTTCAGCTAACGACTCCACCGTAGCCATCGCCAGTCATGTGGGAGGGAGCCACGCCGGTTTTATCACTATGATGAACAGCAAGGCAGCTGCGCTGGGCCTTTTCAATACACGCTTTGTTAACACCAACGGTTTTCATCATCCCAACCATTATACCACGGCCTATGATCTGGCCCGGCTGACCAGGTACGCGCTCGGGCATGCCAAAATTAATGAACTGGTCCAGACCAGGGAGACGACAATCCACTGGGTGGCGCCGGCGGACCGGGAGGAAAAACTGAGGAACAGCAACCGGCTGCTTTTTGGGCTTTATGAGGGGATCGACGGGGTGAAAACAGGCACCACGTCGATGGCCGGCAACTGTTTGATAGCG
The DNA here is from genome assembly GCA_018435055.1 of Pelotomaculum sp. Lineage (GTDB taxonomy): Bacteria > Bacillota > Desulfotomaculia > Desulfotomaculales > Pelotomaculaceae > Syntrophopropionicum. The sequence continues at coordinate 94,315 of JAHDOA010000006.1, read as the reverse complement.
TCAGCCTCCAGAGATGGCAGAAGGTTGATTGCTGTAGCGCTGCATAGCGATGACCGCTACCGTGACTGCATCAATATGTTTGACTATGGTTTCCAGGTGGTCAGGCCGGTCACAGTGGCGGATGCCGGTGAGACATTGACAAACGTTGCGGTGAGCGGCGGGGTTAAAGACAGGGTGGAGCTGGCAGCGGAAAACAACCTGGCAATACGCCTTGACCCGGACGATTTGCCCAACCTGGAAAGAAAGGTTGAGGTAAAAGAACCGGTGGCTGCCCCGGTAAAAAAAGGTCAGCGCCTCGGTGAGTGTGTATATACGCTGCAGGGGCAGGAACTGGGCCGGGTCAGGCTGCTGGCCGCCGAAGAATTAAGCCGGCCGGGCTGGCACAGGCAGATCTGGGATCGGGTGTTTAATTAGGGCAGGGCTGTAAAACTAATAGACCGGGATGCTGTGCGCAGGACCATGACGCCTGATTAAAGATTTCGGAAAGTCTTGACTTTTAGCTGGCGCCGGTGTTAATATATATTACCGGGTGGGAAAAATATTGGGCGCTTAGCTCAGGGGGAGAGCACTACCTTGACACGGTAGGGGTCACTGGTTCAATTCCAGTAGCGCCCACCAGTAATATATCAAAAGCTAGTAATATAGAGCCTTCCGAAGATCGCCTTTGGCGCTGGAAGGCTTTTTGACGCCATGCCCCCTGGCCTCCCGGCGGGCAGGTTTTATGCGGTATCTTATGCGTTAAATACCAGCCTGCCTTTTTGGCAAATCGCTCTTTATTTTTATTTCTATCTCCTGCGGGATGCAAAAAACCCACTTACTTTCTTTCGGTCCGCAGAAGGCGCAGCTCCCGTTCATGTTTTTGCAGCCTGTCAAGGTTTTCAACGTTTTGACGGGCCAGGAATCCTACCCTGTCTTCTATCCGGGCAAGGGAGTCTTTAATACTGGCGAAATAGTCCTGGTTTACTGAGCGGTCATCAAACAGTGCGCGGATTTTTTCAATGACCTCGTTTTCCATGCGGGATTCTAACTGAAGTTGGCCATTTTCAACGGACTCCACGCTGGTCTCTAAGGACTCCATACGGGTCTCTAATCGCTGCTGGCCTTGCTCTAGTGAATCCATGCGGGTTTCCATTGAATCCAACCGGTTATCCATAGAATCCATGCGGGTTTCCATTGAATCCAACCGGTTATCCATAGAATCCATGTGGGTTTCCAACGAATCCAACCGGTTATCCATAGAATCCAACCGGTTATCAACTGAATCCAACTTGCTGTCAACTGAATCCATTCTGCTGTCAACGGAGCCTAGTTTTTCGAACACTTTATTAAACTGTTGCAGCACCAGTTCCTGAAATTTTTCGCTGTCCATATTAACCCCCCTCAAAAATCATGTGCCGTGCATCTCAACTTACTAAATTATACCATAGGTTTGCGGGAAGATGGTAGATTACAATAAACAGAAAATAAATAGGTAATTAGACAAAAAAGCCCGCCTTTTGTGGCGGGTTTTTTGCAGGACATCAGGAAATCATATGATCATAATTGCCTTCCCATTTGACAGTCCCCAGGTTGTTCACCAGGCCGCGTTCCTTCATTTTCTTCCAGAAAGGAAGGGCGCCTTCGCTGATTTCGTTGACGGATATGACCTTAAATAAAGGGCGCACGAGCTTCAGCGCGCATTTGCCCAGGCCGGCCCGCTTGGGATTAAAACCTATGGTCAGCACCCTTAAATCAAAGCTGTCACCCTGTTTGAAGCCGATAATCCTGATCCCATCGTTAAACCTGTATATTGTGGCGGTCCTTTTTCCATATAAATATGTGTTTTCCCTGACAACCCCCAGACGTTCCATAATGAAATCCCCCTTCAATTTTAAATTGCAAAATTAAAGAGAAATATTATAGAATATGTTTTATATAAATGGCAAAAATGGTATAGTTTAATATTTACTGGATAGCAAAATTATATCACAAAATTTTAATATTCTGATAAGTTATCCTTTTGAATTTATTAATGAAACAATTTGATTATTTTATGGGGTAAAAGATGTATGATTTAATTGTCATTGGCGGCGGTCCGGCCGGCATGATGGGCGCAGCCACGGCAGGAGGGAGCGGCAGGAAAGTCCTGCTTCTGGAAAAAAACGCTGTGCTGGGAAAAAAACTGCGCCTCACCGGCAACGGCCGCTGTAATATCACCAACAGCAGCCCGATGGAGGATTTTCCAAAGAATATCGTAAATAACGGTAAATTCATGTACAGCTCTTTTGCCGCTTTTGATAATGTGCGCTTGATTAATTTGATGCGCTCACTGGGTGTAAGCGTGAAAATTGAAAAGGGCTGCCGTGTTTTTCCTGTCAGCGACCGCTCAACTGACGTGGTGGAGGCGCTCTGGCGGCGCCTGCGGGAAAACAATGTGGAAATACGGCTGAACACAGCGGTTGAGGAAATAATGACGGACGGCGGCCGGGTGAGCGGCGTTGTCCTGAAAAACAGCGGGATTATAGCATGCCGCAGGGTTTTGCTGGCCACCGGCGGGATGTCCTGCCGCCATACTGGATCCACCGGCGACGGTTATCAAATGGCCAGAATGCTCGGGCACAGCATTATCGAGCCGCGGCCCGCGCTGATTCCTCTGTTGACGGGGGAGCGCTGGGTTAAAGATTTGCGGGGTGTAGCACTGGAAAATGTCAGGGTGCGGGTTGCGATTGGCGGCCGCTGGGCAGAGCAGCAGGGCGAGCTGCTGTTCACACATTTTGGTCTGTCGGGACCCGCAATTATTAACATCAGCAGTTTCTTGAGCAGAAATGCCGCGTTTCCCCTGGAGATAAAAATAGACCTGCTCCCCCATTTTTCTGAAGAACAGCTGACCGGGCGCCTGTACGCTTGTATGGAACATAACAGAGGAAAATACTTGAAAAACGCTCTGGCTGGCTTGCTGCCGCAAAAATTGGTCCCGCCGCTTTTGGAAAAAGCCGGCTTAAACCAGCAAAAACAGGTTGACCAGGCCAGCCGGAAGGATATAGAAAAATTGGTGCAGACAATCAAAAACCTTTCTGTGAATATCAGCGGATTTCGTCCCATAAATGAGGCGATCATTTCCAGCGGCGGCATAGATACAAAAGAAATTAACCCGTCCACCCTGGAGTCAAAAAAGATCAAAGGGCTTTATTTTGCCGGTGAAATTATTGACGTTGACGCGCTCACCGGCGGATATAATTTGCAGATTGCCTTTTCCTCCGGTTATTTGAGCGGCGCCAGCGCGGCTAAATAAAGGGATAATATTTATAATAATTTGTCTGGCATAGCGCAAATAATTTTTGTCTATACTGAAGAAGAAGTTGATCAGATTAAGGAGGGAACGGTCCGGTGGCCCAGACTATCTCCATTGGCTCAACCCGGCTTGTTGATTTGCTCAAGGCCAAACTGGGCCGGGAACTGAGGCTTTTGAAGGACGGCGGGTTTCAGGTGGATCTGGAGGAAAGCCCCGCCGGTCAATTTACTTTTCTAGCCTTCCGTGTTACCGAAAACGGCGCCTCCGGCAGTACACTGGAGGAAGCGCAGAATATATTTAAACATTTCCTGGCCGACAGCATCTCCGATATTATTTTAAATCACTGGGAAAATATTTTGCTGAAAGATATCATCAAAGAAAATTATTATTATTTCGCTGAAGATGAAAAGGATTTAATTTATAGTTACGCACTGCAGCACATCAACCGGGATGGGCAAAATTCCCGGGATACCTTGTACTGGCTGAGGCGCAAGGGCAGGATACTGCAAAAACTGCTTGATTTTCTGCACAATAATAATCGCATCGTCATTGAGGGTTTTATCAGGTTCAGGTTAAAAGAATATATTGGTGAACTGAAAGAAGCGGCGGATAGGGCGGTTGATGATTTTTTAATCGAAAGGGAATACCGGGAATTTGTCCAGCTGCTAAAATATTTTGTTGATATCCAGGAATCAAAAATAGATACCGTTCACGTATTGATCAATGACGACGGTGTTTTCAAGCTTTTTGACGACCATATGCAGCCGGTTAGGAGCGATTATATGGAAGGTTATATCATCGATTTTGTTGATAATGAAATAAACTATGAGGACCTTTTGATCAGCGCTCTGATCACCATCGCGCCGAAAGAAATTACTCTTCATTACAAGCATAAAAACAACCTGAGAACGCCGCTGGATACGATAAAAAATGTATTCACCGGCCGGGTCAAAGAATGCCGGGGATGCAGGCTGTGCGCATCAACCCATTAGATCGATGGTGTTGAACCGGCAATGCTCTATGGCCTTGAAAAAATAGAGTAATTATATCTGCTCCCCGGGTTGGGCCGTTTTGTTGACAAAAACGTGGTATATTAATATAATACACCTGACAGATGATTACAACAGGTGATGATCAGGAAGAGTAAGTCCCACCAGCCTTAAAGAGAGAAGGCGCCCCGGCTGAAAGCGCTTTTAAGGTAACGATGGGGCCGAACACCACCCTGGAGCCGCGCCGCTGAAATCGCTCAGTAAGCCGCGCCGGGAGGCAGACGTTATCCTGCCGTAAAGTGAGAAAGGTTATCTTTCTAAATAGGGTGGAACCGCGGAATTCCCGTCCCTGACTAATATTAGTCAGGGATTTTTGGTTGCCCCAGATTAACAGGAATTATATAAAGGAGGGTTTTAAATTGAGTGAGCTCAATCAAATTAAGGTAACACTGCCGGACGGCGGCGCCAGGGAGTACCCGGCCGGTACTACCCTGATGGATATAGCGAAAAGCATCAGCCCCCGCCTGGGCCGGGAGGCGCTGGCGGCAAAAGTGGACGGCCGCCTGGCGGACCTGGGGCTTCCCCTGGAGCGGGACGCGGCTGTTGAAATCCTCACCTTTGACGACGAAGAGGGCCGGCAGGTTTACCGGCACAGCACGGCGCACGTGATGGCCCAGGCTGTGCAAAAGCTGTTTCCCGGCGTCGGTCTGGCCATCGGTCCGGCCATAGCCGACGGGTATTATTATGACTTTGACCCCCGCGAGCCCTTTGTGCCGGAAGACCTGGCCAGAATAGAAAAAGAGATGGAAGCGATCATCAAGGCCGATCTGCCCTTTGAAAGGGCTGAACTCTCCAGGGCTGACGCGCTGGATATGTTCAAAAAAGCTGGCCAGGCCTATAAGATCGAATTAATTGAGGATCTGCCGGAGGATGTGCCGCTTTCTATCTACCGGCAGGGCGATTTTACCGACCTGTGCATGGGGCCGCACGTGCCTTCTACCGGCCGCTTGAAAAGCGTGAAGCTGATGAGCGTGGCGGGAGCATACTGGCGCGGCAGTGAAAAAAACAAAATGCTGCAGCGTATTTACGGCACCTCCTTCCCCAAAAAATCAATGCTGGATGAGTACCTTTTCCGCCTGGAGGAGGCCAGGCGCCGGGATCACCGCAAGCTCGGGGCTGAACTTGATTTGTTCAGCATCCAGGACGAGGGGCCGGGATTTCCGTTTTTTCACCCGAAGGGGATGGTCCTGCGCAACGAGCTGGAAAATTACTGGCGGGAGGAGCATAAAAAACGGGGCTACCAGGAGATCCGCACGCCGGTTATTTTAAGCCGGGCGATGTGGGAACAGTCCGGCCACTGGGATCACTACCGTGAAAACATGTACTTCACTAAAATTGACGAGGTCGATTATGCGGTCAAACCGATGAATTGCCCCGGCAGCATTATTATCTATAAAAACAGGCTGCACAGCTACCGGGAACTGCCCATCCGCATGGCGGAGCTGGGCCTGGTGCACCGGCACGAGCTTTCCGGCGTCCTGCACGGCCTGATGCGGGTGCGCTGTTTTACGCAGGACGACGCCCATATCTTTATGCTTCCATCCCAGGTTAAAGATGAGATTATCGGGGTGATCGACCTGGAGGACGATTTTTACAAGCTGTTCGGTTTTGACTACCACCTGGAGCTGTCCACCAGGCCGGAAAATTCAATTGGTTCAGACGGGATCTGGGAGCTGGCCACCGAGTCGCTGCGGGAGGCGCTGGATTCAAAGGGGCTGTCGTACAAGGTCAATGAGGGCGACGGCGCTTTCTACGGCCCCAAAATCGATTTTCACCTGAAAGACTCCCTCGGGCGGACCTGGCAATGCGGCACTATCCAGCTGGATTTTATCATGCCGGAGAAATTCGACCTGGCCTACGTGGGCGAAGACGGTCAGAAACACAGGCCGGTGATGCTCCACCGGGTGGTTTTCGGCAGCATCGAGCGGTTCATCGGCATCCTTACCGAGCATTTTGCCGGGGCCTTCCCAGCCTGGCTGGCGCCGGTGCAGGCGCGCGTGCTCCCTATTGCCGCCCGTCATGCCGATTACGCCCGGCAGGTGGGAAAAAGCCTGGATGAAAAGGGGATCAGGGTTGAGGTCGACGACCGGAATGAGAAAATCAACTACAAGATCCGCGAGGCGCAGGCCCAGAAGATACCGTATATGCTGGTAGTGGGCGATAAAGAAGCGGAGCGGGGAATGGTGGCGGTGCGCCACAGGGCGGAAGGAGATCTGGGCGCCATGCCGCTGGCCGGTTTTGAAGATAAGCTACTGGAGGAAATAAGGACCAGGGCGTATTAACCAGGGTGGCGCCGGGCGCCATGCCGTTGGCCGAACGCGGGGGGTATTAACAAGGTAGGCGTGATTATGGAATAAACATGTGATTGTTTTAGGGCGCATCGGCACAGAACGAACACATATATCAAAATGTCGCCTTGACTTGCCGCACCGGGCGTGCTATAATACCATTCGGTAAATAACAAATACTGTCAAGAAGAAGCCATCCGCTTCTCACCTAACGACGCGCCTGTCCGTCCGCTGTTTGTTGGGTAGATTAAAGGTAGACTAATACAAGTTTAACTTTATTTAAGCGGGTGGAGTGACCCGCTTTTGTTTTGCATATTTTGGGGAGGTGAACCTGTTATTACAAAAGATTTCCGTATTAACGAGGAGATCAGAGCCAGGGAAGTAAGGGTCATCAACAGTGACGGAGACCAACTCGGCATCTTTTCTTCTAGGGAAGCGCTGCGGCTGGCGGAGGAAAAACAGCTAGATCTGGTGGAAATTTCACCGGCTGCCAAACCACCTGTTTGCAAGATTATGGATTTTGGAAAATACAAGTATGAACAAAGCAAGCGTGAAAAAGAGGCCAGGAAAAAACAAAAAATTATCTGCGTCAAAGAAGTAAAGCTCCGGCCGAATATTGAGGACCATGATTTTGAAGTCAAGGCGAAAAACGCCATCAGGTTTTTAAAGGAAGGCGACAAAGTCAAGGCTACGATTATTTTTCGCGGCCGGGAAATTGTCCACACCCAGCTTGGTCAAAAGCTGCTGAAGCGGCTGGCGGAACGAGTGCAGGATATCTCTCTGGTGGAAAGACAGCCCAAGTTGGAAGGTAAAAACATGATAATGATCCTATCGCCGAAACAGGACATCTAGGAAGGAGTTGCATTTTAAGTTGCCAAAGATTAAGACCCACCGCGGGGCGGCCAAGCGCTTTAAAAAAACGGCCAGCGGTGAATTTAAGGGTTCCCACGCCTTTCACAGACACATACTCGGGAAGAAAGACGCCAAAAGGAAACGGGGTCTCCGCCAGGCTACAATCGCCAGCGCGCCCGATGCTCGTCGCCTTAAGAAGCTGTTGCCCTAGATTAACCGTCACATAAAGGAGGAATTGACATGCCACGGGCGAAAAGCAGTGTGGTTTCAAAGAATAGACACAAAAAAATACTTAAACTGGCCAAAGGATACCGGGGGGCCAAGAGCAAATTATTCCGTGTGGCCAACCAGCAGGTAATGAAGTCGCTGGTTTACGCCTACCGCGACCGCCGGGCCAGAAAACGTGACTTCAGGAAGCTGTGGATTACCAGGATTAACGCAGCAGCCAGAATGAACGGACTTTCCTACAGCAGGCTGATGAACGGCTTGAGGCTGGCCGGTGTGGATATCAACCGCAAAATATTGGCCGACATGGCAGTAAACGATTTTCAGGCCTTCGGCCGGCTGGTTGAAGTAGCCAAAGAAAAGCTCTAAAAGACGGGGGTCATTTTCTTAACTTATAAATAGCAATATCCCCGCCAGTGTACGTAGAACGGGTTAAGGGCCTGACCCCTGAGCATGGTTGCTAACCATGCTTTTAATTTTGTGGGGATAATTATACTTTTATATAGTCCTTGATCTGGAATTGTGGCTGTCTGGTGGTTTTAAAACCATTGGTTGCGTGAGATGATCAGATTAATTGGTGCGAGGAAAAAAATTGGTCAGTATACATAATCCCCGGATAAAATATGTGCGCCGTTTGGCAAACAGCCGTTTCCGGGAGCGGGAAAAAAAATTTTTGGTGGAGGGCATCCGCTTTGTGGAGGAGGCCCTTGACTCCGGGTGGCCGGTGGAAATGCTGATCTACACTGGTAAATCTGTGGAAAACCCGCGGGCCAAAAAACTGCTCACAACCGCTGCCGCCAGAAATGCCTTATTGCTGGAGGTGGCTGAGGATGTGTTCGGCAAACTGGCGGACACCACCACGCCGCAGGGAATAATCGCTGTGGCGGCGCAGCGCGGTTATTCGCTGGCGGATTTGGAGCCAATAAATTATCCTGCTCTGCTGGTGCTGGTGGACGGCGTGCAGGACCCGGGCAACCTGGGCGCCATAGTGCGGTCGGCAGACGCGGCGGGCGCGGGAGGGGTAGTCCTGTTAAAAGGAACCGCCGATCTATATAATCCCAAAACCCTGCGGGCGACGATGGGTTCAATTTTTCACCTGCCGATAATACAGGGCGCCGAAGCGGATGATATTATTTCTTATCTAAATCGCCGGGGCATAAAAACTGTGGCTGGAGTCCCACGGGCGAAAGAGGTCTTATTTGCGGTTGATTTGCAAGTCCCATGCGCCCTGGCCGTGGGCGGTGAAGCCGCCGGGTTGAGCGCGGAGATGCTGGAACATGTGGACGAGCTGGCGCGCATACCGATGCCGGGCCGGGCGGAGTCTTTAAATGTGGCAATTTCTGTTAGTATTATGCTTTACGAAACGCTCAGACAGCGCGGCGTCAGCTGATTTTCACGCTTTCTGCCGCGCAGGGGGGTTACTATTTTTCTCTAAACTTCCTTGTCATCAATTTTTGCTTATGATATAATCAAAGCCGAATAGGTCCCCAAAAAATTGAGGAAAGGCTGTGGTTAAATGTCATTGACCGCCGAATTTTTTTGGAGGCTGTTTGAAGCGACAGGATCGGTAAGGGCCTATATATTGTACAGGAGACTGGCGGTCCACTAGGTTCGGTTATCTATTATTTTTTTGCCTAAATCAAAAGTAATAGCAATGAAGGGGAAGAGTAGCTGGCCGGCGTTTCTCAGGGAAGGGGGGCCGCTTGACTGAAAGCCCTCCTGGAATCAGGATCTGCGAAGTTCACCCCGGAGCTGCAGCTGAACGTAATTCACCAGTAGGTGTCGCCGGATCTTCCCCCGTTATCGGGAAGGTGGTTTGTGGGTTATCTTGACCCGTTTTTTTATAGTGGTTTATGCTGAAAATAGTATAAACTAGAGGGTGGTACCGCGGAAAGATTTCAGTCCGTCCCTGTAGAGGGGACGGTTTTTTATTGCTGAGGTGCGAACTTGGGCCGCGTTGCAAGCCTCACAGGCAGCGGCAGGCGAATTTGTTTTTGTTTTTGCATTTTAAAATACAACCCGGGAGGTTACTAGATGAGAGACAGGTTGCATGAACTGGGTGAACAGGCGTGCAGGCGGATGGCAGAAGCCGCCAGCCTGGAGGAACTTAACGAAATCAGAGTGAGGTTTTTGGGTAAAAAAGGAGAGCTTACCCAGATATTAAGAGGGATGGGCCGCCTGAGCGCGGAAGAGAGGCCCCGCGTCGGCCAGGTGGCGAACGAAATCAGGGCGGTTATAGAAAAAGAACTGGCTGTCAGGACGGCGGCGCTGAAAAAGCTGGCCCGGGAGGAGAAATTGCGCGGCGAAGGGATAGATGTCACCCTGCCCGGCACGCCGGTGCGGCGGGGCGGCAGGCACCCTTTGAACGTTGTGCTGGAAGAGATCCAGGACATCTTTCTCGGTCTGGGATACAGCATTGCCGAGGGGCCGGAAATTGAAACGGATTATTACAACTTTGAGGCGCTAAACCTGCCCAAAGACCACCCGGCCAGGGATATGCAGGACACTTTTTTCATCAGCGGTGAAATCCTGCTGCGGACGCAGACCTCGCCGGTGCAGGTGCGCACTATGGAAAAAACCGCCCCGGCGCTGCCGGTCAAGATTATTGCTCCGGGCAAGGTGTACAGGCGTGACGACGACGCCACCCACTCGCCGATGTTCAACCAGGTGGAGGGGTTGGCCGTCGACCGCCGCATCACTTTTTGCGACTTGAAAGGGACCCTGGCGCACTTCGCCCGGGAGATGTTCGGGGGTAAAACTAAAACCCGCTTCCGCCCCAGCTATTTTCCTTTTACGGAGCCCAGCGCGGAGGTGGACGTTTCCTGCGTGATATGCGGCGGCAGTGGCTGCCGGGTGTGCTCGCATACCGGTTGGCTGGAAATCCTCGGCGCCGGTATGGTGCACCCGCGGGTGCTGGAGGTCTCAGGGTACAACGCCGAGGACGTCACCGGCTTTGCCTTCGGTATGGGCATCGAGCGGATCGCCATGTTGAAATACGGTATCGATGACATGCGCCTTTTGTTTGAAAACGACCTGCGCTTTTTGCGGCAGTTCTAACAAAGATTAAATAGATTTTTAATCAATCTGTATAATTTCATTCTACCAGGGAGGTTGCATAAAAGTGAAGGTTTCGTATAAATGGCTGCAGGAGTTTGTAGATATAGATATATCACCGCAGGAACTGGCCGACCGGCTTACCCTGGCCGGTATCACCGTGGAAGGGGTCAAGGAGACTGGCGCGGGTGTAAGTAAAGTCATCACCGGGCGGATCGATTCTATTGACCGGCATCCCAACGCCGACAAGCTGGTGGTCGCATCCGTAGATGTCGGCGCAGAAAAATTGCAAATCATCACTGCGGCGACCAATGTCAGCGCAGGGGACGTTATTCCGGTGGCCGTGGAGGGGGCAAAACTGGCCAGCGGCCTGGTGATCAAGCGGGCCAGGCTCAGGGGTGTGGAATCGCGCGGGATGATGTGTTCCGGGCAGGAACTGGGCATCGACCCCAAAACTATGTCCGCGGAACAGGCCAGCGGGATTATGATCCTCCCGCCCGGCACTCCCATCGGCAGGGACGCCAGAGAAATACTGGGGTTGGATGACTATATTTTGGAGCTGGACCTGACGCCCAACCGGGGCGACTGTCTTTCTATAATCGGCGTGGCGCGGGAGGCGGCGGCCCTGCTGGGCAAGTCATTCCGGCTGCCGCAGCCCGCTTGCGCGGAGCTGGCGGAAAATATTGCCGGGCAAGTCAAGGTGGATATCCAGGACCCGGACCTCTGCCGCCGCTTCGTGGGCCGGCTGATTAAAAACGTGCGGGCCGGCAGTTCCCCCTTGTGGATGCAGCAGCGGCTGCGAGCCGCAGGGATGAGGCCGATCAACAATATTGTGGACGTGACCAACTATGTCATGCTGGAGTTGGGCCAGCCCATGCATGCTTTTGATTATAACCTTTTGCATGACGGCCATATTATCGTGCGCCGGGTGAGGGAAGGAGAAAAGATTATTACCCTGGACGGCGTGGCCCGCGACCTGACCCCCGGCATGCTGGCCATAACCGATCCGTCGGGGCCGGTGGCCGTGGCCGGCGTCATGGGCGGGCAGGCGACGGAAGTAACGGGTAAAACCGATACTATCCTGCTGGAGTCGGCATTTTTTAACCCGGTGAGCATTCGCCGGACCTCAAAGGCGCTGGGACTGCGTTCCGAGGCTTCCCTGCGCTTTGAGAAAGGAATTGATATCGGCGGCTGCGCCCGGGCGGCCGACCGGGCGGCGCAGCTTATTGTGGAAATGGGCAGCGGCGAAGCTGTCGCCGGCCGGGTGGACCAGGCGCCGGAAACAATCACGGAACGAGTGGTACAGTTCCGGCCGTCCCGCGCCTCATATGTACTGGGGGTAGATATACCCCGCGAAACAGCCTGCGATATCCTCACCGGCCTGCAGTTCAAGGTCCAGCAGGCAGGAGAAGAACTGCTGGTGACCGTGCCCACGCACCGGGTCGATGTCGGCCTGGAGGTCGACCTGATTGAAGAAGTGGCCAGGATGTATGGCTACAACCTGGCGCCGGAAACTCTTCCTATTGGCGGCGCTACCAGCGGGATGAAAACCAAAGAACAGGCTGCTGTCACCCGCGTGCGCAGCCAGTTGGCCGCTTCCGGTCTGTTTGAAGTGATGACGTACAGCTTTGTGCACCCGCGGGTTTTCGATTTAATGAATCTGCCCGCAGATAGCGCCTTTAGAAACACGTTAAATCTACAAAACCCTTTGAGCGAAGAATATGCGGTGATGCGCACCATGCTCCTGCCGTGCCTTCTGGGGGTGCTGGTGAGAAACTATAACCGCCGCGTGCAAAACGGCGCTATTTTCGAAATCGGCCGCGTATTTAAGAGCAGGGGGCTGGATACTCAGCCGGAGGAGAAGACGGTCCTTGCCGCCGCGGCTATGGGCTGCGCCCCCGGCAGCTGGAATAAGGCGCCTGCGGCGTACGATTACTATTACTTGAAAGGTGTGCTGGAAGACCTCTTCAGCGCTTTGCGGACGGCGCCGGTCACATTCCGGCCGGAACCGGCCGATCCCAGTTTCCACCCCGGCAGGGCGGCCGCAATAGAAGCGGACGGCGTCCGCCTGGGCATACTGGGTGAACTGCACCCTGATCTGCTGGAGAATTACGAGCTGCCGGTAAAGGTGACCGCTTTTGCCCTGGACTTCAACCAGCTTCTGGCCTTGTCCGGCCGGCCGGCTGCCTTTATCCCCCTGCCCAAATACCCGGGCATTGAAAGGGACCTGGCGATCCTGGTCAAAAAAGATATCCCCGCCGCCAGTATTTTTGCGGCAATCAGGGAGGCTGGCGGCAAACTTTTAAGCGACGTATCCCTGTTTGATATTTACTTTGGCGAACAGGTGCCGGACGGCTTGCAGAGCATGGCTTTTTCTTTGAAATTCCAGGCGTCCGACCGCACCCTGACTGACGCGGAGGCGGTAGAAAGGACCGGCGCCGTCGCCAGGGCGCTGGCTGACAAATTCGGAGCGGAACTGCGCAGCTAATATGCCTGGCCGGATAACCGGCTATATCATGTGAGGTCTGCAGACTCATGTGAGGTCTGCAGACCGCCGGGGCGAGTTTCACTCGGGGAATATCAGAAATTGCGCCTCTATGATCCTTCCTTGTCTTTACCAGCCGGGTTTTGTGCTAGCTGCACCGTCTGGGCCTTGAAAAACTCCATGATCTCCATCGGCAGCGGGAAGATGATCGTGCTGTTTTTTTCCACCGATATTTCCGTCAGTGTCTGCAGCATGCGCAGCATCAACCCTGATGAGTTCTGGCTGATTACCGAAGCGGCGGCCAGGATCTTCTGCGAAGCCTGGTACTCACCCTCGGCGAAAATCACTTTGGCGCGGCGCTCCCGCTCCGCCTCGGCCTGTTTGGCCATCGCCCTTTTCATCCCTTCCGGCAGGTCCACAGACTTGATTTCCACCAGGACCACCCTCACGCCCCAGGTCTCGGTGGATTTATCGAGTTCTTCCTGGAGCACTTTGCTTATTTTGTCCCTTTCAGAGAGCATGTCGTCCAGTTCGTGGGAGCCGAGTACCGAGCGCAGCAGGGTCTGCCCCAGCAGTGTTGTCGCCTGGCGGAAATTCTGCACGTTCAAAACAGCCAGTTCCGGGTTGTTGACCTGAAAATAGACCACAGCGTTAATGGATACAGGCACGTTGTCTTTGGTGATGATATCCTGGCCGGAAACATCGATGGTGGCCACCCGCAAATCCACATAGATGGTGCGGTCAATGCCATAAGGCCAGACAAACCGCAAACCCGGCTCCAGCACGGCGACAAAACGCCCGAAGCGCAGCAGTACGGCCCGCTGGTACTGGTTGACGATCCTCACCGAGGTCAGCAAAGCGGAGAAAATAATAATCAGCAATAACAGTGTGAATCCCAGAGAGTTTAGTATATCAGGCAAAACAATCACCTCTCTTGATTTGTTGGGTCTCATTTCTGCGGAGTGGACCTGGTATCCTGCAATAAAAACGGATACCGGGCAATGACAGAAAATTTTATTTTCCAGCGCAGGAAAAAAGACGAAAGACGGCGAAATATAGGCGAAATATAATAGAATTTTTAAACCCGGAGGTTTCTTATGGCTGAAGAAGTAACCAGGGTCGATATAGAAATATTCGGAGAGTACTATACCTTGAAGGGCGGCAGCAGCCAGGAGGAGATGCTGGCGCTGGCCCGGTATGTGAACCGTAAAATGATTCAGCTGGCCACACGGAACAGCAAATTATCAAAGTCACAGACGGCTGTACTGGCAGCGTTGAATATAGCTGATGAGTTAATCAAGCTCCGGGAGGAACATGATAACCTGATGAGGATGCTGGAGCCCGAAAGCAGGGACGATAAGAAGGACTCATGAATGAGTATTCATGAGTTTTTTTATTACACATTCTTTTTTGGGGAATATTATTACTGGGAATGGGGCTGTAAATGTGTATGAGAAATGAGGAAGTAGCCTGGATTTTTTATGAACTGGCCGATGTGCTGGAGTTCAAAGGTGAAAATTTTTTCAAGATACGCGCTTATCGAAACGCCGCCCGGGTTCTGTCCGGGCTGGAGGAGCCGCTGGAAAAGATCAAGTCTGAAGGGGGCTGGGCAAAAATCCCCGGTGTCGGCAAAGAAATAGCGGCCAAGATCGATGAGATTCTTGCTACCGGGCGCCTGCGGAAGCTGGAAAAATTGCTGCAGGAAATTCCCCCGGGGATATTGGAGATAATGTCCCTGCCGGGTATTGGACCCAAACGGGCCGCCCAGTTTCACGAAAGGCTTGGTGTCACCAGCCTGGCGGAACTGGCCGGCGCCGCCAGGGCGGGCCGGGTGAGGGGTCTGCCGGGGCTGGGGAGCAAAAGTGAAAAGGATATCATTAGATATATCAAAATGCGCGAAGACCGAGGCGGTCGTACACTGCTGGCCACCGCCAGGATCCTGGCCGGTGAGCTGAAGAGCTACCTGTTGACGCTGCCGGGTGTGACTAATGTAGAAGCCGGCGGCAGCGTGCGGCGCTGGCGGGAGACAATCGGCGACATTGATCTGGTCGTTGCGGCGGCTGATCCCGGACCGGTATTTACCGCCCTGGAAAAGCATCCGCGGGTGAAAGAGGTCTTGGAGCGGGGCGCAAACCGCTTAAAACTGCAGACCAAATGGGGTATTGTGGTAGACCTGGCGGTGGCGCCGGAGGAACAGTTCGCCCTTAATTTGTTTTTCAATACGGGCAGCCACGCGCATATCAGCAGGCTGGAGGAGTATCTGGCGGCCAAGGGGTTGGAAATAAAAGTTCCGGAAAACAGCGAATTTTTCCATGACGAGCATGAGATTTACGGTTCGTTTAGCCTGCCTTTTATTCCGCCGGAACTGCGGGAGGACCGTGGCGAGGTGGAGGCGGCCGCGCAAGGCTTGCTGCCCCGCCTGGTAGAACTGGCGGATATCAAGGGGGACTTGCATATCCATACGGTTTGGAGCGACGGGCTGGACACCATTGAGGAAGTTGTAAAGAGGGCCAGGGAGAAGGGCTACGAATACATCGCGGTGACTGATCACTCCCAGTCTCTCAAAATTGCCCGGGGCCTTTCCCTGGATAAACTTAAAGAACAGCACAGGGAAATCCGTTCTCTGAACAAGGAAATGGATGGGTTTACTATCTTAACCGGCATCGAGGCTGATATCCTGCCCGGGGGCGGCATCGACTGCCCGGAGGAAATTCTAAAAGAAACGGACCTGGTGATCGCCTCTGTGCACAGCGCTTTTAAACAGGATCGGGAGACGATGACCGCCAGGGTTATTTCTGCTGTGGAAAATAAAAATGTGGATATCATCGGCCACCTGACCGGTCGCCTGCTGGCACGCAGAGAGGGATACGCTCTGGATCTGGACAGGGTGTTGGAGGCGTCTGCCAGTTGTGGTACTATATTAGAGATAAACTCATCGCCCGACCGCCTCGATTTAAACGACGTGAACGCGCGGCGTGCTAAGGAAAAAGGGATTAAGATAGCGGTAAACACCGACGCCCACGACTTGAAGAGGATGGAAGAAATGCGCTACGGCGTGTCTGTAGCCCGGCGGGCCTGGCTGGAATCCGCAGACATAATAAATACCAGGCCGGCCGGAAAACTGATTAAATTCCTGCGCAAACGGTAAAGGAACGGTTAAAGGTATGACAGAAAAACAATTTTTGCTGCAAGATTTTGCCCGCGGGGAGGAGATCCTGCCCCGTTCTTTTTACGCCAGAGATACCGTCACCGTAGCCCGGGAGCTGCTGGGAAAGATCATTGTCAATTACACCCCGGCAGGCCCTATCGCCGGCAGAATTGTGGAAACAGAAGCTTACATCCAGGGGGATCCGGCCTGCCATGCTTCGCGTGGCATGACCCCGCGCAACCGGGTGATGTTTGGCCCGCCGGGCCACGCTTATGTCTATTTTATATACGGTATGTATTTCTGCTTTAACACCGTTACCGCCCGGGCTGGAGTGGGAGAGGCGGCGCTGATTAGGGCGCTGGAGCCCCTGGCCGGTTTGCCTGTGATGCGGGCCAACCGCAGGCGGCAAAAGGCTGTTGACCTGTGCAGCGGGCCGGCCAAGCTGGTGCAGGCGCTGGGCATAACCCGTGACCACAACGGCGTGGATTTAACAGCAGGGTCCCTGGTGCTCCTGCAGGGGACGGCGCCAGAAGAAAATATCGTTACGACAACACGGATCGGCGTCAACGAGGTGGTAAAATTGCCGCTGCGTTTTTACCTGGAGGGGAATAAGTATGTGTCCAGGAAATAATCTCTGCTGCAACATTTTATCGTCGCATGACGCCAGACAGCAGAATGGGGACACACTTCCTCTTTTGAGCATTCCTTTGTGGCGTGAGGTATGTCCCCGATCGGGATGGGTTGGGGAATGAACACGGTTTAAGTATAGAAAGGAGAAGTTGGATGAAGTTAGGTGAAATTTACAGACTGGCCATTGAAAAGGGGATGGGTAAAGACCCGCGCACAAAAGCCGCAGTAGAAAAGCTTTTGGAGAAGGAAAAAAAGCTGTATGCAGAAATGAAGGAAGATGAAAAAAAGGAATACGACCGGGACAGACTGTTCAATCCCTACGGCGACACCAGACTGCTCTACGGCGACCCGGAGCGTGAGGTGTCGCGGGCGCTCGCCGGTATAGATATGGAGACCGGGGAAGTTTTACTGGCCGACCGGATTTCCGGGCGGGGCCAAAAAATAGATCTGATCATCGCCCACCATCCCGAGGGCAAGGCCATGTCGGCGCTTTATCAGGTGATGCGGCTGCAGGAGGACGTCCTGGCTAAATTCGGCGTACCGATCAACGTGGCGGAGGGCATAATGGCTTCCCGCATCAATGAGGTCAAACTGGGCCTGATGCCGCTGAACCACAACCGGGCGGTAGACGCCGCCAGGCTGCTGGACATCCCGCTGATGTGCGTGCACACGCCGGCCGATAACCAGGTCAATGATTTTATCCAGACCTTGATTGACGAAAAGAAACCGGAAACCTTAAACGATGTGCTGAAACTGTTAAAAGAAATTCCCGAATACGCGGAAGCGGTGAACTATAACGCCGGTCCCACTATCGTCATTGGCGGCAAAGATAAACGGGCCGGCCGGGTCATGGTCGATATGACAGGCGGTACCAGCGGCTCCGAGGACGCCTACGCCAAACTGGCGGCAGCCGGTGTCGGCACACTGATTGTGATGCATATCGGAGAGAAGCACCGCAAAGAAGCGGAAAAAAACCATGTGAACGTGATTATCGCCGGACATATGGCCAGCGACTCGCTTGGCCTGAACCTGTTTCTGGACGAGTTGGCCAGACGCGGCGTCGAGATAATACCCTGCGCCGGGCTTTTACGGTATGAGCGGAAGGAGTAGCTTATGTCCCGCAAACCGGAATTGTTGGCGCCTGCCGGCAGCTGGGAGTCCCTGGTGGCGGCTGTGGAAAACGGCGCCGACGCCGTCTACCTGGGAGGCAAACGTTTTAACGCCAGGCAGTCAGCCGGCAACTTTGACGACCGGGAAATTGTCAGGGCGGTAGAATACGCCCACGTCAGGGGCGCCCGGATCTACATCACCGTTAATATCCTGCTGGATGGCAGGGAACTACCGGAGGCGCTGGATTTTCTTTACTTTCTGCAGCGCAGCGGCGCCGACGGGGTAATTATCCAGGATCTGGGCCTTTTGAGACTGGCCCGGCAGGCCATCCCCGAACTGCCGCTGCACGTCAGCACCCAGATGACTGTACATAACCTGCCTGCGGCGCTGGTCTTAAAAGAAGCCGGCATAAGCCGTATCGTGCTGGCCCGGGAACTTTCCCTGGAGGCGATTACAGAGATCGTCAGGGAGTCCGGGGTGGCCATCGAGGTATTTATCCATGGCGCCTTGTGTGTTTGTTATTCCGGTCAGTGTCTGATGTCCAGCTTGATCGGCGGTCGCAGCGGGAACAGGGGCCGCTGCGCCCAGCCCTGCCGCCTGCCGTACGTACTGGTGGACCGGCGTGGCCGGCCCCTGGTTGATCCGGGCAGCGCAGGCAAATATCTTTTGAGCCCGCGGGATTTGAATATGAGCCGGCGCCTGCCTGACCTGGTCCGTTCCGGGATAACTTCCTTCAAAATTGAAGGGCGGATGAAAAGGCCGGAATACGTGGCCACTGTGGTCAGAATTTACCGCGGCCTGCTGGACAGGGCCGCCGCCGGCGGCGATTTTACTGTTACCCCGGAGGAGGCCAGGGACCTGGCGCAAATTTTCAACCGGGATTTTACCACCGGCTATTTTTACGGGCGGCCGGGTCCGGACATGATGAGCTATAAGCGGCCCAATAACCGGGGCCTTTTCCTGGGCCGGGTTAAGGGCTTTAATAAAACACTGCGCCTGGCGGAAATATCTTTAGAAGAACCGCTGCGGGTTGGGGACGGCGTCGAGGTATGGGTGACCGAGGGCGGCCGCAAAGCCGGTGAGGTAAAACGCATGTTTATCGGCGGCCGGCCTGTGAACCGCGCTCCGGCAGGAGCAGTGGCACAGTTGGACATCCCCGGGCGGGTTTTCCCGGGAGACAGGGTTTTTAAAACACACGACACCGACCTGGTAGAAAAAGCCCGGGCCAGTTTTGCCTCTCCCCGGGAGCAGAGGAAAATCCCCCTGGTCTTCAAGGTATCCGCCAGGCTGGGCGAGCCCCTGGAAATTGAGGCGCGGGACGGCAGCGGCAACACCGGGCGGGCGGTGTCGGCCAACCCGGTCCAGGAAGCTTTGAACCGCCCGCTGACCTATGAATACCTTTTCAAACAGCTCTCCCGGCTGGGCAATACGCCTTTTGCCGTGTCTGAGCTGCAGCTGGATTTGAGAGGCGATTTAATGGCGCCGGTGAGTGATATTAATGAAACCAGGCGTATCGCCCTGGCCCAACTGGAGAAAAAAAGAGCGGACGCTTACGGTCACAAACCGGTGGCGGAAGAGGTGTTTCGCCGCCGCCTGGCCGCCGCCGCTAGACCTGGCGCGGTGGCAATTGTTGGGAAAAGGCCGCGGCTGTCAGTGACGGTGACTGACCTGGCGTCCCTCCAGGCTGCCGTGGCAGCGGGGGCGGAACTGGTGTACTTTGGCGGCGAGCGGTTTCATTCCAAGGGTGTTATTTCGGCAGATCATATTTTAAAAGGAAGTGAAATCTGCGCTGCCGCTGGTGTCAATTTTGTCCTTTCATCCTCCCGCATCCTGCAGGATCAGGATCTGGATCAATTCAGCCGCCTATTGGAAAAAGTAGCTAAAGGGCGACTGGACGGGGTCCAGGCAGGAAACCTGGGCCTGGTAAGGCGGGTGCTGGATATTACCGATAAACCTGTTTACGCTGATTTTCCACTGAATATTTTCAATCATGAAAGCGCCACTTTATTAAAAGGGCTCGGTGTGAGCCGGGTTACCCTGTCCCCGGAGCTGACCCTGGAGCAGATCAGGGACATGGTTCCTGCCTTGCCGCTGCCGGCCGAGGTCATTGTGCACGGCGCGCTGCCCCTGATGATTTCCGAATACTGCGCCGCCGGCAGCCTGCTGGGCGGGGCAAAGCCGGAGAGCTGCCCCGGCGCATGCCATGACGCCCAATGCGGTCTGAAGGACCGGAAAGGTGTCGTATTTCCCGTTGAACAGGACCAGCACTGCCGCATGCATATATTTAACTCAAGAGACCTGTGTCTGATTGAAGATGTGGGAGCGATCGCAGAAACCGGCGTAGCTGCGCTGCGCATCGAGGCCAGGCGCGAGGGACACGCCTATGTGCGGGACGCTGTGCGGGCCTACCGCGCCGTCCTGGATGCGCCCGGCCGGAACATCCCCGCGCTGAAAGAAACCCTGGCCGGGCACAGCCCGCAGGGTTTCACCAAAGGACACTACTACCGGGGCGTGTTGGGATAACAAAGGTGAGACAAGGGGACGTTCCTTTTGTCTCATTTGCCAACCCGCGTCACTGCATGGTAACAGGCAGCGTAATGGAATATACCTGAACTCACGGTTATTCCGTGGGGTTCTGAGGTATGTCCCCGATCGGAATGACTGGAAACTACCTGGGAAGGTTATTTTATGGAAGAAAAAACGCTCAAGAGACTCGAATACTATAAAGTCCTGGATCAGCTGGCTGCTTTCGCAGGGTCGCCGCTGGGCAAAGAGCGGGCCCTGGCCCTCAGGCCGGTCGACGACCCGGCCGTAATCGGCAGGTGGCAGGATGAGGCCACTGAAGGAAGAAAGCTCCTGCGGCTGGAGCCGACCGCGGAAATGGGCGGCTGGAAAGACATCAGGCGCCAGCTGCAGCGGGCGGGCCGGGGGGCCGTCCTGGAACCGGGAGAACTGATCGCTGTGGCAGATACGCTTACAGCAGGCAGGATTATAAAAAACTTCTTTTCTGAAAGACAGGAAAACTACCCTTTGCTATATGGGCATGCTTTCTTTATTACACCCCTGCCGGATCTGGAAAAACTGATCAAAAACGCTATTTTGCCCGGCGGCGAGATCACCGACCACGCCTCGCCGGCACTTGCGCAGACACGTAGAAAGCTGGCCGGCGCCCAGCTGAGCATAAAGAATTACCTGGAAAACATAATCCGCTCTCCAAATTACCAGAAATACCTGCAGGACCCCATTGTGACCATCAGGGATGGCCGCTATGTGGTGCCGGTGAAAATTGAGTACCGCGCCCAGGTGCCGGGGATCATCCATGACCAGTCCGCCAGCGGCGCCACCTTATTTGTCGAGCCGATGGCCGTGCTGGATAAGAATAATGAGCTCAGGCGGCTGGTTGTGGCGGAAAAACAGGAGATCCAGCGGATCCTGGCCGCCCTGTCGCAAGGAGTGGCGCAGAGTCTGGAGGATATTGAGGTCAGCCTGGACGCCCTGGGCGAGCTGGATTTCATCATCGCCCGGGCCAGGTACAGCCAGAGCCTGGACGCCTGGGCGCCAGTCCTGGCGGATGAAGCAGTCCTGGACATCAGGCAGGGCCGGCACCCCCTGCTGAAAGGGGACGTCGTGCCGGTAAATATCCGTTTGGGCGAAGATTTCGACACGCTGATCATCACCGGACCCAACACCGGCGGCAAGACGGTTACCTTGAAGACAGCCGGCCTGTTTGCCTTGATGGCCCAGTCCGGGCTGCACCTGCCGGCGGGTGAAAATACCCGCCTGGGGGTTTTTCAGCGGGTTTTCACGGATATAGGTGATGAACAGAGCATTGAACAGTCACTGAGCACCTTTTCCTCGCATATGACCAATATTGTGGAAATTGTCAGCCAGGCTGGCCGGGAATGCCTGGTGTTGCTGGACGAACTGGGCGCCGGCACCGATCCCGTGGAAGGCGCCGCCCTGGCCCAGGCCATCCTGGAAAAGCTGCACACGGCCGGCGCCAGGACCATTGCCACCACCCATTACAGCGAGCTGACGAACTTTGCCTATGCCCGCGCACGGGTGGAAAACGCCAGCGTGGAGTTTGACCGGGCCACCTTGCGGCCTACCTACCGGCTCTTAATCGGCAAACCAGGTCGCAGCAACGCCTTTGAAATCGCCTTGCGGCTGGGACTGCCGGCTGAGCTGATCGAAAGGTCCAGAGAGTTTTTATCTGTGGAACAGACTCAATTTGCCGAGCTGGTGGGCAACCTGGAAAAAGCCCAGCAGGAGGCGGAAGCTGACCGGGTGGCGGCAGCCAAACTAGCTGACGAGGCAAGGGCGATTAAGGAGAAACATGAAGAGCTGGCGGCGGACCTGGCCCGGCGGCGTGAGGAGGTCCTGTCCAAAGCCGGGGAAGAGGCCCGGGCGCTGGTAAAATCGGCGAAAGCTGAGGCCGAGTCTGCGGTAAAAGAACTGAGGGAGAAGATTGCCGCAGAGTCAACCCGTGCCCGGGAAAGCGCGATTAAGGCGGCCAGGGATAAATTACACCAACTGCAACATAAAGTCAGCCGCGCCGTCCCCGAAAAGGTTATTGCCGGGCAGGTACCGACCGTGCTGCGAGCCGGGCAGGAGGTGCTGCTGCCCAAATTCAACCAGCGGGGCTACGTGATTGAACCGCCCGGCGCGGGGGAAAAAGAAGTGCAGGTGCAGGTCGGCATTATTAAAATGAATGTGCCGGTAAAAGACCTGCGCACGGTGGAACAGCCCAAAGTTGGCGGGGGCCAGAGCGAAGTGGCAGGCATGCTTTTAAACATAGCCAGGGATATATCCGTAGAGCTGGACCTAAGGGGCCAGTATGCGGAAGAAGCGATGCTGACCGTAGAAAAATACCTGGACGACGCCTACCTGGCCGGCCTGCCCCGGGTCAGCCTGATCCACGGCAAAGGCACCGGCTCGCTGCGCGCAGCAGTGCACCGCTTGTTAAAAGGACACCACAGGGTTAAATCCTTCCGCCTCGGCGAACACGGCGAAGGCGGATACGGCGTCACCATCGTAGAACTGGCTCATTAGTATCATTAAAAAGCCTATTATCCCCCGCGGTTATTCCTGCCTGGTTATCAAGCGTTTTATAAACAGCAGTCTTTCTATTGAAGAAACGGCTGCTCGAATGGGTGTTCCAATTGCCAATTAAATATATAAAATCACCTTTGGAACAGAGCTGTATGAAGCCAAAGCGCGATGGGGCCCATTATGTTCTGGCGCCTTTGTTATTGAGGGTGATTTTTAACCGGAGACATCCTCAAGAATACTGGGGGTGTCAACAACCCCGTCCCCTTGACAAGGGGCTTGACATTTTACCGCTGGGCTGACAACACTGGGGGTGTCAACAACCCCGTCCCCCTGACATCCCCCTGACATCCCCGAAAAAGAAATCGGGATGATTATCCCGATTTCTACCTGCCCAATTTAGATGATTTTGTAGGTCCAGTTATTGCCGTTGTTGTTATCCCAGTTGCCGGCCGTGTCGTGGAAGCAGAAGGTCATCTGGTTATCCTCCATGTTGAGGGTTTTTTTCCAGCCCTCGTGGGTACGCTGCATGCGGTAATCTTCGACATTATTCCACTGCATGGGGCTGCCGAAACCGGTGTGGAGAAAAACCTGGGATGCCCCGGCGTTATTCAACAAACCATTGTAATGGATGGAAATGTCGCTGCCGTCCGGAGTCAGTGATTTTACATGGATCCCGCGCGGGTGATCGGACCAACCGTGGTGGTACAAATGTGACACCTCCTGTTGTATTTTTGGTTTACCAGTATTATTTTAAACAAAAAAACAATTACTATGAGCGTAAATTAGAAAAGGCGGCCCGGCCACACCAAATACGGTGGCCTTAGCCGCCTGGAATAAACTGCTGGCCTTCCCTACCGGTCAGGCTTTGGGATAAAGTTGTGATTGTCCAGTGGATTCCCTGCATCATCGTCATCAGCGTCTGTCCGGCCATCAATATTATCGCCGCCATCATTATCGCCGGTATTCCCGGGTTTCCGGGCGGGCGGAACTGTGCTGGCGCCGTGCATGGTGCAGTATTCCGTCGGAGCGCGCTGACTGTAATCTTCAACTACCTCAGATACACTATAGGGCAAATTGATCACGGTGGCGATCACCCGGTCGGGACAGTACGGTGTCGCCAGCAGGCCGCTGGCGGCGCAAACCTCAGTGTAATTATGCACATTGTCATGTTTTGTAGGGACTGTCCCCTCGACAAATAAATCAGTGACCAGGCTGCTGGCGGGTGTATTTGGACCCGGCAGCAGGCCGGACTTGCCGTCCACGGTCGCCGTCACTATCCCGCCGGGTGGCCTGAAAATTCCAACGGGAACATTCTTAAGCGCCTTGCTCATAATCTCCTGCCACACCCGGGTAGGGTATGTGCCTCCGTAAGCCTGCAGCATCGGCGTAGGCTGGTCGTAACCAATCCACACCGCCGTAACTAGTTCAGGTGTGTAGCCCACAAACCAGAGATCCTTGCCTTCATCAGTCGTGCCGGTTTTCCCTGCCGCCGGCCTGCCGATCTGAGCCCCGGTTCCCGTTCCTCCTTCTACAACTGATTTTAGCATGTCGGTGATCAGGTAAGCTGTAGTGGCTTTCATGACCTGCTTTTGTTTGGGCACAGCCTGCTCCAGGACAACGCCGTCAGCCTTTTCCACCTTTAGAATGGCCGTGGGTTCGATTAAAACCCCCGAATTGGCAAATGCGCCGTAAGCGCTGGCCATTTGCAGCGGTGTTACCCCTCTGTCCAGCCCCCCCAGCGCCATGCTGGCCCCGTGAGAGGCCGGGTCCAAATCAATGCCCAGGGCGGAAGCAAATTTTATAGCTTTGTCAATACCAACATAATCCATCATTACTTTAACTGCGGCAACATTGACAGAACCGGCGACGGCTGTTCGGAAAGTGACCATGCCGCGGTACCTGCCATCGGAGTTGCGCGGCGAATATGAACCGTAGCTCACCGGCGAGTCATCCACTACCGAAGCGGGACCCAGTCCCATGTACTCAATAGCCGGCCCGTAAACTGCGATCGGTTTGAAAGCGGAACCAGGCTGGCGGGCAGTATGGACCGTCCTGTTCCACTGTCTTTTCTGGGTATGTTCGCGCCCGCCGACCATCGCTTTAATATAGCCTGTGCCGGGTTCAAGCACTACGGCAGCCCCCTCGGGCTGCAGCAAGCCGTTTTCATCAGGGTTGGAGGCGGGGAAATTGGCCGTCCTGGCCATAGCTGTTTCGGCAGCCAACTGAATATCGGGGTCCAGAGTCGTATAGACCCTCAGACCGCCTTTAAAAACCTCATCTTCCCCGTATTTTTCAATCAGCTCATCGGTGACATAGTCGAGAAAATATGGATATGGATATTGCAAAAAGGCTACTTCACTATGCGCAAGCTTAATATCTGTTGCTTTTGCTTCCTCAGCCTCGCCGGCGCTGATGTATTTATTCCTGACCATACTGTCCAGCACATCGTTGCGCCTGAATTTTGCCGCGTCCGGATCCTTGTACGGCGAATATGCGCTGGGCGCCTGGGGAAGGCCGCCAAGCATAGCCGCCTCCGGCAGATTTAACTGGTCGATGGGCTTGTCGAAATAGATCTGTGACGCGGCCTGGATGCCGTACGCCCCCTCACCCAGGTATACATTGTTTAAATACATTTCCAGGATTTCATCTTTGGTATAGCGCCTTTCTACCTGAATGGCCAGAACGGCTTCCTGGATTTTCCTCTTAATGGTCTTTTCCGGCGACAGCATCGATATTCTTACCAACTGCTGGGTAATGGTGCTGCCGCCTTCTCCTTTCGACCTGGATATAATGTTGCTTACGGTCGCCCTGGCAATCCCGCGGATGCTAATCCCGAAGTGTTTGTAAAAATTGGGATCCTCAATGGACAGGAAAGCGTTCTTGACCTGTTCCGGCACCTCCTCAATATCAACAGGCACGCTATTCCTGATGCCGATTTGGGTAACCAGGCGATCGTCCTTATCGTAAATCATAGTGGATGCGCCTGATTCCAGCATGCCCGGTTTGAGCACCGGCATGTCTCTGATACTGGTAAAAAATAGGCCGGCAGAAACAAAGCCGCCGATCACTACTACGAAGACTACAAGAAGGATCAGCAAACGGAAAAAGTTTACCTTTCTTTTTGCCCTTCTTTTTTGAGACACATAATATCCCTCCCACAAAGTTAAAAGAATTATAACATATCACCAATAAAATCCTCAATTAATTTCTACTATCCGCCTCATATAGGATAATTTCGGTGGTTGATGAAAAGAATAGGAAGACTGGAGCTAATATGAGGAAGGGTGTGCTTTTTTTGCGTGTAAATGGTAATATAGCAGACTTTATCCTGGCTCAGCTGGCCGAATGGGGCGTCAAAAGGATATACGGCGTCATGGGAGACGCCATTTTTCCCCTGCTGGATGCTTTTACCCGACAGGACAAAATAGAATTTATAGCCGCTACGAATGAAACAGCCGCTGCTTTTATGGCCTCCTACGAGGCCAAACTAACCGGCAGGCTTACCGTTTGTGCAGCCACAGCCGGGCCGGGCGCGATTAACCTGCTGAACGGGCTGGCCGACGCATACCTGGATGGAAGTCCTGTTCTGGCCATTACCGGCCAGGTCGAGACCAAAAAAATCGGTACCAGAGCCAAACAATATTTTGCCCAGCAGCCGGTATACAAGAATTTTTCCAATTATACAACTATACTGATCAATCCCGCCGCTGTGGCGGAAATCCTCGCCACTGCCGCCAGGCAGGCGTATATTGACTTTTCCGTGGCGCATGTAACGGTCCCCAGGGATGTATTGACCATGCCTGTATCTGCTGACACGATACCGGGAGATATTGTTGCGATTAGAAAACCCCAGGTATTTTCCGGGAGCAATGAAAAAATCCTGGAAACAATCAAAAATGCCCGGAAGCCCCTGATCGTCATCGGGCAGGCGGCGGAAGAAGCAGTCTACCAGGTTTTAGCCCTGGCTCATCATATCGGATCCGGCCTGGTCGTGGCCCAGGAAGCTAAAAGTATTATCAGAGGGTCTTTTAAACGAAATTTGGGCGGCATCGGGGATGCCTACCTGCCCCCCATTATTAAGGAAGCGGACTGCATCATCCTGGTCGGCAACGCCACTTACGAGAATAAGTATTTTCCGGAAACGGCTAAATTAATCCATCTGGCGGAACGCCCCGAAAACATTAACGTCACTGCCTGCGCGGCTGCCAGCGGGGACCCGGGCCTGCTGATCGAAGTAATCATGCATGACCTGGAAAACTATGCCGTTAACCAGGAATGGGTGGCAAAGATAGAGGGGGAAGCGCTGCGCCTTAAACAAATCATAACGCAGGCCAGGGAGGACAACAGCAGGCCGCTGCTGCCGCTGAGGCTGATGTCCGGTCTGAACGCGGTAGTACCGCCCAGGTCGGTGATCGCCCTGGATATCGGCGAGTTTACACACTGGTTTGACCTGGGCTATATGATGGAGAACCAGGCGGTCCTCCTCTCCAGCATGTGGCGCAGCACCGGCTGCGGCCTGCCGGCGGCTATCGGCGCCAAGCTTGCCGACAGAGAAAGAAAAGTGATCGCCATAGTCGGTGACGGGGGGATGATCGCCTCGCTGGGCGAACTGCTGACCTGCGCCCGCTATAACCTGGCTATAACAATAATAGTAGTTAAGAACGAAATTTACAGTATTGAAAAAAACAAAATGGCCGCTGAAGGATTCATACCGTTTGGTTATGAGCTGACCACACCGGACTTTGTCCAGTTTGCCCAATCCTGCGGCGTGGCAGGATTCCGCATCGAAGACCCGGCGGAGATCGAGGACAGGATCAGAGCGGCTATAGATTCGGACAGGCCGGTGCTGTTGGAAGTCGCCTGCGCGGCGGTAAATCTTCCTTCATTGTAAATCCATATAAACACGGCGCCTTGCCTGGCCTATCATAATTCAACCCCGTCACATTGACGAGGTTGTACAGGTTTAGTTTACCCCGGCCTTCAAATTGGGGATATTCTTCGACCTTTGTACATTTGTATTAGAACCTGTACTTTTTCCTGCGGAAAAACAAAAGGTAGATTATTTCAAGTATCCCCACCGTGTTGACTACGACCAACACTATGTACCAGGCCAGCTGGCTGCTGCGCGCCGCGTGCCAGAGCGCTATGGCCTTCCACAGGAGGCTCCAGGCTATTAATGCTGTAAGCAGCCAGGGGTTGCCCTGTAAATATTGCATCACTGCCGTTGTATCCATAAATTATCCCTCCCGGCGCGGTTCTTTCCTCAATAATACCCTAAACAGCATATAATTTCTATAAATCTTTAGAAATTACATTTCCCGGTGGTTTATTATATCCGAACTGCCACCATAGGAACCGTCCAATACCTGCCGCGAGGCCCAAATCAGGGTAATGTTTTCTGCCGGTGTCATCTTCTGCATAAATAATATCATAGCGCGGCAGCCCCTTCATTTGGTGGATATCAAAGTAAGCGCTGGCTTCTTCCGCCGGCGCCAGAACCATTCCCAGCCGCTCCAGTGTGGTAAATTCCACCCGGTTTCGCCTGGGGTAACGGACACCGATTTCAGTTATTTTCACAGCTGCTTTTCCTGTATTGGCCACGGTCACACGCACCCTGGTTTGGCAGGCGTTCTCCTGATCCATGCAGGAAGGGGCTTTAGCCCAGGTCACTTTAACGGCCAAGGAAATCCCCCTCTGTTTTTTTAATAAAACGTTGATGCCCGACGGCGTGGATTACTAAATATAAATTTTTATATGGACGACCTGGTTATCCGGATCTGTGAATATTATTTCCGCGTTATTATCACCCAGGCCGGCTATATATCTGTCGTCAATCGGAATTGGTATCATGTCGTTTAGAATGAGCAGGTCGTTTTTTAGCTTTATAGCAACTTTGGAGGGGGTGCGTTCGCCCGTTTTAATACCGTCCCCGACGTAAATACAAACACCTATTTCATTTTTCCCCGTGAGCATTTTTATCAACTCGTCTTTTTTGGCCCCCATATCCCGGTCCCCTTTCCCAGCAAATCAAAAAATTACATTGGGCGCGCGCGCCGCGCGTCCTTTCATTATTGATCTTTTCCACAAACATTGGCTATGACCTGCCATCGGTTTTTCTAAATATAGACTTATAAACGCGCGCCGTCCTTCATAAGTATTTTCTATAACCCCGTTCGGCGCTTTTTGATTGATTCTTTTTATAAAAGGGGCTTAAATAATTGGCGCAAAGGTGATATATTTGAAAGGGGCAGGGGAATAAAGCACATACAGGAGAGAGGGGTGCCTTTTGTTAATTAAAAACAAAAAAGAATTAAGATCCTGCGTGCAAAATAATGTTCCTTGTGTTAAGCTGATTGGCTCTATTGATGACCTGCCGGGTAATTTATCCTGTGGATTGGAACTGGAGTGCGGGAAAATAAGATGTCCGGATTATGAGCCTGACCAGGAATTCTGGATTGAAGAGATCCAGAGCAGCTTCAAATAATGGGAAAATTAAAAGCTTAAAAAGCTGGTGTTTTCTTTGTTCTCAGTCTCTGCCTGAAAATTAAAGTATTGTTTACACAGCCCGTGAAACACATGTTTGATTTCTTCTCCACGGAACAACGCGTCCGCGTCCGTGGGTTTTTTATTCACAAAAAAGACCAACAAACCCTGGAGGCCTTATTTTCCCTCGTGAGTGCGAAAGGACTTGAACCTTCACGGGAGTTACCCCACTGGATCCTATGGAGGCCTTGTGACTGTAACCTTATAAATATATATCTAAGGATAACTTGCTACTTTCTCTTTTATATTAGTTATTCCCCGGCCCATTCTTACGAGAAAACAAGGATAAAATAGAAACCGGAGCGGCTAGACTCCGGTTATAACAGGACATATTTCGATAGACTAGCTAATTCCGATAAGTTTTTTATTCCTGAACTGCAAAATTTGCATTGCCTTTCACTTCTGAAGCTGTTTGAAGACAATCTCTTAATCTATCAATATCGATTTCACCGCAAATTATCACAACAATACTATCTTTAATTTCTAAACAACAATTGCATTCCCTTTTCTTTTTTTTATCATTACATTCCGATTCATCCATCCATCCCATTTGATTTCCTCCTTTCGTAATAAATTTCCTTATTACCTGATCCTAAAATATAATATGCCGCATGGATAATAATGGTTAAATTGTTATTATAAATTTAATAAAAAAAACAGGATTGTAAGGAATGGCATAAGACAGCGCAAAAAAGGACCATGTTATCATTCGGTAAAAAACAGGATGATAAAGACCTTATATGTTGCCTCCAGAACGGCGATCCGATTGTGCCGGCGACGGTAACAAAGCACTTTCAGAAAATAACCGAGGCAGCAGGATATAAAATAACATTCCACCAGCTGAGGTATGCACACGCGAGCTATTTGCTCAAACAAGGCGTTCATCCTAAAGTGGTTGCTGAAAGGCTGAGACACGCCAATATAAGCATGACGATGAACCTTTACAGCCATCGCGCCGACACTCTAACAGGAAGCGGCTGGCAGCCTGGAGGTAATTCTCTTTTAAAAAAGAGCGAAAAAATAATGTTACCGAAATGTTACCGAAATAGATATTTGAGCAAAAGGAAAAGGCTTCCAAATCGCTGGAAGCCTTGCTATCACTGGTGCGGGCGAAAGGACTTGAACCTTCACGGGTGTAACCCCACTGGATCCTAAGTCCAGCGCGTCTGCCGTTCCGCCACGCCCGCTTTTTAAAGGGTTGGAACCCAAATAAGCTCCAACCCCATTTTTGGTGAGCCATGCTGGACTCGAACCAGCGACACCCTGATTAAAAGTCAGGTGCTCTACCGACTGAGCTAATGGCCCAAAACTCGAAATTCGAGGTTCGGCCTTCTTAATCGAATTTCGAACTTCGAACTTCGAATATCTAAAATTGGCTGGGGCGGCTGGATTCGAACCAACGAAATGCCGGTTCCAAAGACCGGTGCCTTACCGCTTGGCGACGCCCCAATTATTTTTTTATGGGGTGGATGATGGGACTTGAACCCACGACCCCCAGAGCCACAATCTGGTGCTCTAGCCTGCTGAGCTACACCCACCATGATACGCAATTCATGCGGCTGTAATGTCTCCATTACCCGCACAAAATATGTTAGCAAATAATAAGAATGTTGTCAAGAAAAATACGTGCGCCTAAAATGCTGTTAAGATAGGGTCCCTGGTATATTATGAATGGCGCAATTACGCAAATCTAATAGATAATGGCCTAATTTTTATTTTTTTATTGCTAATTGCTACCCTTGCAGATATAATTTAATAACACCTTTTTAAAGCAATTTTTAAACGGCAACTGGAGAAAATGTTGAAGCCTCTTGATAAATCAAGGTTTTAGGCGCCAGGGCTTTTTTAGCCGTGGTATTTTAGTTTTATTTTAGAAGGAAATATATACCTCCCTACTAGAATAAAATTAAAAAATTGGTTACAATATTAATACTGTAATTTGGTGTTTATTGCTAATATGGAGTCAGGTTTTCCTTTTTATTAATAAATACCTTATATAATGAGACAATTTAAGGGGGAGCATAAGTGAAAGCAAACGCTGAAAGGATCGAAAAAAACACTGTTCAATTGGATATTGAGCTGGAGGCCGAACAGCTTGACAAGGCCATAGACAAAGCATACCGCAGGCTCGTGCAAAAGTACAATGTCCCGGGCTTTCGTAAGGGCAAAACACCAAAACGGATATTTGAGCGCTATGTCGGTAAAGAAGTCATTCTGGAAGAAGCCATTGAATCGGTTGTGCCGGAGGCCTATTACAAGGCTGTTGTGGAAACAGGCATTGAGCCGGTCGATCAGCCCAAACTTGATGTTGTGCAGGCCGAAGAAGGCAAGCCTGTGCTGTTAAAGGCGACGGTTCTGGTTAAGCCGGAGGTGGTTCTCGGCCAGTATAAAGAAATTGAAGTAACAA
Organism: Pelotomaculum sp.; assembly: GCA_018435055.1. Classification (GTDB taxonomy): domain Bacteria; phylum Bacillota; class Desulfotomaculia; order Desulfotomaculales; family Pelotomaculaceae; genus Syntrophopropionicum. Next base: position 62,201 of record JAHDOA010000006.1, on the reverse strand, counting down.
AACCGTCAACCGATGTGCCGGAAGAAGAGGTTGCCAAATGGCTGGACGGCCTGCAGCAAAAGCACGCCAAAATCGTCACTATGGAAGAGGGGGTAGTCAAAAAAGGAGATACCGCCGTTATAGACTTTGTCGGCAGGGTCGACGGAGAGACCTTTAAGGGCGGGGAAGGCAGTGAATACCCTCTGGAAATAGGGTCCGGCAGTTTTATTGCCGGGTTTGAAGAGCAGTTAATCGATGTTTTGGTCGGGGAGACTGTAGAAGTCAAGGTAACCTTTCCGGAAAAATACCATTCAGAAGATCTGGCCGGGAAAGACGCTGTCTTTACAGTGACTGTAAAGTCCATCAGGCGGAAGGAACTGGCCGGCCTGGATGACGAATTTGCCAAGGACGTCAGTGAGTTCGATACGCTGGAGGAATTAAGAAATGACATAGCGAATAAATTAAAGGAGGCTGCCGGGGAAAAGGCAAAATTCCAAATAAGGCAGGGGGTTGTCAGTAAAATTGTTGAAAGTATTGAGCTGGAAATTCCCGAACCGATGGTGGAAAGTCAGCTGGACGATATGCTCCGCAACCTGGAGGGCCGCGTTAACAGCCAGGGTATGACTCTGGAAAATTACCTGACGTATGCCAACACTACTTTAGAAGAATTAAGAGAAAAAATGCAGCCGGACGCCGTATGGTCGGCCAGGATGAACCTGGTTATGGAGGCCATAGCCAGGGCTGAAGATATCAAAGCCACTGATGAGGAAATTAAGGAGGAAGCCGCCAAAGTAGCAGGCTATTATAACGGGGGTGAGGAAGAGATCCAAAAGATTTTAGATAATAAAGCACAGGTAAATTTCCTCACGGATCAGATTGTCCGTGAAAAAACCCTGCAGTTTTTGGCGGATAACGCCAAGTTAGTTGAAAACGCCCCTGAACCCGTGAGCGGCGAAACTGTAGCCGATGAACCCGCAAGCAGCGAATCTTTAGAACTTTTAGAGGATGGAGCCGTGAGCGGCGAGCCTGCAGCCGATGAACCGGAAATTAAGGACACCAACGAACCTGAAGCGGAATAGTATTAAGAAAAGTCTTTGGAAAAATATTTTTTAAGGAGATTGAAATGAACCTCATACCATTTGTTGTTGAACAGACCAACCGCGGCGAACGCTCATACGATATCTTTTCCAGGCTTTTAAAAGACCGCATTATATTTCTCGGCGGGTCCATAGAAGATAATGTGGCCAATTTAATTATCGCGCAGATGCTGTTTTTAGAGGCGGAAGACCCCGAAAAAGATATTCAGTTTTATATTAACTCCCCCGGTGGAGTAGTAACGTCCGGCATGGCCATTTACGATACCATGCAGCATGTCCGTCCCCCGGTCGCCACCATCTGCATCGGCCAGGCGGCCAGCATGGCTTCGCTGCTGTTAGCCGCCGGAACAAAGGGAAAACGTTATTCGCTGCCTTATTCCCGGATTCTAATTCACCAGCCTATGGGCGGGGTACAGGGCCAGGCTAGTGATATTGAGATCCACGCCAAGGAAATCTTGCGCATGAGAAGCACTTTGAATGATATACTGTCCAGGCATACCGGCCAGCCTCTTGATAAGATTGCCCTGGACACTGAGCGCGACTATTTTATGTCGGCTCAGGAGGCTAAAGAATATGGGCTCATAGACGAGATCTATAATGTCAGAAAGCAAAGGTAAAAGAGGTGGAAATATGTTTAGCGACAAAGGGCAGTTGAAGTGTTCCTTCTGTGGCAAGCTTCAGGATCAGGTGAAGAAACTGGTCGCGGGCCCTGGCGTGTATATCTGCGATGAATGCATTGAGCTGTGCAACGAGATTATTGAGGAAGAACTGAGTGAGGACCTTTGCCTTGATATTAGTGATATACCCAAGCCCAAGGAAATCAAGGAGATCCTGGATCAGTACGTCATCGGCCAGGAAAGCGCCAAGAAGTCCTTGTCCGTTGCCGTTTACAACCACTATAAAAGGATAAACCTGGGCGGCAAGATCGATGATGTGGAACTGCAAAAAAGCAACATCGTTATGCTCGGCCCCACCGGGAGCGGTAAAACGCTTCTGGCGCAAACGCTGGCGCGTCTTTTGAACGTACCTTTTGCCATTGCGGACGCTACTTCTCTTACCGAGGCGGGATATGTAGGCGAGGATGTGGAAAACATCCTGCTCAAACTGATTCAAGCCGCTGATTATGATGTGGAAAAGGCTGAAAAAGGGATAGTGTACATTGATGAAATTGATAAAATAGCCCGCAAGTCTGAGAACCCGTCGATCACCAGGGATGTCTCAGGTGAAGGCGTTCAGCAGGCCTTGTTGAAAATCCTCGAGGGAACTGTGGCCAGCGTACCACCTCAGGGTGGCCGCAAGCACCCTCACCAGGAATTTATCCAGCTGGACACTACGAACGTGCTGTTTATTTGCGGCGGCGCCTTCGACGGCATTGAAAAAATTATATTTAACCGCATTGGTAAAAAGGCGATGGGCTTCGGAGCGGAAATTACGGCCAGAAAAGAGCAGAGAATCGGTGAAATATTGAGTAAAATTCTGCCTGAGGACCTGCTCAAATACGGTCTCATTCCGGAGTTTGTAGGCAGGCTGCCGATAATTGTCACTCTTGACGCCCTGGATGAGGAAGCCCTGATCCGCATTCTCGTTGAACCGAGAAACGCCCTGGTGAAACAGTATGAGAAGCTTTTTGAACTGGACGGCGTGGCCCTTGATTTTTCCCAGGACGCTTTGAATGCGGTGGCAGAGGAGGCGCTTAAACGCAATACAGGCGCCAGGGGCCTGCGGTCGATTCTGGAGGAAGTCATGCTTGATGTCATGTATGACATCCCGTCCCGTGAGGATATAGCCAAGTGTACGGTGACGGGTGATACCATCAGGAAAAAAGAACCTCCCCACACTATCGTCATCGACCGCAAAAAAAAGAAAGAAGAAACCGCATAAAACCAGGCCGATAAAAAAATCCTGACCGGATAGGGTCAGGATTTTTTAAATTATAATAATTTATTTTTTGCAGGGGCCTACCGGACAAACAACCCGCCCGTAGACAGTGTTGATCACTCCAGCCGCTGAAGTATACCAGGCGACCAGGGCCGTCGCGATGCCGACATAACCGCCCCAGGTATGGGCCGCGTGGTTGCCGGCCGCGCCGATGGTCAGCAGTATGAACGCCAGAAGCAGCAGCGTGAATGTTAGAGTAAGGGCTTTGTTTGTGCCGAAACTACCGATCCACATGTAAAAAGTAAAAATAGTCCAGGCCAGCAGGAACAGCCAAACGCCCTGCGCAGGCACCGTTACCAGCCCCAATGTGGCCAACAGATCAAATACACCTAAAGATATCCAGAACGCGCCGTACGACGAAAAAGCGGTAGCGCCGAACACGTTGTTTTTCTTAAATTCCCACATGCCGGCCAGAATTTGGGTAGTCCCGCCATAAATCAGGGCCAGGGCAATCACCACGATGGTGGCTGCTTTGTCAACCAGGCCGGCGTTGACCATGCTCAGGCAAAAAGTAGTCAGGGCAAAACAAGCCAGACCAAGCGGGCCGGGATCAGCAATGCTGGATTCTTTAATCTCATAAACATTTTTCGACATATTCTCTATCCCCCCAAAAAAATACTACAATAAGAACAAAACATTCTATAATAATCCGGTTTTGCAACACCACCTTTAATAAGTCTTTTCAATAGGCGCATAAGCAATTTGTAATAATTATATATATATATGGCAAGGTTGTCTATGGTCATAGGTACAATGAAAACACGCAGGGTGTGACTATAGTACAATATTTGCGATCATGCTGAAACAATAGTACAAGTATTTTATCCCTGTTTTTGAACATGAATTTTCTTTTTACATATTCGCCCGGGGCAGGGTTAAAATATAAAAAACTTAGCAATACTAAAGGTTAGAACCATCCTTAAGGAGGAGACAGAAAATGGGGGAATTTCCTACTGGTCTAGGAAGTTTTCTAACATTTATTCAGGTTTTTTTCGCTGTGATCATCGGCCTTTATTTTTGGAATTTACTCAAGGCGCAAAATGGGAGCAAGACCGCGGTAGAAAAAGAGTCCAGAAAAGAAATTGAGAAACTGCAGAGAATGCGTTCCATATCGTTAACCGAACCGCTTTCTGAAAAAACACGCCCGGCCAGTTTTTCTGAGGTCATTGGGCAGGCAGAGGGCTTAAAAGCACTGCGGGCAGCTCTCTGCGGCCCTAACCCGCAGCACGTGATTATCTATGGGCCGCCCGGTGTGGGAAAAACTGCCGCCGCCAGGCTGGTGATGGAAGAGGCCAAAAAGAATTCCTGCTCGCCATTCAGGCCTGACGCCAGTTTTGTGGAGATAGACGCTACCACGGCGCGTTTTGACGAACGCGGTATTGCCGACCCGCTGATCGGCTCTGTGCATGATCCAATTTACCAGGGCGCCGGGCCGCTGGGGATCGCGGGCATTCCCCAGCCCAAAGCGGGCGCGGTGACGAAGGCCCACGGAGGCATGTTGTTTATCGATGAGATCGGGGAACTCCATCCCATTCAGCTGAATAAGCTGCTGAAAGTAATGGAGGACCGCAAAGTAATCCTGGAAAGCGCCTATTACAGCTCGGAAGACCACAACATCCCAAGCCATATCCACGATATTTTCCAAAACGGGCTGCCGGCTGATTTCCGCATGGTGGGGGCTACCACCAGGGATGCCGAGCATATATCTCCCGCCATCCGTTCGCGCTGCCTGGAGATATATTTTCGCCAGCTCCTGCCTGACGAGATTGAAAAAATAGCTAAAAACGCCTCAGACAAAATAAACATCCCGCTCCAGCCGGGCGCCCTGGATGTAGTCAAAAAATACGCTACTAACGGGCGTGAGGCCGTTAATATTATTCAGATTGCGGCCGGGATTGCCATTACTGAGGCCAGAAAAGAAATTTGCGCCGCCGACATTGAATGGGTGATCCAGAGCGGCCAGTACACGCCCAGGCCGGAGAAAAAAATCCCGCCACGGCCGCAGGTGGGCGTGGTTAACGGCCTGGCTGTTTATGGGCCGAACCTGGGTATACTGCTGGAGGTGGAAGCCAATGCCATTCCCGCGGCGCACGGACAGGGCCGGCTTACAGTAACCGGTATGGTCGACGAGGAAGAGATCGGTGGCGGCGGCCGGACAGTGCGGCGTAAAAGCATGGCTAAAAGTTCGGTGGAAAATGTTCTGACCGTACTAAGGCGGACAATGGAGATAGACCCCCGCGACTATGATCTGCATGTGAATTTTCCGGGCGGCGCTCCTGCCGACGGACCATCCGCCGGCATTACCATAGCCACGGCCATTTATTCGGCAATCACGGGTGTTCCCGTTGACAACAGGGTAGCCATGACGGGAGAAATATCTATACGCGGCTTGGTGAGGCCCGTCGGCGGGGTGGGAGCCAAGGTTGAGGCGGCGCGCCAGGCCGGCGCCTCAAAGGTAGTGATACCGGCAGAAAATTATCAGGATCTTTTTAAGGAATTACAGGGAATTAAAGTGGTTCCGGTGGAAAGGCTGGAAGAGGTATTCCGCGCTGCTTTAATTAAGAAGACAAAAGGGAGAAAACTGGGATTAAATACGCCGACCCCGCTGGATATACTGAGCGCCGGTTTTGGCTCAGGGCAAACCATTTCATAATCATATCAAGAAAACATGTATAACATCACTAATTTCAAGAAAATCTTTGTACGTCACACGCAACTTCTCCTAAAACCCGGCAGAGGCCGGGTTTGTACTATTCGCGGTAATTATTGCTATAGCGGTATTTTTAACATTTATGATAGAATGAATCTGTATATAACTGCACTAATAAATAACACAATATAGAAAAGGGGGTGCAGCTTTGCAATCGGAAATTAAGGTCCTTCCCCTGTTACCCTTAAGGGGATTGCTTGTTTTTCCGTATATGGTTATACACCTGGATGTGGGCCGCGCCAAATCGGTGCAGGCCATTGAAGAAGCGATGATCCATGACCGGATCATTTTTCTGGCTACCCAGAGAGAAGCCCAGACTGATGAACCCGGTGCGGAAGATGTTTTTCAAATTGGCACCGTCGCTGAAGTTAAACAGCTTTTAAAACTACCCGGCGGGACAATACGGGTACTGGTCGAGGGGCTTGCCAGGGCTAAAATAAACCGGTTTGTAGCTTACGCGCCGTATTTCCAGGTAGAAGTTGAGCAATATTCTGAAGATTTTAAAAAGAACAGTGAGATCGAGGCTTTGATGCGCAGCCTGGTATACCAGTTTGAACAGTATGTCAAGCTGTCAAAGCGTATTCCGCCCGAAACGGTTGTTTCGGTGGTCAACCTGGAAGAACCGGGGCGGCTGGCCGATATTATCGCTTCCCACCTCTCGCTGCGTGTAGAGGATAAGCAGGGTATCCTGGAGGCTGTTGACATTGTCAGGAGATTGGAAAAACTGTGCGCCATAGTGGCAAAAGAGCTGGAGATTGTCGAGCTCGAGCGCAAGATCAACATCCGCGTGCGCAAGCAGATGGAAAAAACCCAGAAGGAATATTACCTGCGCGAGCAGATGAAGGCCATCCAGAAGGAACTGGGCGAAAAAGACGAGCGCATGGCCGAAGGTGAAGAGCTGCGGGAAAAAATTGCTAAGGCCAAATTCCCGAAAGAGGTGGAGGAGAAGGCGCTGAAGGAAGTGGAGCGCCTGGAAAAGATGCCTCCGATGGCCGCCGAGGCGGCAGTCGTGCGCAACTACCTGGACTGGCTGCTGGCGCTGCCCTGGAATAAGGGAACAAGAGATCGTCTGGACCTGAAAGCGGCGGAGGGCATCCTGGAGGAAGACCATTACGGCTTAAAAACAGTTAAGGAGCGCATCTTAGAATACCTGGCCATCCGCAAGCTGGCCAAAAAAATGAAGGGGCCGATTATTTGCTTCGTGGGGCCGCCGGGTGTGGGTAAAACCTCCCTGGGCCGCTCTATTGCCCGCGCCCTGGAACGTAAATTTATCCGCATGTCACTCGGCGGGGTAAGGGACGAGGCGGAAATCCGCGGCCACCGGCGCACCTATGTCGGCGCCATGCCCGGCCGGATTATCCAGGGCATCCGCCAGGCCGGTTCCAAAAACCCGGTCTTTTTGCTGGATGAAGTCGACAAGATGAGTATGGACTTTCGCGGGGACCCGTCAGCGGCGCTCCTGGAGGTGCTCGACCCGGAGCAGAACAATACTTTCAGCGACCACTACATCGAGGCGCCTTTTGACCTGTCCAACGTGATGTTCATCACTACGGCCAATGTGCAGCAAAATATTCCCCGTCCCCTGCAGGACAGGATGGAGATAATTTACCTGTCGGGGTACACAGAAGAGGAAAAAGTGCAGATCGCCGTCAGGCACCTGCTGCCGAAGCAAATAAAAGAACACGGTCTCACTAAAGAAATGCTGCGGGTGTCTGAAAACACCATCCGGAGGATAATCCGGGAATATACCCGCGAGTCGGGCGTGCGCAACCTGGAAAGACAGATCGCCACGATCTGCCGCAAGACCGCGCGCCAGGTCGTCGCCGACAAGATCAAGAAGCTCCATGTGACCGCCCAGAATTTGAACCAGTTCCTGGGTTCGCCGCGTTTCCGCTACGGCGTCGCCGAGCTGGATGACCAGGTCGGGGTAGCCACCGGTTTGGCCTGGACGGAAGTAGGCGGGGACACCCTGGCTATCGAGGTCTCTGTTTATAAGGGCACGGGCCGCCTGACCCTGACCGGCAAGCTGGGCGATGTGATGAAAGAATCGGCCCAGGCCGGGTACAGTTATGTGCGCAGCCGCGGCGGTGAATTAGACATTGACGAAGACTTATATGACAAGCAGGACATCCACATCCACATCCCGGAAGGGGCGATTCCCAAGGACGGTCCTTCCGCCGGCATAACTATGGCCTCCGCCCTCGCTTCGGCCATTACCGGCCGGAAGGTGCGCCATGATGTGGCGATGACCGGGGAAATCACCCTGCGCGGCAGGGTCCTGCCGGTTGGCGGGGTCAAGGAAAAAGTGCTGGCAGCCCACCGGGCGGGGATAAAAACCGTGGTTCTGCCCAAAGATAATAAAAAGGATTTAGATGAGATCCCGAAAAAGGTCAAGGACAAAATGAAATTTATCCTGGTTGACCACATGGACCAGGTGCTGGAAACGGCTCTTATTGAAAGGGAGTATGTGCCGGCGCCCATGACGGCTGACGCGCCGGTCATGCCGCAGCCGCCGGCTTATACGCCGGCCGTAGTAAACGAGGGGGGTACCCTGATTCCTTCATGAAAATAACAGGCGCCGAATTTGTTACCAGTGCGGTTAAAATTGCTGACTACCCGGCCGGGGGGCTTCCAGAAATTGCCCTGGCCGGGCGTTCTAATGTAGGGAAGTCTTCACTATTAAACAAACTTGTCAACAGGAAAGGGCTGGCGCGCACCAGCAACACCCCCGGCCGCACCCGCCTGATCAATTTTTTCATGGTTAACGGCGTTTTTCACCTGGTTGATTTGCCCGGCTACGGTTACGCCAAAGTCTCGCTACGGGAAAAGGAAAGCTGGCGCAAAATGGTGGAAGACTACCTGCTGACCAGAAAAAACCTGCAAGGCGTCGTGCTGCTGATAGACAGCCGGCACCCGCCTACCGCCCAGGATATCCAAATGTACGGCTGGCTGAAGAGCCGTGGTGTAAACGCCGTGGTCGTGGCTACGAAGGCGGATAAAAATTCCCGTTCCAGGCTGTTGCAGTCCTTAAAAGTCATCCGCGCCGCCCTGCCTCTGGCGGAAGGGGACCGGCTGGTGCCTTTCTCTGCCGAAACCGGCCAGGGACGGGAGGAACTGCTGGAGATAATTTGCCGCTGGGTGGGAAATGAGTCGTTGGACCTCGGCCGTTAGCCGCCGGCATGTGTTATATTCCCCTGATTGATCTTAATGTAAATGAAATGGTGACATATGCCAAAATTGTAGGGCGGGATTTATCCCGCCTCTTTTTATTGTTAAGGGGATTATGCAGTGTGAAACTTGTAGATATGGCTAATAAAAAATATGCCTGAGTGCTGGGCGAGTTTGACCAAGTCCGGGGGGGGAATGAGTTCGGACAATTTTAAGGGACGAACCTTAAGCCGGGTTGTAAGCCTGCAGGTCACCGCAAGCGAATTTGTTCCGCAGTTGTTGTCTTCTGTTACAGACTTAATCCAAGGGCTATTTGCCCTGGGATAAGTATTTGTTCAAGCGCTTACTTGGCATTTTTGTTTTCTGAATTACTCTCGGACGGCTGTGTATTTTTAGTCTGGTCTGTAGTTGTTTTACCTTGTTCGGCAGTCGTTTTATCCGGCCCGCCAGAAGGCGCTGGCGCCGGTGCGGCTTTTGGTGTCTTGGCTGCCGGCGCCGGGGTTTGCGCCGCGGGGGCAGGCGCGGACGGCGCCGCCGTCTCCTTGACTATTTCAAACCCCGCCCCGTTTATAGTCTTGTTGGGCTGGTTCAGACTGACTACCGTAACAGGTCCGCTTTTGTCGCCATCCACGGCGCTCACATATTTGCCCTTAACCTCGAGCCAGATAAAGTCCGGGGCTGGCACCTTCTGGATTACATCAGTGATTTCAATTTTGTATCTTGTATTCTCCCCAACGCTGGCGAGGATATAGTTGGTCCCATCGGCCTGGGCCCAGGTGACCGCCTCTTTTTTGGCAATGTCGGAGGCGATGTTTTTGATTACGTCGGGCGCTTTATTTAAATCGACCGGGCTAAAGCCTAATTTTGACATCTCCGGGATCACCGATGGCGTGGGTTCCGGCGCCGGCGCCGGTCGTTGCAGAACTCCGCATCCGGCGCTGAGGCTGAGACAAAGCAGCAGGACAATAACTAATATTTTTCTCATTTTGATACCTCCGTATTTTTTTATATTGTTTTCTGCGCGGCCTTAATTAATACATAATAAAAACCACGCTTTTACGGGGGATCACCAGGCCAAAAATTTAGAGCCCACTAATACCAAAACCTTGCGGGCAACTTTAACAGATTTACTTTTATCTGCCTAAAATCCGTTGGAAGATATTTTTGCTTTCTTTTTCTTCCTCTGGCACATAAACCACATTCTGCACCGCGTTCAGGGCAAAATCATTTATAACTATTGACTCATAGGGGATTGGACCGGCGATTTCCCCGGCATTTTTTGCCGCCCTGTGGAATCTTTCGTATGATTCCTTTGTAATTACCGGGTTGGCGGCCCAAACGCCCAGTGACTGGTAACGCCGGATAGAGTTCAACAAAACTGCTTTGTCCAAGTTCGGAAAAAAGCCGGCGGCGGCCTCTGCTGCTTCTTCGGCGCTGTGTGCGCTTATCCACAGCTGTGCTTTATAAATGGCGTTGGTGAACTTCTGGAACATTTCAGGGTTCGATTCGATGCTGCCGGGCATAGCGGCGTAGGCTGTCACAGCCATGTCCCCGGCGGCGCTGCCGACCGACGCGACAACCCGGCCGAAACCATTAGCCTCAACGAGGGAAGCCTCGGGCTCAAGCAGTTGAATATAATTCCCCGTACCAGCGCGAAAAGCGGCGATGCGCAGGTTGTCCGGGATATTATAGTATATGGTCACTTCCCTGTAGGGAGCCAGACCGTGGTCCCTTAAAACATCTTCCAGGGCTATTTGCGTGCTGTCATTATGCGCGCTGCCGACGATGGTTTTGCGCTTCAGGTCCTGCCACTGAAAACCCTTTGGATCGTTATCTGTCCTGGCCAGTAGCAAAGAGCCGTCCCGGGCCGCTGCCACGGCAAATATCTTCGGCTGGGGCAGATTTACAGCGGGGCTAAACATAATTCTTTGCAGGCCGCAGATGACAATGTCGGCTCTGCCGTCAATCAGTGAGGCGCGTATGGCTTCAGCGCTTGTCGCGCTAATTGTTACGTTCAGGTTTTTTTCCTGAAAAAAGCCGAGGTTTTGAGCCAGGTACTGGGGCAGGTAAAAGGGTGAGCGCACTGACTCCAAAACCTTTACATTATGAATCTGCCCCACTTCGACCGGTTTTTTAAAGCTTTTAACTATAGCAAAAGACGAAAAGGCGCCAAGAAGGACAAGGACTATCATTAATAATCCAGTTCTTTTCTGCAAGTACAACCCCCCTGCTTTACTTTTCTATCAATTACTATTTCAAACAAAAAGTTTTGATGACTAATGCTGGTATGGAAAAACCAAGGCAATATTTGCATAATGTGGCAAATATGGCATAGTATTTAATGTAAGTAATAAGGGGGTGTTATTTTGAAGGGGTTAACTTTTGTGCACTGGTCCAGGACTCAGGCGCCTGTGTTTAGAAGGTTCAGGGCCGGGGCGGCGCTGTTTGGCCTGGCCTGGGCGCTGGGGGTGACTTTTGCCGCCTGCGTATTAATGTTTGCCTGGGTTGTGCTTTCCGTGGGACCGGTCTATAATTTCAGTACTTTTGTAATAGCAGGCTCCGTTTTTGGGGCTGTTACCGGCGGCGCTGTCTGCGGCAGGGCGGCAGGGTCAATGGGGCTGGCGCACGGTTTTTTGACCGGCCTATCCTATGGACTGCTGCTGGCTGTTTTATTTTATATCGGCAGTAGTGAGGGTTTCAGCGTCGCTGAATTGCTGGCGCGTGCCCTGATGCTGGGAATTGCAGGCTCCTTCGGCGGCCTACTGGGTGTAAATTCTCATATCAGGAAAAGGCTTCCCGCCAGGGAGCGGCCATTTGTTTAGCTTAACGTCCCCACTAGCGCCGCTCCGACAGAGTCATAAATAAAACAAATAGATGGGTTAAAAGCAGATATTTAAAATGTTTTCCACGGGCGAAGGACCTCTTTCGGTTGACACCGCCGCTTAAAATCTTTATTATATTTTGTAAGTTATATTTAAAGGCTGTGAAAGGGAGGGGACGGTTCCCCGGGCATTTTACGGTGTTAGAGATGGAAATCCCAGGCTGAAAGATTTCCTGCCCGCGCCTGTTCCTGTCGCCCCGGAGCTTCAGCGCTGAACTCACAGTAAGCGCCGGCGGGTTTTGCCCGTTACAGCAATAAAAGAGCCGCCGGTTGAGAAGTGAGAAGCGGGATGTGGCCAGCAGGTTACGCTGCTGAAGATTAGCCCATGAATCGTTTTACTATTAACTGGAATCAGGGTGGTACCGCGGATGAATTCCCTCATCCGTCCTTGGAGACGGAGAGGGTTTTTTATTAACCATTGTGAGGAGTGGAATCATTGTTCAAATCGGAAATGCCTTCAACCTACGACCCCCGCCTGGTCGAGGGTAAAAGGTACAAACTCTGGGAAGAAAGCGGGTTTTTCCATACTGTTGTAAACGCCGGGCAGGAACCTTTTTGTATAGTAATGCCCCCGCCGAATGTCACCGGGCAGCTGCACATGGGACATGCTTTAGACAATACCCTGCAGGATATCCTGACCCGCTGGCGGCGGATGCAGGGATATAACGCGCTCTGGCTGCCGGGTACGGACCACGCCGGTATAGCGACCCAGGCCAGGGTTGAAGAAAGCCTGGCCAAAGAAGGTGTTTCCCGTTATGATATCGGCCGCGAAGAGTTTTTGAAAAACGTCTGGGACTGGAAGGAAAAGTACGGCAGCAGGATTACCACCCAGTTGCGCAGGCTGGGCGCCTCCTGCGATTGGCAGCGGGAACGCTTCACTATGGATGAAGGATGCTCGGAGGCGGTCCTGGAAGTCTTTATCAAACTGTATGAGCGGGGCTTAATCTACCGGGATTATTATATTACGAACTGGTGCCCCAAGTGCCATACCACTATTTCCGATATCGAAGTGGAACACCTGGACCAGCCGGGGCATTTTTACCATATCAGGTACCCGTTTAAAGACGGCAGCGGGGATGTTATTCTGGCGACGACTCGCCCGGAAACAATGCTGGGCGACGTGGCGGTGGCGGTACACCCGGGCGACGAGCGCTACCGGGACCTGGTAGGAAAAATACTGATCCTGCCCCTGGTGGGGCGGGAGATGCCGGTTATAACCGATGAATATGTCGATCCCTCCTTTGGCACCGGGGTGGTGAAGATTACCCCGGCCCATGACCCCAACGACTTTGAGGTGGGCCGGAGGCATAACCTGCCCCAGGTGGCGGTAATCGATAAAGAAGGGAAGATGAATGAAGAAGCGGGACCCCGCTATCAAGGCCTTGACCGTTATGAATGCCGCAAGAAAATCGTGCGGGATTTAGCTGCCGGCGGCTACCTGGTTAAAACAGAAGACCACTCACACGCGGTCGGCCATTGTTACCGCTGCAGCACTGTCATCGAGCCGATGCTGTCCCGCCAGTGGTTTGTCAGGATGAAGCCCCTGGCCAGGCCGGCCATCGACGCGGTAAAAGAAGGCCGGATCCGGTTTATTCCTGAACGGTTCACCAAGATCTACCTGAACTGGATGGAAAATATACGTGACTGGTGCATATCCCGCCAGCTCTGGTGGGGACACCGTATTCCGGTATGGTACTGCCAGGACTGTGAAGAGATGATCGCTTCCAAAGAACCGGTTGCCAGATGCACCAGGTGCGGCGGCGCTGCGCTGGAGCAGGACCCCGATGTGCTGGACACGTGGTTTTCCTCGGCGCTCTGGCCTTTTTCCACGTTGGGCTGGCCTGAAAAGACTCTTGATCTGGCCTATTACTACCCCACCACGGTAATGGTCACCGGCCGTGATATTATCTTTTTCTGGGTGGCCCGGATGATTTTTTCCGGACTGGCGTTTATGAACGAGGCGCCGTTCCGTGATGTCTTCATACATGGGCTGGTTATGGACGCCCTGGGCCGGAAAATGAGCAAATCTCTGGGCAACGGAGTTGACCCCATTGATGTAATCGAGTCTCACGGGGCTGACAGCCTGCGCTTCATGCTGGTCACGGGCAACACCCCCGGCAACGACCTGCGATTTCATTTTGAAAGGCTGGACGGCGCCCGTAACTTCGCCAACAAGCTGTGGAACGCGTCACGCTTTACCCTGATGAATCTGGAGGATTATGACCCGGACGGAAAGCCAGGTCCTTTAAACCTGGCCGATCGCTGGATTATCAGCCGTTACCAGTCCGCGATAAAAGAGACGACGAGGTTCTTAGAGGCTTACGAGCTGGGCGAAGCGGCCAGGGTGTTGTATGAATTCACCTGGAGCGAATTCTGCGACTGGTACATCGAGCTGGCCAAGCCCAGGCTCTATGGAAAAACAAGCGCCGCTGACAGGCATACGGCGCAGAGTGTTTTGTCCTCTGTTCTAAAAGGAACGCTGGAACTGCTGCACCCGTTTATGCCCTTTATTACTGAAGAGATCTGGCAGCACCTGCCCGCTCACGGGATCACCATTATGCGGGCGCCCTGGCCTGAGGCCCGTGCGGATCTGGTGGACACGGCAGCCGAACAGGAAATGGACATACTGATGGAAGTGACCAGGGCTATCCGCCATATCCGGGGAGAAATGAACGTGCCGCCGGGACGCAGGGCTGAAGTATTGTTGATAGCGCCGGATAATACCAGGCCGATAATAGAAAAAAATATGGAATATATACAGCTCTTGTCTAACGCAGCTATAAAAACACATGCGGTACTAGAGAAAATGCCGGAACAGGCGGCGCACGCTGTGACTAAAGGGGTGGAGATCTTTGTCCCCTTAAAAGGGCTGATTGATGTGGATAAGGAGGCAGCCCGCCAGGAAAAAGAACTTTTGCATGTGGAGAAGGACCTGGCCCGGGTGCGCGGCAAGCTGGGCAATGCCGGATTTTTGGGGAAAGCGCCGGCTGAGGTTATTGAGAAGGAAAGAGCCAAGGAGGAAGAGCTGTCCGGCAAGCAATCCGCCATTAAAGAAAGGCTGTCCATGCTGAAGGGAAAATAAAGTTAATGTAATTCTGTATGTAGGAAAACAAATTGACAGGATTAACAAGATTGAAACAGGATTAACAGGATATTAAGTGAATAAAAATTATTAATTTAAAGACAATATAATTTTATTTAATAATCATGTAAATCCATTTAAAATCCTGTAAATCCTGTCAAAATGTTTTTATACCTGAAAAACTAATATTGCGGCGTATATCTATAAGGGGCTAAAGATTATGGATTTTGACGAAGCGATGGACTATCTCAGGGGTCTGACTAAATTCGGCATTAACCTGGGCCTCGGCCGCATCGAAGAGCTGCTGAGAAGGCTGGGCGACCCGCACAAAAGCGGGCTGAAAATTGTCCATATAGGCGGGACGAACGGTAAAGGCTCCACCACGGCAATGTTGTCGGCGGTACTGCGTGAGGCGGGATACCGGGTGGGCGCCTTTACTTCGCCCCATCTGCATTCTTACACTGAAAGATACATGATCAACGGGGCGCAGATAGAACCGGCAAGGATTGCTGCGCTGTTGACCGAACTCCGGCCTCACTTAGAGTCGATGGCGGCGGAAGGGTACGAACACCCAACTGAGTTTGAGGTCGGAACGGCCCTGGCTTTTTTGTATTTTTCCAGGGAAGAAGTGGACTACCTGCTGCTTGAGGTCGGGCTGGGTGGAGCTATCGATTCCACAAACGTGGCCCCTGCCATGCTGGCTGTAATAACAAATGTGGCTATGGACCACATGGATTACCTTGGCCATACGATCAAGGATATAGCCGCTGTCAAAGCAGGTATTATCAAGCCCGGCATGCCGGTTGTAACCGCCGCAACCGGCGCCGGGCTGCAGGTGATCGAAAAGGCTTGCGGGGAGAAAGGTTGCCGGCTGATCAGGATTGGGCAGGACATAACCTGGGAACCTGTCGCGCATTCAGCCGGCGGCCAGCGTTTTTCCGTTACCGGACAAAAAGGATTTTACAAGGATTTAACAATAAAACTGCTGGGCCGGCACCAGCAGGCCAATGCCGCGACGGCGATTGGGGTAATAGAAAGCCTGACCGAAACAGGCGCCGTGATTAGCGCGGAAGCGATCCGCCAGGGACTGGCTGCGGCGTTCATACCCGGCAGGGCGGAGATCATCGGCTATAAACCGCTGACCATAATTGACGGGGCGCACAACTATGATGGCGCCAGAAGCTTCAAGCAGGCCCTGGCGGATTATTTTCCCGGCCGGGACATTGTCCTGGTAATCGGTATGCTGGACGACAAGGAGCGCGCCCGTGTGGCGGAAGTACTTGTTCCCGGCGTCAAAGCTGTGGTTGTGACCAAACCGGACAGCCCGAGGGCCGGTGACTGGCGGCGCCTGGCAGAACTAGCCGGCCGGTACGCCGCGCATATTTTCCAGGTGGAAGATGTGGGGGAGGCCCTGGAGAAAGCCACGGCCCTGGCCTGGCCGGAGGACCTGCTGTGTGTAACCGGCTCGATCTATTTGGTGGCGGAAGCGCGCGGCAGGATTCTGGCAGCGGGGAATAAGATAATGGAATAATTGGGCCTGCATACCAATGTCCCCATAATTTTAAATTTATCGCCACAGCTTGTCATAAAATGTTTAGGATGATAAACTGTATTAGGCATAGGGCTTGTTTTTTAAAGATAATCCTTTTTAATGTGGGTGTAATACATGGTCAGGAGCGTCAAGAGCAGCGGTAGTATCTGGGTGCTGATTTTTCTAATCCTGATTGGCGGCCTCTCCGGCAGTGCTGCCGGGGATGCGCTGGCGCCTGTGCTGCCGTGGTTGAAATCGTCTTCGTTAATAGGATTAAAGCCTTTTACCCTGGACTTGAGGTTTTTGCACATCACTTTCGGCTTTACCTTTGCCCTGGGGCCGCTTACTGCGCTGGGCATGATCTTGGGTTATGTAGTATATCGCAGGATATGATAAAAATGAAAAAACTGATCCTTGCATCATCCTCGCCCCGCCGGGCGGAACTGTTGAAGCAAATCGGCCTGGATTTTGAGATAAGGGCAGGCAACGTGGATGAGACCCCGCTGCCCGGCTTGAGCCCGCCGGAACTGGTTCGATGCCTGGCTGAAAAAAAAGCTGCGGCAGTTGCCCGGCAGTTGAATGACGGCATTGTTATCGCCGCCGATACTGTTGTGGTATGGCAGGGGCAGGTGCTGGGCAAACCCCTGGACGAAGATGAAGCGTTTGCTATGCTTTCCAGACTGCAGGGCAGCGTCCACGAGGTGTTTACGGGAATAGCCCTGGCCGGCGCCCGCAGCGGGAAGTCCCTCGTAGGGCATGAGCAAACAAGGGTTTTTTTTAGAGCCATAGGGGAGGATGAAATCCGCCGCTATGTTGCCGGCGGAGAGCCTTTGGACAAAGCGGGAGCATACGGCGCACAAGGGCGGGGCGCAGTATTTATTAAACGGCTGGAAGGCTGTTATACCAATGTGGTCGGCCTGCCGCTGGCCAGGCTTTCGCTGATGCTCAAGGAATTTGGTATTAATGTGCTGTAAGATATAAAAACATTCTGTCAGATTAACAGGACTATTAACAGGATTAACAGAATTTTTATAGGATTAACAGACATTCATGCCGCTAAAGTTGCACCATACGGATATGAGAATATTTATTTTCAGGATAGGATAAAAGAAATTCATTGTTTTAGAATCGATCCTTAATATCTATCTAACCCTGTAAACCTTGTAAATTTTTTGGAGCTGGTTTTTTTGGATTCCACTGGTTACCGGCCGACCATAAAAGATTTGCCCGAGGATATCAGGCCGCGGGAAAGGCTGTTGAAGGAAGGGGCGGAGGCCCTTTCAGATATTGAGATCCTGGCAATTCTTCTGCGGACAGGCTCCCGCGAGGCAACCGCGCTTGATTTGGCCTCAATGATCATGTCGCGTTTCGAAAACTTGCGGCGGCTTTTAGGAGCTACGGTAGAAGAACTGGGTGAAATAAAAGGTGTGGGCCCGGCGAAGGCGTGTCAGATTAAAGCCGCGCTGGAACTGGGCAGGCGGACCGCACAATATTCCGATCAACCGCGCCGTGTAATCAAGACGCCTGACGATGCCGCCGCTCTTGTTATGGAGGAAATGAGACATTTTGACCGGGAGCACTTCAGGGCCATTTTGCTGAATACCAAAAACCAGGTCATCGGGACTGACAAGGTATCCGTGGGAACCCTGAACTCGTCAGTCGTACACCCCAGAGAGTTGTTCCGCAATGCCATAAAAAGGGGCGCGGCCTCGGTAATACTCCTACATAACCATCCCAGCGGCGATCCGGCGCCAAGCAGGGAAGACAAGGATATCACCCACAGGGTTATGGAAGCCGGAAAAATTATCGGCATTGAGGTTCTGGATCACATTATTATTGGAGACAATAAGTTCATTAGCCTTAAGGCTCATGGTTTAATTTAGACAGCTAAAAAGCAGCATAATTTTTTTAGAAAGGGGCCGGACGATGCGCATCGGTCTGTTTTCGAAAGATATGGGGATGGATTTAGGCACAGCCAATTCCCTGGTATATGTGAAAGGAAAAGGAATTGTAATACGCGAGCCCTCGGTGGTGGCCATCCAGAAAGATACAGGCCAGGTCCTGGCTGTGGGGGAGGAAGCCAAAAAAATGATTGGCCGCACTCCCGGAAATATTGTAGCCATAAGACCGCTTAGAGACGGGGTTATCGCAGACTTTGACATCACGCAGACGATGATCAAATACTTCATCAATAAGTCCTTGCGGGGGCGCACTTTTATGGTCCGTCCCCGGGTAGTGGTGGGTGTGCCGTACGGGGTTACCGCCGTGGAAGAAAGAGCGGTGCGGGAGGCGGCTCTCCAGGCCGGCGCCAGGGAAGCCTACCTGATCGAAGAGCCTATGGCCGCGGCCATCGGAGCGGGTCTGCCGGTCCATGAGCCCACAGGGAATATGATTGTTGATATTGGCGGGGGCACCACGGAGGTAGCGGTTATTTCCCTGGGCGGTATTGTTACCAGCCGTTCTATCCGGATTGCCAGCGATGAAATGGACGACGCGATCATCAACCACGTTAAACGTACGTACAACCTGATGATTGGCGAGCGCACTGCCGAACAAATTAAAATACTGATCGGCTCGGCCTATCCCGCGGAAACAATCGAAACCGAAGAGGTGCGGGGGCGTGACCTGGTTACAGGATTGCCAAAAACCGTCCAAATTACCTCGACCGAAATATACAAGGCCCTTTCCGAACCGATAGCCAGCATAATTGAAGGGATCAAGAACACTTTGGAAAATACTCCGCCCGAACTGGCGGCGGATATTATGGACCGCGGTATTGTGATGGCCGGCGGCGGTTCCCTCCTGCGCGGCCTGGACCGCCTGGTCATTGAGGAGACGGGCATGCCTGTGCACCTGGCGGATGAACCCCTGCTGGCTGTGGCTTACGGCGCGGGACGGGTGCTGGAAAATATCGATGTATTGCGCAAGGTGCTGATCCAGCCAAAAAGGGTGTCTTAAGAGTAAAACCTATTACAAACCGGCATGGATGTCTATCCCAGGATATAGAATTGTAGGTGCGGCTTTTAGCCGCACATCTTTGGCGGGGTAAATCCCTTACAGAATGGGGACACACCTCTCTCTGCAACATTGTATCGTTGCGTGATACCAGACAGCGGAACGGGGACACACCTCCCCTTGCGGGTATTCCTTTGTGGTAGGAGGTATGTCCCCGATCGGAATGGCGGGCTAAAGCCCGCCCTACAGAGGAATGTTCCCGATTAAAATTTTGGAGGAGTGAAGCGGGTGCGTTGGGCAACTGCTAAGAGGCTGTTTTTGCTAGCCGTTTTGGTAGCGGTCACCCTGGCGGCCATGCGTTGTACAGTCCCTGAACGGACAGGGCTGACATCTCCGGGATCCAAATTCCGGGATGTGCTTGCGCCGGTACAAAGCGGTCTGACCTGGCTGGGCAGACAGGGGCGGTATATTATTTCCCTGCCGGTTTCTATGGTCGGCGCCGCGGCGCGCAGCCAGGCACTGGAGCAGGAAGTAAAACGCCTGGAAAGCGAAAAAATTCAGTTTAACGAATATTTGATTGAGAACCAGCGCCTGGCGGCGCTGCTGGACTACAAGAACGTCATGGCCGGTAATTATAATTTCGTAATAGCGTCTGTGATCGGCCGGGACCCGGGAAACTGGTTCGGCACTATTACTCTCAACCGCGGCTCAGGTGAAGGTATCAAGGAAAATATGAGCGTCCTTACGCCGGAGGGGCTGGTAGGCAGAGTGATCGCTGTTTCCGCCTCTACATGTGAAGTCCTGTTGATTACAGACCCGCGCAGCGGCGTTGGTTCGTTGGTGCAGGACACGCGCGCGCCGGGAATAGTCGAAGGGGTAGCCGGCGCTGCCGGGATAGCCAGGATGATCCATATTCCCAACAATGCCCTGGTGGAAGCGGGACAGGCGGTGGTCACCTCCGGCCAGGGCAGTTTATTTCCCAAAGGCATACCGGTGGGGAGAATAAATAATGTGCAGAATGAACCTTCGGGGCTTTTTTTAAGCGCCGAGTTATCCCCTTTTGCTGATTTATATAATTTGGAAGAAGTAATGATTGTCACGTTTGTACAGCCCGGGACCAACGGTCTGCACGCAGGGGGTTAGGCTATGCAGTTTATTCTTTATCCGCTCCTGCTCGGGGTAATCATTATATTGCAGTCGACAGTTCTGGAAAACGTGGCCATCGCGGGGATTAAGCCCGACCTGGTGATGCTGGTTGTAGTTTTCGGCAGTTTTTTCCGGGGAACCAGGACGGGGGCTTTTTTGGGATTCACCGGGGGGATTGTCGAGGACCTGTTTTCCGGCAACTATATCGGCTTAAACGCCCTGGCGAAAATGGCCGCCGGTTACCTGGCCGGCGCCGCTGGTGGACGCCTCTACAGAGAAAACATTCCGATTGCCACCGTTGTTACATTTTTTACCTCACTGGCCGGCTTGATGGCCAACTACCTGCTGCTGCTTTACCTGAATATCACTATTGACCCTTTGCACGCTTTGTTCAGTGTCGCTCTGCCGGTTGCGGCATATACCGCGCTGCTTGTTCCCTTTGTTTTCAGGAGCATCTTCCGTTACATTCAGGTCCTGAGCAGGGAGCTATAAAAATATTTGGGGAGAGGGATCATGGAAAGAAATTTTATAGAAAGGAAAATGCGTACATACCTGATTATTGTCAGCATTTTTTTTTCTATTCTAGTATTTAGATTAGCCTATTTACAGCTTCTGCAAAACGATAAGTTTTCCACCCTGGCCAGAGAGAACCGTATCAGGCTGGTCACCATCACTGCGCCACGCGGTGAGGTCTTTGACCGGAACGGAGTGAAGCTGGTCGGCAACCAGCCTGTTTACACTGTATCCCTGGTAAACCCCGGACGTAAGAACATCGATGACGTGGTGGAGAAGCTGGCCGCTATTCTCGGTGAGGACCCCGGGGAAATACAGCAAAAAATTGACCAGCAAAAACGCTCTTATGAACCTGTAAAAATAGCTACCATGATCCCGCTGGATATTGTCACCCGGATTGAGGAGCAGCGCATGGAACTGCCTGGTGTGGAAATATATGTTGAGCCGCTGCGTGAATACCCGAACGGGAACCTGCTGACCCACGTGATGGGGTATGTGCGCCAGATTAACGAGGAACAGCTGGCGGCGAATAAGGATAAAGGGTACAAAATGGGAGACCCTTACGGCCAAACCGGACTTGAAAATACCTATGAACAATACCTGCGGGGCCAGGACGGCGGACGTCAAATGGAAGTGGATTCCCTGGCCAGGCCGGTACGGGACCTGGGGATAAAGGAACCGGTGCCCGGTAATAACCTGTTGCTTACCATTGATTATAAAGTGCAGAAAGTAGCCGAGGAAGCCCTGGCCAGGGCCTCCCAGCAGGCTATTAAAGAGGGCTATGGAGAAGCCAGGGCCGGGGCGGCTGTAGCTCTTGACGTGCACAGCGGCCAGGTGCTGGCCCTGGCCAGCTACCCGTCTTATGACCCGGTCAAGCTGGCCGGAGTGCTGTCACAAAAGGATTATAATGACTTATTCAATTCACCCCTGAAACCAATGCTGAACAGGGCCTTGCTGCCATACGCGCCGGGTTCCACTTTCAAAATGATTGTGGCCCTTGCTGCCCTGGAAAGCGGCCTGGTAAAAGCCGGGGACACCATATCAGACCCGGGGTATTTTTTCCTTGGCCGGACTTTCATGGACTGGAAGCCCGGCGGCCACGGTCAGGTAGATTTAATCAGGGCTTTAAAGGTTTCCTGCGACACATATTTTTACCAGGTCGGTTTGAAAATCGGTATAGATCATATTGCCGGCATGGCGCGCCAATTCGGCCTGGACAAAATCACGGGCATCGAGCTGCCGGGTGAAGATGCGGGCGTAGTACCCGACCGGGATACAAAGATAGAGCAAAGGTTGTATTACCTGGATGAAAAATCCCTGGCCAAAGTAAAAGAAATAAACCAGCGCTACAATGATCTCCTCAGCAGAACTACCGATGAAAACGAGCGCAAGTCTTTGTTAAGCAAAAAATCAGATGAACTGAGAGAGATCGAATGGGAATTGGACTGGCATGATTATGACACGATTATTTCTTCTATCGGGCAGGGGGACAACCACTATTCAGCTCTGCAACTGGCTAACTATATAGCCGCCATTGCTAATGGAGGGACGCTGTATAAGCCCTACATCGTGCAAAAGGTAGTGGATTTCAACGGTAGAATAATAAAAGAAAACAAACCGGTTGTATTGGGACAGGTTAATGTTTCACCACAGAATCTGGCTATAGTCAGACAGGGTATGTATGAGGTTACCCAGCCGCCTGACGGCACAGCGTACGGCTTTTTTACAGGCTTTCCCCCGGTTGCTGCTAAAACGGGCACGGCGGAGGTAGATGACCATGAACCGCACGCCTTGTTTGTCTGTTATGCGCCCTATGATAATCCGGATATAGCCATTGCGTCAGTGCTGGAGTATGCCGGGCACGGCGGGACGATAGCGGGGCCGGTGGCGGAGGATATGCTGGCGGCTCACCTGGGGCTGCCTGTGCCTGGCGAGCCGCAGAAAAATCAACCTTAAAGAGGCAATTCTTGTCATAATTTAGATAGAAATGGGGTGTCTTTTACCCCTTTTTTTTGTTTTGTTTTAGCAGGATTTGATTGCCAATTTGTAGAACTAACAGTAAGCATTTGCGAAACTAGAAGGAGAGATAGATTTGGCCATTTCCAAAGGGAGCAATAACAGCCCTTTTCCAAAACATGCTGCAGACCAGGAAGATCTGGTAGACGAAAATACTATTCTGGTGCAGAGGACCCTGCGCTCCGGCCAAACTATCAGTTACCACGGAAACGTTGTGGTCCTGGGTGATGTCAACCCTGGGGCGGAGATATCGGCGACCGGCAACGTTATAGTTATGGGCGCCTTGCGAGGCGTGGTGCACGCCGGGGCGGGCGGTGACGAAAACGCCATAGTGATGGCTTTTAAACTGCAGCCTACCCAGCTCAGGATTTCCGATCATATTACCCGGCCGCCTGACAATGAGGCGATTGACGCAGACCATCCGGAAATGGCCCGTATCAAGGATGGTGTTGTCACCATTGAAGCATTCCAGACTCCCGCTGAACGTCAGGCGAAGCCTTAAAAGCTGCAGCGCTCCACGGCGTTATATATCATGGTTTCGATAATCAGGGCGATGTTCCAGATGACCACGACTTAATAAGAGGAGGAAACTTTAAGGATGGGCGAGGTAATCGTAATTACTTCCGGCAAGGGAGGGGTAGGCAAGACCACTACTGCCGCCAACCTCGGGGCAGGCCTGGCTTACCTGGGCAAGAAGGTAGCGCTTGTAGATACGGATATAGGGCTGAGAAACCTGGACATGGCTCTGGGGTTGGAAAACAGGATTGTATTTGATATCGTTGATGTAACCAGCGGCAACTGCCGGCTGCGGCAGGCTCTGATCAAGGACAAGCGCCTTGACGGGCTGCACCTCCTGCCTGCCGCCCAGACCAAAGACAAAACAGCGGTAAGTCCGGAACAGATGCAGGCGCTGTGCGACGATTTAAGAAAAGAATTTGAATATATCATTATCGATTGTCCGGCCGGTATTGAGCAGGGCTTCCGCAATGCCATCGCCGGCGCGGATAAGGCCATAGTAATAACCACACCGGAGGTTTCAGCGGTGCGTGACGCCGACCGGATCATCGGATTGCTGGAGGCTGCCGAACTGCGCGAACCGACATTGATTATCAATCGTATTCGCCCAAAAATGGTCAGGCAGGGTGATATGATGAGCATAGAAGATATTATTGACATCCTGGCCATCGACCTTTTGGGTGTGATCCCCGAAGATGAAATGATTGTCATCACTACTAACCGTGGTGAGCCGGTAGTGCTGGACCAGGGTTCACGTTTGGGGCAGTCCTACCGCAATATTGTCAGGCGCGTACTGGGTGAAGATGTGCCGCTGATGAGCCTGGATGAAGAAGGCTTCTTTAGTAAAATCCGCAAAATGTTTGGCAGGAAATAAAAAACAGGGAGGGGAGAGCAGCGATGCTGGAATTTATTGCAAGGCTTTTTAATAGGGACGGTGGAAGTAAAAACGTTGCCAAAGAGAGACTTCGCCTGGTCCTGGTGCACGATCGGGCCAGTATATCGCCTCAACTGCTTGATACCCTGAAAGGCGAGATAATTCAGGTAATATCCAAATACATGGAAATCGACGAATCGGCGCTGGAGGTTAACCTGGATTCAAGCGGCAACACGGTGGCGCTGGTGGCCAACATCCCGGTAAAAGGCATGAGAAGGGTAGCGGAAGCCTAGATTAGCATCCGAATTTATAATGCTCGTTAGAATATAGCGGGCTTTTTATTTTCCCGCATTTTTATTTATTCAGCAGCCGGTATTCCATGATAAGGGTGTCTGACATATTTCCGGGGCATGTTAATTTACAACTGGTTATTATATAATAGATCTATGTTTTCTGTATTCACGAGATTATTTTTAGCGGAAAAGGGTGTGCCAGGCATTGTTTAAACAAAGCCGGCTGTTAAAAAAACTTGACCATACGCTGCTCGCAGTGGTGGCTTTAATAATTATTTTCAGCCTTGTTGTTATATTCAGCGCTACCAAAGACGATACTGTGCTGAAAAAGGATTTTATCAAGCAGATCCTTTTTGTCGTTATTGGTATGGGCGCCATGATCTTTATGGTTAATATTAATTATGAAGATCTGGCCAGGCATATGAAAAAATTGTATATATTAAACCTGATATTGTTGGGCGCTGTCATCTTTATGGGCGATTCCGCGCTGGGGGCGCAGCGCTGGATCGAAATCGGTCCTTTTCGCTTTCAGCCTTCCGAATTTGCCAAGCTCATTATTATCATCTGTTTTGCTGCTTTTCTCAACTCGCGCCAGGGCAAACTCAGGAGTTTTAAAGACCTTATGCCTTGTTTTGCCTTTATCGGCGCGCCGCTAATATTGATCTTAAAGCAGCCGGACCTGGGCACATCCCTGGTGTTCATGGCGATCATGTTTGGCATGCTTTTCGCGGCGGGCGCGCGGCCCTGGCTGCTTTTTTGTCTTGTCGCCGGCGGCCTGGCGTTTGTTTCACTGTGGATCTGGGCGCACTTCTGGTGCGAGGCCAACAGCTCTTTTCACCTCTGGATCCCCTTAAAGGATTATCAGCTAAACCGGCTTACTATTTTTCTTAACCCTTGGGATGATTGGCACGGAGATGGTTACCACATTATTCAGTCCCAGATTGCTATCGGGCAGGGCGGTTTTCTGGGGCGGGGACTTTTTCAAGGAAGCCAGACGCACGGCGATTTTCTGCCTATCCAGGATACAGACTTTATTTTCTCCGTGGTCGGGGAAGAACTGGGTTTTGTCGGCGCTGTCGCCCTGTTGTTTCTATTCTTTATTTTAATCTACCGCTGTGTCTGTATAGCCGTTAACGCCAAGGATAATTTCGGCTACCTGGTAGCAACCGGCGTAATATCTATGATCGCTTTTCATGTCCTGGTGAATGTGGGTATGACTACGGGAATCATGCCGGTAACAGGCATACCCCTGCCGATGTTCAGCTACGGCGGCAGCAGCATGATTACCAACCTGGCGGCGCTCGGCCTGCTGCTGAGTATAAACATGAAGAAGCAGAATATAATGTTTTGAATCGACCGGAGCCGCTGCTCCGGTTTTTTGTTAGCGCCTGTCATATTTCCTAATAAAGGAAAATATATTGAATTAGGAAATTTAAAATAAAATTGGGGTGAGCGCACTGAAAGGTTTTGATAAAACCAGCAACAATTTTCAACAGGACGACTGGGGATCTGCCTATTACAAGCAGCCCAGGTGGAAAAAACCAAAGCAATATGGCAGCAATAAAAGGGGAACTTTCTACCGGGTGGCGGTTGTGCTGCTGATACTGGCCGCCTTTCTCGCGCTTAAGGGGACAAGCAGCCCCTGGGGCGTTCAGGTCAGAGAAAACCTGCGGTATGTACTGACTACGGAGTGGGACTACCAGCCGGTATTTGAGAGGTTAGTCCAGTATGGGCTGCAGCTGACAGATGCGGACTGGCCTTTTTTCAGCAGCCCCCGGCCGGTTGTCTCAAAAGTAAATAACAGCCCGTCAGCTTTTTTGCCCCTGCCTGTTTCCGGCCAGGTGGTCCGCAACTTTGGGATGGTGGTGGACCCAATTGACGAGATGGAGCGTTTTCATGCGGGCATAGACATTGCCGCCGGGGTGGGAAGCGCGGTAAGGGCCGTTCGGGACGGTCAGGTAAAAAAGGTGGGTGACAGCCCGGAACTGGGCCAATATGTTTTAATTGATCATGGACAGGGATCCTTTACCCTGTATGGCAAACTGGCCAGAGCGGCTGTTAGCGAAGGTCAGGATATCAAGGCCGGGCAAACTGTCGGTGAAGTAGGTAATACAGGTGACGTAACCGGCGGCTGTCTCCATTTTGAACTGAGAGAAAATAAAAAACTGGTCGATCCGCTGAGCAGGCTGCAGTTTAATCAATAAATATCAAAGAAATTATTACAGGGATCAACACGATTCAGGTTTAAAAAGAATGTAAACGTATTGAAGAACGACAAGTATTCATTATCTTCAGATTAAAAAATTACATCCTGTTAATCTTTTAAATCTTGTAAATCCTGTGAAATATTTTTAGTTAAATTCCTGGGAGAAGGTTTTAGCCTTGAAGGTATGTACTGTATCAGGTGTGCAGATCCATCTTAATAACATATTCCTGGCCCTGCTCGGGCTGTTTTTTGTGGCCGGGGTCCTGGCCAAGGGCCTGATTGCCTTTTCTATTGTATTGCTGCACGAATTGGCGCATGTCGCTGCCGCCCGGCGTTTGGGCGTAAATGTAGCGGATGTGGAACTGCTGCCTTTTGGCGGTGTCTGCCGTATCGGCGGCGAGGTGGTCCTGGATCCGGCCCGGGAGGTTTTGGTGGCGTCCGCCGGCCCGGCAGCCAACCTTTTACTGGCGGGGTTTGGTACGGCCTTAAGAGGATATGGACTGTGGGATGACCAGCTGACCTCCTTTTTTATACAATCCAATTTATTGATTGCCTCCTTTAATCTCCTGCCGGCGCTGCCATTGGATGGCGGCAGGGTTTTTCGCGCTTACCTGGCCAGGCGGGTGGGCTTTAAAGAGGCTACTTATAAAGCGGCCTGGTTGGGCCAATTCTGGGGCGTGTCCATTGTCCTGCTGGGCGCTGCCGGCCTCTTGCTGGGCATATCCGGCCTGGATATCTTGATCGCCGGCAGTTTTTTACTATACGCGGCCACACGGGAAAAAGGGCTGGCGCCCTTCCACTTTATCAGGCATCTGACGCAAAAGAAACTCGAGCTAGTCGCGGCGGGAGTGCTTCCTGCCGAACCTCTGGTTTCATTTGATGATGTGCGGCTCCAGGATGTTACCAGGGCTTTTATTCCACAGCGGTTCCATGTGGTAATTTTGCTGGATAAAGACTGGCAGTACAGGGGTGTGGTCAGCGAGGCGCAGATAGTTGACGCGTTGTTCAACAAAGGCATGGACATAAACATCGGCGAATTATTAAAATAAACTAACAGGACGAAAAGCAGCGGGGACTCCCGCTTATTTTTTTTAATTTGCCTGTCAAAATGCCTGCATCCTTTGTAAATATGGTAATATTTAATATATAGCAGCCGGGTACCGGTAAATTGCCATATGCAGTCCAGCTCAGGAACACTTTACCGTTATTTGGGCAATACTATATTAAAGTCAGTGTTTGCGGGAGATAAGATGCCATGAATCAGCTCGAAAATATTTTATCACAGGTAAAAAAGCCCGCCCGCTATACGGGCGGCGAATGGAATTCGATACGCAAGGAATGGGACAAAATAGAACTCAAGACGGTTTTTGCCTTTCCTGATGTGTATGAGGTGGGCATGTCCCATTTGGGAATGCATATCCTGTACAATATTGTCAACAGCCGGCCGGACGCTTTAATGGAGAGGGTATTCGCCCCCTGGCCGGATATGGCGGACCGGATACGGGAAGACGGCCTGCCCCTGTTTGCCCTGGAGTCGCAAAGGCCGGTCAAGGATTTTGATATAGTCGCTTTTACCCTGCAGTATGAAATGAGCTTTTCCAACATCCTATATATGCTCAGCCTGGCCGGCATACCTTTGTACGCTGAGGAGAGGAATGAAGAAGATCCTCTGGTGATCGCGGGCGGGCCATGCGCCTTCAACCCGGAACCAATGGCGGACTTTATTGACCTTTTTGTGATCGGCGAAGGTGAAGACGTGATTAACGAACTGCTGGATCTCGTACTGGCGGGCAAACGGGCAAATTTTCAAAAAAACGAGCTACTATTTCAGGCGGCAGGGATTCCCGGTGTATACGCGCCATCGCTTTATGATGTTTCTTACGGGGAGGACGGAGCATTTTCCCGGATCAGGCCGGTACGCGCAGATGTGCCGGAAAAAATCACCAAAAGGGTAGTTAAAGACCTTGACGCGGCGCCCTTTCCGTTAAAACCTGTTGTGCCCGCCACGGCTGCCGTGCATGACCGCATGATGATTGAGGTCTTCAGGGGCTGTACCAGGGGTTGCCGTTTTTGCCAGGCTGGTATTATCTACCGCCCGGTACGGGAGAAAAAACCTGAAACGGTGTTGCGCCAGGCCGCCGGGCTGGTTAAGAATACCGGCTTCGACGAGATTTCTCTCACCTCCCTCAGCAGCAGCGACTACACCCCGGTCCTGGAAGTGGTCAAGTCTCTGGCGCAAGAACATGCCGGCCGGGGGGTTAATGTGTCACTGCCTTCCCTGCGGGCGGACCATTTTTCAATGGAACTGGCCAGGGAAGTCCAGCGCGTGCGCCGCTCCAGCCTTACCTTTGCGCCGGAGGCAGGCACACAGCGCCTCAGGGACGTGATCAATAAAGGAGTCACTGAAGAGGACCTGATGGAAACGGCGGGGGCGGCCTTCAGGGGGGGATGGCAGGCGATAAAATTATATTTTATGATTGGCCTGCCCACAGAGACAGACGATGATGTGGCCGGAATTGCCCGGCTGGCCAGGCAGGTGCTGGCCCTGGGGCGTAAAAGCGGCGTGTCCCGCGGTCGCCTGAAGGTGACTGTCAGCGTTTCGTCATTCGTGCCCAAGCCGCATACCGTGTTCCAGTGGGAGCCGCAGGAGCGGCTGGAAGACCTGAGAAGGAAACAGAATGCCCTTTCGTCCCAAACAAGGGAGCGGGGCTTGACGTTGAATTACCATGACGCCGGCCTTAGCTTTATTGAAGCGGCCTTCGCGCGGGGCGACAGGCGTCTGGGCAGTGCGCTGGCCAGGGCTTTTGCGCTGGGATGCCGGTTTGACGGGTGGTCGGAATATTTCAATATTGACCTCTGGCTGGAAGCCTTCCGCCAGGCCGGGCTCGACCCGGCGGCTTACGCCTACCGCCGCTTTAGCTATGACGACCCGCTGCCGTGGGGCCACATTGACGCCGGGGTATCCAGGCAGTACCTTGTCCTTGAGCATAAACGGGCGCTGGCAGGGGCCGTTACCCCGGACTGCCGCAGCGGGGACTGCCCCGGCTGCGGGTTATGCCCGGCGCTGGAGATTGAACCTTTTTATGCGGGGGGTGATCTGTGATGCCCCGGTATAGAATGATGTACGCCAAAGAAGGTCCGGCCAAATATATCTCTCACCTGGATCTGATTAGAGCCTTTGAGCGGGCAGCCAGGCGGGCCGGACTGCCCATCGCCTTTACCCGGGGATTCAACCCGCACGCGAAACTATCGTTTGCCGCCCCGCTGGCGGTAGGCACAGCCGGGGAAGCGGAATTCGCTGATATAGAACTGGATCGGGATATCCCCGCCGGGGTTGTGGCAAAATCTCTTGCAGCCGCTATGCCGGATGGGCTGCGGCTAATCGAAGTCAGGCCGGTAGCCCAGTCAGCGCCGGCCTTGATGGCCATTGTCGACCGTGCCGCCTACACGGCCCGGGCAGCCCTTATAGCGCCCCCGCAAAACGAAACGCTGCAACGAACTGTAGACAGTTTTTTAGCCCGGCCGGAGATCCTGGTGGAGCGCCGCAGCAAGACGGGCGACAAGAGAAAATGCGACATAAAGCCTGGTATTTTTGCCCTATCGGCCCATATGGATAATGATATAATAGAACTGGCAGCCGAACTGAAAACAGGCAGCAGCGGCAATATCAGGTGTGAAGAACTTATTGCCGCATTCATGGAGGACAGCGGGCTATGCGCGCGGGGGAATTTTGTATTAAGCCGCAGGGCGCTACTTTCTGCCGGCGGGAATCTAGCGGACCTGTTATGGTAAAAAGATTTGCAGTGTAAAACGTTTGTTTTTATTATGGAGAGGATAGGTTTTATGTTAAAGGAAATTGTGGTGAATGTTGGAGAGGAAGAAACCAGGGTAGCTGTACTTGAAGATAAAATACTTGTGGAGATATATATAGAAAGATCCATAAACCAGCGCCTGGTGGGAAATATTTTTAGGGGAAGGGTAGAAAATGTGCTGCCCGGTATGCAGGCAGCCTTTGTCAATATCGGGTTGGAAAAAAACGCTTTCTTGTATGTCGAGGACGCCCTGCCGGCCAATTCACAGGATGGAGGCGGGCATGCCGGTTATACCCTCGGCGCTAATATTTGTGACATTTTAAAGCAGGGACAGGAAATCCTGGTACAGATAGTAAAAGAGCCGATCGGCACCAAAGGGCCCCGGGTGACCACCCACATTACCCTGCCGGGCCGTTACCTGGTGTTGATGCCCACGTTGGATTATATCGGCATCTCCCGCAGAATAGAGTCTGAAAAAGAAAGGGAACGGTTAAAGGACCTGGCAGCCGGAGTGAAGCCTGAAGGAATGGGCGTGATTGTACGCACGGTAGCTGAAGGTGTTGAAGAAGAGGAACTGAGTCAAGACATCATCCTGTTAACCAAATTGTGGCGTAAAATTATAAGCAGGGCGGCCGGCGGCACTGTTCCGAACGTAGTGCACCGTGACCTGGAATTGGTGCAGCGGGTCCTGCGGGATGTCTTCACCGAGGACGTGGACCGTTTAATCCTGGATTCGCGTTATGAGTATGAAAAGGTTCTGGAACTGCAGGATATCTCCAACCCGCGCTTGAAACTAAAAGTGTTTTTAGACGAGCGGGAAAATATTTTTGAAGAATACGGCATCGAACAGGAAATAGAAAAGGCGTTAAATCACAAGGTCTGGCTCAAATGCGGCGGCTACCTGGTGATCGATCAGGCGGAGGCCCTGACGGCCATTGATGTAAACACCGGCAAGTACGTAGGTACCACCAACCTGGAAGATACAGTGCTGAAGACCAACCTGGAGGCGGCGCGCGAGATTGCGCGCCAGCTGCGCCTGCGCAAAATCGGCGGGATTGTGATTGTCGATTTTATCGACATGACCCTGGAAGCGCACCGCAGCGAAGTGGTGCGGGTCCTGGAAGAAGAGATCAAGAAAGATAAGACCAAAACAAATATCCTCGGCATTACCCAACTTGGCCTGGTGGAGATGACCCGTAAAAAGGTGCGGCCCAGCCTGGCCGAGGTGCTGCAGAAACCATGTCCGTACTGTGAAGGCAGGGGAAAGGTGCTTTCCGAGGAGACGCTGGGTATCAACTTTAAAAACCAGATTTACAATGCCGCCCGCCAGACCACGGCGCAGACCATTCTGGTCGAGGCCAACCCGGTGGTGGCGGCGCGGCTGATCGGCAGCGGCGGGACCAGCCTGCGTGATCTGGAGAATAAGACGGGGAAGAGCCTTTATATCCGTGGTTCTGCCAGTCAACATATCGAATCTGTGACCATCCGGCCGCTGCATGATAATGAAGAAATCAGGGCCAACACGCTCCCGGTCAAGCCGGGTGAGGTCTTAGAGGTAAAAGTGGAAGAGCCCCATATGACAAATTTTCATGACGGCATCGCCCGGATAAACGGTTTTATTTTGGATATTGAAGGCGCCGCCGCCTTTGTCGGAGAAACCATCCCGGTAGAAGTTTGCAAAGTCTACCGCACCTATGCCAAAGCGCGCCCGGTTAGAACATAACCGTGTCACGGGGACGGTTCTCTTGACACGCTGGGATGCGATCGTGTCCGATCGTGTCAGAAGAACCGTCCCCTTGACACGCCCCCTTGACACGCCCTTGACACGCCGGGGCGCTATTGACAAATAAATCTTGTGTGTTAAAATGTTGTACTGTAGGTATTTTCAAAGTATTGTGGTACCGCGCGGAACTGGTCTTAAAAAGCGGGCATGTGCCCCACCTGTTTCCGGCGTGTCCCGAATGAAGGGGGTTATTAGTTTTGTATGCTATTATTGAAACTGGCGGTAAACAGTACCGTGTGCAGGAAGGCGATAAGCTGAATATTGAGAAACTGCCCGCTGCAGCCGGTGAAGAGGTCGGGATAGACAGGGTCCTGGCTGTTGTAAACGGTGAAGAGGTTAAAATTGGCACGCCCCTGGTAGAAGGCGCCAGGGTAACCTTGCGGGTACTGCGCAGCGGAAAAGGCAAAAAGATTATCGTTTTTAAGTTTAAAGCCAAGAAAAACTACCGGCGCAAACAGGGTCACAGACAACCCTTTTCCCAGGTTATAGTTGAAAAAATCGAAGTATAACAGAATTTTTAAATAGGAGAGGTGATTTACTTTGGCACATAAGAAAGGTGTAGGCAGTTCACGTAACGGTCGCGACTCCAAACCCAAAATGCTTGGCGTAAAGAGGGCGGACGGGCAGTATGTTTTAGCCGGCAGTATTCTAGTCCGGCAGCGCGGCACCAAAATACACCCCGGCCGCAATGTTGGTATCGGCAGTGATGATACACTATTTGCCAAAATTGACGGCATGGTAAGTTTTGACCGCCTGGGCCGGGATAAGAAAACTGTCAGTGTGATACCGGAGAAAGTCGCTGTTTCGTCATAAGCATAAGGGAGCTGCTTTTTGAGCGATGCAAACACCGTTTTCTACCGTAAGGTTTGAGAACGGTGTTTTTATTAGTGTTTAGTAAAATTATGCTTTGTGAAATATGTGGATAAGTGACCTGCAGGCGAATTTTTTAGTGAATGGATCGTTGTGAATTTACCCCATTTTAAATGAAAATCAGTAATGCTTATCGAACCATTCAACGCCTGAAAGGAGTTAACATATGGAACTACAAAAACTATTAGAAGTAATCCAGGTACAAAGGCATGATTTTTTAAACCATCTGCAGGTTATATCCGGCTGCCTGCAATTAAATAAAGCTGACCGGGTACAGGAATATATTAGACAGGTCATCGCTGATATGAGAGTGATGAGCCAAACTGCACGGCTGGAAATACCTGAGGTTGCGTTAGCTCTTTTGGTCGGTATTAATGAAGCCGCCAAATATCAAATGGAAGTGGCGCTGACGGTAGACTCCAAAATGGATGAATGCGCAGTCCCCGGTACCGTGGCCGGGTTGGCGCTGGAATATGTCTGGAGCTGTTTTTTAGGAAACTTATTCCCGCCCGGGATGGGCAAAAGAAGTCTCACGCTCCGGTTTGCAGAAAGCCGGGAAAAGTACACCGTTTGTCTTGGCAGCCGGGCTTCCAATATAGGCGACTTTTTGTTGTTAAAAAAATGCCTTGCGCCCGTCAGGGAGCATTTGCACAAACATGGCGGGGAGTCCAATGTTAATCTTACTGGCGAAAACCTTGAAATTCTTTTAGAATTCCCTAGAAAAAGGGCGGAAAATGGACAGACTAAGGGAACTGATAAATTAAGTGGTGGGTAGTTCAAAGCAATTCTTGCATCCAGGCAGGTGATCTGATGTTTTTTGATCAGGCGAAAATATATGTCAAAGGCGGCGACGGCGGAAACGGCTGCGTAGCCATGCGCCGGGAAAAATATGTCCCGGAAGGGGGACCCTGGGGCGGCGACGGCGGCCGGGGCGGAGATGTTATATTCAGGGCTGATGAAGGTTTGCGCACCCTGGTTGATTTTCGCTACAAGCGTCACTATAAAGCGGCGCGCGGCAGGCATGGGGAAGGCAAAAATATGCATGGCGCCTCCGGCGGGGACCTGATCATCAGGGCGCCGGTGGGGACTTTGATCAGGGATGACGATACCGGTGAACTCTTAGCTGACCTGGTCAAAAACGGCCAGGAGGTGGTGATCGCCCGGGGCGGCCGGGGCGGCCGGGGCAACGCGCGCTTTGCCACCCCGCACAACAAGGCGCCGAAAATGGCGGAGAAGGGGGAACCGGGCGAGGAGCGCTGGCTGAATATGGAGCTCAAGCTGCTGGCGGACGCCGGCCTGGCGGGCTTTCCCAACGCGGGCAAATCTACTTTGATTTCCCGGGTATCGGCAGCCAGGCCTAAAATAGCGGATTATCCTTTTACCACCATTAGCCCCAATCTGGGTGTGGTCCGGGTGGAGGATGAACGGAGCTTTGTTATGGCCGATATACCGGGCCTGATCGAGGGCGCTCATGCCGGCTCGGGCCTTGGCCACGATTTTTTAAAGCACCTGGAGCGCACACGCCTGCTCATCCACGTCATCGATACTGCGGGCAGCGGGGGACGCGACCCGGTGGACGATTTCCTGGTGATCAACCGGGAATTATCCCTGTATAGCCCCGAACTCGGCAGGATGCCCCAGGTGATCGCCGCCAACAAAATGGACCTGGCCGGCGCTGCTGACAACCTGCTCAGGTTGAAAGAGGCTTACGGCCTTGATTATGAAATATTTCCCGTTTCTGCGGCAACCGGCGCGGGCCTGGATAAACTGATTTACCGGGTGGCCGAACTAATCGAAAAACTCCCCGCCAAAATGCGGGAGACCACCGGGCAGCCGGTGGCGCACAGAGCTGAACCGCGTTTCAGCGTTCATCGCGAGGAAGGTATTTACTATGTTAAGGGCAAGGAAATCGAGCGCCATGTAGCCATGACCGACATGGAAAACGAAGAAGCGGTGGAACGCCTGCAGTGGATCATCAAGCGGATGGGAATCGAGGATGAACTCAAGTCAGAGGGTATAAAGGTAGGGGATACAGTTAACATAGGCAAGTTTGAATTTGAATTTTTCGAGTAAAACCAGCCCTTCATTTAGCTGTACAGCTATGGTATACTTTTCCCAGCAAGGAATATCACAGGGTTTATACCCTAAAATTGGTTTCCGGAAATTTCTTAAATACAATTATTTTTAATCTTGTTAATCCTGTGAAATGGTTTTATTACTGGTTAACATTAATTCATGTTTATTTGGGTGAGATATGACAGAAAATAAGCGCAGTAGGTTTAACATCGCCAGAAGAATTGTGGTCAAGGTCGGCTCCAGTTCGATAGCCTATCCTACGGGCAAGCTGAACCTTTTTCAGATAGAAAGCCTGGTCAGGCAGCTATCTAACCTGCATAACCAGGGAAGGGACGTGCTGCTGGTTACTTCCGGCGCTATCGGCACAGGCGCGGGCAGGCTGGGCCTGTCCGGCCGTCCCCGGACTATCCCCGCCAAACAGGCTGCCGCTGCGGTAGGCCAGGGGATCCTGATGCACATTTATGAAAAATTTTTTTCTGAATACGGAGTTACTGCCGGGCAGGTCTTGCTCACCAGAGAGGACTTTTCAGACCGGCGGCGGTTTTTGAACGCCAGAAATACACTGCATGCCCTGCTTCAGTTCGGTGTTATCCCGGTGATTAACGAAAATGATACTGTGGCGGTTGACGAGATCAAACTAGGCGAGAACGATACGCTGTCGGCTCTCGTAGCCGGGCTGGTTGATGCGGAACTGCTTGTCCTGCTTTCAGATATCCAGGGGCTATGCACAGCCGATCCGCGGCGGGATCCCGGCGCCTGCCTGATCCAGGAGGTCCCGGAAATAACTCCTGAAATCGAGTCGCTGGCGGGCGGCGCCGGCAGCAAGCTGGGCACCGGCGGCATGGCGACAAAAATATCAGCCGCCCGGATAGCCGCCCACTCCGGCGTATCCACGGTACTGGCATGCGCTGATGAAAAGGATATCATTCTCAAGGTAATTAACGGGGAGCTGGTAGGAACAGTTTTCTGGCCCTGCAGCAACAAGCTGGAAAACAGAAAACAATGGATAGCCTATAGCGCGGCGGTATGCGGGAAGATACGCGTTGACGAAGGCGCCGCCGCAGCTATGCTGAAGCATGGTAAAAGCCTGCTTCCCTCCGGTATCACGGGTGTGGAAGGGCAGTTTGAAATAGGCAGCACCGTAAGCATTGTGGGTCCGGATAACCAGGAGATCGCCAGGGGGATAACCTCGTATTCTTCAGCTGAAATCGATCAGATTAAAGGGGTCCAGACCAGAGAAATATCCCGCATCCTCGGCCACAAGGACTATGATGAAATAGTGCACCGGAACAACATGGTGTTAAACCTGTAATCTTTAGCCAATGATTTAATGATTTTTCCTTGCTTTTACAGCGCACAAACAGTACAATTTCCTTATGAATAAAGAGACTGCAGGACGGCGCCTGGGTATCATGGGCGGCACGTTTGACCCCATACATTACGGGCACCTGGTCGCGGCTGAAGGGGCAAGGTACTCTTTTAACCTGGAAAAGGTATTTTTTATTCCGGCCGGCAACCCGCCCCATAAGCCTGATCACATAGTTAGCGGGTCCCCGGTTCGTTACAAAATGACATGCCTGGCGGTCGCTTCAAATCCTTATTTTTACTCATCGCCGATGGAGATAGAGCGCCCGGGGCCTTCTTATACTATTGACACGGTGCGGACAATGATGCGCCTGCATCCTGATAAGAGAATTTATTTCATTACGGGAGCGGACGCTATATTAGAAATTTTTACCTGGAAAGATTCCCGCATCCTTTTGTCCATGTGTAATTTTGTGGCTGCCACGCGTCCCGGTTACTGTTTAACGGCATTAAATGAAAAACTTGATTCACTGCCAAACGAATTTAAACAAAATATTTCATTCATGGAGGCGCCGGCCCTGGCTATTTCCTCCACTGACATCAGGCGGCGTGTGCGTGAAGGAAAGCCTATAAAATATCTTCTTCCAGAATCTGTGGAGGATTATATATTAGAAAATAACCTATACCAGTGATGAATTTGGAAAAATCTTAGCCTGACTAAATTTGCATCAGGACATTTTCTTTTGTAAATAATAACTTTAGAAAAAATAGTTACATTGGAAAGAGGTGATTAGTAGATGGCGCGTACCCTATACGTGGGCAATCTACCGTGGGCTACCAAAGCCGAGGATTTGGCGGATGCTTTTTCCGCGCATGGCGAAGTTTTGAGTA
This sequence comes from Pelotomaculum sp., assembly GCA_018435055.1. Taxonomy (GTDB): domain Bacteria; phylum Bacillota; class Desulfotomaculia; order Desulfotomaculales; family Pelotomaculaceae; genus Syntrophopropionicum. The sequence goes on along the minus strand of JAHDOA010000006.1, from coordinate 24,559 downwards.
GCCGCGTTATTACTGATCGTGAGACCGGTCGATCCCGCGGGTTTGGCTTTGTTGAGGTCCGGGATGAAGATGCGGAAACGATGATCGCGGCAATGAACGGTACCGAACTGAATGGGAGGGTTATTACAGTAAACGAAGCCAGGGCCAGGGAAGACAGGGCGGAAGGGATGTCCTAGATAGAAGCGGTTTTTTTTGTTATGTCAAAAATTAACAGGTTTATACCCGTGTTATTTAAATTGCACGGGTTGCTTTTATTTACCGCAGGCGGGTTAGATAAGCGTGGCATGCGAATCCAATAAGCTACCGGTCTTAATAAACCAGCTTAGCTATTACCGAAGGGGGAATAAAAAATTAGCGATGCTATAGCAATTTGCCGGCAGCGTCTGGAAAAGGACGCTCTAGCCAGGCGTCTGGGGATCAGTCTCACAGAAATAAGGCCTGGTTATGCCAGTGCAACCTTAAAGGTGACACCGGAGCTGCTGAACGGGGCGGGGTTAACTCATGGCAGCACAGTATTTGCGCTGGCTGATATTGTTTTTGCCGCTGCCAGTAATTCGCACGGACCCCTGGCGCTGGCCCTTAATGTCAGTATCAATTTTGTGAAGGCTACCAGCGCGGGGGCTGTGCTAACCGCGGTCGCCAGGGAAGAGAATTTGACCAGGCGGACCGGGCTCTACCGCCTGGAGGTAAGGGATGAAAAAGGCGACCTGGTGGCGTTGGCAGAGGGTCTAGCCTATGTTAAGGGTACTTAGAACACAAGTATGCCTCTGGCCAAATGGTTTTTATTATCAGGAAGGAAATTTTCGTTTAAAGAAAGAATAAGTAATTTACAAAGGGAATTAATAATTATTATAAGGGGGAATGGCATTGCCATTAAGTCCACAGGCAATCGTAAATATTGCTGTGCAGGCCGCGGAAAACAAGAAAGCTATGGATGTGACTGTTCTTGACATCAGGGCGGTATCAATTATAGCCGACTATTTTATCATATGCGGCGGACGTACGGATACCCAGGTACAGGCGATAGTGGAGAAAATACAGGAAGACTTGAAAAGAGAGGGACTTATTGCCCTCCGCCGGGAAGGTTTCCGGGAGGCCAACTGGGTGCTGCTGGATTATGGTGATGTTATTATCCACGTATTTCAAGGAGCAGAGCGGCAGTTTTACAACTTGGAGCGCCTGTGGGGCGACGCCCGCGTTGTTGATGATCCGGTAAATATTTAGCTTCCGCTTTGGGTTGCTGTGTTTTATGTTGTTGACATATCTGGGTCTATGTTTTATAATGGTCTTCGGTTTTAGTTTGCAAGGCGATGATGAGGAGCAGTAAGCAGCGCTGTTCTTTAGAGAGCCGCCGGCAGGTGCGAGGCGGCGGATGAGGCTGCCGAAACTCGCCTTTGAGCTGTCCGGGGGAATGGTTAGTACCCCGGTCCGGTGGCGCCGTTATAGCTGTAAGAGGGTAAAGATGGGGCTGTGGCGCAGTGGGAGCGCGCTTCCTTGGCATGGAAGAGGCCGCGGGTTCAATCCCCGCCAGCTCCACCATTTATTATATCTTTGCCAAAAAGGGTGGTACCGCGGGTTAAACCTCTCGCCCCTACAGGGATGCAGGGGTTTTTTATTTGTATATACAATTTAATTTGCACATTGCCTTAAGATATGGGATATTAGACAGGGTATTAGTTTAATAATTTTGCGGCTGGATTAATCAAGGAGGCACTAAATTGAAAGTAAAGTATGATTTTAATGAAGTGGAAAAAAAATGGCAGGACCGCTGGGATGAAATTGACCTTTACGCTGTGCCGGACTATTCCGACCGGCCGAAATATTACTGTCTGGAAATGTTCCCTTACCCCTCGGGTAAACTGCATATGGGTCACGTCAGGAACTATTCCATAGGCGACGTGGTGGCCCGCTTCAAAACCATGCAGGGTATGCATGTGCTGCACCCGATGGGGTGGGACGCGTTCGGACTGCCGGCTGAAAACGCCGCCATAAAACACGGCGGTATTCATCCGGCTGACTGGACCATTGATAACATAGACAAAATGCGGGATCAGTTGAAACAGCTGGGCATCAGCTATGATTGGAACAGGGAGCTGGCCACCTGCGACCCGGAGTACTACCGCTGGACGCAGTGGCTCTTTCTCCAGCTCTACCACAGGGGGCTGGCCTACAAAAGGCTGTCCGCCGTAAACTGGTGCCCGGACTGCGCTACGGTACTGGCCAACGAGCAGGTGGTCAACGGGGGCTGCGAGCGCTGCAAGACGACTGTCGAGAAGCGGGAGCTGGCCCAGTGGTTTTTTAAGATTACCAGCTATGCCGACCGTCTGCTGCAGGATATGGTCCTCATGGATGGTTGGCCGGAAAAAGTTAAGATCATGCAGGAAAACTGGATTGGCCGCAGCGAGGGCGCGGAAATCGATTTTCAAATAGAAGGCGCCGAAGATATTATAACTGTATATACGACCCGCCCGGATACTGTGTTTGGTATCACCTACATGGTCCTGGCGCCCGAACACCCGCTGGTGGAAAAGCTGATTGCCGGGTCGGGGAAAGAAGCGCAAATCAGGGACTTTGTACGCAAGGTAAAAAGCCTGAGTGAAATTGACCGCACCTCTACCGAGGTGGAAAAAGTCGGCCTGCCGCTCGGGGTCAACTGCGTCAATCCCCTGACCGGGGAAAAGGTGCCGGTTCTGATCGCCAATTACGTCCTTTTAGAATACGGCACCGGCTGCGTCATGGGTGTGCCGGCCCATGATCAGCGTGACTTTGAATTCGCCCGCAAATACAATTTCCCGGTCCGGGTGGTGATCCAGCCCGCCGGGGTGACGCTGGAAGCGGACGAAATGCTGTCAGCTTATGAGGAGGAAGGTTTTCTGGTAAATTCCGGCAGGTTTAACGGCCTGCCCAACAAGGAAGCGATCAAGGCGATTACCGCTTATCTGGAAGAAAAGGGACAGGGCCGGTTCAGGGTGACATACAGGCTGCGCGACTGGCTGATCTCCCGCCAGCGCTACTGGGGCGCGCCTATCCCCATCATCTATTGCGATGTTTGCGGGGTCGTGCCGGTACCGGAAAAAGATCTGCCGGTGCTGCTGCCCATGAATGTGAAATTCAAGCCGACAGGACGGTCGCCTCTGGCGGACTACCCCGGCTTTGTCAATACAACCTGTCCCAAATGCGGCGGACCGGGAAAAAGGGAAACCGACACGATGGATACCTTCATGTGCTCTTCCTGGTATTATTACCGCTATTCCAGCCCGGGGGAAACAGAAGGCCCCTGGGACAAAGCCAAAGTAGATTACTGGCTGCCTGTAGACCAGTATATCGGCGGGGTGGAACACGCCATACTGCACCTTTTATATTCACGATTTTTCACAAAAGTGCTCTACGACCTGGAGCTGGTAAGCAATCAAGAACCCTTTACCAACCTTTTAACCCAGGGCATGGTCTTGAAAGACGGGGCGAAAATGTCTAAATCCAAGGGCAACGTGGTCAGCCCGGAAGATATCATTGCCCGTTACGGGGCCGACACGGCAAGGATGTTTATCCTTTTTGCGGCGCCGCCGGAACGCGACCTGGAGTGGAGCGATCAGGGAGTGGAAGGCTGTTTCCGCTTTTTAAACCGCGTCTGGCGGTTGGTCGCGCCTCTGGTTGAAACGTTGAAAAAAGCGCCGCGCAAGCGTGTGGCCAATCTTGTGGGGATAAACCGGGAGATGCGCCGCGTTACCCATAAAACTATAAAAAAGGTAACCGAAGACATCAGCGCCCGGTTCAATTTCAACACGGCTGTCAGCGCCATTATGGAGCTGGTCAACGCGCTGTACCAATTCAAGGAGGTCCCGGAATCCGACCGTGATCCGGCTATACTGAGGGAAGCGGTAGAGTCACTGCTCCTGCTGCTGGCCCCTTTCGCCCCGCATATCACCGAGGAAATCTGGGAAATGACCGGGCACGCGGACAGTATCCACCTGCAGGCCTGGCCTGTTTACGACCCGGCGGCGATAGTTGAAGATGAGGTTACGATCGTCGTCCAGATCAACAGTAAGGTGCGGGACCGCATGCTGGTTCCGGCCGGGCTTGCGGCGGCGCAGATGCAGGAAAGGGTGCTGAAAGATCCCAAGATCTTAAAGCTGACGGCAGGCAAAAAAATTGTTAAGACAATAACGGTGCCGGATAAACTGGTCAACATTGTAGTGAAATAAAGCGGAACTGGGACGCAATCCTTTGCAGGTGCGGCTTTAGACGCGCAAGGGAAGGGGGCGCCCCTGTTTTAGCAATCTTTGTCGTTGCATGATACCAGACAGGGGAACGGGACACAGCTCAGCTAAAGGGATTCCTCCAGGTTCGGGCTATGTCCCCGGCGGGAATTTCTGTTCAAGCCTGTTTCAAGCCATACTTTTGTACCTTCCGGTAGATAGTAGCCCGGCTGATGCCTAAAGCAAGGGCTGCTTTTATTTTGCCTTCGTCGTTCCAGCCAAACCGATCCAGCGCTGCGGCGATCGCCTCTTTTTCCAGTTGCGCCAACTGCAGCAGCCTGCCGTCGCCGGCCAGGCCGCTCCTGGTTTTTTTTCTGGTCCCTTCGCGAATTTCGGGAGTGAGGCTTTCCAGTGATATCAGCTGGTTTTCTTCCAGGTTGATGGCGTATTCGACAGTATAGACCAGTTCTCTTACATTGCCCGGCCAGTAGTATTTAACGCAGGCCTTCATCGCCTCGTCGCTGAATCCCCGGATGTCTTTGCCGAGCAGCTTACTGAACCTTTTCATATAAAAGTCAAGGAGCAGCGGGATATCCTGCGGCCTTTCCCGCAGGGGCGGTATTTCCAGCGGAATGACGCTGAGCCGGTAGTACAGCTCATCGCGAAAAAGATTTTTCCGCACCATCTCCTGCAGGTCATTATTTGTCGCCGCGATAACGCGCACATCGACGGGAATCAACCTGCCGCCGCCCACCCGCTCAATGCGGCCGTCCTGCAGGTACCTTAATATCTTTGCCTGCAGGTAAAGGGACAGGTTGCCGATTTCATCAAGGAAAATAGTGCCGCCGTCGGCCAGCTCGAATTTACCCTGTTTGCCGCCCCGCCTGGCGCCGGGAAAAGCCCCCTCGTCATAGCCAAAAAGTTCGGTTTCCAGCAAATTTTCCGGGATTGCCCCGCAGTTTATGGACACAAACGGCTTGTGTCCATACGGCCCGCTGGCATGAATGGCCCGGGCGAAAACCTCTTTTCCGGTGCCGCTCTCCCCGATCAGCAGTATGGTCAGGTTGCCGGCGGATTTTTTGACAGCCTTGGACTTTACCCTGGCAAACGATTTGCTCACGCCGATGAGATCCTCAAAATCAACCATTTCCTGCGTGCTCATGATCTCGTAGGCCAGCCTCTGGGTTTCCTTAAAATCGCGGAATGTAGCCACTACTCCCGCTATGGGGCTGTTATCCACCTTTATCGGCCGGGCAGTGCTCAAAAGATGCAGCCTGCGCCCGCCAAAATTAAATAACACTTCCCGTGAATTAAAACCTTTCCCTTCCTGCAGTACTTCAAAAAGGGGCAGGGCGGGAAATATTTCCCCGGCGTCCTTGCCGATTACATTTTCTTTTTTGGCGCCGAAAAGACGCTCGGCTGATTGGTTAAAATGCGTCACCAGGCCATCGCTGTCAACTGCCACTACACCCTCATAAACAGCATCCACAAGCGCTTCCAGGCGGTTCGTCATGACCATCCGCTCCGCCGTGATTTCCCGCTCCAGAGCTTTGCTGCTGATCAGGTCGGCCATCCGTCTGATAAACTCGATCAGCGTACCGGTATTCTTTGACAGGGTTTCTTTCTGGACATCGTCAAAGGCAATCAGGCTGATTGTGCCGATGATCTCGTTTTCAGCGGTGATCGGGTATACTATGGAAGCGCGGTAAAAACACCGGCCGGAAAGGGGACAGGACAGGCAAATCGAATGGAAGCCGGCTTCGCTAATGAAAATATGGTTTCCGGTCTGCAGTACATGTTTATTAACCAAACCGCGCAGCAGGCGCGACCCGACATCATTTCTGACGATCCCGGTTCCCGCCACGCGTACCAGTTCGGTATCGATAATCTCGACTTCCACTTTTAACACCGAGGCGATCGCCTCGGCTACCTTCTGGCCGTTTTCGCTGACCTGGGCAAGCCTGGACATAACTTTATAACTCCCTGAAAATTGATTATTTTTGTTACAATTCTTGGCGCATATGGTTTTTCCTAAAGAAAAATCCCTTCATTCGGCACAAAATCTTGACCAAAGACGGGATAAATCTTTTACCGGATCGATCATTTACTTTAAGCCGCCGGTTGGCAGGCGGAATTCCAGCCGATGTCCAGGGCTTTTTGATTTAAAACCTCAGTGCCGCGGGGAATATGTGACATCAGCGCTGATATTAAAGATTCTTTTGTGACCACGCCCGTAGCCGCGGCCAGGGCGCCCAGCGCCACAACATTGGCCACCATTTCCTTGCCGAGCGTTTCTCTGGCAATACTGCTGCAGGGTATTTTATATATCCTGGCGGTTGTCGCCGGTATTTCCTTGATATGCGTGCTGTCCACCATCAGGATACTGTTTTCACCCAGTTTGCCGACAAATTTTTTAAGGGCCTCCGCGCTCATCGCCAGCAGGACATCGGGTCTGGTTACCAGCGGGTAATCTATTTCCCCGTTGCTGATAATAACCTCGGCCCTGCTGGCGCCGCCGCGCGCTTCCGGGCCGTAAGACTGGGTCTGGACAACGTTTTTCCCGTCCCTGACCACCGCTTCGGCAAGGATTTGCCCCGCCAGGATCAGCCCCTGACCGCCAGTGCCGCTAAGTAATACTTCGCAATTCTGTGACAACATGGTTTATTCCTCCTCTGATTTACCCTGGGCCTTTTCTATTAAACGATCGTAGACCTCGGTATATTCCGGCGCTGCTCCCTTGTACAACTCGCCGATGACAAATTTCCCCTGCAATTCTTCAGGCGTCATACTTTTTGCTTTTTCCACGGAAACAGCCTGTTTTTTTTGCCACATCAGCATATCGTAGGCGCCGCCCATCTTGTTGCGGCGTCCAAAGGAAACGGGGCAGGCTGTCACTACTTCAATCAGACTGAATCCTTTGTGGGCGGCCCCGGCCGTGATCAGGTTGGTCAGCATTGCCGCGTGGTAGGTAGTACCCCTGGCGACATAGGTGGCGCCGGCCACCCGGGCCAGTTCCGGCAGGTCAAAATTGCGTTCGATGGTGTGGTAGGGCGCCGTTGTAGCGATGGATCCCGGAGGTGTCAGCGGCGAATACTGGCCTCCGGTCATTCCATAAATCTGGTTGTTAAAAATGATCGCAGTCAGGTCGATGTTGCGCCGGGCGGCATGGATCAGGTGGTTTCCCCCGATGGAGGCGGCGTCGCCGTCACCCATAATGACAAACACATCTATGCCCGGTTTGGCCATTTTAATGCCGGTGGCGAAGGCCAGCGCCCTGCCGTGGGTCGTATGCAGCGTGTTGAAATCCATGTAACCGGCCGCCCGGGAAGAACAGCCGATGCCGGATACGATCACGGTATTGTTTTGGTTACAGCCCATCTTTTCAAAAGCCCGCACCATTGCGCCGAGAACAATCCCGTTACCGCAGCCGGCACACCAGATATGGGGCAGTTTTTCCGTGCGCAGGTATTTTTCAACGCTATTTTGCATGTTTTTTCACCTTGACCTCTGTTTTGATTGCATCCAGGATCTCATCCGGCCTGATCATTTCCCCGCTCACCCGGTTAATGCCCGTTACCCTGGTATCAAGTCCGGCAACCCTTTCCACCTCGCCAATTAACTGGCCCAGGTTCAGTTCGGGTACAATTATGGCGTTGGCCCGGGCGCACAGGGCGGCAACTTCTTTGGCGGGAAAAGGCCAGATCGTGAGCGGGCGAAAAAGACCGGCTTTAATGCCCATTTCCCTGGCTTTTTTCACCGCGCTTTTAGCGGAACGGGCAGTCGCGCCGTAAGCAAAAATGATAATTTCAGCATCTTCGGTCATCAATGATTCTGTCATGGTTATTTCATCAAGATGATCCATGATTTTATTGTTCAACCGGTTGATTAAACTCTCTGCCTTTTTAGGGTCGGTAGTAGGACCGCCGCTTTCATCATGGATCAGCCCGGTGACATGGTAACGATATCCCTCGCCAAAATTGGCCATCGGTGGGACACCGTCCGCGTCTGCTTGATAAGGACAGTACCTGTCAAGCCCGGCCGGCGGTTTTTTGCGGTTGATTATCTTTATTTCAGACAAATCGGGCAGGACGACCCTCTCCCGGCTGTGGCCGATTATTTCCTCCGAGAGCAGGACCACCGGTGTCCGGAAACGTTCAGAGAGGTTGAAAGCCTGTATTGTTAAAGTGAAGGATTCTTGTACCGAGGCCGGGCACAGGACAATCATGGGGTGATCGCCGTGCGTCCCCCAGCGGGCCTGCATGATGTCTCCCTGGGCGGTAGCGGTGGGAATGCCGGTACTTGGTCCGTATCGCTGGACATTGACCACGACACAGGGTATCTCCGCTAAAGCGGCGAAGCCCAGGTTCTCCTGTTTTAAAGAAAATCCGGGGCCGCTGGTAGCGGTCAGGGACTTTAATCCCACCAGGGAGGCGCCGATAACGGCGGCCATGCTGGATATTTCATCTTCCATTTGGATAAACTTACCGCCAACGGCAGGCAGTTTTTTTGCCAGTATCTCGGCAATCTCGGTAGAAGGGGTGATCGGGTACCCGGCAAAGAAACGCGCGCCGGCGGCCAGGGCCCCTTCGGCGACAGCCTCGTTGCCCTGCATTAAACGGGCCAATGGAATAACTTCAGTCATTGTCAAGCCACCTTTATAAAAATTGCATAGTCGGGGCAGTGGTTTTCGCAATTGCGGCAACCGGTGCAGAGAGACTGGTCCGATACCGCCGCCTTGCCGCTGCCGGTCATGCGCAATGCCCCGGGGCAAAGTGCCGCGCAGATGCCGCAACCTTTGCACAGGGCTGTGTTAATGGAAATTGTCCGGTAGCTGGCAGCAAATCCGGCTTCTAAGTGCATATCTTTTCACCTCAAATCTTAAGCGCAATACATTATGTTTATTTGTAAAAACTATATCATATTGAGATTAAAGGACGCATTGTCCACTGCCTATTGATATCTTATATTGAGATATATCTCAATATAATACAACTTTTTCATCTAATTAATATTTTACCTGATTTGCCCGCAATGTAAAGTAATATTTTAATTAAATATCATGAATCTTCAAATATATTTAGCAAAGGCTGGTGTTTTGTTTTTGATCTTGGAGTATGTTTACCGCACCACTTTAGTATATTTCCTGGTCCTGCTGGTAATCAGGGCGATGGGGAAGCGGGAAATCGGCCAGCTGTCCCCTTTCGACTTTGTGGTGGCCATTATTATCGCTGAGCTGGCGGCGCTGCCGATGGAGCTTACCGACATCCCCCTCTGGCACAGCATCCTGCCCCTCTTAATTTTAGCCGCCCTGCAAATTTCCCTTTCTTACGCCACCCTGTTCAGCCGGAAGCTGCGCGGCATAATCTGCGGCCACCCCCAGATTATTATGAAAAATGGCGCCCTGCTAAGGAAGGAAATGAGAAAAGCCCGTTATAATTTGGATGACCTGGTAGCCCAGATGCGTGAAAAGGGGATCGTAGATCTGAGTGACATTGAATTTGCCGTACTGGAAACCTCAGGAAAGTTAAGTGTAATTTTAAAATCCCAGCACCGTCCGGTTACACCCGCGGATCTGGGGATCTCCACCGCCTATGAGGGGTTGCCGACAGTCCTGGTTATGGACGGTGATATAATGAAGGATAACCTGGCGCAAATTGACCTTGATGAGACATGGCTGCAGAAAGTATTAAGCGAGCAGCGGCTTACTAGCAAAAAAGTTCTCCTGGCCACACTGAGCACCGATGGCCGGCTGTTTATCAATAAAAAATAATGCCAAATCCATACAGCATTATCCGGGTAAAAAGGAGGAATTAGTCGCATCTGGTAGAATTAACCTCAATATATTAATCGCCCGGGGTGTTCAGGTTGATCCAGATTGAAAAAAGACAACAATTAATCCTTTTAATCCTGGTGGGGATCATTCTATTCGGCGGCGGATACAGGCTGGCGCAGGTGAAGGAGCGCCCGGCGGCTGAACCGGCTTTGGAAGCGCCGGCGCCGGAGCAAACAAAAGTAAAGAATATAAAAGTACATGTAGCCGGAGCCGTGGCCAAACCGGGTGTTTACGAGCTGCCGGCCGACACACGGATTATTGACGCCGTTAATATGGCCGTTCCGCTGGGGGAGGCGGATCTGGACTCATTAAAACTTGCCGCAAAAATTGTTGACGGGCAGGATATCTATGTGTCTTATCAGGGTGATCAGGACAGCCCGGCAGCAGCCGGCGGCCGGCTGGCGGGGCTTAATACGGCTGGGGGCGGCGGTTCTCCAGCTGGAACAGGCGCTGCCGCCGCCGGCCTGGTCAACATAAACACGGCCGATCAGGCCCTGCTCGATACCCTGCCCGGCATCGGCCCCTCACTGGCGCAGCGGATTATTCAGCACAGAGATACAAACGGCCCTTTTCAGGCCATAGAAGATCTAAAGGATGTTTCCGGGATTGGCGACAAAAAATTTGCCGACCTCAAGGACAAAATATCCATTTATTAAAAATAAGAGTGCTGGAACGGAAGTGATCACTCTTTATGCAAATAAGGAATTCAATAAATTTTCAGTAAATCCTTTAAATCTTTACTTCAGGTCAGCGCGTTTCAATACTAAAAAAAGGGGTTCTGACTTTTGTGGAGAACTATTCCAAAACCCCCGGTATGAGAATTATCAATAGCCGGATAAGTTTATCATAATACGGAGAGGTGCGCCTTTTCATGGAAGTCAACCAGTTGATTAGAATGTTGCTGTTGGAATACCTTGCAGGGCCTCAGAGCGAAGGGAAGAAGGGGACCGGCGAACAAAGCGGTGAGTTTGAAATGCTGCTTATACTGGCCCTGGCTGGAGGTCTGGAGCTGGCGCCGGCAAATTATTACGTCGCCGGCGGCGTCAAAGCGGCGCCCGCCGCCCCGGTAAAAACCGGGAGAGGGTATGCCGCGCAAAACGCGGCCGCATCCGGCGGAGATGGCAGGACGGCCGGCAGCAGCGCCGGAACCGGCGCCGGCCTGGACAATTTGATCAAAAATGCGGCGGCCAGGTATGGGGTGGACCGATCCCTGGTTAAATCGGTAATACAGGCCGAATCAAACTTCAATTCCAGCGCCGTTTCACCTGCGGGAGCAATTGGCTTGATGCAGCTAATGCCCGCTACCGCCGCCGGGCTGGGGGTGCGAAATCCCTATGACCCGGCGCAGAATATCGATGGCGGCGTGCGTTATTTAAAACAAATGCTTGACCGTTACGGCGGTGACGTAAGCCTGGCTCTGGCCGCATACAATGCCGGCCCGGGAGCGGTGGACAGCGCGGGGGGCATACCAAACTATCAAGAAACAAGGGATTATGTACGAAAGGTGCTGGCAAACAGAATAAATTTTACAGTATAGCGATCCCTCACCTGCCCTCAAAAAATTCGAGGTCACGGCGGAGATTTTTATGAACAGGCCTGTAGTTGTTTTCGCAATATTTTTTATAGCCGGCATTTTAATAGGAGAAATAACTGCTGTCAAAGCGTCTGTGGCTTTTATCCTGGCCGCTTTTTCTTTTGCTGCCGCCGCTATCGGATATTTATCGGCCTGGCGTAAAAACAGCCGGCTTTTGATAGTCATTTTTCTCATGCTGGGCCTATCACTGTCGCGCCTCTGGATAGAAGGCAGCGAGACTCCCCTGGTCAATTACGACGGGCAGAGGGTGGTACTGACCGGCCGGGTTGTGGCAGAGCCTGATGTCCGCGCGGATAAAGTATATTATTTGCTTGAGGCGCAGGAGTTGACCAAATCCGGCAAAACCGGTCAAGTAACAGGAGCGGTCCGCCTGCAGTTAAAAGATACAAACCAGGTTTTTGCTTACGGCGACATACTAAGCGCCGCCGGGTTGCTCACCCGGCCTGAACCCGCCGGCAACCCCGGATTGTTCGATTACAGGACTTACCTGGAGCGTCAAGGGATCAGGGTTGTTTTAATAGCCAAAGGCGATGAGGCTGTGCGGAAGATTGGCGCCGGCGGGGCTAATCCGCTGCAGGGCGCCGCCCTGGTGGTGAAGCAAAAATTGTCGGCTGCCGCCACCCATTCCTTATCGCCTGCGCAGGCCGCAGTTTTAAACGGGATAATCTTTGGCGTCCAGGGTCTTATAGACAGTGAAACCAGGCGGGCCTTTTCTGAAACCGGCGTGGTGCATATACTCAGTGTATCCGGGCTGCATGTCGGACTGGTGCTGGGTGGTTTGCTGGCGCTGCTGAGGCTGTTGCGGCTGCCGCCTGTCTGGACGGCCCCGCTGGCCACACCGCTGCTGGTAATTTATGCCATGATGACTGGGCTGAACCCGGCTGTGATGCGCTCGGCGATCATGGCGCTGCTTTTAGTCTGGGCCCATCATTTTGGCCGCGACCAGGACTGGCCCACAACTCTAGCCCTGGCCGCCCTGATTATTTTGCTGCGGAACCCGCTGCAGATTTACCACCCCGGATTTCAATTGTCTTTCGCCGCGACCTGGGGCATTTTATATCTCGGGCCGTTTTTAACCAGCGCCTGCCTTAACCTGTTCAGAGCGCCGCCCGGTATTGCCGGCCGGCTGGCCATACAGGCGCTTGCCGTCACCTTTGCCGCCCAGCTGGCCACGGCGCCGCTGGTGGCCTGGTACTATAACCTCCTGTCGCCTGTGTCTATCATTGCCAATATGCTGGCCGTGCCCCTGACCGGCATTATTATGCTCCTGGGCATACTGGCCGCGTTTCTTGGCCTGCTGTGGCTGCCGCTGGCCTCCCTGGTAAACGTCAGCACAGGTATCGTTTTAGATATATTTTTAGCGGTAATAGTTTTTTGCCAGCGACTTCCCGGGGCGGTTATTTTCCTTTCTACGCCGCCTGTGGTGTTGGCCGCCGTCTGGTACGCCGGCTTGCTGGCCGTGGTCAGGGTGTATGCCGGCCGCTGCAGCGAGGCTGTGGCGCAGCGCGTCAAAAGGTGGGCGCCGGCGGGCGCGGCCCTGGCTGCCGCCCTGGTTTTGCTCTGGTGGCCCTGGCGCCCCGGGCAGGATCTGACAGTCCATTTCATCGATGTGGGGCAGGGCGACAGCATCCTGGTGCAGACCCCGGGCGGCAGGAACATGCTGATCGACGCCGGCGGCAGGCCGGGTGAATTTGACACGGGGACAGGGGCCGGAGATCAGATAGTGGAGCCTTACCTGAGAAAAACCGGTGTGCACAGGCTGGATATTTTGGCGCTCAGCCACCCCCACGAGGACCACAGCGGGGGCGCTGTCTGGCTGGCAAAAAGGTTACCCGTGAAAATGGCGCTGGTTACATATGCCGGCGCGGAGGCGGCCGGCAGCAGCCGGGCGGAAGGTGTGCCGGCAGCCTACACAGCGCTGCTGGATAGCCTTGAGGCGCGGGATATTCCTGTAAAAGTGGCCCTGGCGGGCGACCGGATAGCATTGGACAGCGCTATAAAAATAGAGGTCCTGTCACCGGTGAAAAGTGAAGTCATGAGGTCGCAGGCCGGCCTGAACAACAGCTCGCTGATCATCAAGATTTCCTATGGCCGCAGGTCGTTCATCTTTACTGGTGACGCGGAGCTGGATGAACAGCAGGAGCTGTTGCGGGGAGAAGCGGATTTAAAAGCCGATGTGCTTAAAGTCCCGCACCACGGCAGCCGCTCCTTGCTGGCGGACCTGGTTGAGCAGGTCCGGCCTGAAGCGGCGGTAATTTCCGTCGGCGCCCATAACACTTTTGGGCACCCGGCCCGGAGCACACTGGATATGCTCAATGCCGCCGGCGTAACCGTTTACCGCACGGACCTGGACGGCGCCGTGATCATGCGCACAGACGGGAATAATTTAAAAATCATGCAAGGCAAAAAAACGAATAAGATGTGAGCAATATTGCGCTTAAATTTATATTTCCCGGTGATTATTTTGTTATAATATTCTGGAGGTATACTGAAATAAGTTCAGAGTGAGGCCGGACGCATGGATATATTTATGACTATCGCGGAGGGAAAAATCCGGGAGGCTATGCGGAGCGGGGAATTCGATAACCTGCCCAATAAAGGCAAGCCCTTGAACCTGGATGACACGGCGCACATTCCGGCGGATCTCCGCGCGGCTTACACCATCTTAAAAAACGCCGGCGTGCTGCCGGAAGAGATGGAGCTAAAAAAAGAAATAATGTCCCTGCAGAAAATGATTGACAGCTGCCATGGGGAAGAAAGAGGTTTACTGCAGAGAAAACTGACCGGCAAGATACTGAAATTCGATATGCTAATGGAAAAAAGAACATTGAACTATGCCCTGGGATCATATAAAAGCAAAATATACAACAAATTAACCGGGTACTAATTTGCCCGGGCGACAAAATATATGGCCTGAACAATCCGGCTGTAAATGAACAGCATATAACCAGCCGGTATCAGCGGGTTTAATCAAAAAGTTAAAAGCATCCGGCTTAAGGCTGCCTTTCGATCCCGAGGCGGGCTTTTAGTCCTTCTTGGAGGATCTGAGAAAAATTGACTCCTGCTTCATCACCAAGGACTTTTAGATATTTAGGAATCGATACGTTGACTCTCATAGTAGTTAAATCGTTTGCTTTGCGGTATTTTGCAAAGTCGATGTCTACCCATGAAACAAGCTCATTGGCTTCATGCGGGGGTTCGGATGTAGACGGTTCAGGGATAATACGTCCATCGTCTTGTTCGCATATCCCCCAAAGCCCAATGGCGTCACGAGCCATATAAATAGCCTCTGCGAGATCTTTACCTTGTGTATTAATGTCGAGGCCGGGAACGGTTACCACGTACCCATGACTGGTTGGGGTAAGGATAACAGGATACACCTTTGTCATTTAGTCGCACGCTCCTTTATGTGGTAGACCAGAGGCTATTTTCAGCCCTCTCCGCTTAATGATTTTTTTTGCTAATATATCGTTTATTTCAGTTTGCCGGGGGATTGGTTCGTTTACTGTTCCGTTAGTATAAATGGTGTGGTCATGCCCTTCCCGTTTCATCCACCATCCGTTTTTCTCTAGAAGTTTTATCAAGTCTTTTCGTTTCATGTTCCCACCCTTTGATTACACTATACACAATAGATATGTATAAGCCAATATGTTTTAAAATAATAATATTCTTAAAAGAGCCCGAAGGCTCTTTTATTATACCGGAAAAAGGCAGTTGCTTATGGCCGCCTTCAGGTGAAATAGTCGCGACGAGGTAGGTAGCGCCGGCATTGTATTCAAGGTACAATAATTCTTTGTAAAATAATTATACATAAATTACACAAATCGACAATTATTTCAATATTATCGTGATATAATACATTTTAATAGTGATTTTGCAATTTTGTAAAACATCGTTACCTTTATTAAATTATGTCCGGGCTGAAACAGGGATAGTAAAATGGTTTTTTTTGATGTTCTGCCGTATATCTTTTTTATTACAGGAATTGTTGTTGGGAGTTTTTTGCACGTATGTGCGTACCGCATTCCCAGGGGCGAGTCAATTTTATTTCCGCCTTCCCGCTGTACCTGCTGCGGCCGGAGAATAAAGGCTGTTGACCTGGCGCCGCTTCTCAATTATCTTTGGCTTAAAAGCAGGCGCCGTTTTTGTGGCGGCAAGATCAGCATTTCCCATCCCCTGGTTGAGCTATTGACCGGTTTGCTTTTCATGACGGCCTGTCTGCGCTTTGGTTTGTCTATTGAACTCATCAAAGCGCTGCTGCTAACATCTATATTGGTGGTCATTTCCATTATTGATATGGAATACTTGATCATTCCAAACAAGTTAATAGTAATTGTCCTTTTTTTGGGGGCAATTTTTGTCATATTTACAGGTGAACCGGCCGTTCTATCAGCCCTGATGGGTTTTGGAGCGGCCTTTTTGTTTTTACTGGCCCTGGCGTTGGCCAGCCGGGGAGGCATAGGCGGCGGGGACATCAAGCTGGCAGCTGTAATAGGGCTATGTCTGGGCTGGCCCAATGGAATAACCGCTGTTTTATTGGCATGCCTGCTGGCGGGGCTGGCCGGCCTAATACTGATTTTGCTGCGGATAAAAAACAGGAAGGACCTGATTCCCTTTGGCCCCTTTCTGGCGGCTGGGGCGTTGATCATGTTCCACAGCGGATATGAGATCATTTCATGGTACTTAAAGCATCTCTTGTAGGGCGCGTTTTAACCAGCCGGAGATGCGCTAATCGGCTAAAGCCGCACCTGCAATTTCCAGGTAACCCAGGATGTTTTTTTGGATAGTTGGTGAGCGGGAATCTCCCGGGGGGTGTCTTGATGAAAATGGGGCTGGCGGGCGGCCCGGTATTGACTAATATACCAGGTTACAAGGAACTATCCCCGGCCGGCGTAATAGATCCGAATCTTTTTAGCCTGATACCGGAACATTTAATACGCAGATATATGCTGGTTCCAGTCAGGAAGTCAGGAAATTGTTTGTTTGTTGCAATGGCTGAACCCTTTAATATCCTGGCGCTTGACGACTTAAGGCTGTTTACCGGCTGCGACATAGAGCCGCTGGCCGCCGCTAAAAAAGAGATCAAAACGCTTATTGAGAAACATTTCGGCACACCGGAAATAGAAATGGTGATGCAGGACCTGGGAATTGGGCCGGAGGACGGTGAACCGGGCGCAACCCCGGAAGAGGAATCTATTGATCAAGCGCCGGTGATCAGGCTGGTTAACCTGATATTGACAAGAGCAATTGATGAAGAGGCCAGTGACATCCACATTGAGCCATTTGAGGATTATGTACGTGTCAGGTACCGGATAGACGGCCTCCTGAGCGAAATTATGAAATTGCCCCGCAAAATGATTTTCCCTGTTGTCTCACGCATCAAGGTGATGGCCAACCTGGATATCGCTGAGAGGCGCCTGCCGCAGGACGGCCGGATCCCTTTAAAATTATCCGGATGCGATATTGATCTGCGGATTTCTACGTTGCCGACCATGTTTGGTGAAAAGGTAGTTGTCCGGGTGCTGAACAAGGGAAACGTTTATAAATACAACCTGCCGCGGCTGGGCTTGTCCGGGTATAATCTTGAGCGTTTTCAGAGTTTTATCAAGGCGCCGCACGGTATGCTGCTGGTGACGGGGCCAACGGGCAGCGGCAAGACTACCACCCTGTACACTGCTTTAAATGAAATCAACACCATCGAGAAAAACATTATTACAGTCGAAGACCCGGTAGAATATACCCTGGCCAACATTAACCAGGCGCAGATAAATGAAAAAGCGGGCATTACTTTTGCCAATTACCTGCGCTCCATTTTAAGACAGGACCCGGACGTGATTATGATCGGTGAGATTAGAGATCCGCAGACAGCCGAAATTGCCGTGCAGGCGTCAGTTACCGGCCATCTTGTACTATCCACCGTTCATACGAACGACGCGCCGGGGGCAGTGACCAGGTTGATTAATATGGGGACAGCCCCCTTTATGGTGGCTTCTTCTGTTACGGGCGTGGTCGCCCAGCGTTTGGTACGCCGTATATGCCTGCGCTGCAAACAGGAAGTAAAGCCGGATAATCAGGAAAGGGCCTTTGCCGGTCTGGCGCCGGGGACAAGCCTGTTTGCCGGCGCAGGATGTGAGGTCTGCAATTATACCGGTTACAAAGGCCGCATCGCAATTTATGAGGTGATGACGCTGTCGCCGGAGCTGCAGAATATTATTTTACAAAACGTCTCCACGGAAGAAATCAGGCAGGCGGCTGTAAGCGCCGGTATGATCACTCTCAAGAAGGACGGGCTGGCAAAGGCAAGCAAAGGCCTCACCACGGTCAAAGAGATTATGCGCGCCTGCCTGCGGGAATAAAAACAAAGCTACCCAGACACTCTGGTTTGCTGGAGGGATAACATGCCTCAGGTATTCAGTTATAAAGCCAGGAACTTGTCCGGCCAAATGGTGTGCGGGAAAATCAAATGCAGCGGCCCCGGCGCGGTGGCAGCCCTTTTGCGGGAAAAGAATTGCTTTGCGGTGGAAATAAAGCCCGCCCGCAGCGCTGTTTTTGAAGGAAGCAGGTTTTTTAACTCAAAAATCGATGCCAACAGCATGGCCGTTTTTTGCCGGATGTTTTCCGCCATGTTGGACGCGGGGGCGCCCCTGCTGCATTGCCTGAACATCCTTGCCCGGCAGACGGAAAACCGGCGGTTAACCAGGATCCTGCCGGAGGTGATCACCTGTTTGGAACAAGGGAAAAGCCTCAGCGAAGCTTTTCGGGTTCACCAGGGCCGCCTGCCGGAAATTTTCATCAACATGATCGCCACAGGTGAGATAAGCGGTACGCTGGAACAGGTCGTGGCGCGACTGGCCGCGCATTTCGAAAAGGAACACCGGTCCAGGGGGAAAATAAGGTCGGCAATGACATATCCGCTGCTGGTCGCCATAATGATGCTGGTCTCAGTGATCGGCATTCTGGTTTTTGTCGTGCCTGTCTTTAGCGGCATGTTTGAGTCAATGGGCGCTGAACCGCCGCTGCCCACCCGCATCGTTATCAGCATGAGCAGCGCCCTGGCGTCCTACTGGTACCTTATACCTCTATTCTTTGCCGTCATGTACCTGGTTTTGCAGTGGGCAAGCGCCTGGAAAAGCTCAAACATGGCCATGAACAGGATTTTGCTGAGACTGCCTTTTCTGGGGAAGGCGGCCCGCATGGCAATAACAGCCAGGTTTACACAGACGCTGGCCACCCTCCTGATGAGCGGCATGCCCCTGATGCAATCACTGGAAGTGATGGAAAATGTATCCGGAAACATCCTGGTGGCACAGGAGATCAACAAGGTCAGGATTAACGTCGGAGAAGGGGAAAGGATTGCCCCTGTGTTGAAGAAAAGTTCCCTGTTTCCCCCTATGGTCTCGCATATGATCGCTGTCGGCGAGGAGACAGGCCGGCTGGATGATATCCTGGAAAGGCTGGCTGTTTATTATGAGGAGGAGACAGAAAGGCTTTTTGCCGGTTTGTCCAACCTTATTGAACCGGTACTAATTGCCGCGATGGGTATAATCGTGGCTTTTGTCGCATTTTCTATCTACCTGCCCCTGTTTGGCATGGCAGATGTCATGCAGGCCGGGCCGGGGGGAGGGATGTAATGTATAATAGTTTTTTTACCGGGGGTTCTCCGGTAATTTATAGGGATTTATAGGGATTCCTCCGCCGGGGATGGGTAGCCATCTCACTACAGGTCGCTGATGCAAGATTTCCGGGTAAGGGTATTTTCCCATAAAGAAAGGGACGGTGAAATAATGATACGCAGATTGTTGCGCAACGAGAAAGGTTTCACAATGGTCGAGATGATGGTCGTAATGGTTATCATCGCCGTGCTGGTGGCCGGCGGGATAAAATTTTATCAAGGTTATATAGAAAAGGCTAAAATCACCAAGGCCAAAGCGCAGATCAGCACCATGCAGGCGGCGCTCGACATCTACTATGCCGAAAACGGCGCATATCCCTGTGGCGATGAGCTCGAGGCCGATATGTTAAATGCCGGACTTGTTGTTAGAGAGACTGATGAAGGGAACGAAGAGTATGCTTTCGACATGTCAGATCCCTGGGGCAAATCTTACCTGTATAAATCCACGGAGAATAGTTTTTACATAAGAACGGGCTGGGAAAAAAAGCAAGACCAGGGTTCTGCTACTGTGCTCTATGGCGAAGGTAGCAACGGGACATCAAAAGAGCCGGTTGTAGGGGAGTTACCCGGCTTATAGAAATTTAGAAAATCTAGTGGGAAAAAGGACGCGGAGTAAAATAAAAACCACGCTACCCTCGGGTATATATAATTAAACCAGAAAGGAGTTTTTCCCACATCGAACCCTCATCGAACCAATTCGCAAATCTTGTTCGGGCTGAAATACGCGATAACCGTGCAGTGCGCCGCACAGTCAGTATACCGGGATGGTTGGATGTAAAGGCTGCCGGCGCCGGCATTAGTTTATCCAGGGTTCTCCAGGAGGCTGCTTTTTTCCACCATACCTTTATCCGTTTGTCTTTTTTGTCCAAATCTAATATACTGGTGTTAACATATACAGCGTACGGGGGAAAGCAATGGAGCTGGCCAAACGCCTGGCCGTGGCCGCCGCATACGTGCCGGCGGGGTCTGTGGTTGCCGATATCGGCGCCGATCACGCTTACCTGCCCATCTATCTGGTGAAAACAGGCCGGTGCGCGAGGGTAATCGCTACCGAACTGCGGTCCGGCCCTTTCCAGTCGGCGCTCCGCCAGGTAGCGGAACATAAACTTGAATCAAACATCGACCTCAGGCTGGGAGACGGGCTGACGGTTTTAAAGCCTGCTGAAGCCGGTGTCCTGGTGCTGGCCGGTATGGGCGGCAATACCATCAGGGAAATACTGGCGGCCTCCCCGGAAATCTTAAATACTGTCAAAATGCTCATTCTGCAGCCGCAGGCAGACCCCGGCGATCTCAGGATCTGGCTGGCGGCAAACGGCTGGAAAATATCCGATGAACAGCTGGTAGAGGAGGGCGGCAGGATCTATGTTGTTATTTCCTCCGCGCCCGGCTGCGAAGCAGTGCAAGACCCCCTCCTGCTGGAGCTGGGACCCCGGCTGGCGGAAAAAAAGGACCCTTTGTTCGGCAGGTATTTGGAGATAATTGCAGGCCGCTATGAGCGGGCCCTGGCCGGTATGCGGGCCGCAAACAGCGCTGCCGCCGTGGAAAAGGCCCGGGCCACTGAAAACAAACTTGTGCGGATCAGGAGGATTATTGATTGTCTGTAAAATGCGTTGACATTTTTAATATAATGGAAAATTTGGCTCCTTCTTACCTGGCTGAAGGCTGGGACAACAGCGGCCTGCAGGTGGGTGATCCTCAGGGTGCAGTTGAAAGGATCCTGTTGACTATAGATGTTAACCCGGCAGTAGCGCGGGAAGCTGCGGACAGGGGCGCCTCATTGATTATCAGCCACCACCCGCTAATGTTCAAGCCGCCCCGGGCGATTAATATCAGGCAGCCGCTGGGTGAGCTGATCAGCTTTCTCATACGCAATAATATTACAGTTTTTGCGTCGCATACCAATCTCGACGCCGCAGCCGGCGGGGTAAACAGCATTCTGGCCGAAAAGCTTGGTTTGACCGGAACGGCTGTTTTGCAGCAGGCCGGGCAGTCCCGTCTTTATAAGCTGGTAATATTTATACCGGTGGGGCATGAGGAAAAAGTACGCGCGGCGGTATTGGACGCGGGCGCCGGATGGATCGGGGACTACAGCCACTGCTCGTTTATGGCCGGGGGGACGGGGACATTTAAACCCCTGGCGGGAGCAAACCCGTTTTACGGCAGGGCCGGCGAGCTGGCGCGGGTGGAAGAGACCCGGCTGGAAACCATTGTCCCCGCTGGTTTGTTGAAAAAAGTCCTGGACGCGATGCTGGCGGCACACCCGTATGAGGAAGTCGCTTATGATATTTTACCGCTGGAGAACAGAGATATGTCCTGCGGCCTGGGCCGGGTGGGCAAACTTGCGGAACCGCTGTCGCTGGGCCGGTTTGCGGGAATTGTCAAGGAAGCGCTCGGGCTGGACGCTGTCCGTATGGGAGGCAACCCGGATCGCCCGGTCCAAACAGTGGCTGTTTGCGGCGGTTCCGGCGCCGATCTCTGGCCGCAGGCGCTAAAAGCTGGAGCGGACACATTCGTTACCGGCGACGTAAAATACCACACCGCCCAGGATATTGCCGCCGCCGGCATGAACTTTATTGACGCGGGGCATTATGGTACAGAGGCTGTGGTTTTGCCTGCGCTGCAAGAATATCTGGGTGATATTTGCCGCCAGGCCGGTATTGATATCCAGCTGTTTTTATCGGAAACAATTACAGACCCTTTCACATTCTTTTAAGATAGGGAGTCAGCGCTTCCTATCTTAAATTTTTTTGAGGAGATGTCGGTATGCCGGATTTAAAACTGCTATGGGAAATCCAGGCCCTCGATGGCCGGAAAAGGGCCCTGGAAAAAAAATTAAAAGGAGGTAAGATGGCGGAAGAACTGAAATCTATTAAAGCCGATATTGAGGAAGGCAGGGCGCTGTTTAATAAAATAAAGGAAGAATACAACGGCGTAAAAAAAAGTCAAAAATTAAAAGAGATGGACGTTAGCAGCGCCAACGAACAGCTCGCATCCCTGGGAAAAAAATTATATGACGGTTCGATTACCAATGTCAAAGAAATGAATTCAAACAGCAAAAAGCTGGAAAGTCTAAAAAACATGGTAAAAAAGGCGGAAGACGAGATCCTTGCATTAATGGAAAAACAGGATGAACTACGGGCAAAACTGGAGGGTATGAGCGCTGGGCTGAACAATAAAGCAGAAAAATACCGCAGAAAGCATAGCGGCCTTTTGGCCGGCCAGCAAAAGATCCGGCAGTCAATTGCCCAGATCCCCCTGGCCAGGCAGAAGCTGCTTGATAAACTGGATGTGGAAACCTGGCAAAGGTATATGGATATGAAAAAAAGATTTAACGATCCCCTGGCGCGGGTAGAAAAAGCGACATGTATGGGCTGCCGGATGGGGATTACATTCAATGAGCTGAGGTTGCTGAAAATTGGTGAAGATATAGTTTACTGCAGTAACTGCGGCCGGATGCTTTACTGGGAAAAGCAGGGCTGAAAAGGGGGCGCCGGCGGCAAGCTCTTTATGACTATGTGTTTAGGAACGGTTAATTAGACTTTAGGATGTTAAAACTATCTGTGGTACAATATTACCATGAAACCAGGCATCTATTTTTTATTATGCAATAGCGGCGAGTAAATCAGGTGGTCGCGGGCGCCATTATGGCGCCTGAGGAAAGTCCGAGCTCCGCAGGGCAGGGTGCTGGGTAATACCCAGTGGGGGCGACCCCAAGGAAAGTGCCATAGAAATGCAGACCGCCGTTTTGAGAGGTGAGAGGTGGGAGGTTGGAAGTGAGATTAAGAAGCAATTCGGCGAAGCCGAATTGTAATAAGTTCTCACGTCTTACTTCTTACATCTCACTTCTCAAACGGCAAGGGTGGAACGGTGCGGTAAGAGCGCACCAGCGGCCGGGCGACCGGCCGGCTAGGTAAACCCCACCTGGAGCAAGACCAAATAGGGGAACATTTGCGGCGGCCCGTCGCGTTCCCGGGTTAGGTCGCTAGAGGCGGCTGGCGACAGACGTCCCAGATAGATGATCACCCACGACAGAACTCGGCTTATCGATTTACTCGCCACGCCCTTTTTGCGCGGTTATGACCTACTGCGCATGGTTATGGCTCATTGAGTGGGATTATGTCTCACTCGCTGGGCCATGCTTTTATTTACTTGTCCCCTCGTTAACTAAATTACAACGCGGGGACATTTATGGCAAAGGTGAAATAACCCTGTCTCGACCTAAAAACAGTCCTGGGATCTATTTTGCTGTCCCCGCTTTAAACTGGCGCAGCCTATCGTTTTCATGGGATATGTTGGGCAATGTGGGTGATCCTCAAGGTTTTAAACGGATCAAATCATTTTTTAGTACATGGAACTCATTATAAGATATTAGCCCTTCTTTGTGCTCAACCTGGCCAGCGATATTCGCGAAAACCTGAAAAAGATTTGTGACGTAAGTGTTTTGAGGCAAATCGATGTGATTAATTTGGATGCTTGGGTAGGTGATTTTCTCCGTTCCCAGGGTTATGAAAATAGAATAATTTACGGCGCCGAATTGGATTCTCTCTGGGATCAGGCATTTACAGTAGCGCCAGCGGAACTGGGACTGGCAAAAGAATTTTACATGGATGAGTGGAACAAGGTTATAAAACCAAAGGAGATAGAGAGCCTGGAAAGGTATTTAAAAGCACCGCGCTTAGGTCGGGGCGTGCGCCTGGATCGCAAGGTACGCATCGCTGTGTGGAGTGTATTTCAGGAAATGCGGCATCTCATGGATGAAGAAAAAGTGCGTGATGTTGAAACTGCCATGTCTGAGGCAAGATATTTGCTTGGAAAATTGAAGAACAAGCCCACTTACGCTGCTGTGGTTGTTGACGAAGCTCAAGACTTTAGCGTGCAAGCGCTTAAACTTATTCGTGCTATCGCCGGAGAGGAGCATGGCAATGATCTTTTTATTGTGGGAGATTCTCACCAGAGAATATACCGCAATAAAGTTTCTCTAAAACAATGTGGCATCAATGTTCGTGGTCGAAGCAGCATCTTAAAAATTAATTACAGGACTACCGAAGAAACACGGCATTGGGCAATGAAATTACTATATGGGATTCCATAAAGTGTCCCCCTTGTCAAGACAATAGTTTTATTTTTTTAAGTGAACCAGATATTTCCACTTAGTGTCAGCAATAAAGATATTATTAGTTGCATCTTTTGAAATGATTTTGTCGTCGTAGTTAATTTTAGACCTAGTCGCCGAGGCTGTGGAGAGTGTGGACAACACGGTTTTT
>JAHDOA010000049.1 GCA_018435055.1 Pelotomaculum sp. | reverse complement strand
CCGCAAAGGCGGGTGATGGTTGTCCCCTTTCGCATAACTACTCAGGTCTAAAAAGCGATTTTGGCAAAGTGAACGGCAAAAAGTGAAAAATAATTTGGTGTAAAACGCAAAAAAGCCCGAATGGATCAAAACCAATCGGGCACAGGAGCTTGTATATCTTAATGTGTGATGTGTGTAGGTAACTTCATAACCGCAGTAGTCCCATAAAGCGTCAAGTCTTTTTTTGATATACAGAATAATATCAAATTATGTCGAAGACAAAGAAACACGGCGGCATCCTCCTTGTGCCGCCGTGTCCTTAAAAAGGGACAACTTTAACACGCCCTCCGAAATCCTATTTTTTGAAAAGGAAAACGGCGGCTTTGGTTGTTATTTCAAAACCGCCGTTTGGTATTTGATATGTATTTTTTGTGCAGAAATTTGTCTGCCAAGCTGCGGTTTTTTTTATTTACCGAGTGGCAGTCATTTTTTCATTTAGAATTGATACAAATGTAAATTAAGTCTGCATAGCTTTTGCCATTACCACTTCCTTTTATTATTTGCCATTTTATGCATTAGCAAAGTCATTTTGATTGCCTCCCAAACTGGCTCACGAGCACGGCAACCGGTTTCACCACTTTCTTTTCCGTGGTCTCAGCTCCATTCTTTCCGCATCCTGCCAACAAAAAAATGAAGGCAATGGCGATCATACCGAGTATCCAGTATTTTTTCATGGCTTTTTCTCCTCATGCTGTTTGCTCTGCAATACCTTTAAGTTCTTTTTTTAGCTTCACAGCCAATACTGCCGTTAGTATAACCGTCAGCAAATCGGCAATCGCTTGGGAGTAGATAACCCCGTTTAAGCCGATCACGTGAGGAAGAATAAGAATAACCGGAATAAAGAATATTCCCTGCCGACTGATGCTGAGTATGCCGCCTTCTTTGGCTTTGCCCAGCGCCAGAAAAAGGGTTCCGTACACCATCTGAAAGCCAAAAAAGACAAACATGATTCCGCTGGCTCTCAACGCCCGGCCGCCAATATCAATCACCATGGCATCATCTTTGCTGAACAGCGAAACAATGGCGTCGGGAAACACGATCATCATAAATGCCATAATGCCGCAAAACCATGCCGCCCATTTCAGAGAAACCCGGGTTGCTTCATTTAATCGGTCGTAGTTTTTCGCCCCGTAATTATATCCGGCCACCGGCTGCAATCCTTTCATATATCCGAACACGACAAATGTACCCAGGGCCAACAGGCGGGTGACGATCCCCATAGCTGCCACAGCCGGATCACCGTAATTGCTGGCTGCCGTATTGGTCAGCCCGATTGAGGCGCTGGCCAATAGTTGAAAAGCCAGGATGGGAATCCCCACCTTGAATACTTGGGCATAAATCGTTTTGTCAAAGTAAAAATCGCGGAGAGAGAACCTTAAATATCCCTTTCGGCCTGAAATATACCAGGCATAAAAAAGTGAGGTGGCAGCCTGGGCCGCAAGCGTGGCAATAGCCGCGCCCCGTATTCCCCATCCCAGGGTATAAATAAAAATGGGGCAGAAAATTACATTCAGGCCGCCGCCGATCAGCATGGCCACCATGGTAAACTTGGCTGCGCCCTCGGAGGTTATGATATTGTTCATGGTGACATTAAAGATGGTCAGTATGGAGCCGGCAATGTAAATCATCGCATACGCTCTGGCATAGGGGAGGATTGTTGCGGTGGCGCCAAGAGAAACCAACACGCTGTCAAGAAAGCACAGCACCGCAATGATGGTAATGACGCCCACCAACAGACTGGTCATCAGCGCCGTCGAAGCGGTTTTATTGGCCTGTTTTTCGTCTCCTTCTCCCAAGAGGCGGGATATGTAGGAGGCCGCTCCGGTTCCAAAGGTCATGGCCAGTCCGACAATAATCTGACCGATGGGAAAGGTAACGGACACCGCCCCCATTTGGCTGGTCCCCAGCCCCCCGACAAAATACGCATCCACCACATTATAAAAGGCGCTGACCAGCATGCCGATCATGGTGGGCATACCCAAATTCAGCAGTACCTTGGGGATTTTCTCGTCTCTCATCATTTTAATTTTTTCATCATTCCTATTCATTCGATTTCTCCTCCCGTATGGTTTTTAAAGAAATTGCGCTTGGTTTAGGGGCTATACGCTTTTTGTAAAAAAACACTGTTTAAGAACAAAGGCAGGAGTATACCACCTATACTCTTGGGGTAAAAAAATATCATTGTCTTTTAACTTTTTCATAATCATCAATTTTATCTACCAGTAACTCCAAAAATTTTGTAAGAAATGCTATATTTTCCTGAGACGCGTTCCTTAGGATTTCGCTGATAAGGTTATCAAATTCCTGATGAAGCTGTTCGTGATGCACATAAGCGGTTTCACCCTTGGGGGTTAATCGCAGAACAAGCCTTGATTGGTTGATGGGATCCTTATCCTTCACAACCATTCCTTTTTTCTCCAGTCTCATGACGATCTGAGAAACTGCCCCCTTGGTCACCTCCAGTAATTGGGCAAGGCCTGTCACATGAATGCCCTCGTTCTCCTTGATGGATTTGATCATGTGAATCTCCGCTTCAAAAAGCGGTTGGTCCGTACCATAATAACTGGTCTTTTTGTCAACCTCAAAAAGCTTCCATACTACCCGCAAAAGCGTATAGCTAATTTTATTTTTGTTTTTACCATTTTTTATTAGCATACTATTAGTGTATATAAGCTATACTCTTTATGTCAAGAGGAGATCAACAAATTAAGGAAAACGGCGGCTTTGATCAATGCTTCAAGGCCGCCGAATGAAGGTGATATGGTTGAAAAGTGCAAGATGGTCCGTTGCGCATTAACTGAAATGGCATGTATTCGCTTGCGTTATACTTTTTAACCAGCCAATACTTACCATGCCGCCGTGTAATTAGAGAAGTACAGCAGGGGGTCAGCCCTGGTGTCGCCGACATAAACTTCAAAGTGCAAATGCGGACCCGTGGACATTCCTGTACTGCCCACCAAGCAATGGTCTAGCCAGCGATGGTGGACAGGTTGAACTTCTCCAGCCGGACGCCCAGGCTGATGAGAATGCTTTTCGCCGTCTTTCCCGCCGCCAGCTTGAAGATGTTGTACTGCTTGACCGCCAGGTGCTCCGGCTCCCGCATGGCCAGCCGCTCAAACAGCTCGTCCAGGGGGCTTTGGTAGGCTTCATCCTCTTCCCGGACCTCGGCGGCGGCGATCATCTCCATGACCATCGGGAAGTTTCGCTCATCCTCCGGCGCTTCGCAAAGCAGGTAGAGGATAAGCGCCTCCAGCAAAGCGGTTTCGGAGCGTTCCCAAAAGGAGTCGTTGGTGTTGCTGCCCTTGGGGGTGGTGTTGCGGATCAGGTTGGTGACCAGCTTCAGCACGTCCTTGTCGTCTTGCAAATAGGTAAAGGGGTTGTAGCAGTGGGAGAGGTGCATGTTGATCAGGTCCAGCACCTTGATGTCATAGCCCTTGGCTTTGAGCAGGTTCCCGGTATCCCGCAGGATTTCCCCTTTGGGGTCGAGGATCACAAAAGAGGTGTTGGCCTGCATGACGTTGGGCTTGGCGTAAAACCTGGTCTTGCCGCTGCCGGAGCCGCCCACCACCAGGACATTCAGGTTGCGCCGGTGCTTCCTGCCGTCCAGTCCAATGCGGACGTTTTGGGTCAAGATTTTGTTCTTCTGCGGATTCTTGTCCCGGTATTTCTTATCGACAGCCGCCACGCCGCCCCAGCGGGCGCTGCCGTGTTCCTCCCCGGGCCGGTAATTCCGCTTGGTGGACAGGTAGATCCCGATACCCATACCATAGGCGGCGACAAAGAGCAAAACGCACTTGGGCGAATTATCCACCCATTGGATATGAAACGGGTCGTTCATTGCCGCCGTGAGGTTTTCCAGGATTTCGGGCAGGCCGCCGGAAAGGGAGGGGGCGACCAGCAAGGCCGCCCACACCACCGGAATTAAAAAAATCGCCCAGAGGATGAGATTGCTCCTGGCGGTTTCAGCGCGCTTCATCGTGGTTTCTGCGCTTCTGCTTTTTGGTTGGGGCGTCAATGGTTTTCAAAAGCAGTTCGTCCACGGCGTCGGTGGGCCGTTCCTCTTTAATCAGGTCGTTTCGCAGTTCATTCAAAGCGTTCACCACCACGCCGTATTCATAGTCGTCCAGGGTCAGCACCCGTTCTTCTTCCTTCATGGGCGATCCCTCCTAACGTTCCGGCTCTTGCCGCTTTTGCTGCCGCTGCTGGTTGAGCATCCGGTTCATGCGGCCGGAAATTTCGTTGGCGGCCTCGCGTATCACGGACAACTCGGCGCGGATTTCCTGCGGCTCCAAAGCCCCCAGCATTTGGGGAACCCCCTCGAAGTGGTAAAAGCCGTCCGTTTCCACACCGTACTGTTTGCAAAGCATATACGACGCGCAATAGGCGCGGAAGCCCTGCTCGGAACGGTTGTAGCTCCCGTCGCCCTGGTCCATTTCCGCCTGGGCCAGCTCCTGGGCGAGGGCACGGAAAATATGATTGGCGTCCAGGCCGCACCGGATTTGGATTTCCCGCGTATCCGGCTGGTACAGGGCGTTCACGCCGCTCGGCAGCGCGTCGCTGATGCGGACGGGCACGGGAGCGTGAGCCAGCAATGCCTTGATGCGTGTGCGCTCGTCGGGATAGACGGGGGTTTCCCGTTTGCGGCTGTTTCCGGTTTGGGAAATGTCGAACATCTTTTTGGGGTTGTAGCTGATGCCGGTGGAACCGTCCTGGCGCTGGTATTCCTCGCCCGGCTCAATGATGTAAAAGCCGGATTCCTTCTTGCGGATGTACGCTCCTTGGTCTTTCCAGGTATCAAAGTCCGCGATGCGGGTGGCCTCCGGTTTCTGCGCCAGGATTAAGAGGGCGTTGGAAACGCTGTAGCGGTCAAAGCGGCTCTGCACGTCCAGATACTTCTGAAAGGTGTCTCCGTCCCGCGCCACGGCTGTCGCCGCTTCGTCGATCATGGCGTACACTGCTTCCCGCTGCTCCTGCTTTTTCTGCGCCCAGGCCTCCTTGTCGAAAGGCTGGTTGCTTATGGACGCTGCTTGGCTTTGTTCCTGCGGAAAAAGATCGTCAAAATTGCTCATCTGGATTTACCTCTCTTTCGGTTTTTTAGATTTGAATTTTGTTTTCGATTGGCCCGCTTTGGCGGGCTGGCCGGTGGATTTGGATTGCTCCTTGGATTGTTCGCGCTTGGGCTCCGCCTGCTCCCTTCGGGACTCCCGGATTTCCTTCAGCTCCTGCCGTACGGACTTCCGCTCCGGCTCACTCGTACCCCCGGCGGCTTTCCCGCTGCGCTCGTAAGTAGGCTCGGACGGAGGGGATTTCTCCGCCTTCGCCGCCTTACTACATTTTTCAACTATCCCGAACAAATCCGGCATTTGGTGTATACGACAAATGCGGTGGAAGCATACCACAGAATGGTGCGGAAATTTACTAAGACGAAATCCATTTTCCCCACTGATGATTCAATCCGGAAAGTG
>JAHDOA010000040.1 GCA_018435055.1 Pelotomaculum sp. | reverse complement strand
CCGCAAAGGCGGGTGATGGTTGTCCCCTTTCGCATAACTACTCAGGTCTAAAAAGCGATTTTGGCAAAGTGAACGGCAAAAAGTGAAAAATAATTTGGTGTAAAACGCAAAAAAGCCCGAATGGATCAAAACCAATCGGGCGTTGGAGTTTGTATATCTTAACGTATGATGTGTGTAGGTAACTTCATGGCCGGAATAGTCCCATAGAATGTCAAGGCTTTTTTTGAAAAGCAGAATGGTATCGGATTATGTCGAAAGCAAAGAAACACGGCGGCATCCTCCTTGTGCCGCCGTGTCTTTAAAAGGGACGACTTTAACATATCCTCCGAAATCCTATTTTTTGAAAAGGAAAACGGCAGCTTTGAATTGCTTTATTTCAAAACCGCCGTTTGGCATTTGGTTATGGAATTTTAGCGCAAAAGACTATCTGTCAAAACTACAGTCAAAACTACAGTTTTTTTATATGCCGCAAGGCAGGTTTTTCCAGAAGATAGATATGGTCAATAACTGACCTCTTTGCAGGGCGCTATCAATAATTAATTATTTATTGGATTTCGACAATCTCATATCCGGCATCTTCCACAGCTTTGATAAGAATATCGTCCAATACAAAATCAGACAGCTCTATCGCAGCCGTTTTCCCTGCCAAATCAACTGTTGCATCCGTTACGCCATCCAGTTTTTTAAATGCTTTTTCTACTGCCATTGAGCAGTGATTGCAAGTCATGCCTTCAATCCTTACAATTTTTTTCATTTCAATACCTCCTTTTAATAATTTTGGCTGCACTTTTATAACGGAATCGGAATTATTCCCCCTTTCCTTTTTCCATTTTGGCTTGAAAAATCTCAACCTTAACGCATTTGAAACCACGGATACAGAACTAAGGCTCATAGCGGCAGCGGCAATCATAGGATTGAGCCGCCATCCCCATAATCCATAAAACAAACCCGCCGCTACAGGGATACCAATTGTGTTGTAGAAAAACGCCCAAAATAGGTTCTGTCGAATATTACGCATGGTAGACCGGCTAAGCTGTATTGCGGTTGCCACATCCAGCAGATCACTTTTCATCAGCACAATATCGGCAGACTCAATGGCAATATCGGTTCCCGCGCCTATGGCTATGCCAATATCTGCACGCGCAAGTGCGGGCGCGTCGTTAATGCCGTCGCCAACCATAGCTACCTTCTTATTGCTTTGTTGCAACGTTCGAATTTCACGTTCTTTGTCTTGGGGCAGAACTTCGGCAAGTACACTCTTTATGCCAACCTGCTTGCGAATAGCCTCGGCGGTTTTAGCGTTATCGCCGGTAATCATGAGCACTTCAATTCCCATAGAAGATAATTCAGCTATAGCTTGTTTGCTGGTTGGTTTGACAACATCTGCAACGGCTATAATACCTAAAAGTTTTTTCTCCTGTGCGAAATATAACGGTGTTTTTCCAGAAGCGGCAAATGATTCCTCAATGTCTGCAAAATCTCCTATCTCAATATCTGCAGCTTTCATCAACTTCCTGTTCCCGGCATAACAGTGTTTCCCTTCCATTATGCCAGTAAGGCCTTGCCCTGGTATTAATGAAAAATCATCAATATCTTTTAAGACGATGCCATCATTTTCCGCTTTTGCTAATATAGCGTCTGCAAGAGGATGTCCCGACATCTTTTCGAGTGAAGCTGCTACAGTCAGTAATTCGGATTTATCAGCACGATCACTTGTAATGTCTGTTACAGCAGACTTTCCCTCAGTAATCGTACCCGTCTTATCCAATACAACCGTATTAATGCTATGAGCTATTTCCAATGCTTCGGCAGATTTTATTAAGATGCCGTTTTCCGCACCTTTGCCTGTGCCGGCCATAATTGCTGTCGGAGTGGCAAGCCCTAATGCGCAGGGACAGGAAATTACCAATACTGCTATACCTATTGAAAGCGAAAATTCAAAGCTCTGCCCTAAAGCCAGCCATATAATCGTTGCCGCTAGAGCAATGACAATCACCGTGGGCACAAAAACGCCGCTGATCCTATCCGCTAGTTTTGCAATCGGTGCTTTTGAGGAAGTTGCTTCATCTACAAGCCTTATGATATGTGCCAAGGTCGTGTTATCTCCAACTGCCGTAACGCACATTTTGAAATACCCTGATTTGTTAACCGTACCGCCGATAGCCCGATCGCCTGCGGTTTTATCAACAGGCAGGCTTTCACCGGTTATCGCGGATTCATCCACAGAAGAATAACCGTCTGTAATAACCCCATCGACGGGGATGGTATCTCCGGCTTTTACAATTACAATATCGCCGGACAATACATCTTCTACCGAAATCGTTTCTTCAACACCATTACGCAGCACGGTTGCCATCTTGGGGGCCAGATTGATCAGTTTCGTAATAGCTTCCGATGTTCGGCCTTTGGCGCGTGCTTCAAAGTATTTGCCCAGCGTTATTAGGGCTAGTATGATGGCAGCGGATTCAAAGTACAAATCCATTTTATATTGATGTACCATCTGCATATCGCCATGTCCCAAGCCATATCCGATTTTGTATATGGCCAGGATACCATATAGAGTTGCGGCGCTCGAACCAATGGCAATCAGAGTATCCATATTGGGAGAACCCTGGAATAGTGTTTTGTATCCCATTTGATAATACTTGAAATTGATAAATAACACTGGAATCAATAATAAGAATTGAGTGAACGCGAAAATCAGCGCATTCTCCATGCCTAACAAAAAACTGGGAAGCGGCCAGCTGAACATATGTCCCATAGCAATATAGAATAAGGGAATAGAAAAAATCATTGAGACTATCAGCCTAACCCGCAGTTGTTTCAAGTCCTGCTTTGCAATGTCCAGCGGTTCATTATTTTGCTTTTTTGTAGTGCTGGTATGAGGGGCAGCTCCATAACCAATACGCTCTACTGCTTCTACAATCTGTCCGACATTCACGATGCTTTCATCGTAAATTACGGACATGCTATTTTTAAGTAGATTTACGCTAACTCCCTTTATACCTTCCAACTTCGAGATACCTTTTTCAACACGCGCCGAACACGCCGAGCAAGTCATACCGGTTATATCAAAATATCCTTTATTCATATTCATTATCCTCCTTGGAATAAAGTTGACATTTATAATATCTCATGGTATCATTTTAGCAATTATTTTCAATATAAAAAGAACGTACTTTATTGTAATATAGTATCAAAAAAGATACTATGAAAGGATTCAATAATATGAAATCTGATTCCAGCGGATATAATTGTCCTGTCGAGTCCACTCTTAATCTGATAGGCGGAAAATATAAATCTTTGATATTGTGGCATTTGATGAATCAAACCTTGCGTTTTAGCGAACTGCGTAATCTGATACCACAAGCGACACCCAAGATGCTCACACAGCAACTAAGGGAGTTGGAGATGGATGACCTATTGATTCGTACGGTATATCCTGTCGTACCCCCTAAAGTGGAATACTCTTTATCCAGCTTTGGAAGAAGCATTAGACCTATTTTAGAGGCAATGTATGATTGGGGGACAGATTATTTGAAAGGAAAGGGCTTGGAGGTAAACTGCTCTATGAAACATGAAAAAACCAGTCGCAATGGCAGGTAAATGAAGCAAACCGGTATTTCTGTGCTATTTATCAGCCTTTTTCCTCTGCAAAGTGTTTGCCCTTCGGTACTTGACATTTATAGGTTGACAGAATAATATGTTTTTTAACAAGGCTATGAAGGCTGAAAACTCTGTATGAAACAGGGTTGGTACTTCATGGCTTTTTTTCTCCACTTATTGTCATAAAGCCTATCTCGTTAGAGGATTTTTGCTCCAGTACTTTTACATAAAGAATTTTTAACGGTATTTAGAAAAGGTAAACAGAAGAGCATTCGGCAATGAAGACGTCGGTACTGTCAAAATAATTGATTTTCGTTTGACATAAGTCCTCTGGTTATTTATACGTTTACCCCAAGGAAAGCTTAATATAGGCAGATGTTATCCCCTATTAGAACTTATCCCCCCCAGCGGATTGTAAAAAATGGGTAATCTTGATAACCTGATTGACAGGGGTTGATTACATGAATATTGAGCAAATTAAAGAAAAATGGAGCCTGAAAGAACAAAACAAACAGGCCAGTGTGGATATGTGGAATTCAATGGCTGGGAGTTTCGGAGAATTTATTCTGCCTGATTTTAATAACGACTCTTTTTTAAAACTATTGGGAAAAAGGAATATGCTAAACCCGGAAAGCCTGGTATTAGACGTAGGATGTGGCGCAGGAAAATATGCCTTGGCCATAGCCGGTCGCTGCCGGCACGTGACCGGATTAGATTTATCTCCCCAAATGATTGAGATAGCCCAACAAAAAATGGCGCATTAACACATTGAGAATATAGGCTTTTTCTGCGCGGACTGGCACAAGCTGGACATTGAAACCGCCGGGTATAAAAATAAATTTGATCTGGTCCTTGCCCATATGACGCCTGCTGTCCAGAGTGCGGATACTTTTGAGAAGCTGTCCGCAACATCCAAAGGCTGGTGTGTGCTTGCCAAGCCGATCCGGCGAAAAGATCCGGTATCCGATGGGGTCAAAGAGCTGGTTGGCATCAGAGAACGCCGGGAAAGCGGCGATGAAGAAATCTTGTTCGCCTTTGAGATGTTATGGAGACAAGGATATCTGCCGCAGTTGGAATATGAGCAACAAACCTGGAAGATGAAAAAAAGCCTCGAAGAAGCGTATGGATTGTATGTCAACAGGATTAAAACCTACCAGGATATCACCATCCCGGAAGAGGAAAAGGTGAAAGCCTATTTGAGATCGCTGGCCCGGGACGGTTTCGTTTACGAAGATGTCGATACAACAATAGCAACTTTGTTCTGGTAGGTTTAATTAATTAACATAAGGAGATGAAATACGGTATGGAAAAGACAGATTGGGAAAAAGCAGTGGAGTTCCACGGACATTCTTGTCCCGGTCTTGCCATCGGCTATAAAGCCGCTGTGGCTGCTCAAGAAAAAATGGGTATCCGTTTTTCAGCCGACGAAGAAATTGTCTGTGTCACAGAAAACGACGCTTGTGGTGTCGATGCAGTGCAATTGCTGACGGGTTGCAGCTTCGGAAAGGGAAATTTAATTTACAGAGGCACCGGCAAAATGGCTTTCAGCTTTTTCAACAGAAAGAACGGGGAAAGCCTGCGTATGATTCTCAAGCCGTTTCAAGGGGAAATGAGCAGGGAAGAGCGGCAGGCGTATATCCTGAACGCGCCGGCGGACGAGATTTTTAATTTCATGAAGCCTGGTTTTACTTTGCCGGAAACTGCAAGAATTTTCACATCGATCGCTTGTGAATCCTGTGGGGAAGGCGCGCCTGAACATAAAATGAGACTCCAGGAGGGGAAAAAAGTATGTCTCGACTGCTTTAAAAAATACGACAGAGGCTGGAAAATGGACCTTTATTGAAAGGAGAAAAGGAAATGATTTTAAAACCACAAAAAAGAGAACAAATCATACCTATGCCAGTAGTCCTTATCTCTACGATGGACAAGAACGGTATTCCCAACATTGCTCCATGGTCAAACATAACACCGATTCTAAGACCATTTGACGAAATCGTTCTCGCCTCGTGGATTAAGAGGGATACCTTGGCGAACATAAGAGAAATGCACGAATTTATTGTTAATATTCCTTCTTCAAAAATGATTGAGGAGGTTATGGTCTGTTCCAGAAATTATCCTCCCGATGTGGATGAATTCATTGAAGCCGGTTTAACGCCTCGTACTTCAACAAAGCTGAAGACACCGGGAATCGACGGGTGTCTCGCCTGGGCAGAATGCCTTTTGACCGAAGAGATCATGCGGGAAAATTATTCACTGATTATTGGAAAAGTAGTTTATCTGGAAGGAAATGATGATTTCTTCAATGAGGCAGGAGAAATGGACTTTGAGCGTGCCCATCCACTGTCTATCATGCTTGGAGAGAAGGAGATGCAATTTACCAGACCGGTAGTTTCGGGCAGAAAGGCTGCTTATTCAGAGATGTTTATCAAATAATAAAACCAATTTTAACATTATTCTCAAATAGGATGAGATAATCCAGGGCAGAGCGCCCGCCGATGCCGCGCGACCACCAGCACCACTTCCCGTTGGAGATTTTCAGGCTGTCATGACTGCAGGTGGTATAGACATTGCCGGAAAAGCGAACCAACTCCTGCGGTTCGTAATGCTGCAAATAGGTCAGCAGATCCATCCGTTTGGCGCTCTTAATCTGTTCCGGGGTCACATAGGGCATAGTGATCACCTCACCTTTCATAGCCCACGGCCTTTTTTTTCAGAAAACATTCATGTCCTCGGCAGAACGCGCCGGGGATTTACCGGTCATAATCTGTGAGATAAACCGCTGTTTGTTCTCCAGAATCTGATAGAGATAAGCGTCAAAGATACGTAATATTCTTGACTTTTCACAGTCATCAACTCCTGAAAATATTTGTCAATGGTAGATGACTGTTACAATATTTGGTTTTTGATTACTGCACTTCGACGTTCTGACGGCAGACGGTCCGGATATCCCTCCTGAATATCCCTCCAATATCCCTCCAACGTCCAAAATTGATGTCAAAACCGCTTTTTTGAGAGAGCCTTGGAGTGACTTGGGTTTCCGGGTTTTAAGTGCCGCAAACCCGCATTATACAAGGTTTTTGAGGGGCTGAGGATTCCGGTAGAGTACGTTACATTCCCGATGCTTCCGGTAATGTGGAGGGACTCAAAATACGCCGGGCTCAACACCCGTGTGGGTTCGGCCCCCACCTTCGGCACCATCAGTAATATCAAAGCTTACGAGGCTGGGTCAATACATAAAAAAGGCGCTGATCTCTCAGTGCCTTAATTTATTGCTTTTCGTATTCAGCTTTGAATTCTTCGTCCTTCATCAAAAGCTCTTTCACTTCGGAAAACTTTGCTCCTGCCTTACTCATTGTCACACCTTCTCTCATAATCTTCTTTATAGATTTTCAAATAGGCGTAAAAAAAGCTGCCTAACGGCAGCTTTTTACTATAAGCTCTAGCGAGTGTACTATCCTAATAACTCATGGCCGGCTCGGGTTGGGCCTCCAATATATCGGCGACATCGGTAATGTTTAGTTCCAGCATTTTGATCATTGCAGACATTCTGACAACGTTCATTTCCACACATTTATTACCACAACTGCAGCCCAGTTCTTTTAAAATTTCCGCTTCCTTTTTAATACTGGCAATAATGTCAGCCATTTCACAAATCTTGGTTTTCTCTGTCAAAGCGTATCGCCACCTTTTTATAAATTATTTCCTGAGGTCCTTAAAACGCCTGGCTTTTACTTGATACCTGGGCAGGGAACCGTAAGGGTGACTTTCGAGAATAAAATTCAGGTTGGCTTTGATTCTCAATATTCTGGCCAATTCCGGCTCCACTTCTTTTTCCTGACCCTCATAACCGGGCGCCAATTCATATTTGAGGATGATCTTGTCTACTTCCCCATCTCTTTTCACAATTAATTCATATTCGTTACCCAGTTGACTCATACTGCGCACAGCTTCTTCCACCGTTACCGGGCTAAACAGTACGCCTTTGACTTTTGTTATATGGTCAATACGACCCTGGACCCCGCCCTTTAATATACGGTGCGTGCGGCCGCAGGCGCAGCCGTTTTCACTCCACATAGCCACGTCTTTACTGTCGTAACGGATGCACGGCTGGGCCATCCGGTCGAAAGAGGTAAGGACAACCTTCCCCAGTTTATTAGGTTCTTCAATGGGTTCCCCGGTTTCCAAATCCAGCAGTTCCAACAGGAAAAATCCCTCGTTAATATGCAAACCACCCGGTTTATAAGCACATTCGTATCCCCACGCGCCCATTTCGGTCGCGCCGATATGGTCGTACACATTACAGCCCCAGGCTTCCTCCATCCTTTTCTTGGTGGTGGGAACGCTTGCGCCCGGTTCACCGGCGCACAGGATTTTTTTGATCCCCAAACTCCTCGGGTCCATGCCCATTTTCCGGCAGGCGTCAGCCATACCGAGAACATAAGTAGGTGTAGCCATAAAAGCCGTGGCCCTGAGTTCCTTCATTTTCAATATTCTTTCATCGGTGCTGAGCAAAGCCCCTGAGACAACCTCACAGCCGATTTTCTCAGCGGCATAGTGGCCGGCCCAATAGGCGACAAATACATTGTATCCAAATGGCAGGAAAACCCTGTCTGTATTCCTGAAACCCATCGCCCACAAGAACTGACACCAGGTTTCGGCCCACCACTCCCAGTCCTGCCAGGTGTCAGGCTGAAATATAGGCTGCCCGGTAGTGCCGCTGGTTTGGTGATAAACTGTGACATCTTCCAAAGGAACACAAAGAGAATCACCATAAGGCCACGGCTCCTTATACTGGGCCTTCCGGTAATTCTCCTTTTGAGTCATCGGCACTTTCCTGACGTCGTCCCACGTTCTAATGTCCCCAGGGGTTAAGCCGGCTGCGTCATAAAGCTCCCGGTAAAGTTTGGACCTGTCGTAAGCCCATTTAAATATCCTTTTAAACTTAATCAGCTGCAGTTCTTTCAGCTTTTCTACCGGCATGGTTTCCAATACCGGATTCCAATAGGTGTCCGGGGTTTGCATGTTGCCACCTCCAATTTGGTTACCCTAATTGCCGAAAATATCAGGCCGCCTATTGCAAAATCATTCCTTTATTTGGAAAATCGTTTCATATAGCAAGGCTTCAGTATCCTTAATCTCATTAAATCTTACATTGTAAAAAGAAAAATATTAAATACATGTTTGCGATTGCATTAATAGTCAAAGCCAATCAATATAAATAATCAATTGGTATGAAGTTATCACTTAGTCGCATATAAAAAGAGCAGGATATTATCCTGCCCCTCCGTATAAATAACTGTCCCTGAATTTTCTGTCCCCAAATATTTTCACTGGCCTTTTCTTATCGCCGCCTTGTTTTTCCGGGCCGGTTTCCCGGCTGTATTCATGCCGGAGGAAACCTTCCGCCCGGCCGGTTTGTCCTCCTCTACGGCAGCAGCCGCCTGGGCTCCTTTTTTTAAAGATAAATACTTGTAGTATACATATACAAACATGGCGTAAAGCGGAACGGTCAAAGCAATTTTATACGTGTTCGCTATCCAGGGAAGTGAAAACAAAATAATGCCCAGCACAGTTACTGAAATCACATACCAGCGCCATCTCTTTATTTCGGCGTTTTTCGAATCTTTCACACTATATCCCCCCACATTATATTTGCCAGATATCTCTATATATGAAACTTTTATGCCATCGCCGGCATATTCTATCTAACAAAACCTGTCAATATAGCCCCTGGTGACATTATTCTATTTTTTCTTCAGCCATCCCAGGCTGATTGGCATAATTTTAGGGACCTCCAGTTCAGACTCAAGAAAAAAGAGCAGTTTGTTGCAACATGAGCAAAAGTAAAGATCCTTTTTTTCACAGGATATTGTCATTAGTTCCCCGCCACAGGTGCATTTAGCGTCTTTTTTTTGAGGTTCGCTGGATTTCCTGGATATAAACCGATCGAGTAAAGACATCATATTTCCCACCCGTCTATAAAAGTGTCCAAGCAAAATACAATGTTTATTATACCACGTTAAAAACTAAAAAAACATTATTGGAGCGCAGTATGTTGAAACTCTTAATACATATCCGAATTTGACGCCGCCGTTTGTTTTGTGAAATAAATGCTAATAAGAAGGATATAATATAAATATCGTTTTAAATCTATGTTGTTTGACTATCCTATGTATTTAATTTATAATGATAAAAGCAAAGGAGTGTTATTATGTCGTTTGAAGTATACAAACCCCGTTTCGAGAAGGAAGCAACAGTAGCCATTTCTAAGAACCACCTTACTCTAAACAAAAAACTTGTCGATAGGTTCGACACCGAGTATGTTGAGCTTGCTTTTGACAAGGACACAAAAACTATAAGAATTAAGGCTTCTAACGGTGAAAACGGGCTTATTCTTAATAAAAACAAAATAGGCGCCAGGGGGTTTTTTAAACATTTCAACATCCAACAAAAAGGTAAGTACAATGCGGTTTTTGATGAAAATGAAAAGGCTATTTTTGTTAGGTATTAAAACCTTATAGCTGCATATATATCTTATAATTAGCAGTGGTTTATACCCGGTTTATTTATACCTCATTATTTCATATTTATAACATAACTGGTTAGTGTATATTCCAATTCGTTTTACGGCCACTTTGCAGAATTTCCAGCAGCTGAATAAGTTCGGCGCTGCTTCCCCGGCACATAGCCTGATCAGCTACTTTGTTGGACAGTCCCTCTATGCCCTGCCCAACATCACGCACCAGAAGCGCTTTGGGCCTGAATCTTCCCATTTTATCCATACCGGCGGCAATTCCTTCTTCGATCAGGCGCCAGTCTGTCATCAAGACCAGGTTGTCCCTTCTTATTATCACCGGCAGGTATTCCCACATATCCAGGGTAAAGCCTATGGAAACCACATCTTCCCCTTCCCAGCCGATCTTCAAAGTAACCACATATTCATTATCGCTGATTGATGTTAATTCCCAATTAAACCAGTAGTCGATCTCTTCACCCTCGTGAAAACGCTTATATAAAACAGACAAGTCCTGCTCCAGCGACGGGACCACCATAATCACAGCCTGTTCTGTTTCTCCAATGAACTCGGGGAAGGCCATTACTTTTTCCATACCTTGTGACCCCCATTAAAATTATAATAATAATGCGCTCACGGCCCGTTCTTCACTGATAGGACATTTTTCCCGTTTACAACCCCATCTTGATAGCGGCAAGCAGCCGCTCGGACGCTCTGGCCAGGACCTGGTAACCTTCAATGCTGGGATGGACATCGTCACAGTAGTATTCCGGCGCAGCTTCGCCGGTTTCCGGATCCAGGAGCGGCCTGTAAAAATCCAAAACCGGCAGTTTTTCGTCAGCGGCAAATTCTTCTGCCCATTCCCTGTAACTGTCCAACTCGCAGCCGGCTATACCAATATAATCTGTTACAAATGGCCCCGGACAAACGGGCGCAGGCAGCCCGATTACCGGGCAGATGCCGTTATCTTGCGCTTCGGCGGCCATTGCCTCTATATTTTCCGCGAATTGTTCCAGGGAATATCCCATAAAAGCGTCGTTGCCTCCACCCATGATTATTACATACGCCGGTTCCAAACCCGTCACATCCCTTTTGAACCGCCGCCTCATCGCGCGGGTGGTGTCACCGTTGGCGCCCATGTTGATCATATTGAGGCCGAGCTTTTTTGCGCTTAGCTCAA
Organism: Pelotomaculum sp.; assembly: GCA_018435055.1. Lineage (GTDB taxonomy): Bacteria > Bacillota > Desulfotomaculia > Desulfotomaculales > Pelotomaculaceae > Syntrophopropionicum. The sequence goes on along the minus strand of JAHDOA010000040.1, from coordinate 12,789 downwards.
CCCAGGAGGCCTTCGGCCCGAATGGGAAACCATATGTGATGCTGTCGCCCAGGCAGACTATCGCTTCTCTGCCTGTTATCCTGTTAAATGATCTGTAACCATGCTCATCAAATAGCACAAACGCGATCTGTTCCAGCGCCGATCCCCCGGCAACGTGTCGGCGCGCCTCGCACACCATTATCCTGGCCGCCAGGTCAAAGTCCAGCCCGCCGGCGCCCGGGGCAGGAAAGGCGATGCTCTTCAGGTTCATCTCTTCGGCCTTTAAAAGGGCGTTCCTGGTGGCGGCGCGCACCATGTCCGGCCCGTTAATCTTGTCTCCACCCATAACCTCGGCATGAATAATATGCCGCGCCCGTCTGCCGGCCGCGTTAACAACAGCGTCAAAGTCGAGTTCTGTAATATCCCCTTGAATTGACTTGATCAAAGCCACACCTCCTGGCGCCAATAATGTAATATTCGCCCGTTGGCCGGGTTTTCCTTCAGCTTATAAATTTTTAACCTTATTCTTTAGCTGCTTCCTGGCATAACTGTAAACAAAATAAAGCAAGAGCATAGCCAGGCCCACCAGCGGCAATTTCGAATTCAGGTAACGGGCGACTATCTGGTAATTGTACCCGAAAAACATGCCAACCATCAAATATAAAAAACCCCACCCAGCGGTGAAGAGCGAGTTGTAGAAGAGGAAGTACCAGAACCTGATGCGGCTTACCCCCGCCATATAAGGGGTCAGGTTGCTAACCCCCGGAATAAAGCGCCCGAAAATAATAAAAACCGGCGCTGAACGGTCCAGCCAGGTTTGCGCTTTCTTAAATCGTTCGGGCGATAACTTGAGGAGTTTGCTGCAACGCACAAAAAAGGGCTGTCCCAGTCGCTTGCCGATTATATAGGCAGTTATTGCCCCGGCGCTGTAACCGGAAAAAGTGATGGCGAAAGCGCTGGGAAAGTCCAGCTTACCCTGCTCGATTAATATTCCTGTGATGATCACCATTATGCCGCCGGGAAAAGGCAGACCCATGGCCTCAACGTAAACACCGGCCAGAAGTCCGCCCAGACCCAGCCTGGAAAGAAAATCAATAATTAGATCAAACAAAAAAGTTCCTCCCTGCGGTTATCCTGTAATAGGATACCCGGGGGCGGGAACTTTATGAATAGTTTACAATACCCTGGCTTCGCCCCTGTAGATCAGGCCCCTCTGGCCGTCCACAGTGACCACGTCGCCGTCTTTCAGTATATCTGTCGCATTGTCGGCGCCCACTACCACCGGTATATCATACTCCAAGCAGACTATGGCCGCGTGGGAGGTGAGTCCGCCCATTTCGGTGATCACCGCTCCGGCCTTTCTCATGGCCGGATTATATTCACTCCCCGTGATCGGCGACACCAGGATATCTCCCCGGCTTACCTTTTCTGACGCCTCCGCGCCTGAGTGAGCTATCCGCACATGCCCCGTTACCGACCTGTTACCGATGCCGGTTCCCCGCAAAATGATATCACCTACCGTATGGACACGGATTAGATTGGTTGTCCCTTTGATGCCGGCCGGTATGCCGGCTGTGAAGACGATAAGTTCGCCCCCGTCGATTAAGCCCGCGCATAGCGCGGCGTCAATCGCCTCATCCATCATCTCATCAGTGCTGTTCTTGCTGGCGGCGTTAATCGGGGTTACACCCCAATTCAGCGCCAGCTTCCTCATTACTGCCGCGTGGGGTGTGACGGCCACGATCGGCGCCCTGGGCCGGTATTTGGAAACCATTTTAGCGGTATGCCCCGATTCTGTTGACACAATAATCGCCGCGGCGCCGAGGTTCTGGGCTATAGTACAGGTGGCGTAACTGATCGCGTTTGTGACCGTCTGTCTGTGCGTGTCAGCTCCCTTTCTACTGAGCATTTCTTCGTAGTGCAGGGAAGCCTCAGCCCGGCAGGCAATCCGCGCCATCATTTCCACCGCTTCCAGGGGGTATTTGCCCGTGGCGGTTTCGGCAGATAGCATGACAGCGTCAGAGCCGTCAAAGATCGCGTTGGCCACATCGCTGGTCTCCGCTCTGGTGGGACGGGGGTTGTGGATCATTGATTCCAGCATCTGGGTGGCGGTAACTACAGGCTTGCCGGCCAGGTTGCATTTTTCAATGATCGTTTTCTGCAGCAGCGGCACCTCCTCCACCGGGATCTCTACACCGAGGTCGCCCCTGGCTACCATAATCCCGTCAGAGACCTTGATTATCTCATCAAGGTTATTTACCGCCCGCCTGCTTTCAATCTTAGAGATAATATCAAGGCAGCCGCCGGCCTCTTCCACAATCTGGCGGATAGCGAGGACATCCGCAGCCTTCCTGATAAACGAAGCGGCGATAAAATCCAGCTTATGTTCAACCCCAAATATAATGTCCTGGATATCCTTATCGGTAATAGACGGCAGGCTGATCGCCACACCCGGCACATTAACGCCTTTCCGGCTGGTCAATTCCCCGCCGTTCATGACAGTGCATTGTATTTCTGTATCTGACGTGGATAAAACTTTCATGGCGATCAAACCGTCCGCCACCAGTATCGTGTCGCCTTTGCGGACGTCCCCGGGCAGGCCGGTATGGGTGACGGGGATGAGCTTTTTGTCGCCCTTGACAGGCTCCGTGGTCAGTGTGATCCGGGCGCCTTCCGCCAGATGGACAGGCTCTTCTTTAAAATACCCCAGGCGTATTTCCGGCCCCCTGGTATCCAGCATAATGGCTACATATTTACCGCACTCCTCCGCTGCCTGCCGGATTGCTTCAATTTTCCGCTTGTGTTCTTCATGCGTCCCGTGCGAAAAATTCAGACGGGCCACATTCATCCCGGCCAGCATCAATTTTTTTAAAATTTTCACACTGTCGCTGGCAGGGCCGATAGTGCAGACAATCTTGGTTCGACGCAATTGATTCCCTCCCAAATTAGATTAATTATATAGACAAAGTGATAGCCAGGTTGCATAGTTCCTGGTCAAATGGTTTTGTCTGGGACAGCGCGTCTTCTATAGATACGGCGACCAGTTCGCCCGCTTTGACGCCAACCATTTTTTTATCCTGGCCGGCCATGAGCAGCTCGACAGCCCTGGCGCCCATCCGGCTGGCCAGAATCAAATCGGCCGCTGAAGGCATGCCGCCCCGCTGCAGATGTCCCAGGATAGTAACTTTTGTATCAAAGCCGGTGCGCTCTTTGATAATACGCCCTACTTCCATGGCGCTCGCCGTTCCCTCGGCTACCACGATAATACTGTGGAGTTTGCCGCGGCGGTAACCCCTTAAAAGCCGCTCGCATACCTCATCATAATTAAAAGGGCATTCCGGCGCCAGGATAGACTCCGCCCCGCCCGCCAGGCCGGCCGCCATAGCAATATGCCCAAAATGCCTGCCCATTACTTCAATAATAAAAGTCCGTTCATGTGAAGTAGCGGTGTCCCTGATCTTGCTGATCGCTTCCACCGCTGTATTCACAGCAGTGTCAAAGCCGATGGTCTGATCTGTGCCGGGGATGTCGTTATCTATTGTCCCGGGCACCCCTATAACCGGGATGCCATATTCCTGGTTAAAAACGCCGGCGCCGCGAAAAGAACCTTCTCCGCCGATGACAACCAGTCCCTGGATACCGAAGCGCTTGACATTTTCAAATGCCCTGGCCCTTCCTGCGGGAGTCAGGAACTGTTCCGAACGGGCTGTATGTAAAATAGTGCCCCCCCTGTGGATAATATCAGCAACTGAGCTGGGATTCATCGGTATCATATCAGCTTCGATAAAACCATTAAAACCCCTTTTTATGCCGATAACCTCAAGACCGTGGTAAATAGCCTTGCGCACCACAGCCCTGATGCAGGCGTTCATTCCGGGCGAATCCCCGCCGCTGGTCAATAAGGCGATTCTCTGCACCAGTCCTAACCCCCCGGTTTGATAGTATTTGCTGTCTATATATTGCTCTTGATCTAAAAAAACATTCGACACCCGTCAAATGTTAAACAAATAAATAGCCAGGCTACAAACAAAGCCTGACCGCCGTTTTTATTTTAAATTTCCAATGGAACGGAACTTTTCATACCTTTGTTGCATCAGATCCTCCAGTTTCAGTTTCATAAGTTCATCCATTGTTTCAGCCAGAGCCTCGCCCAGCATCGCCGCGGCCGCTTCCGGCTCCTTGTGCGCCCCTCCCGGTGGCTCGGGTATGATTTTGTCAGCCACGCCCAGTTCTAGTATATCCCTGGCTATGATCCTGATGGCTTCGGCTGCTTCGCGGGCACGGGCGGAGTCCTTCCATAAAATGCTGGCGTAACCTTCCGGGGTGATTACGGAATAAATTGCGTGTTCCTGCATCAGAATCCGGTCTCCTACCCCGATACCCAGAGCGCCGCCGCTAAACCCCTCACCGATCACTACCGTGACAATAGGAACCTGGAGAGTGGACATCACCAGCATACTCCTGGCAATGGCCTCAAACTGGCCCCGCTCCTCGGCGCCTATGCCGGGATAAGCCCCGGGAGTGTCTATAAAACAGATGACCGGCCGTTTAAATTTTTCAGCCTGCTTCATTAACCGCACAGCCTTGCGGTATCCCTCCGGGTGGGCCATGCCGAAATTTCTGGCCAGGTTTTCGTTGGTATCTTTCCCTTTCAGCTGGCCGACAACTGTGACAGCGCGCCCGTTAAACCAGCCGATGCCGCCCGCCACCGCCGGGTCGTCGCCAAAATATCGATCCCCGTGCAGTTCTATGAAATCATCAAAAATAAAATTGATATAATCATAGGTATTGGGACGCTCCGGATGTCTGGCAATAAGCACGTGCTGCCAGGAATTAAGGTTACCGTATATGGACTTCCTGACTTCGCCGGCCCTTTTTTCCAGGATGGCTATTTCAGTTGACAGGTCTATACCCTTTTCCCTGGAGAACTTTCGCAGTTCATTTATTTTATTCTCAAGCTCCTGAATCGGCTTCTCAAATTCCAAGATTACCGCCATTTTTATTTTTCCCCCTGCAGGTGTAATGTCAGAAGTTTTGCCAGAGTTTCTTTCATCTGCGGCCTGGGGACTATCTTATCAATAAAGCCGTGCTGCTGAAAGAACTCGGCCCGCTGGAAACCTTCCGGCAGTTTCTGGCGGATGGTCTGTTCAATAACCCTTGGGCCGGTAAAGCCGATCATGGCATCCGGTTCAGCCAGAATAATATCACCCAGGGCGGCAAAGCTGGCGCTGACGCCGCCGGTGGTGGGATCAGTAATCACCGTAATGTACAGCTGGCCGGCCTCGCTCAGCCTGGCCAGCGCCTCCACCGTTTTGGCCAGCTGCATCAAAGATAGTATCCCTTCCTGCATCCGCGCCCCGCCGGAAGCCGCGAATATAATTAGCGGTTTACGGTCAGCGGCGGCCAGCTCTATAGCCCTGGTAATTTTCTCGCCGGCCACGGTCCCCATGCTGGCCATCATAAAATTGGTGTCCATAACTACTACGACCACAGGAATTTTATCAATGGCTCCCTCTCCGTACACCACCGCTTCATTCAGACCGCTTTTATTGCGCGCTTCAACCAACTTGCCGGCGTAATCAGAAAGCGCAAAGGGGTTTACCGGGAGCAAGCCGGCGTCGATCTCCCGGAAGCTCCCGCTGTCCAAAGTCATTTGTATCCGCTCCGGCGCGGTTAATCTAAAATGAAAACCACACTGGCATACCTTGTAATTTTTGATTAGATCCTTGTTCAACAGGATCTCGCCGCAACGCCCGCACTTGCTCCAAATATCATCTGGAATGTCGCGATTTTCCGGCTCTGATTGGGCGGCGGCATTTTTTTGTTTACGAAAGGCGTCTAAGACCAAAAAGAGCACTCCTTAAATAATTATCAGACTGTATTTTATAATTTCCATAGCTTCGTCTATTTCCGATTCGGGAACCAGGATCTCTACCGGGCAGGTATCGTGGATTTGAGGAAACCCGAGAACCCTGAGTTGGACTAAAAAGCCTTCGGTGGCCAGCATCTTTTTCAGACTTTCCGCTACCGTCTTATTCGGCGCTATGTAAACAACTGTCCACACTATTGAAAGCCTCCTTTATATAAATTGAGGCATGCCTTTTATTTTCTACCCGGCCCGCTGGTATTCCTCTTTTTTACTACAGACAAGCATACCCAGAGCTTATGCCCTGGATATAAATAGGACGTGTATCTTATTATAAGAACAAAAAGAAGACAGGATGTTCCCCCCGGCTCACTTCTTACGTCCCATGACAAAAAGTTGTGTTCAATCACCCGAATGGATGCTGCCATGCCTTGTCAACAGTTCTACCTTGCCGCGTATTTTTATAGCTGAGGTATGTTCAGTAAACTGGGCAATCATAATCTCACCTTTGTCAAGCTTTTCAGAATGGTGAAACCTGGTGTCCGTACCGCGGGTCAGGCCGATTATGGTGACCCCGTTTTCGAGGGCTTTTATAACAACATATTCCGCGGTTGGATCGCTAAAATTACCCGGCAAAACATTCACCCCTTAAAATTTCCAAATTTTAATGTATTTTAGCATACATGTTCTTGTTTGACAAGCACCGAAACACTACCGGGAATCGACTGTAAGTGCGCCTTCAGCCAGTTAGCGGGGAGTGACACCTCAGAAAGCGGAATGAGGACACACCCTTTGTTTTGAAACATTTGCTACAGATCTAGAATACTGAAAAAATCATTCTCTTTAATTTGTCTATCCTTAGTTTCCTTTTTTTTTGAATTGAGAGACACAGTCTCCGGTCCGGCCGCTTCAGCTGTTTTTTCCCCGGCGGGCCCGGGCTGCGGCAGACTGTTTTTTCTTTTTATTTTAACCCTCGCCTTTCCGAGCAGTTCTTCCAACCTTTCTACCATCTGGCTGGAGAGATCGACATAGAATTCCTCTCCCGTTTTAATAACCTTTTTCTCATTTTCAAAATGTAAAAATACAGGAGAATTACCTTTAAAGCTGCTCATGATCAGCTGTAACTGATCGAGCAGCGGTGAATCAGCGCCCCTGATTTTTAAATGCAACTCCCCCTCCAGGTGGCTGTCCAGGGTGGAGATCTCATCGCCGATTATTTTAGTTTCATCTCCGTTTTCCCTGATCCTGCCTTTTACCACAACCACCTCGTCAATCCTGAGAGCCAGGCGGCACCGGGCATAAGGACGCGGGTAAACGACAATCTCTATGGCGCCGGTAAGGTCTTCCACCGTCAGGATAGCCATGGGTTCTCCCCGGCGGGTGCTGGTTTTTTTCAAGCCTGTAATCAGTCCGCCCAGCACGACCTCCCTGTTGTCGGGCAGTTCCGGCGCTTCCAGGGCTGTTACTGTGGACAGCTTGTTCAGCACGTCGCGATATTGTGCAAGAGGGTGCCCGCTGATATAAAGCCCCAGGGTTTCTTTTTCCAGCGCCAGCATCTGGTCTACGGGGTATTCCCCCACATCAGGCAGTTCGATGCTTACTGAATCGGCGCTCCCGTCCAGAAAATCAAGGAGGGACAGCTGCCCGTTTTCCCGCTCGCGCTGCGACTGCTGCGCCAGGCCCAAACCTGATTCTACCGCCCCCATCAACTGCGCCCGGCGGTAACCAAGAGAGTCAAAGGCGCCGCATTTGATCAAACTCTCCAGCACTCTCCTGTTGACGCTTCTTGTATCCAGCCGCCTGCAAAAATCAGCGTAGTCGCTGAAAGCCCCGCCCTTTTCCCTGGTCCGGATGATAGACTCCACCGCGCCAAGGCCGACGTTTTTCACAGCAGCCAGGCCGAAGCGGATTTTGCTGCCCGCCACGGTGAAACTTTCCAGACTCTCATTTACATCGGGCGGCAGCACCTCTATGCCCAGTCGCCGGCACTCTTCAATATAAGCGGAAACCTTGTCCGTATTGTCTTTCACCGAGGTCAACAGCGCGGCCATAAACTGGAGCGGGTAGTTGGCCTTCAGGTAAGCGGTCTGATACGAAACCAGCGCGTAGGCGGCCGAGTGGGACTTATTAAAACCGTAACCCGCGAAATATTCCATCAAGTCAAATATCTGGCCGGCGGTGTTTTCATCAACGCCATTTTTGACCGCGCCTTCCACAAATTGCGAGCGAAATCCGGCGATAATTTCCGGTTTTTTCTTGCCCATGGCGCGGCGCAGCATATCAGCCTCGCCCAGGGTAAAACCGGCCAGTTCGCTGGATATGCGCATAACCTGTTCCTGGTACAGGATTACACCGTAGGTGTCCTTTAAAATAGGCTCCAGTTTGGGATGAAGGTAGCTTGTTTTCTTAAGCCCGTGTTTATTTTTGACAAAGTCCTCCACCATACCGCTGCCCAGCGGCCCGGGACGGTACAATGCCACCAGGGCGACGATATCCTCAAAGACCTCCGGCTTCAGTTCCCTGAGGATGGCCCGCATGCCGCTGCTTTCCAGCTGAAATACTCCGGCGGCTTCACCTCTGGTCAGCATTTCGTAGGTCAATTGATCATCTATGGGTATTTTATCTATATCAAGGTTATTGCCGGTATTTTCAGCAATGGACTTGATTGCGTCGCTGATTACAGTCAAAGTCCTCAGGCCGAGCATATCCATCTTCAACAGGCCGAGTTCTTCCACCGTCCCCATGGCGAACTGGGTTGTTACCGGCCCGTCGGACGCCTTGTACAGGGGAATATAATGCGTCAGGGGCTCGGGGGTGATCACTATGCCGGCGGCGTGGGTGGAGGCGTGCCTGGGCATGCCTTCCAGCGCCGCGGCAGTGTCAATCAGTTTTTTAACCTCTCCCCTCTGATCATAGAGTTCCTTTAATTCAGGCGCGTCCTGCAGGGCTTTCTCTATGGTAATATTCAGTTCGGGCGGCACCAGCTTGGCCACCCTGTCCACTTCGCCGTAGGGCATGCTCAGCGCCCTGCCCACGTCCCTGATGGCCGCCCGGGCGGCCATGGTGCCAAAGGTAATAATTTGCGCCACGTGATCGGCGCCGTACTTTTGCACTACATAATCAATAACCTCGCCCCGCCGTTCGAAACAGAAATCGATGTCAATCTCTTAGCACCTCAGGTTTCCCCAAGGGATAGACTATATCTTCACCCACAGCTATTGCTGTTAGGGCGCCGGGCGCTATGGCATTATCACCTTATCATTTGGCGCATCAAAATGACTTAGGCTCAGCAACGGCTTATTCAGCCGCTTTTCTAGTCGTTGGACCTTCGCCAACCTTTCGGTACAGGCGCTAGGCTGCTGATTACCCATTATTGCATCCAGGTCAATTTTACGGGTCGCCATTTTCTTTCGATAATGGTATCGTTAACCTGGCTTTAGGGCTTTCCAGCAATTCACCCGGTTATACTCTACAATGTTACCAATGTAGACGACTATATTTACTGTTAATTAAATGAATCTTTATTGGCAATTTGTAAGAAGTGTAAGTATCTAAAATATTTTCTTTCAAGGTATATTGTTGCATTTTTATATAAATGGTTTAAAACTGCTGTTACTTGAATATTGCCACCAATTGTTAAATAATAATTATTTTTATTATTATTTGTGCTCTTACAAATACTTCCCAAACCACCTAGTTCCAGGGCATCCCTTAAACAGCTTTTAAGATTACTAAGAAATTCATATGTTCCACAAATTTTAATTGTAAAATGATTCTTATTATTAGGTCCATAATGACTTAGGGAACCATCACCATCAAAATAACCTCTTATAAAGTGTCTAATTAATTCTACAGGAACAATTTGAAATGAGGGGAAAATCAGCTTTAAACTTTTATTTATTAGAACACCTTTACTAACTAAATCTGTTTTCATGATCTCACTACACAATATAAGTCTACAAAAAGTATTTCCTTTTCCATAACCATTTGTAACTTTGTATTCTTTTATTGTGTAGTCTGTTTGTAGTGTCCTAACCAATTTTTCTAAATGGGATTTGTCCCTTTGGGCTAAAGCTAACCCTACATAATTTCCCCTTTTTGTTATATAACCATCAGCATAAATAAAGCCAAGCCAATAAGCTTTTTCTTCAGTATCTATTTTAGTGAAAAACCCATGATATACATTGTGGACCCGGCTATTTATCTTATTGCTTCTTCGGTTAATCCCATGCTTAATTAACACTGAATATATTTTACTTAGGGTAGCACCTTCAAATTGTTTCATTTTTATCATTTGTGGAACGGAATAACCCAGTTGGTAGAAACTAATTAATTCCTGCTCAAAGCTGCTTGGTAGACTTTTTGGAACTCTTTTTTTATAACCGTATTTTTGCAATATACGGTCAAATGTCGCTGGGTAATATCCTCTGAATTTCTGCATTCGTGCCATTGAATATGGCTTTATTCCATTAAGATACAAATCAATTACTTGTTGTTCGAATTCAGTAGGAGTCTTACCCATTTATACCCATCCCTTGCAAACATTTGTTCTATAGTAATTCGATGCAAGGGTTTGGTACACCTTCTTTTCTAATTAACAGTAGAATAATCTGGCATCGATACTCTCTCGGGATTGAGAAACACATTTGTTATCCTGCAGGCTCTTTATCCCACAGTTCTACCCGTTACCGGGCAGGTCAGACTATCTCATCACCATAGATAAAGCATTTTCTTTTACCCCGCAGTGTCCTTAATATATTAGACCAATAATTTAGAACATTTGTTCCCTCTACAGAGGAAGTTTTTTCTATGGCGCCGGGCGCTCGTGGAGCCATTATTCTTGGGAGTCAGGCTCTAGTCGTTAGACCTTCTACGCTACCAAAGCCCAGCGTAGCTTGGTACGGGGTTGTCCATTCCGTAGGAGTTTCCCCGTTTCACCCGGTTTACCGAGCGCAATCTCTTTACGCTCGAACAGCAGACCGTATTTCAACGGGTCGATGTTGGTTATGCCCAGGCTGTAGGCGACCAGGCTGCCGGCGGCGGAACCACGGCCGGGACCCACCGGTATCCCTTTTGATCTGGCGAAATGGATGAAATCCCAGACGATCAGGAAGTAGGCTGAGTAGCCCATCTGTTTGATCACGCCCAGTTCAAATTCCATCCGTTTCTTTATCTCGCCGCCGGTGTCGCCGTATAATTTTTGGACTCCCCGGTAGCAAAGCTCTTCCAGGAAAGTGTCGGCATTATACCCTTCAGGTACCGCGTAGTGAGGCAGGTAGTAACTGCCGAATTCCATTTTGACATTGCAGCGCTCGGCGATGTCAAGCGTGTTACGCAGGGCCTGTGGATAATCACCGAATAGGCGCCGCATCTCGTCGGGGCTTTTCAGGTACAGTTCTTCCGACTGAAATTTCATCCGGCCCGGATCGTCCACGCTTTTGCCGGTCTGGATGGCCAGGAGCACGTCCTGGTTGGCGGCGTCCTCACGCCTCACGTAATGGACGTCGTTGGTCACCACAAGCGGAATATCCATCTCCCGGTGTATTTTCAGCAGTTCCCGGTTGGCTGTCCGCTGTTCTGCAAAACCGTGGTCCTGCAGCTCCAGGTAAAAGTTTCCCGGCCCAAAAATCTCACGGTATTCTCCCGCCGCCTGCCTGGCCTTTTCATTCTCCCCGGCCAGTATTTTGGCCGCCACCTCCCCGGCGATGCAGCCGCTCAGGGCTATTAGCCCCTTGCCGCAGCCGGCCAGCGACTCCTTGTCAACCCTGGGCTTGTAGTAAAAACCCCTGGTAAAACCCTGTGATACAATATTTAGCAGGTTTTGGTAGCCTTCCTCGTTCTCCGCCAGCAGGACCAGGTGGCTCAGGTTGTCATCAATCCTGGGGGTACGGTCCGACATGGAGCGCGGCGCCACGTAGACCTCACAGCCAAGAATGGGCTTAATCCCGGCATTATTACAGGTCTTATAGAATTCCACCACGCCGTGCATGGCGCCGTGATCGGTTATAGCCAGCGCCGGCATCCCCATTTCACCGGCTCTCTTTACCGCCTGCTTAATCCGGGCCGCTCCGTCCAAAAGGCTGTATTCGGTATGAACGTGCAAATGGACAAACAAATAATCGACACCTCCTCTCGATATTAGATTGCGTGACATATTTGCAACCACAAGCTTTTTATACTAAATCCGCCCACCTGCCGCCGGTTATAATCTCCAGCTGCTCCATTGTTACCGGCAGGGCCGAGCGGGGCGTGCCGGCGGCGGCGTAAACCACAGGGAAACGGTACATGGAATCATCCAGCAGGACGGGTACCGCTTCGGCCAGCGCCAGCGGGCAAACACCACCGACCGGGTAGCCGGTAACACGCTTGACTGTTTCCGGATCGGCCATCCGTACCTTGGAAGCGCCCAGCAGCTTTTTCAGTTTGTTGCTTTTAATCTTATTGTCTCCGCTGGCCACGACCAAAACCGGGTTTCCATCAGCCAGAAAAAGCAGGGTTTTGGCAATCTGGCCGACCTCCACACCCAGAGCCGCCGCTGCCAGCTCGCAGGTGCTGGTGCTTTCCTCAAACTCAATAATTTTCAAATCCATTTTATATTGATCCAGGTAGTGCTGGACCTTTTCAATTACATTCAAATTAACCCACTCCTTTTGCTCTGTAATCCTAACATAATTAAAAAACCCTTGGATAAAACATATTGACAGGATTTACAAGATTAAACAGGATTTACGGGATTTAATTATGTTTTTTATACTTTATACTTGGGCCACTATTTTCACATAATTTTAATCTTTAAAATTTATTAAAATCCTATCCTGAAAATTAAATAACATCTTAAATCGTTAAGACAACAGCAAACAAAGCAAGCGCTATTTCAAAGAAACACGGTTGCAGAAGGAGGATAATGATAACAGCCAAAAACTTAAGCTACTGACTCAACAGTG
>JAHDOA010000003.1 GCA_018435055.1 Pelotomaculum sp. | reverse complement strand
TCACTGTTGAGTCAGTAGCTTAAGTTTTTGGCTGTTATCATTATCCTCCTTCTGCAACCGTGTTTCTTTGAAATAGCGCTTGCTTTGTTTGCTGTTGTCTTAACGATTTAAGATGTTATTTAATTTTCAGGATAGGATTTCAAAAAAATATTAAAAAGATTAAGGTTCTCTGAATTTTGTCCTGCCTTGCGCCCTCGTCAGCCATACTGATATTTTTAATATTTAAATCTTTAAAATCTTTTAAATCCTGTAAATCCTGTAAATCCTGTAAATCCTGTCAAATTTTTTACTGTCAAATTGTTTTTTGTATGGATGTTTAAACCCTGAAAGGTTGGCAATGAACCATGTTTAAGGTTGCCAGTTTCAATACTAATTCGATTCGCGCCCGCCTGCCGCTGGTGCTGGACTGGCTGGACAGGGAGAAAGTTGATGTGCTGTGCCTGCAGGAAACCAAGGTGGAAGATAAGGATTTCCCGCTCGCGGATTTTTCGAAGAAGGGCTACAATGCTGTCTTCAGCGGGCGAAAATCGTACAACGGCGTCGCTATGATCAGCCCGCACCAGCTGGGAAAGGCGCACACGGGAATTGGCGACTGGGCGGAGCCGGGTGAGGCCCGCCTGATTGAGGCTACTGTAAAGGGAATCCCTGTGGTGAATACATATATACCCCAGGGATATGATCCAAAGAGCGAGAAATTTGCCTATAAGCTCAAGTGGATCAGGTCAATGAGAGATTATTTCGATAGCCGCTTCAAACCGGATGACTGTGTGATCTGGTTGGGCGATTTCAATGTGGCGCCGGAGCCGGTAGATGTACACAATCCAAAAAAACTTTACGGCCGTATAGGTTTCCATCCGGAAGAGCATAAAGCCCTCCAGCATGTAAAGGAATGGGGTTTTGTCGACGTGTTCCGCCTTCATGTAAAAGAAGGAGGCCATTACACCTTCTGGGACTACCGCAGGCCGAAGCTGTTTGAACGAAATCTAGGCTGGCGGGTAGATCACATCTGGGCGTCCGGCCCAATGGCCGCCAGGTCGCGCCGGGCCTGGATCGATACTAAACCGCGTGGAGAGGTCAGGCCTTCGGACCATACTTTTATTGTGGCTGAATTTGCCTGGTGATTAAGAAATATACATTTAATAATACTTTAACATTTTAATAAGAATTTCGTAATAAGCGCTGGGTATACTAAATTGCAGTTAGATAAACTAACCCCCTACACCCTATTTTCCCGTCTTTAGAGGCGGGACTTTTGTATAAAATTATCAGCGGGGCTGCTGGTGCGCGCTTGTTTGCTATCTCCCGGATTGGGAGTCGTATTTAAGCCGCACAAAAGGCGCCCGAACTGACTCAGGATGCGATATGGCGCAGCTCTTTTTTTAATATTTTTCCCGTGGCGTTTTTCGGCAGCGCGTCAACCTCAATTATTTCACGGGGTATTTTAAACTGGGCCAGGTTCGTTTTAAGATAAGCCATCAGGTCTTTTTTGTCCAGTTTCATATCATCTTTAAGCGCCACGTAAGCGCGTACAGATTCCCCCCGGCTCCTGTCAGGCACACCGATTGCCGCGGCCTCTTTTATAGCCGGATACTGATACAGGATTTCTTCCACTTCTCTCGGATAGACATTGAGTCCGCTGACTATGATTATATCTTTTTTGCGGTCAACAATGAAAATATAGCCGTCCTCGTCCCTGTAGGCCAGATCACCTGTGTACAGCCAGCCGTCCCTGAGGGTTTCTGCTGTTTCCGCCGGTAAATTGTAATAACCGGTCATCACGTTAGGACCCTGCACCAGCAGTTCTCTAATTTCCCCGCATCCCAGTTCAATGCTGTCGTTATCCACCACCTTCACCTTGATGTCCCGCAGAGGCAGCCCGATAGAACCCGGTTTAGTACGGCCCAGCGGGTTGAAGGCTACGACCGGGGAAGCCTCGGACAGGCCGTACCCTTCTATTACATGTTTTTTTGTCTTTTCATGGAACCTTTCCAGGATCTCCAGCGGCAGAGAGGCGCCGCCGCTGGCAAAAAGGCGTACCCCGGCCAGGTCCCCGGGCCTGGCCAGCGATGTGTAAAAGTTATACATCGCTGGAACGCCCATCACCATAGTAACGCCCATATCGCGGATGGTGGCGATAACATCTTTGGGCAAGAAATTTTCCACTATGGTAACTGAGGCGCCGTTATAAAGGGCGGTCCCGATGCAGCAGGTCCAGCCGAAGCTGTGGAACATCGGCAGCACACAGAGAATGTTGTCGTCAGGCCCTGCTTCCGTTGCCTGCGAAAAGGCTGCCGCATTGCTGACCAGGTTGCTGTGGGATAGCAGCGCCCCTTTTGGCCGTCCAGTTGTGCCGGAGGTATAAAGGATCACACAGGGATCAAAATCCCTGACATCTATTGCCGGCGGATTTGGATAGCTGTTTGCGCTTATTTCTTTTTCAAGGCTGGTTATTAAAACCTGGACGGGAGGCGCCGCGCCTTCGATCTGCCCGGAAATATCCAGGACCTTATCTGTGATCAGGTGCTTGACTTCCGCATCTTTGAGTATAAAAGCTATTTCCCGGGGGGTGAGCATTGTGTTCAGGGGTACGACTACCCCGCCCAGGCTGGCAATAGCCATATAGCTGAAAATAAATTCAGCTGAATTCTTAATATGCAGGGCGATATTATCATAGCGCCGCAATCCTAGGGAATAGAGGTAATTACGGTATGAAGAGACCTTTTGCTGCATTTGGTCGTAACTGTACACGGCGCTTTTTTCATATATGGCGATTTTATTCCCAGTTCCCGTAAGAATTAATTCATGTACTAACAAACATCCTTCCCCCCATATAAAAAAATTAAATCCTTCGCTACTTATTTGACATCACTTGTTAAGATCCTTCATCCGATCTTGTATAAATATACTAAGTGGTCATAATATTTGTAAAATAGCCTGAATGCTAGCGCTAAATTGGTAGAAGATCCCACGATTGATACCGCTATTGCAGGTAATTATAATGCTAAAGAATAAAATTGACCAGGAGGTTAGGAAATGGAACATCTGCCAAACATGCCGGAAACTCTCGCATCTTTTCACTCGGATTTAAACAGGATCCAAACCATGGCCGGGACCCTCGCGCAATTGGAAAGACAGCATTACAATGACTTGAACAAATATGAAGATCAAAAGTTAGCAAGTATTGCTGTTGCCGAACAGGGCAGCGCCAGGCAACTGGGTGAAATAAAACAGCTCTGCATCGCTATGGCGCAAAAAATTGAGGAAATCCAACAAACGACACCAGGGAAATAGGAGGTCAAACAATTGGGATTATTCGCCAGGCTTATTAGAGGAGTTGTTAATGAAGTTGCCGATGACGCCGTGCGTACGATGTCCAGGGACCAGTATATTGAAAACATATACGAAATGGTCCCCACGCTGAAAAAGGTTAACCCCATAAATCTTGCCGAAATCGCTCTAAGATCTGCCAAAGGGACCCCGATCTCACGCCCCCTGGGCAGCTATCTCCAGTTTTCCCCATGGGAAAAGCTTTTGTTCAGCCCCGTACACCTTTTTCGTTTTCCCACACCTGAGGACGTGGGCATAAATACTTCTGTTAAAATCGGGCGCAGGGCAAAAAAACCGCTTAACATTGCCATACCCGTGATGATAGCCGGCATGTCATTTGGCGGCGCGTTAAGCAAGAGCGCCAAGATCGCCCTAGCCAGGGCTGCGACAATGGCAGGAACCGCCACCAATACCGGTGAGGCGGGCCTTATGGAAGAGGAGCGGCAGGAAGCCCGGGTTTTAATTGGGCAGTATAACCGGGGCGGGTGGCTTAACAGCCGGGATAAGTATCAGTCGCTTGACGCCATTGAAATCCAGCTTGGCCAGGGCGCCCAGGGCTCAACACCGCAGCGGACGGCTTTTAAAAATATCGGAGAGGAGTACAGGGAAGTTTATCAGCTGGCAGACGGGGAGGATGCTGTAATACATTCCCGGCTTTCCGGAGTGAACACGAAAGAGGATTTTATTAAACTGGTAAAAGAGCTAAGAGAAGAGACAGGTGTTCCGGTAGGTTTAAAAATTGGGGCGACACATCACCTGGAAAAAGAACTGCAGGTGGCTCTTGACGCGGAATGTGACTTCATTACGGTCGACGGCGCCGAAGGGGGTACACACGGCGGGGCGCCTACCCTCGAAGATGACGTAGGTTTGCCCACAATCTTCGCGGTCAGCCGGGCGTCTCAGTTTCTGGCCCAAAAAGGCGCCACAGGGGATATAAGCTTAATTGCGGCGGGTGGCCTGGTCACTCCCGGACATATGCTTAAAGCCATGGCTCTGGGGGCAGACGCGGTGTATATCGGCACCGCCGCCATCATGGCTATGCTGGGGGACCAGATTACCAAGGCCACTCCCTTTGAGCCTCCTACAGCCCTGGTGGTATATGCCGGCAAAATGAGCGATCGCCTGGATGTTGACAAGTCTGTGCAAAACCTGTTTAATTTTCTTAATGCAATAACGCACGAAATGGAAATGGTAGCGATTACCCTGGGCAAGGTATCCCTGACAGACATTAGCAGTGATGACCTTGTTGCCTTAGATCCTTTCCTGGCCAGAGCCCTGAATATTGATCTCGGGTTTGTTTCACCGCAAAACCAGGGTGTTTTTTACAATAATTTTGCAGATATAAACATGATCAGGACACAGCCACAACATCCCGCCCATTAATCGGGGCGGGTGAGGGAACTGGTGTTCTAACAGCCGGGCTAAACAGTCCGTGTTGTTTTTTTTATGTCTTTTTTGCGGGCTTAACAGGAAAACAGCTGGTATTTGTTGAAGTATAAAAACAAATTATACGGAGGGGAGGGTATATTTATACATTGAAATCAGGGGGGATGTAATTTTGTATATGGACATTCCTATAGAAAAAATCATTACCAGTGACAATGTCAGACAGGGTTATAATAAGCAAGCGATAAGGGGTTTGGCTCAGTCCATCAGCAATGTAGGTCTGTTGCAGCCTGTAATAGTCAGGGAAAACAGCGATGCGACGTTTACGCTGCTGGTTGGCCACAGGCGTTTTGAGGCGGCCAGGCTGGCCGGGGTAAAAGTGATTCGCGCCATTATTTTTGATGACAGCGAATCCAAGCTGATGCTGCAACTGATTGAAAACCTGCAGAGAGAAAATCTCAATCCCATAGAGGAAGCACTGGCATACAAAAAAATTCTGGAAGAAGAAGGGCTTACCCAGGAAGAATTAGCCGCTAAGCTTGGCAAACCCCAGCCAAATATCGCCAATACCCTTAGATTGCTCAAGCTGCCGCCTGAAGTTCAAAAAATGTTAAGCAGCGGCGATATAAAACAGGGTCATGGGAAGGTGCTGCTGCAGATAAAAGATCCGGAAAAACAGCGGCAGTGGGCTGAAAAAGCTTTTCAGGAACGTATGCCGGTCAGCGCTTTAAGAGAAGCTATACTACAGGAAATAAGGACAGATTCTGAGGCCAGGCAAAGAGAATATGATCATCTGCTTAACGGTCTCAGGGAATTTCGCAAGAATACAGAAAGCAGCAACCTGTTAATATATATATCACCGGAAGAAAAATTAAATATCAGAAATGAAATTAAAGAATTTATCAGACTTTTAGGCTAGTAGACGTTATTGACACAGGTATTCACACCCTGGCCCCGGTTACATATAATAAACCGTTAAAAAATAATGACGCAAAAAAAATTATAAGTTACAATACTAGTAGTGCCCGCAGGTTTCATGGTATAAATGAGGACCGGGGCATTTCTACTTTTACAGCAAATGATTATCATTTCTAATAATTTTGTTATGAATGTTTTAAGGAGGGTTTCTTCCGTTGAATGACAAGGTTAAGGCGGCCGTCCTTTCAATCGGGTCAAATACGGTACTGACGTTTGGTAAGCTGGCCGTAGGGCTGTCTATCAATTCGGTCAGCGTTATCTCTGAAGCGTTTCATTCAGGCCTGGATCTGGCCGCGTCATTAATAGCTTTTGCCGCAGTACGGGAATCCTCCAAACCGGCTGATGAAAGGCATCATTACGGCCATGGCAAGATAGAAAATTTATCCAGCATTGTGGAAGCCCTGATGATTGTGGCCGCAGGAGTGATAATAATATTGAATGCGCTGCCCAGGTTAAAAGGCGGCGGTGAAATGCATAGCCCCGGCCTGGGCGCGGCCGTAATGGCTGTTTCGGCAGCTGTAAATATCCTGGTTTCAAAGAGACTGTTGAAAGTGGCCAGAGAAACAGATTCGCCTGCGCTGGCGGCTGACGGCTGGCACCTGCTCACCGATGTCTACACCTCACTGGGAGTCTTTGTCGGCATGGGCGCAATTTATTTAACCGGGTATAAGATAATTGACCCGATTATTGCCATGCTGGTAGCCTTGCTGATATTTAAAGCAGCCTATGACCTGATTAGAGATTCAATCTTTAGTATACTGGATTTTGGTCTGCCCGGGGAAGAGGAATCTATTATTCTCAGCGTGCTGAAGAAATATTCCGGCGAATATGTGGAGTTCCATAATCTGCGTACCAGGAAGTCAGGCAGTGACCGTTATATAGATCTGCACCTGGTGGTGCCGAAAGACAAAGACATAAAAACGGTACATGCCCTTTGTGACCGGATAGAAGAAGAGATGCGCGGTTCGCTTGCGGGCTTACATGTGTTAATCCATATCGAACCGTGCGGCGGACTCTGCGAAGATTTGGCCGGCCGGGACGGGAATAATATGCTGGGACAATGTCCTGAGTGCGAAAAAAAGTTCGGCGTAAAGGATAAAAAATGAGGATGAAAAACGGATACGCTTTTTATTAATAAGATGAACTAATTAATGCAATTACAAACAAATATTTCACTTTGCCCTGGCCGGACTGTAAGATAGGCTTGACAAATTATAATTTGAGCTATTTCTATAATTATTTCGCGGGACTTAGCAATATCAGGGGAGTTGACTAATTGAAAAGGATTTTAGGGATAGTAGCTTCACCAAGAAAAGTAGGCAACTGCGAAATATTAACCAGGATAATCATGGAGGCGGCTGGCCCGGATAACAAGCTTGAAATGGTCAGGCTGACTGATTTGGATATAAAAGGGTGCCGGGCGTGCTATTCCTGCTTGACTGAAGAAGCAGTCTGTGTCATTGAGGACGACCTGGCTTTCCTGCTGGAAAAAATTCGGAATGCAGATGCCGTGGTTATAGCTGCGCCGTGTTATATTTTAGGGCCCAACGGCAGTATCAAAAAACTAAAGGATAGATTTGTCTCCATAGGCAATAAATTTGCACATTTTGCCGGCAAACCATGTGTTACGGTAACTACTTACGGCGCACCCAACTGGGAAGGCTATGCCGAACAGGCGCTGAACCTTACCGCCAGGTTTTTAAATTTAAATCTGGTTGACAGCGCGGTCTTTTTTGGGGCGTCTCCTGCTGAGGTGATAGAGAAGCCCGCCGGCCTAAAAAGAGCGCAACAGTTGGGCCGGGCCCTGTTTGACCCCGATTACAGGCGGACGCCAAAAGAAAACGAGTGCCCGGTCTGTTGGAGCGATATTTTAAAATTTGACGGCATAAATGTCATATGTCCTTTCTGCGGTACCAGGGGTGAAATTATGGCTCAGGGGGAAAAGACGCAGCTTGTTTTTTACCCTAAAGACGATCATCGCTTTACTGATGAGGGCAGAAGGCGCCATTTTGAGGTCTACCTGAATAGGAAAAAGCAGGAGTATATCGATAAAAGAAAATATTATCAAAAACTGCAGGACCCATATCGTGGGACTAGCTATTGGGTTACCCCGGATAAAAGGGAATAGAATATTATCAAGGGGCGAAAAATGGTGGGTAGTTCACTAACATCCGGACAAATAACAAATAATGCAAAGGTTATCTATGTATATGATGAAAAATTTGGTGGTTGGATCAATGTAACAAAATTTTTAGATAACCTTAAACATACCATAAAAACACTTGAAAGCAAAAGCGGGGAAAGGAAAGATTTTAATTTAATCCGTCTTTATTATTCATCTTGCTAAATAAACCTGGTTGTGTGGAATTGTCCTTTATAACCAGTGGCGGGGTATTGGTAGGATGTAAAAAAAGTTGAAACTCCAGGGCTTCAGCTTTTTTTTTATTTCTACCATTGATTACCTGGTATTTGAGAATAATGCACATGACACACTGTGCCAGCTCCTGTCAATATAGCGTTTACTGGCACACAAGCAGAAACGTTGAAATATTTAGACATTAATAGTTGAAATTTTTAGACACATTAATAACTGCATTTATTAGCCATGCCTATTAATCCAATTAAGAACGGATATTTCACTTTACTCACTTTGTGAATGATAATAAAAAAAAGGGTAAATTTACGAATTACAATTTCTGCATCTCGTAGACAATTATGGTGGTGGTGGATAAGGACAACTAGGTATAGCCAATTACATATGTGTAGACGCAAGTACAGTAACAAACACCGCATATTGTTGAAATGCTCTATTCTACTACTAAGCAAGCCATGGATGAACAGGTATGCAGAGTATGGCGCTGTAATAACACCAGTTATGCTGGTATAACTCCTGGCAAAATAGTCTGGTAAGAGAAAGAGAGATGTTATTAATTATTATGTATATGAACGGGATTCAGCAAAGTACTGCATCAGGCTACAAGTACTGGTCTCCGGCGGAGACGATGCCGCATAAGGAGATGAAAAAACTTCAGCTGGCCAGATTGCGTGAACAAGTAAATTACCTTTGGGAGAAAAGCCCATTTTATCGCCAGAAATGGGAGCAAAGTAATTTTTGTCCGGCATTATTAAGGACCCTTGATGATATCAGGCGCATACCCATTCTTCATAAAGAAGAAATAAGGTTAAGCCAGGAAAAAGAACCTCCCTATGGGATGATGAGTATCCCCGGACGGGGGCCTTTTATTCGCATCGGTATGACTTCAGGGACCACCGGTGAACCTGTGATCATACCATTTAATGAAGAAGATTATTTTGGGGTTTATTGCGCCGGCGCAGCTCGCGCTGTATGGGCGGCCGGCATAAGAAAAGAAGATGTTGTCCACGCCGCTTTTGGTTTTACGCCTTTCCTGGGACTGGCCGCCGCTTATGACTGCTGCGAGCATTTAATAGGCTCCCTGGTGATCCCGGGCGGTATCTGGAATAGCCTGATGCGGCTGACGATGATCAAAAAATTAGGTATAACGGTATTAATGGGCACGCCGACATATCTTTTGCACCTGGCCAAGGTTGCCGAAGAAAACGGCGTTGATGCGCGGACTCTGGGAATAAGGACAATATTAACCGCCGGCGAGCCTGGCAAAATGTCCATACCAAACACCGGTATACGTTTGGAAGAAGCGTGGGGAGCCAAAATATTTGATTATTGCGGCACTCAGGAAACACACTATCTGGCCTGGTTGTGTGATGAAAATGTGGGACATATGAACGAAGACCTTGCTTATTGCGAGGTGTTGAACCCCGAGACTGACGAACCGGTTCCCCCGGGTGAATCCGGGAAACTGGTGGTTACTGATTTAGTAAGTAAAACCCATCCCTGTATCAGGTATGAAACAGGAGATCTGGTCAGAGGTATAGAAGCGGGCGCCACCTGCGCTTGCGGCAGGACGCTGAGTGTCCTGAAAGGATTTATGGGACGGGTCGGGGATGTGATCAAGATACGCGGTGTATGTGTATCCGTCGCGGGGATCGAGAATGTGATCCGGGGAATACCGGAATGCTCGGATAGTTATGAATATATTGCGTCAAAAACCGAAAACGGGATGGATAAGATAACTGTCCGGGTGGAGCCGAAAAGTGATCTTGATCCCGGGCTATGGGATAATATGCGTAAAAAGGTGGCTCAGAAATTGCAGCTGTCCTTTATGATCAACATGGATGTTGAACTATTGCCTCCCGGCACGCTACCGGTTTTTGAATTGAAAGCAAAACGCTTTCGTGACAACAGGCCTTCGATTGCTGGTGTAAGTAACGTATCTCGCCAGTCAGCCAAAAAGCTCACAGCCAAGGTATAAAGAATAAAAGCCGTTATCTTAATTGATACCGGCTTTTATTAACCATATTTCATTGGATTAAAGCGGTATTAAAAAAATTATGGATTATAGGAAAATATATAAACAAAAGCTTGTTGCGCCGTCAGAGGCGGTTAAGGTAGTAAAATCAGGAGACTGGGTTGAATTCGGCTCTTTTTCCGGATGTGTGGTTGTACTGGATAAAGCCCTGGCCGCCAGAAAGGATGGACTCCGGGATGTAAAAATACGCTGCGCCACACGTATCGCCGGTATACCGGAGGTGGTGAAAGCCGATCCGGCCGGGGAACATTTTCTGTATAATAACTGGCATTTCAGCGCCTGGGACCGCAGGCTCAGTGATCAGGGGCTTTGTTCTTATATTCCGATGGTCTACAGTGAGCTGCCCGATTATTATCGCAATTATATTGACGTTGATGTGGTAATGATTCCGGTTGCGCCTATGGACAGATACGGCTGTTTTAATTTTGGCCCGCAAGTCTCGCACACCATGGCCATGTGTGAAGCAGCCAAAACAATCATACTTGAGGTTAACCCCAATATGCCGCGCTGCCTCGGCCTGGAGGAAGCAATCCATATTTCCCGGGTCGACTATATTGTCGAGGCCGACTACCCTATCCCTGAATTAACTCCAGCCATTCCAGGCGCCATTGACAAAAAGATCGCGTCATTAATCATAGACCAGCTGGCAGATGGATGCTGCCTCCAGCTTGGTATCGGCGGCATGCCCAATGCGGTGGGAGGCATGATTGCAAATTCTGATTTGAAAGATCTGGGCATACACACCGAGATGTTTGTTGACTCTATGGTGGACATGGTGGAAAAAGGCCGGGTGACGGGAGCAAGAAAAAAAATAGACAGACATAAAATAGTTGCCACTATAGCCCTCGGTACCCAAAGGACTTACGACTTTATCAATGGAAACCCGATGTGCGCTTTTATGCCCGTGAATTATACCAACGATCCTTATGTAATCGGTCAACTGGATGATTTTATATCAATTAACAGCTGTATAGACGTGGACCTTTTCGGCCAAATAAACTCAGAGTCTTCAGGCTTCCGGCAAATCAGCGGTACTGGAGGCGCGATCTGCTTTGCCCGGGGCGCCTTCAGGTCAAAAGGAGGAAAGGGCTTTGTCTGCATGTCTTCCACCTTCAGTCATGGCGGCAAGGTGTTTTCCCGGATCCGGCCTTCTCTCGCGCCCGGCTCGGTAGTGTCCATCCATCGGGGCACGGCTCCCAGCGTGGTAACCGAATACGGAATTGCTTCTTTAAAAGGCAAAGCTCTATGGCAAAGAGCGGAGGCGCTGATTTCTATCGCTCACCCGGATTTTCGGGAAGGGTTGATTAGGAGCGCCGGGGAAATGGGCGTCTGGCGCAAGAGCAATAAGCGCCCGTAATTATTACAGTGATCATTAAAATCTCAATATTTATAGGCGCAACTTATAAATGCCATCGTAAACGCATATTTCTCTTTACTCATTTGCCGGTGGTAAGATAAAACCGAAAAAAGATGCGGGATACTGCATATAGCAGTGATTGCTTTATATTAATGCATTCGGAAGCGAGGTGAAATTTTTTTTTACAAACTACGGGATAACTGTGAGTTATCTTGTTTTTGTCGTAGTTTGGGTCTTATCGAAGGATGTTTAATGAAGATTAGAATTTGAAGGGAGAAGAGATGATGTCCAAAATTATTACACCGGAACAGGTCGGCGCGCTGGTGAAAGACGGTTCATGTATATCATGGACTACAGCGGGTTTGTGCGGTTTTCCCGAAGAGCTGGCCATAGCGCTTGAAAAAAGTTTTCTGGAAACCGGCCATCCCCGGGATCTCTGGAACACGCACAGCTGCGGTTGCGGCGATTGGAAGACGAGGGGCATGGGACACGTAGGCCATGAAGGCATGGTCAGAAGGCACACTGCCGGACATATCGGTGAAGCCCCCCTGCTGGGCAAACTGGTTCTGGAAAATAAAGTTCAGTGCCACCTGTTTCCACAGGGCGTCCTGGTCCATTTATACCGGCAAATGGCAGGCGGCAAGCCGGGCGTGCTTACCAAGGTTGGATTGGGCACCTATGCGGACCCCCGCCGGGAGGGCGGCAAAGTTAATGACATCACCCCGGATGACCTGGTAGAACTGGTTAATTTCCAGGGAGAAGAGTATCTTTACTTTAAGCCACTGAAACTGGATGTGGCAATGATCCGCGGCACCGTTTGCGACGAAGACGGCAATATGACCATGGATGAAGAGCCTCTGTTCCTGGAAGCGCTGCACCAGGCCATGGCTGCGAAAAGAAACGGCGGCATTGTCTTCGCCCAGGTTAAGTACGTGGCCAAGGCCAAAACACTTAATCCCAAGGCTGTAAAAGTGCCGGGTGTTTTAGTTGACTACATCGTTGTCGCCAAACCGGAAAACCACCTGCAGACAAGAGTGACCCTGAATGAGCCGGCGTATGACGGCCGCATCAGAAAACCTTTAGCCGCGATTGAACCCATGGCGCTTGACGAGCGCAAGATTGTTGGCCGCAGGGCGGCAATGGAACTGAGGAACGGCGCCTGCGTCAACATGGGTATCGGAATGGCTGACGGGGTTGCCGCTGTCGCCGCGGAAGAAGGCGTAAGCGACGACCTGTTAATGACCATCGAGTTGGGCGCCTTTGGCGGCGTGCCTGCCAAAGGTATGGATTTCCCGGCTGCCTGCAACCCTGACGCTATTGTTGATCACGGCTATATGTTTGACTTTTATGACGGCGGCGGGCTGGACATCTGCTTCCTGGGCATGGCCCAGTGCGATGTCGAGGGCAACATCAACGTCAGCAAGTTCGGGCCCAAGGTTGTGGGACCGGGCGGATTCGTCAATATTTCATCATCTTCCAAGAAGGCCGTTTTCTGCGGCACCTTAACCGCGGGCGGAGCGGAATATGAAGTCAAAGACGGCACCATCAAAATCCTGAAAGAGGGCCGGGTCCAGAAATTTGTCCAGGCCAATGAACATGTCACCTTCAGCGGAAAATACTCCGCCCTGAGAGGACAAGAAGTGGTCTATGTCACCGAGCGCGCCGTATTCAAACTGATCGACGGCAAGGTAACGATGGTTGAAATAGCGCCGGGTATGGACGTGGAAAAAGATGTTATTGCCCATATGGGCTTCAGGCCGGAGATTTCCCCCGATTTGAAAGAAATGCCCAGGGAAATATTCCAGCCGGAATGGGGCAAGCTCAAAGACATACTGGCTGCCAAGGGCTAAACACTTGACTGCTTGCCTGCAGTAAATGAGGCTGCTGATGTAAGACGTGACGCATGGGGCGTGTAAACGCCCCGTGCCGTACGCAGGCAGCGGGCGAGGTGGTCCTAGAGGGAATAAGGGTTAGCAGGATTTATCTTAATTTCATAAGAGAGAAATATTTAAGTCGGTAAATTTTCCAAAACCTGAGAGGAGGAAAATATTTTGACGACAGCAACAGGATCTAAATTTAAAGTCACTGATATGTTAGTTTTGTTGATGGTTGCTATCGCCTTATATGTGGCGCTAGCTAAACCCTGGATGCCGGAATTGACCGCACAGGGTCACTTGGTTCTATTTGCGCTGATAGTTACCATTGGGCTATGGATATTTCAGCCTTTGAATATGCCTAGATCGATTTCAGGTATGTTTTTTTTACTGTTCTCCCTATCATTAAAAATCCCCGCGGCTACCGTATTTTCGGGATTCGTAAGCAATGCTCTGTGGACCTTGATCCCGGCGCTTTTCTTCGGGTTTGTGCTGCTTAAAACCGGATTGGGGAAAAGGATTGGCTTCCTGGCGATGAAGATGTTCAACCCGTCCTACCCCACGATTGTACTGGCGTTTGTGATTATCGGACTGGCCCTGTCGGCCCTTACGCCTTCTATTACAGTGCGCTGCGTTATCATTGTGCCCATCGCGGTCAGCGTAATTGAAGCCTGCCAGCTGGAACTGAAGTCCAAGGGCAGCGCCCTGATTCTGTTATCAGCCTGGACAATGGCGCTGGTACCTGGTACTGGCTGGCTCACCGGTTCCCTGCACGGTCCGATCCTGTTGGGTATGTATGATGGAGTTGCTGAGTTGAAGGGACTAATGAACTTCGGCTCTTATATGGAAGTTATGCTTATCCCTGCTTTGGTGCTGACTGTGCTGCTTATTGGCGGCGCGTTTATGGTCCTGAAGCCTGATCAGCCGATAACTTTGAAAAAAGAATATTTCCAAGAAGAGTACAAAAATCTGGGGCCCTGGAGCAAGGATCAAATTTTCAGCGCGATAATCCTGACAATCTGTTTCTTGATGTTCTTCACCAACAAGATCCACGGTATTCCGGACGGTGCGACCGTGCTTGGCGGGCTGTTCCTTCTGACCCTGCTTGGTATTGTTAAAGGCACGGATGTTGGCTCCGGCATCAGCTGGGACCTGGTGCTCTTTATCGGCTCAGCCATGAGCTTTGGCGCTGTTTTTGCCGCCAGCGGCCTGTCAAAGTGGTTAGTAACTGTGTTAGTTCCGGTAATAGCGCCTCTTACAACAAGTCCCTGGCTGTTCTGTTATTCAATAATAATACTATTCTTCATAATAAGGTTCTTTGACGTTGCTGTGTTTGTTCCCACGTTTGCTATCTTTGTGCCGCTCCTGCCCCAGATATCGGCAAGCTTCGGCATCAACCCCCTGGTATGGCTCGGCCTCTTCATCATGGGCGCCAACAGCTTCTTCCTGAGCTATACCAATATGTTTGCCATGGTATCCGAGGCGTTAGCCAAGGAAAGATCCTGGACGTCGGGACAGATAAGCAAGTATGGCTTGGTATACGGCGTGGCTTGTCTGATCACCCTGGCGATCGCGGTTCCCTACTGGACTTCGATAGGTATGTTCCATTAAAAATTGAGGTAAAAAAACCCTAACCTTATAAGAAAGAAGAAAACCGCTTTTATGCCGGAAGGTATAAAAGCGGTTTTTCTTTGATCTAAATAAAACAAGCAAGGCTTTTAATTGTTTGCCTTGCTTGTCAGCAAAGTTACTTTATTTAACTTATTAGCCTGCTTGAAATTACCTGCTGTATATCAGTCTTATGTCGCGGGATGTGAGAGATGCTTTTGCCAAAGGCAATTTTGCCCGGTCAAAAGACTTCTGTGTTTTCATCCATTGACTGGTGAACTTTAAAAACATCTTCAGTGTCGGCGGTGTGTCGGAGGCGCTGCGCGTGGCTAGGGAAAGCCTTCTTTGTATGGCCGGTGTAATTTCTATAATCCTCATGCCGGGGTCCTTCTCCGCCGCAGCCACTCTGGAAGAGAGCACGGTAATGCCAATTTCTTCGCGCACAAAACTCAGCATTGTTTTAACAATCGCGCAGTTCATTACAACATTTGGCTTAAAACCTGCGGCGTCACATGCACTACAAAAATCATGATAATGTCCGGAAGTGGGAGGTGTGAGAATCAGCTTTTCGTTTCTTAATTCATTTATATCTACTGATACTCTGTTAGCCAGATGATGCCGGTTACTTGTCACAAGTACCATCTTATCGGACACAAGGTGATAAAACTTAAAATTAGGATCCGGTCTGTTAACCTGCGTCAGGGCGACGTCAATTTTTGCGTCATGCAGCATGGATAGCAGTTCTTCACATTGTTCTTCCACGATGCGCATTTTAATGCCGGGATAGTTGTCCTGAAAAGATTTTATCAGGTTAGGCAGGTTATAACTTCCTATTATCGCAATGGTTCCAAATGCAAGCTCGCCTTTTACCATAGACACGTAATCCTGTATGCTGCGGCGCGCTTCTTTTACTTCTGACATTATGCGCTGGGCATGTCTAATAAATTCCGCCCCGGCTGGTGTCAGATGTACTGACCGGGTTGTCCTCACAAATAAATTGGTCCCTAATTCGTTTTCCAGCTTGCTGATTTGCTGGGAAAGCGAGGACTGAGATATTTTAATTTCTTCCGCGGCGCGTGTGAAATTATGGTATTTTGCCACGGCCAGTACATATTCCAGCTGGTGCATTTCCATGAATACCACTCCTCTTTGCTGATCAATTCTTTAATATAAAAACAAGGGTACCTTGCATCATCTAAAGATTAATTCTATGAAAAATCTCTCTGCGATTGAACAGCCTTTCTTAATCAACTCGTTATTGAGCTTTTGTAAACTATTAATCGTTATAAAGCAAATAACGTTGTTACTATTATATATGTAGGAAATTTATTAGTAAATGGATTTAGACTTGAAGATTTAGCCATTCGACCACAGGTAAATAGTGACATTATATATATAATTAGCATAACACATTGCTTTTAAGTTTTATTTTACCACCTAACCGGGTTAAGAATAAATATCAGATGACTATAGCATTGATTGTTTTATCCTATTAATTCAACCCCGTGATACAGCAATTTTAAACGGTATCCCCAGATATTCTCTTTTGTGTTTCTGCGCCCTCTGTAAAAATATTTTTGCAGCCTTGTGTAAAGGCTCGCTTATTTAAAGGCATTGCAGGCATCTCATCCCATGAAACAAGGAAGGCCATGGCATTGCGTTTTTTATTATATTAGAAAATATTATCGCACCGGCAAATTTATAGCCAAAAGTAATTAATCCAATCGCAAACACATATTTCACTTTGTTTATTAGTGGGTGGTAAGATAAAGCCGGCAAAAGATTCGTTTGTGCGATTTTGGCATGAAAAAATTAAGTTTTCATTAAGCGAAAGTTAAATATTAGTTAAGGTTTTAACACAGGGTTATAACAAGATGCAGAACGTTATTAACAAAAAATAAGGATCTGCAAATTTTAAGAGGAGGGTGATGCAGAAAATTAAATAGCTAAAGACAGGTTTTGTTTGGTAGCAGAAGATTATTACAAAAAAAGAGGAGGAGAAAACGTGTATCTACCAGATTTCGAGTATTATGCACCAGATAGCATCGCAGAGGCATGCCAGCTATTGTCACAATTTGGGGCAAAAGCCAAGGTGCTTGCCGGCGGAACAGACATGGTAGTCAAGATGAAAAATGAATTACTGGCGCCGGAAGTTGTTGTTTCGGTTAAGAATTTGGAACAACTGAAAAAGATTGAGTACGTAGCAGGTAAAGGAGTTTGTGTGGGAGCATTGTGCACACACAACGATTTGGTTAAGTCTGATGTATTAAAGGAAAGATATCCTTCCGTAGCAAATGCCGCCAGGCAAATGGCTAACAACCAGGTGCGCAATAGAGGCACTGTCGGTGGTAATATCAGCAATGCTGTGCCATCCGCTGACCTGCCGCCGATTTTTATCGCCCTTAACGCAACTGCCAAGCTTGTTGGCACTAAAGGCGAGCGTACCGTGGCTATGGAAGATCTGTTTACAGGCCCCGGCAAGACTGTCATGGCGCAAGACGAGCTGATCGCTGAAGTATTCATTCCCGACCAGAAAATGACAGGAAGCAACTACATTAAATTCGGGCTGCGCAAGTCCGGCGCTTTGGCCGTGGTTGGCGTAGCTGTTGCAGTCCAGGTGGAAAACGGTGTTATTAAAGACGCGCGCGTAGCTTTGGGCGCGGTTGCCGCCACACCTGTACGGGCAAAGAAAACTGAAGAATTCCTGAAAGGGAAAAATGCAACTGACGATGTTTTGGCCGAAGCCGGTGTAATAGCATCAGGAGAATGCAAGCCGATATCTGACATCAGGGCGTCCGCCGAATACCGCACTGACCTGGTACGTATTTTCACAAAACGCGCACTGCGTAAAGCTGTCGACGAGGGACATGTATAGAAAAGAAAGGAGAGGTGAAAATGTCGAGCTTTGTTGTCGATAAAGATGGAATCAAACGTTACGCGGTTACAGTCAATGTTAACGGATCTGATTATACAAAGGTAATTAAAGCAAACACCCTGCTGGTAAATTTATTGCGTGATGACCTCGACCTGACCGGCACTAAAAGAGGTTGCGAACTTGGTGACTGCGGCTGCTGCACCGTAATGCTGGACGGCAATCCGGTCAACGCTTGTTTAGTGCTGGCAATCGACTGCGACGGACGGGAGATCACAACCATTGAGGGTATTCAGGATGGAGAAGATCTGGATATAGTACAGGAAAAATTCATCGAACACGCGGGATTTCAATGCGGTTTTTGCACACCTGGTATGATTGTTTCTTCCAGGGCGCTGCTTAATGAAAACCCCAGCCCGACTGAATACGAGGTACGTGAAGCCATAGCCGGCAACCTGTGCCGCTGCACAGGCTATGTAAATATTGTTGCGGCCGTATTAGACGCGGCTGAAAATCTCTAAGGAAAGGATGAGGGTGAGCGTAGTGAAACAAGATTATTCATATGTCGGAAAAAGCGTTGACAGAAACGACTCATATGGAAAAACAACCGGGCACGCGCAATACACAGCGGACCTGAAATTCCCGGGCATGCTGTATGGAAAGCTAATCCGCAGCACAATAGCCCACGGTCGCATTAAAAGTATAGACACTTCTGAAGCAGAAAAACTAAACGGCGTAAAAGCTATTATTACAGCCAAAGACGTTCCCTCGATGAAATGGGGCCTGAGCCCGGCCCGCTTTGATGAAAACATCTTCTGTATTGATAAAGTACGGTATCATGGCGATAAAATCGGCGCAGTGTGCGCGGTTGACGAAGAAACTGTTTATAAAGCACTCAAGTTGATCAAGGTGGAATATGAAGAACTACCGGCCGTCTTTACCTGGCAGGATGCTGCCAAAGAAGGCGCACCGCAAATCTTTGAAGAGTATCCTGGCAACCTTAATACTGAGATCCACCACCATTTTGGTGACGTGGACGCAGCTTTAAAAGACGCGTATTATGTGCGCACCGACAAGTTCCAGGGTCAGCGCACATACCATGCTTTTATTGAAAACCATGCCTCCGCCGCATACTGGGATGGAGATAGAGCATTCCTATACAGCTCCTGCCAGTCAGTGCACTATGTGCAGTACCACCTGTGCCGGGTGCTGGGCATGAAGATGGGGAACCTGACCGTGCGGCAGACCAATGTAGGAGCAGGTTTTGGCGGTAAACTCGACCCCACCGGCCTGGACTTCGCCGCAGTGATCCTCTCCAAAATAACTGGACAGCCAGTTAAAATGTGGTATGACCATGCAGAAACCTTCTTAAATGGCCGTGGCCGTCACCCCATGACTATGGAACTGACCACCGGTGTTGACAAGAACGGTAAGATTTTAGCTCACAAGTTCGACTGTGTCCTCGAGGGCGGCGCTTACACCGGTCTCGGCATTGCCTCCTCCTACTATGCCGGCTCCCTGCTGGGCGTGCTGTATTTAATTGACAACTACAAGTTCGACTGCCGCCGTTATGTAACTAACCTGCCTCCCTGCGGCGCACAAAGGGGTCACGGACAGCCGCAGCCAAGGTTTGCTTTTGAACACCACATTGACCTCGTCGGCGAAGCAATCGGCGTTGACCCGATTGACATGCGCCTGATCAATGCCCGTAAAGGCAACAGCATCACCACAGCGGGCTACGAAGTTAAGTCCTACAACTTAGTTGGCGCTAATAAAATGGCGCGCGACGCTTCCGGTTGGACTGAGAAGAGAGGCAAAATGGGCGTCGGCAGAGGCATCGGCGTGGGCAACGGCGGATTTGTTACAGGCGCTGGTTTCTGCCAGTACCGGACCGACTATCCGCACTCAGTTGGTATGGTGAAAATATTCGACGACGGCACCAGGGCGTATGTATACTCCAACGCTGTTGACATCGGCCAGGGCAGCGACACCGTGCTGATGCAGATGGCAGCTGAAGCAATGGGTTACCCCTACGAAAGATGTCAGATGGTTACAGGAGACACAGACCTTTCCACTCTGGACTTTGGCGCATACGCCAGCAGGCAGACTCTGATGGCCGGCTGGGCTGTTAAGAGGGCAGGCGCGGAAGTTAAGAAGAAAGTTCTTGCCAAGGCGTGTGAAATGCTGAAAGCGTCCGGCAGGATTAAGGAAGGCTTTGGCTATCTCGATGGCCCCTTAACACCTGAAGACCTGGATTGCGTAGAAGGAATCGTTTTTGTTAAGCAAGAGCCGGCTGTTAAGCTAACATTTGAAGAAGTTGCCCGTAAGTACTTCGTTGACCATGGCGTACTCTTAGGGCGCGGCTGGTACCACCCCGGCAAACTGGGCGGCAACCACAAAGGCGCAGCGGTCGGAACATCACCGGCGTACAGCAGCGCGACCCAGGTTGCTGAAGTGCA
This sequence comes from Pelotomaculum sp., assembly GCA_018435055.1. Lineage (GTDB taxonomy): Bacteria > Bacillota > Desulfotomaculia > Desulfotomaculales > Pelotomaculaceae > Syntrophopropionicum. Next base: position 51,560 of record JAHDOA010000003.1, on the reverse strand, counting down.
AGTTGACATGGAAACCGGACAGATTGAATGTGTCGATACATGGGACGTGCACGACAGCGGCACGATCATTAACCCGAAACTGTTCCACGGCCAGGTCCACGGCGCCTTCTACATGGGTGTAGGTGAGACCATCTGGGAAGAAGTTAAGTTTGACAAGAAAACAGGTAAATTGTTGAACGGGAACTTTGCTGAATACCGGCTGCCGACAGCTCTCGACATGCCGCCGGTTGAATCACTGACACTGGATGACAGCTACGAGCCCAACGGACCTTATGGTCTGAAGGAAGTTGGGGAAGGCGCTACCACCCCGACCATGGGCGCTGTGGCCAACGCTATTTACGACGCCATGGGAGTCAGCATGACAGAACTGCCGATTACCTATGAAAAGGTATGGCGGGCACTGAGAGATAAAAAGGCAAGCGGCAAATAAGCCGGGATTAAAAAAATCCTAAAGTCAGTCAAAGATTATAGATATGAGAGACGATATTATCGTCTCTCATATCTTAATCGTCATATAATTAAAATATAATGGGGGATTATAGTGCAAGTTGGACATGATATAGGACATTACCAAAATGTAATCAAAGATTGGGATTATTGTTACTGTGCGGATTGCCGGGAAATCAGGTATAGCGCTGAACTGACGGCAACAGAGAAAGGTATTCGCTGCAATAAATGCCTGGGTTACAACCTGGAAGCGCCCGGTTGGGTCAAATGTCCTTACCACAAGGATTCTTATGTTAAATGCGCCAGGTCGGGCAAGGGGATAATAAGACTGCAATATGGATATGCGTGTAATGACGATTGCGGTTTTAGAAAATCAAAAGCACAATAGGTTTGATCTTGAATCATCAGAGTAATTTACGGGCAATTTATTGGAAACCACCTTGTGTTTTTATTCTATGTGTGATAAATGTGCAAATTTCCCCCAGGGGGTATAAATTATGAAACTACAAACAATCAGAGTGGAAGAAGCGGTTGGGAAAATACTCAGTCACGATATTACAAAGGTTGTTAAGGGTGAGACCAAGGGAGCGTCTTTTAAAAAAGGACATGTTATTAAATTAGAAGATATCCCCGAGCTTTTGAAGCTGGGCAAAGAAAATATATATATATTAGAGCTGGATCAGACTGACATACATGAGGATGCCGCCGGGATAAGATTGGGAAAGGCCGTTTCTGGCGAAGGCACGACCTGGAGCGAACCTAAAGAAAGCCGTGTAAATATATTTGCGCAACATGATGGTTTGCATAAAGTGAATATACCTGCCCTGGAGGAAATTAACGAATTGCCGGAGGTAATACTGTCTACCCTGCCCAACAACACGGTCGTAAAAAAAGGCGACATGCTGGCCGGCACCAAGGTGATCCCTCTGGTTGTGCCTGAACAAACAGTCCTGGCGGCGGAAAACATCTGCCGGCAGGCGGGCTGGGTGGTAAAAGTACTGCCGTTTCTGAGCTGCCAAATTGGTGTGGTGATTACAGGGAATGAAGTATACAAGAAGCGCATCCGTGACGGTTTCGGACCAGTGATTAAGGAAAAAGTAAAAGCATATGGTTCAAGCGTCATGAGAGTGGATTTTGCGCCTGACAACGTTAATATTATTGGCGGCAAGATCGAGAAAATGGCGGAAGACGGCGCCGACATAATAATTGTCACGGGCGGAATGTCAGTAGATCCGGATGATGTTACACCCAAGGCCATCCAGCTTACGGGGGCCAGGGTGGAAAAATACGGCGCACCCGCATTGCCCGGCGCAATGTTTATGCTGGCCTACCTGGGGGATATTCCCATTATGGGTGTACCGGCGTGCGGTATGTTTTTCAAAACAACTATTGTCGACCTCTTGTTACCGCGCTTGCTGGCGGGTGAAAAGGTAACCCGCAGGGATATTATTGCTCTGGCTAACGGCGGACTGTGCAAGGCTTGTCCGGAATGCAGGTATCCTAACTGTACTTTCGGTAAGGGAACAAATTAAAGAAGAATATGTATGACGTTATCCAGGAGGGGGGTAATGAATGTGGAAATAAATATGCAACAGGGAAAAACTATCGTAACAATTATCGGACAAGAAAACTTGGATAAAAAACTGCTGGGGGCAAAAATACTGTTGACCGACGACAGCGCGGAAATAAAAGGGAGCTTGCGTTTGTCCTGGTTGGAAGAGCAAGCGGTACGGTTGGTGCAGGAAAACCAGACCGGCGGTATGTTTGTGGTCGCCAATTTAGTAAACCCGGATGTACCGGAGCAAAAAGCGACTGTAATGATTGACCCTTACTTGGAGACGCCGGAGCTTGTTATTTTTGGTGGCGGGCATATTGCCCAGCCGCTGGCGAACATCGGGCGCCTGCTTGGCTACCGTGTTACAGTTGTCGATGACCGGCCTGATTTTTCATCTCCTGAACGCTTTGCGGGGATTTATAAAAGTATCTGCTGCGGTTTTGATGAAATAGAAAATTACCTTAAACTGGGGCCAGCCAGCAGTGTTGTGATTGCAACCAGAGGACATGTCAACGACATGGATTGTCTGCGCAAGGTGATTAGGTACCCTGTAGCTTATTTGGGCATGATCGGCAGCAGGCGCAAAGTAAAAGCAATCAGGGAGCAGCTGCTGGAAGACGGTATAGAGATGAAAAGGATTGAACAGGTGCACATGCCCATAGGTCTTGACCTTGGCGCGCAGACACCAGCGGAGATCGCGGTGTGCATAGCCGCGGAAATGGTCAAGGAACGCCGCGGCGGCAGCGCGGCGCCGTTAGTGTCAGTGGAAGAAAGCTGTACAAATAAGGAAGACGTGAACAATTGCGAAATTCCGGTCGCTGCTGATAAAGATGCGCTGCAGGAAGCGATCAGGGCAGCTGCCGGCAACACCCCGGCTGCGCTGGCGACTATTTTTCGGACAAAGGGTTCGACTCCGCGCAAAGCAGGCGCAAGGATGCTTGTATACAGGGACGGACGTACTGTAGGCACAATTGGCGGCGGATGTTGCGGCGAATCGGAGGTGCGCGTGCAGGCGCTAAGCGTAATAGATGAAGAAACGCCCCGCATACACAGGATATCAATGACAGCGGATGTGGCGGCAGCCGAGGGTATGTCCTGCGGGGGAACACTGGAAGTGTTCATTGAACCGGTTACAACGTTTGCAGAAGCTTTTAAAGGCGCCAAATCTCAATAATGACTGTTTGTCGGTATTCGTACCGATATTATTGAATATACAGGCTATGGAAAGCCACCCGCTAAAGCGCGGGTGGTCTTGGTTTATCTAAGACGGCGTTGACTTTCTCAAAAGGGCATGCTAGTATAATCCCCAATATATCCGGCCGGATGCTGGGGATAAAATTACGCAGAAAATTTAGGAGGTTTTAAGATGGGCAAAATTTACTTTGATCACAGCGCCACAACGCCTGTCCACCCGGATGTTGCTGAAGAAATGCTGCGCTATCTTACCGGCAAATTCGGCAACCCTTCAAGCCTTCACTCCTTTGGCCGGGAGGCAAAAAAGGCTATGGAAGAAGCCAGGGAGAAAGTTGCGGAAAATATTGGGGCAAGAAATGAAGAAGTGGTTTTTACCAGCGGCGGCACAGAGGCTGATCATCTGGCTATCAAAGGAGCGGTATATGCCAACCGCAAAAAAGGCAATCATATTATTACTTCCGCTGTGGAACACCATGCGGTGCTTGACACTTGTAAATCACTGGAAAAGGAAGGCTACGAGGTAACTGTCCTGCCTGTAGACGGCTATGGTATGGTCAGCCCGCAGGAGGTAGCAAAGGCAATAAAAGATAACACTATTTTCATAACTATAATGCATGCCAACAATGAAGTGGGGACGATTCAGCCCATTTCTGAAATAGGCGGTATCGCCAGAGAAAGAAATATTCTTTTTCATACTGACGCAGTGCAGAGCCTGGGTAAAATACCGGTTGACGTGAACGATCTGAAAGTAGACCTCCTTACTGTCTCCGGCCATAAAATTTACGCGCCGAAAGGGGTTGGCGCTCTTTATATCAGACAGGGTGTCAATTGGCGTCCTTATAATTATGGCGGCGGGCAGGAGCGTAAACACCGGCCGGGCACTGAAAATGTGCCGGGTATAGTAGCCATGGGAAAAGCGGTAGAGCTTGCCGCAAGTGACATGGAGAAGGAAAATGCGCGTTTAACTATATTGCGGGATAAGCTGATAAAAGGGGTTACTGAAAATATTAGCGATGTTAGACTTGCCGGACACCCGACTACGCGCCTGCCCAACAACGCAAATTTTGTCTTTGAGTTTATCGACGGCGGGGCCATGCTCTTGAACCTTGATATGCACGGTGTGGCCGCGTCCAGTGGATCTGCCTGTACGGCCGGTACCGTGAGCGCCTCACATGTGCTGCTGGCCATGGGTATCCCGCATCAAATTGCCTACGGTTCGCTGCGCCTGACTCTGGGCAGAAGCAACACGGATGAGGATGTGGAAAGATTTTTAGAGCTAATGCCTCAGATAATTGAACGACTGCGGAAAAATGTATCTTGATTAGAAATGGTTTTCACAAAATTATGATGTCTCCTTTAGAGCTTAACTTATATTGCTTTAATATTTATGTTGAATTCTTAGGATTGTAATATGGATAGAGGGGCAATTTATCCTTAAATAAAATTGTGTGTTATTAACTTTCATTATCAGATTTCCAAACTAATTGACAAATTAATAAGCGGTAGTAATTAATCCTATCGCAAAAGCATATTTTACTTTATAGATTTACCAATGTTAAGATAAACACAAGAAGAATTAAGATTACCTGTTATTGCCTTATGGTTAAGACGAAATATGCATAGAAATTTGCATAATTGAAAAGATAAGTATAAATAAGTGGCTGCATGACAGAGTGATGTTAATGTTATTTATACAAATATCTCCGCGATGGTGAAAAAAATGGGCCGACTTGGAATGATCACAGTTATAAAAGGAGCTGACGAGCTGGCTACGGGAGTGGCCTACCGCCTTCACAAATGCGGGCTGGATGTAATTATGACTGAAACCGGAAGCCCGCTAGTGGTCAAAAGAAAAGTAGCTTTTGCTGAGGCGGTTCAGGACGGTACAGTAACCGTTGAAGGAATTAATGCCAGACTGGCCGGTTCAATGGAAAATGCCCTGGCAATGTTTGATGAGGGGATCATCCCTGTAGTAATAGACCCGGAAGCCAGAGTTGTGGAAGAGCTCTATCCGCAGATAGTAGTAGACGCCAGGATGGCCAAGCGCAACCTGGGTACGGCAATAGAGGACGCCCCCCTGGTGATCGGGCTGGGACCGGGCTTTGAGGCAGGCGTTGATGTTCACGCTGTTATTGAAACCTGCCGGGGGAGCCGCCTGGGACGCGTTATCTATAGGGGCGGCGCTATTCCCAACACCGGTGTCCCTGGAGATATTGAAGGCTGCACTGTGGAAAGGATGATCAAGGCCCCGGTGGAAGGGGTTGTGATTAATGCCCGGTCTATTGGGGAAGCGGTAAAAAAGGGAGATATAGTGGCTACTGTGGGAAATACCCCGGTGCGCTCCAGGATAACAGGAATCGTCAGGGGAATGGTCAGGGAAGGCGTCAATGTGCCCAAAGGAACAAGAATTGCAAACATAGATCCGCGCAAGGATATTGAATGCGATATCATATCCGACAGAGCGCTGTCCGTAGCCGGCGGTGTACTGGAAGCTGTATTCACCTTCATGGCAAATTATTAACAATAGGTAAGTATATGTCTGGTAAAAATATGATTTCAGCAATTATTCTGGCCGCAGGTATGTCTACCAGAATGGGCAGGCCCAAGCAACTGCTCAAAGTGGGCAGCAGCACGTTGATACGGATTGTAACAGAAAACGTACTACTGTCAAATGTTGATGAATTGCTGGTTGTGACGGGCTATCAACAAAAGAAAGTGAGCGCCGCAATTAACGACTTGCCTGTAAACGTAGTTTTTAATCAGGGATATAAAGACGGCCAGGGCACATCACTGGCTCTGGGAGTAAAGTCGATTAGCGAATGCGCATCTGCTTTCATGGTATTCATGGTGGACCAGCCGATGATTTCCGCTTCATTGATTAATATGCTCATAGGTGAGTTTCAAAAGAGGGACTGCGTGGCCTTGAGGCCGGTCTATAACAGTATCCCCGGACATCCCGTAATATTCAGCAGCTCTTTAAAGGAAGAGCTGATAAACCTGAGGGGCGATGAGGGCGCCCGGCAAGTGCTGAAAAAGCTTGCTGACAGGGTAGAATATATTGAAGCTCCAGATGAAGCGGTAATTTTTGATATTGACACCCCAAAGGATTTTAAAGATTTTTGTGAACAAGCTGAATTAAAAATTTGATTTTAAAAATATTAAACCCCCCTACTACGTGTACTCTCTCTCCAGATCCTTTGACATGGATAAAACACTCCTGTTAAAAAATATGCCACTACCCGGCAAATGAAAGCTATCCATGTCAAGGATTACTTTTTAAAACCAATGCGACAAGCATTTGTGATATAAGATGTTAAGAAAAAATTTAATTTATATAGTTTAGACTTTAAATGCACTCTACCTCTCTACCCTTTGATATGAACACCCCCGCTTAATAAACAGGTAATATGCTTCAGGATGCCTGGCTGCAATTAAGCAATGTCCATGTCGAGGGATTTTTTTTTGCTTAAAAAATAAAATTATACAAAACGGCCATGGTTATTATGCCTGCTAACAAACCATAGAAAAGGCTTCTCGTCTTAACGGAGATCAGCAGGGTGGGTATGAAAGCCCAGATATAACTGTTATTAATGCTGATGTCAATATTGCCGCCCGGCGCTAATACACTCAAGGCAGTTAAACTGCTTAAAACAGCCGGTGCGACAAAGGACAGCCACTTTTTTAGCGGCGCCGGAAATTCATAGCGGGATAACAGCGCTACCGGCAGGATGCGCGGCAGGATGGATACTATTGAAACGCCGATGATCATAATCCAGATACTAGTGCTGTTCATTAATTAACATCCCCAAACTGGCTGCAATAATTGTGGCAATTATAATATTAAACAAATTTCCCATAGTAGACGGCGCCAGATAACCAATTAGCAAACACAGAAATGCTGAGGATAGGGCAACAAAAACGTCCGATTTGCGTCTCGTCATGAAGACCAATAAACAAATAAACATAGCAGGCAAAGTAAAATTCAGGCCCAGGCGGTCTGGATTAGTGATATAGGCCCCCAGTGTAGCGCCCAGCAGCGTGCTGGTGATCCAGCCGGTATGTGAGCTTAGATAAAGTCCGGCAATATAAGAGACGGTAGGTGGATGACTTTGATAGCGGTTCATCGATACCGCATAGGTTTCATCTGTTAATCCATAAGATAAAAGGCTGCCGGCAGCAGTTGGCACTTGCCCCTTGAAGTAGGGCACCAGTGATGTGGAAAATAATAAGTATCTTAAATTCACTAAAACATTGGCCAGGATAATGGTAAACACAGCGCCGCCCGCCTGCATAATACCAAGAGCGATATATTGTCCCGCTCCTGTAAAACACAGGGCCGACATCATTGTAGCCTGAATGATGGACATGCCTGCCTCATTTGCCAGCACTCCGAAGGCAAATCCCAAAGGTAAATACCCTAAAATTATTGGTATTGAATCATTTATTCCCTGTCTCATTTCCTGCTTTTGCATATACATCTCCAATTATGCAATGTTGTTCGCAAGCCCTTTCTTTATTCGCCATAAAATTTGTCTTTCCCCCTAAAACTAATGTTTTAAAATAAGGGAATTGAAATTATTGCCGTCATTTCCAAAAAGAAAAAGAGGGTTATCTAAAAGATACCCCCCTATCCCAGGTAGGGCCCCATTAGGGGCGCCAATTTTCTTCCCGGCACGGCTATGTCCTCAGATTTTTGCATTAGGGACGTTTCCAGGTAATTCTGCCATACTATTGTCAAATATTTTGTTAAGGGAACACCCTCTTAGCAAACTTTTTCTCCCGACCCTCAAAAATATACTTTAGTGTCTTACCAGGATGAGGGGCTATCCCATAACTTTCTAATAGTCCGTTCTGCCCTCAATATCTTTCCGCAGCTTATCTCCTTCTAAACGAGCGTTTTTGTATTCCTTTTTATCGCTACCGGGCAGATCGAATGGCTTGTATTTACCATTGTAATCCCTGTTGTCCGGATCTATTACTGAATCTGCAATGCCTCTTCTGGTTCCCTGGCCAAGGCCTCTGGCCGCAATATCCTTTTTCAATTCGTCTCCTTCTTTGCGCCCACTTTTGTATGAGTTTACCGCAAGGTCATTATGGGGCAGATCGAATGGTAAAAACGCCCCATCATAATCTTTGCCCGGTTCATACAATGAATCATAAACGCCCCTTTTATATGACTTCGCATCAATTGCCATTTTGAAATCTCAACCTCCAAATTTAATTTTTTACTTAAATGACATAACGGTGCCTGAGTGCTATTTACTGTAATTAAACACCAAGACACGTCCCTACAATTACTTGTATGGCTTCACTTCCTTTTTACTTAATCTTAGCATTCGCCGGTGTTTATTGTAAAATATAATTAAACGATTGGATTGATAGTCATATCCTATTAATATATTATTAGTATTTTCCTTTAATTTGTTTTTTACTACGGTTGTAAAATTTATTGACGATGGTTCGATGTCTAACTATAATATAGGTATGAAAAATGGAAATGCGCTGGCTCTAATTAGCAGAATAAGAGAAAAAGCAAATAGATTTATTGTCGATGAACTCGCAAATTATGGAATTAAAGGGATTGTTCCTTCCCATGGGGATATTCTAATGGTTCTTTTTCGGGGAGGGGAATGCACTATGAAAGAGTTGGCAACCCGTATCTACAGGACAAAATCAACAGTTACTGTATTAGTAGAGAAACTTATTGAGTATGGCTTTGTGGAAAAGGAAAAAAGCAGCACAGACAGCAGGGTAACCTACATAAAATTGACCGATAAAGGAATTGCACTGAAACCAGGTTTTGATGATATTTCAAAAAAGCTTGATGCGTTGCTCTATGGTGACTTGACGGGCAGGGAAATAGAAATTTTCGAGGAAATATTGAGTAAGGTCATGGCAAACATAGATAAAAAAATGAATCCTGCCTTGTAATAAGGTATTGTATGTACTTGGCCTTCCATAAAAAGGGCTTGACAATGGTTCGATATCTAACTATAATATATGGAAATAGCTCATACATAATTTCAAGGGGGCAAAAAAATGATCAAATTAGAGATTTCCAAAGAAGCCAGGGACTATATTTTAAGTAAGAATGATGCCATTACTGTGGAATCGGTATCTATGGCCAGTTGCTGCGGCTATAGTAACGAGCCGCTTGTGTTTGAATATAAACCCCCCACGCCCGGGAATTATGAAGAAATTATAGTTGATGGGGTTAAAGTCTACGTTTTTAAGGATGGAGTTGTTATTGCTCCGGGTGGAGCCAGGATATGCCTGGCAGATAATAACTCACCATATAAAACTTTGATCACCGAAGGGTTGAGATACAGGGATTGTTTTGACAATGTCCACCCGGGATTCCCCATATAATGATATAAATATGGTACTTATTGGGGGCATCTGGCTGACCTGACCGGTTGCCCCCTTTTGCTTGCCTTAGGGAAGTTGCCTGAAACAGGGAGCAATTCAAAGGTAATGACGAATCATTCGCGGGCCGCAGGTGATGACGACAGGATGAACGGATAATGACAGACTATTGTTGAGTTAAAATATGTTAACTGGGGGATAGTTGTTTGTCTAATTTACCGGGTAGTGAGGGTAAATCGAAGTACGTGCGGGAAACGTTTAATTCCATAGCAAAGAGCTACGATTTGATCAACACACTGATGACCTTTGGTTTGGACAAATCCTGGCGCAGGTTGGCGGTAAAACTCTCTGAGCTGAAAGAAGGCGGCACGGGCCTTGATGTCTGCTGCGGCACCGGGATGTTGACTATTGAGCAGGCCCGGGCGGCAGGCCCGGCGGGGATAATAACCGGGCTGGATTTTTCAGAAAACATGATCGGAATCGCCCGGCAAAACACAAGGGATTTTTCGTTAAAGGATAACATCCGGTTTATTCAGGGTGACGCCATGGACCTGCCGTTTGAAAACGATGTGTTTGACTGCGCCACCGTGGGGTGGGGATTGCGCAATGTTCCTGATGTTTTTAAAGCTGTGCAGGAAATGGCGCGTGTAGTAAAACCTGGCGGGATGGTAATATCCCTTGATATGGCCCAGCCAACAGCGCCTGTTTTCAGGGAGTTTTACTGGCTGTGTTTCGACAGGGTAATTCCTGCTGTGGGAAACTTGCTGGCAGGCAATAAAAAGGCCTATAAATATTTTTACAGTTCTTCCAGGGGGTTTATGCGCCAGCAAGAGCTGGCGGATTTATTTGCCCGGGCGGGATTGACTGAAACCCGTTTCCTAAACCTGTGCGGCGGCGTAGTAGCGATAGTGAAAGGCAGAAAACCATTGTAGTTTGTCCGGGTGGACGTTTGTTTGACCAGGGGAAAGTCCGCTCAGTCTCCTTACTCGCCTAAATAGGCCTTCCTGACTGCAGCGTTATTGACCATTTCCGCAGCCGGGCCGGAAAGCGCTATTTCCCCTGTTTCCAGCACATAAGCGCTGAGAGGTAGGTGACGGCCCCTTGCTTCGCGCTATTCGATTCCATATTGCCCCATGTTTCTCCCGGCTTTCCTGCGGTGTCCAGGGTGGTGAAAAAAACATCTTTGACACCATCAGGCCCGTTTACGCCCAGCCAGTCGCCGTATCTGGAAATTGTCCAGCAGCAGGTAGAGGGTCGGGATCACATAGAGGGTGAGGGCAGTAGAGACAATTAGCCCCGAAATAATGGCGATAGCCATCGGCTGCCACAGCGAGCCGCCGGCCAGAGCCATCGGGGAAAGGCCGCCTACGGCGGACAGCATGGTCAGCAGGATTGGGCGCAGGCGCGCCTGGCCGGCCTGGGCCAGCGCTTCCCGCAGCGGCTTGCCTTCTTTGACGGCCAGTTCAATAAATTCAACCAGGACAATACCGTTACGCACGACTACCCCCGCCAGGCTGAAAACACCCAGCGAGGCCATAAAGCCAATCGGATTACGAGTAACAAACAGGCCGATCAGCGCCCCGCATATGCCGAGAAAAACTGTGACCATAATAATCAGCGGCTTGAGCAGGGAATTGAACTGTGTGGCCAGCAGCAAGTATATCACGACCATCATCATCAAAGACAGGCGGGCCAGGTCGGCGAAAGACTTGTCACCCTCCTCCTGTTCGCCGCCGTACTCAATTTTATAGCCTTGCGGCAGCTGGTAGGACTGCAGGCTGTTGTGCAGGTCCTTCAATACCTCGGAAGGGAGGCGGCCCTGTGTGTAGCTCGATACAGTGACTGTCCGCGCCAGCTGGTCGCGATTAATCTGGCTTACCGCCCAGTCCGGGACTACCTCGGCCAGTTGGCTGAGCGGTATGCCGGCCCCGTTGACACTGGAGGGGACGGGCAGGTTCTTTAACTGCTCCAGCGGCGCCGATTGGCTTTTTGCGGCCTTGAGCACCACTTTGATCTGCTCATCCGGTAGCTGGTAGGTGGAGACAGCCATGCCGTCAGTCATTAAACGCACGGTTGAGGCTATGGACAGGTTTGTTACACCGAGGCGGTTGGCCCGCTCTTCGTCAACCATGACCTTGTACTGGTAAATGTCCGGGCCCAGGGTGTCATCCACATTGATGGCGCCGGGCACGTCCCGCAGCCTGGCGCTGACATCAGCGGCAATGGCCCGCAAGGTATCCAGGTTTTCACCCTTGATCCGGATGGCCACCGGCGCGCCCACGGGTACTCCCTGTTCCAGTGTGCGAACCAGGATGTTGGCGCCGGGGATTTCTTTCCTGAGTCGTTCGCGCAGGATGTTAACCAGCGTTTCAGGTTTCCTTATGCCCCAGCCTTTCCGAGTATTTATGTAAATACCCGCTTTGTTATCCCCACTGACATATCTAGTTTCATTATAATAAAACTGAGGAAATAATTTCCCCACGTAGCTGGCTATAACTTCTATTTCAGGCTGTTCGGCCAGGATTGCCTCCACTCTCATAACTTGCCCTAGTGTTTCCTCCAGGGTTGATGTGGCAGGGGTGGAGATGTCGACCAAAAATTCACTGCGGTCGGCGGAAGGAAAAAAGGTCTTGCCGATAAAGGGCACAAGAGCCAGGCAGACCACCATGAAGATGGTGGCCATGGCAATGGTCCGCTGGGGACGGTCGAGCGCCTGGGCTATGGTTTTCCGGTAAAAGGCCAGCAGGCGCCGGTAGGCGCCCTCCGCCAGCCCGCCGTCCCTCTGGAAAAAGGACGCTAGTGCGCCATGCGCCTGGTGGGACGGGCGGGAAGCCAGTTGAAACCTGACGATTGGCGTAAGAAAGAGTGAAACCACCAGGGAAGCCAGCAACGTAACGGTAACGACCTGCGGAAGGGAAAAAATAAATTGGCCGATGTCCCCCTCAAGCAGGAAAAGCGGGGCGAAGGCGGCTATGGTAGCCACAGTGGCGTTAGTAATCGAGTAGGCCACCTCCCGGATGCCGCGAGTGGCTGACTCAAGCGGTCCGGCGCCCAGCTCCAGGTGGCGCTGGATATTGTCGTTGGTAACGATAGAATCATCCACCAGGATACCGAGCACTATTACCAGGGCGGCAACAGAAATCTGGTGCAGTTTGAGGCCCATCATTCCCAGGGGACCCATGCCGAGCAGCACGGAGAGCGGTATGGCCACGGCCACCAGCATGGCCCCAAAGGGAGGCAGGGCGAGCAGGCATACCAGAAAGACGATACTCATGCCGATAAAGAGCTCTTTGTAAAGGTGGTTAAACTGCTCACTGGTGCTGACGGCCTGGTTAAAGACAATATTGGGCGTGACTCCAGCTGGAAGAGACTGCCCAAGGTTTTGTTCGATATAGGTCTGGATGCCGGAAACAACCTTAACCCTGTCAATATTTTCTTTTGGATAGAGCACCAGAGAAACGGCAGGTGTCCCGTTGGAGCGGACCAGGACGGAGGGAGCCGCCGTGGTAAGACTTACTGTGGCTATATCACGCAGGTAAACGGGATTCCCCTCCGTGCTGACTTTTAAAATCGTTCCGCCGATAACCTCCAGGTCGAGGTATTCGCCAGTGGTCTGGATAGCTATGCCGTAAGGCTGGTCTATCAGTTTGCCGCCCGGGATCATGACGTTGCGGGCTTTAACCGCGTCCGCGACCTGGCGCCAGGTGAGGTTGTAGCGGGCCATCCGGTCCATGTCCAGGACGATCTGGATCTCCCGGTCGGGTAATCCTTCACGCTGGATCTCCGCTACACCAGGCAGCCCTTTCAGCTCATCCTTGATTTTGCGGCTGACAGCCTCCAGTTCCAGGTAGTCCAGTCCCGGCGCCTCCAGGTGCAGGACCATCATACAGGTGCGGATTAGTTCGGTTGCAAGCTTTGGCTCCAGGGCTTCGGCGGGCAAATCCTGGCGGACCTCTTCCATTTTATAGCGGATGTCGTCCCAGGCTTTTTTGGTGTCCGTGCCGGGATAGACCTCGATAAATATTACAGAGAGGCTTTCGGAAGAGGAGGAAGAGATTTTTTTGACGCCTCTGATTGTTTCAAAGCCCTCTTCCAGGGGTTTGGTAACCAGTTTTTCGACTTTTTCGGGGTTGGCGCCGGGGTAAGTCGTTACCACCCTGGCGACGTGCAGGGTGATGTCGGGATCCTGCTGCCGGGGGATGGTGTAAAAGTTCATCAGCCCCCACAGGGACATTGCGGCAAATAAGACCAGGATAATTTTCTTGTATTCGAGTATCCCGCGCAGCATCGGCACGCCCCCCGGGTTAGTCAATTAACGAAAACAACCTTGTTGACAGAAATGCCTGCAGAATTGTAGGCGCGAATTAATTACACAGCTATTACAAGGTTCTAATCAAGCCAGGTGTTACCGGCCTTGTTTTATTGATAATCGAACCCGCGTCGTAAAGTTCAAAGCTCCACCGGCGATGGGGTTGGCAGCGTGGATGTCCGGGGCTCAGGAGTTTTGTCTGAGCACCGGGTCGCCGTCGTGCAGGTACAGAGCGCCCCGGACGACCAGTTCCTCGCCTGGGGTTAGCCCTTCTACAACCTCGATCAAATTGCCGTTGATAGCGCCGGTTTTAATGTCTCTGGCATAGCTTCGATCATCCCGGACAACAAAAACTGTCACTGACGAACCCCGCTTGACCAGCGCTCCTACAGGGATCCAGAGCGTTGCCTCTGTCTGGCGCCGGCTAACCACGCGGGCCACCATACCCGGCTTTAAGACATGACCCGGGTTGTCCAATTTTATTTCCATCAAAAAGGAGCCGGTCTGGGTGTCAACCGCAGGATTGATCTGGTTGACTTCACCCGTCCAGCTTTGTCCGGGCAGGTCGTTGCTGGTCACGTCCACGGGGTCACCCACCCGCCATTCCTTTAGCGCCGCCGCCGCAAGCGTAACCTCTACCTTGACCTGATCCAGGTTGCCGATAACGTAGACTGGGGCGCCAGGGCTGGCCATTTCCCCGCTTTCCCCGTATTTTTTGAGTATGGTGCCTTTAAAGGGGGCTTTTAAAGCGGTATGGCTGAGCTGAAGCATGGATAGGCCGGCCTGGGCCACGGCCCGCTGGTAGTCGGCCACGCTGGCGCCCTGGCCATTAAAATACGACGACTGGGCCTGGCGATACCTGGCCGCAGCCAGCGACAGCTGGGTACAGGCGTCATCGAACTGGGCCCGGGAAATCGCGTTTGCCCCGTAAAGGCTCTCGGCCCGTTCGTAATCCAGCCGGGCCTTCTGGTAGGCCGCGTCAGCCTGATCCAGCAGCGCCGCCGCCTGGTCGATACCCGCCCGGGCGGCCTGTGCGCCGGCAGCGGCTGCGTCGGCCTGGGCCTGGTAATCAGCGGGGTCAAGGGTGGCCAGGGTTGTCCCTTCATCCACCTCAGTCCCTTCATCCAGGAGAGGCCCCTGGATCCGGCCACCCACCTGGAATCCCAGCCTGGCCTGCCGCGCTGGTAAGACGACGCCCGCCAGCCCGCTGCCCGGGTCCGTAGTTCGGGGCTGGATCATAGATGTTTCCACAGCCCTGGGGCCTGGCATCTGAGCGGTCTGTTTATTCTTTTCCACGACGTAAAAGACTGCCAACCCAAATACGACAATTACCAATACCCCATAAAATATTATTCTCCGCACTACCCATCACCTCCCAATGAGACAAGGGTGAGACAAGGGGACGTTCCTTTTGTCTCACGAGACAAGGGGACGTTCCTTTTGTCTCACGATTTATGCTCTGAAGATAATATTATAATTTAGTCCAGTTACACGGGCAATCTGCCGTATAGTTGCTCCTTCAATGGCTTTTATCCGCCTCAATATTTCATTTCGCCCTGGCCTTTCCATATTTTGCAGTGCTGTCACCGGCATGCCGTTCATATTTGCTTCGATCTCCGTTCGCATCTCTTCATCAGTCTTCCTGAGCTTTCTTTCATCGTCAAGGCAGGTATCATTCGCTTCCTTTCCCATATACTCTTGGAACCTTCGGATGGCTTCAGTTCGTACCTCAGAGAAGATGCCCAATATGTAGCCTGCATTGGTAAGGCCGTTTAAATATTCATTCTCCCCATAATACGCATGGATGCTGCTCCAGCGATAGTCTTCAGGTTTGTTTGCTACCCTTGCTTTTACAGGATTATTGTGTATATATCTGATAACGGTCAACAGATATTTTTCATTTTCTACGCATTCACTTTTGTATCGTCCCTGGAACAAGTGGCCGGTCCTAAAATAT
Organism: Pelotomaculum sp.; assembly: GCA_018435055.1. Classification (GTDB taxonomy): domain Bacteria; phylum Bacillota; class Desulfotomaculia; order Desulfotomaculales; family Pelotomaculaceae; genus Syntrophopropionicum. The sequence continues at coordinate 35,732 of JAHDOA010000003.1, read as the reverse complement.
TTCTGGTTATAACACAAGGCATAACTGGTGCCGACACGTTTCATAACCTGATGTATTTCTTCACTTTTCTCATGAATGAGCAGGTGTATATGATTACTCATCAGGCAATAACCATATAATTCAAACCTGTCAGCTTTTACTCGCTTAATGGTTGCTAAAAACTGTTGGTAGTCTTCCCCATCGCAAAAAATATCCTGTTGATTGATTCCCCTCATCACGACATGGTAAATTCCACTTTCGCTTCTTTCGCGCGCATATCTTACCATTATCATCACCCATAAAAACTTTCATCGATTATACCACATTATAACAATAATGAAACAAAAAGAACATTATGTAAAAGAATCTGCTACCTTATTTATCCTTGTAAAACTATAAATTACCCCGGTTTTCCCCTTGTGAGACAAAAGGACTGTCCCCTTGTCTCCCCTTGTCTCTGAGACAAAAGGACCGTCCCCTTGTCTCCCCCTTGTTTTGTCATGTATTAATATTGTAGAATATTTTTAAGTAATCGATGGGTTCATATAAAGGTTGAGGGTGTCCGAATTATGTTTAAGGAATACATTTCTGACGAAAATATGATCGATATGGCTGCTGAGGTAGCCCGGTCCATGGACCCTGAATTGTATGAATTAGGAAAAAACCATTACTATTGTGGCCGGGTTGAATGGACCAAGTTATTCGGGCCAAGGATTTACTCCGTTGTTGATGACGGTAAAAAAAATACCGTTATCCTCCACATTGATGACTTTTCCAAAAGCACCTGCGCTTGTGTGAAAAAACATTTTTGCGAACATATAGCTGCGGTTTTTCTTCATTACTATGAACCATGGAAGCTGTCAAACGGGAGCCTGGCTAATAAGAATTTGGCCCCGGGTAAAAAAAGATCCAAAGAAAATCCCCCTCCCCAGATAAAGAATCAGGTTTTGGATATTCCGGTCACAGAAGGAGGGCCGGTTGAATGCTGGCACGAGTATTTTGAGCGTGAATACGTCCAACTGCAAGAGACCACAAAACATAGCCTGCGATATACGAACTATCAATTAGACGAGTTGAGCTACTCAACCTTGCAATTTAATGACTTTATCGGCAATGTGTTCGCCCACAGTGACAACTGGTCTTCTTTCAACAGAAAACTATACCTTTTACACAGCATCCTCTTTTTTATGGCCAGATTGGAAAAGAGTGTAGGAGATGTGGATTTATCATATCTATGCATTTATCAAATTGAAAATATTGAAGATAACTTTATGGAGACCCTGGATTCAGTAATGTCTGTCAAACGGCGGGAGAAATGCCGGCCATTTTTTCGGAAAGCTGTAGAGTTGGTCCGCGAAAACCTCCTGCGGGAGAAAAAGCAGATGTTTGACTGGATTAATATATACCGCCTGATGTGTGCCACCCTTTTGGACAGCCAGGGGGTGGAAAGTGAGACGTCTTGCCTGGAAGAAATAATGAAAAAGCTTAAGAAAAGCCGGCAGGGGTATTATTTTGCGGCTCTGGGGCTGGCCGGCCTAAAAATGTTGCTACAAAGGAACGACGATGCCCTGGCCATTCTGCAAAAAATAAAGAAAAAAAATATTGAAGATATGTTCTTTTACCTGCAGAACCTTGCCGGGGGAAAAGAATGGGGGGACCTCCTGGTCTGGCTCCACTGGCTGGATGACGAGATAAAAGCGGCAGGTCCTGTTTTTCTAGAAGGTGTTTGCGATTACTGTATTCTGGCGGCTAAAAACAGCCAGGCGAGTGAGGAGTTCATCAAGCTCGTCAAGTCCTGGCTTCCCCGCAGCTTCGATTCCTATGCCGATTACCTGATGACGGCAGGCCTGTTCAGGGAATGGGTTGAGCTGCATATAAGCTACTGGACTTACGATTGGCGGAACGTCGACAAAGGCGCTTTGCGGCATCTAGAGTCACGCGATCCGGCAGTCCTCATGCCGCTATACCATCAGTGGGCGGCGAGGCTTATTGAGGAGAAAAACCGGAAATCTTATAGTGAAGCAGTAAGGCTGCTGAAAAAACTGCGCTCTCTCTACAACAGACAAAAGATGGGGAAGGAATGGAATGCGTTTATTTCCCGCCTGGCTTCGCGCTATCCGCGCATGAGGGCGTTTCAGGAAGAACTACGGAAAGGAAAGCTGATTTCATAATGGCGGATGGCAGCATCAACGTTTTTTTGGAATGGGTTTCCGGCCAAGGCTTCGTACTCCGGGGCGACGGCAGGGGAACCAACAGCGGCGATTTGAAGTACCTGCTTTTTGCCAGGCACAAGCCTTCTTATTATGGGACATTCATCGACACCGGCAGCCACCAAGGGCGGCAGGTAATTTTTCTTTCACCCCTGACTTCCCTGGACTTCTTAACCACGCGGACCTGGTCCGGGGAGACGGACTGGCGGTGGAGCAACGAGATCACAACGCTAATGGAAACAGCCCCATATCTCAAGACGGCCCTGGCCGGCGGGTTCTGGAAACCGGATTTTCACAAGTGGCGGGAAGGCCGGAGAGGGTGGCTTGTAGAGTGGGACAGCAACCCGGATTGCAACGATATACAGGCTAAAGTGCCCTTTATTTGTGAATGGGCCAGTCTGATTATCGATGAACTGATTGAACAACACCCGGAAATCGGCCAGGCTTGGGAGAAAATCCTGTTGGCCCATCCTGTGCTCGCTCCCGGCAGGGGCAGTCTCCAGCCCTTTACCTGCGATGAAGAAACCTGGCTGGAAGACACCGGCTGGAAGCAGGACCTTACACCATTCACGATCTGCCTGGAACTGGCGGAACCAGAAGGAAACAGCCCTTTCTGGCGTCTCAATATTATTTTACAGGACAAGCAGGACCATAATATCGTGGCTGCCTGGGATTCCGGAGAACCGGGCTGGTCAGATGAAACGCCGCCGGAATGGCGGCATTACGGTGGCCGGATCGAACGTGAGATAAAAAGATGGACAAGTGTCCTGCCGTGGCTGGAAGACACCAAAGGGGAACGGCCGGAGGGCATGGCCGGTCTGCGCCGGGAACTCAATGAGGAAGAGGCCTGGGATTTTCTCAATACCGGCGCCATCCAGCTGGCGCAGGCCGGACATACCGTTTTTCTGCCCAGGTGGTGGGAAGAAATAAAAATGCTCGTGCCGGCGCTTAAAATCAGGACCCGCTCCTCTGTCGGCTCCTGGAAGGAGAGCAGGCTGGGACTCAGCCAGATCATTCAGTTTGACTGGAACCTGGCTGTTGGCGGCCTGGAACTGTCGGAAGAAGAGTTCAGGCAGGTTGTTGAAAAAAAACGGCGCCTAATCCGGGTCCGGGGCAAATGGATTCAACTCGACCCGGCTTTTTTAAAAAAAGCCCAGCAATTCATCCGGAAAAAAGACGGTGTTTCACTGGGGGAAATCCTGCATTTGAGCCTTCTTACCCCGGATGTCTCACTTTCAGCCAAACAGGAAGCAGGCGCGGCAGAAGCGCTGCAGATAGAGGTGGAACTTGGCGGACAGCTGGCAAAGATGCTAGAACAGCTGCACAACCTTTCCCGGATTCCCCTCCTTGAAACCGCGGCTTCATTCCAGGGCACGCTGAGAAAATACCAGCAGGCGGGGACCTCCTGGCTGTTGTTCTTGCGCCGTTTCGGCCTGGGCGGCTGCCTGGCTGACGACATGGGCCTCGGGAAAACGATACAGTGGATCGCCTACCTTTTAAAAATCAAAGAAAGCGAAAATCCAGCTATTCCATCGCTTCTGATTTGTCCGACGTCAGTACTGGGCAACTGGCAAAAGGAACTGGCCCGTTTTGCCCCCGATCTTAAGGTGCGGCTTCACTACGGCCCGCAGCGGGCGAAAGGCTCTGATTTTATCCCGTCCATCGAGGGAATTGACCTGGTGATTACATCATACAACCTGGCCCACATAGACGAAGAAGAATTATCCATGGTGGAATGGGACTGCCTCTGCCTGGACGAAGCCCAGAATATCAAGAACGCTTACACTAAACAGGCTGCTGCGGTACGGAGGTTTAAAAGCGGCCACCGAGTCGCCATGACGGGAACCCCCATGGAAAACCGCCTCACCGAGTTATGGTCGCTTTTTGATTTTATCAACCCCGGCTATCTCGGGAGTAGCGGGGAATTTAGCCGCAAATTCGTCAATGTGATTGAGAAAAAGGGAGATGCGGAAGATATCGGGCGGGTGCAAAAGCTAATCCGGCCTTTTCTCCTCAGGCGGGTTAAAAGCGACCCGGCCATCGAGCTGGACCTGCCGGAAAAGCAGGAACAGAAAGAATACGTCCCCCTGACAGTAGAACAGGCGTCCCTCTATGAAGGCGTGTTGCACGACCTGTTTGAAAAGCTGGAAAACTCAGATGGCATGGCCCGCCGCGGGCTGATCCTGTCAACCTTGAGCAGACTGAAACAGGTCTGCGGCCACCCGGCGCTTTTGCTGAAAGACGACCGGCCCGATAACATCAGCGGGCGTTCCAAAAAAATCGAGCGCCTTTTAGAGATGATAGCCGAACTGCGTCAGCAAGGGGACAGCTGCCTGATTTTCACGCAGTTTATCAGGATGGGCAAGCTGCTTCAGGAGGTGTTGATGAGGGAACTGGGAGAGCAGTGTTATTTTTTGCACGGCGGCACTCCAAAGAAGGTCCGGGATGAGATGATTGACCGGTTTCAGGATCTGAATGCCGTGGATAATTGTAATATCTTCATCCTTTCCCTAAAAGCCGGCGGCCTGGGGCTGAACCTTACCGCCGCTAACCATGTCTTTCATTACGACCGCTGGTGGAACCCGGCTGTTGAGAATCAGGCCACCGACCGCTCCCACCGGATCGGGCAGACCCGTCATGTTATGGTCCACAAGTTCATCAGCCTGGGCACGATGGAGGAACGTATCGACGAAGTACTGGAGCGCAAGTCAGGCTTGAGCGAGCAAATTGTAGGCGGCAGTGAAGCCTGGATTACGGAGATATCCACTACTGAGCTGCGGGAGCTTTTCGCCCTCCGCAAGGAATGGGTTGGTCTATAATCAAAGGCAGGTGTCATTCGTAAGGAGGCCTGAAATGGGACGAAAAAAAAGAGATAAAAAAAAGAAAAAGCGCCGGGTTGAGGAACCCATCAGCACCGCGTCGGAAAACACCCCTGGAGAAGCCACCCAACCCGAACAGCGGGATTTTAGCCACCTGTCCGGCGAATGGCGGGAATTTTACAGGCTGGTAATTGACCGGCTAAGTTTGCGTTAATGAACAACTAAGTTTGTTCTTTTTAATATGCAACAACCGGCACGTCCGCCTTTGACTTTCATAGAAAATGATGGTAAATTTAAACTACCTGCCGATAGGTAGTTAGCGGTAATTATAATACAAAAAGTATTTTAGACCGAAACAACCTGAATATTAATGAATTAGTATGTGACGGCCGCCCAAGTCGGGGTGGCCGTTATGATTTTGTGAGGTAAAATTTTAATTGGGTGGGGTAGATGGTATGAGCCTTTTTAAAAACAAGGTGGCTATTGTAACCGGCGGCGGCTCCGGTATCGGCCGGGCGCTGCCCGCATAAGATCAGGTGGATAGGGGCACCCGTTCAGACCGGGTCCAACCAGGATTAAGGACGTTAATGGCTTACTATCGTGCGTACCATGTTATGCATGAAACTCCAAAAATATTTGATGACTTTCTGGCCCATCGTTTGGTAACGGAGGAGGAGCGGGCAAGCATCGAATATCAGATAGCGGAAAGCCTCAAGTTATTCGACTCCGCACGCGCCGCGTCTTGCCCTGACCAGGCGACAGCCATAAAGTGGATGATGCGGGAGGCATTGGCGGCGCCATCTCTCATTCTTGCCCGTTCAAGGTACTCGGAAGACAGTCTTGAAAAAGCTGTCGGGCTGGGCGTGCGGCAGTACGTGATCCTCGGGGCGGGGATGGATACTTTCGCGTTTCGCCGCCCGGAGATGTTGGAGAAGCTCCGGGTATTTGAGGTCGACCATCCCGCCACGCAAAACATAAAACATCAACGCCTCGCTGATGTGAGCTGGGAGCAGGCGGCGCAATTACACTTCGTTCCGGTGGATTTAACAGGTGGTATCATTGACAACATCTTAAAATGCAGATAAACTGTAATTACAGCTTATCAGTTAAGGGAGCGACATAGATGCCGGAGATTATTCAGCAGGTACAAAAACGTATGCTTATCAGTCTGTCTCAGATTGCTAAAAAACTGAATATACGGGAAGGAGATTATATCGCCTTGGAGGAACGGGATGGGGGAATTTTCATCAAACCTGTTGCATGGCACGATAAAAGCCAGGAGTATTTTTGGTCTGAGGTTTGGCAGGAAAAAATGAAGCAAAGCGCTGACGCCTTAAAAGAAGGCCAATATAAAACATTTTCCAATGCCGACGAATTATTAGAGTTTCTTGGGGAAGAAAACAATGCCGGCGATAATTCTAACTGACCCTTTTAATAATGATTATCGGAAATTATCACCCGCCGAACGAAAACAGGCCAGGAAAGCCCTAAGTTTTATTGCTGTCAATCCAAAACATAATTCACTAAAGATTCACCGGATCAAAGGCACAGGGTTTTGGGAGGCTTATGTTAACAAAGATATTAGGATTATTTTTGAGCAAAACAGTGACACGCTAATACTTCACGCTATCGGACACCATGATATTTTACGAAAAGCATAAAATGTTTTACCGCCGGGTTTATTCCAAAAGAGTAATATGCCAAATTAATTGAAATATTCTTTAGATAGTATTTTAGAGACGGCCGCCCAAGTCGGGGTGGTCGTTGTTTTTTCGACTGGATAGACAGGTGTGAATTTTTTAGGGCAGGTTTTCAGTTGGTTAAGTACGGAGTAAAGGAAATTTGGATATTAAGAATTATCTCCAGGTAAATGACACCAGTTTATTTTATTCCATAAAAGGAGAAGGGGAGCCACTGGTTTTACTTCACGGCGGCTTCACCGACCTTCGCATCTGGGACTACCAGGCAGACACCTTTGCCGGCAGGTTTAAAACGATATGTTACGATCAGTTCCAAGCTACTTTAGCTGGCTGGGTGTCACCTATTACTTGACTAGCGAAGCTGTATTCGCCACGCTGCGTTCTATCGCCGAAATTACTCCATCTGGAAGCACGGTTATCTTCGATTACCTGGATAACGACGCGTTTGTTCCCGAAAAAGCGGCTAAACGCGTGAAAATAATGATAAGGGACGCGCGGCAGATAGCGGGTGAGCCGATGATAACGGGTTTTTAACCGCCAACCATCGCTGCCGACTTGGCGGGTCTGGGCTTTTATCTCCAAGAGAATTTAAGCCCGACCGAAATCGAAGAACGCTATTTCAAGGGGCGCACGGACGGCTATCACGCATGCGAGCATTTGCACTTTGCCAGGGCCGTGGTCGAATAGCTATTAGCCTATATACTAGTTAATCAAACAAATAAAAGAAAAGAAGAGGTGCCTAATATGGATGAGAAGAGAGCCAGCTTCACTGCAACGTTAATGGCTTACTATCGCGCGTACCATGCCATGCACGATAACCCCAAGATATTTGACGACTCTCTGGCCTGTCATTTGTTTACGGAGGATGAACGCTTATTCTTTGAAAACGCCTGGTCGCAAATTCTCAGCGCCGTGTCGCTCCCTGACCGGGCGGCTGCGATAGCGCGGCATATGCAAACCATAACACCAGGCCCATCCATGACCCTTAGCCGTTCGCGGTACTCGGAAGAAATTCTCGACAAGGCTGTTGGGCAGGGAGTGCGGCAGTACGTGATCCTTGGGGCGGGTTTTGATACCTTTGCGTTTCGCCGACCGGAGATGTTGGAGAAGCTTCAGGTGTTCGAGGTCGACCATCCCGTCACGCAGGCCTTTAAACGCCAACGCATCGCTGATGCTGGCTGGAAACTGCCGGCACAGCTTCACTTTGTGCCCGTGGATTTTGAGCAGGAGAGCCTGGCAGAGGTACTAACACGCTCATCGTATAACCCGCAGGCACTTAGCTTCTTTAGCTGGCTGGGTGTCACCTATTACTTAACCCGCGATGCTATTTTTACCACACTGCATGATATCGCCAATATTGTCCCCGCGGGCAGCGCAATCATTTTCGATTACCTTGATACAGACGCGTTTGTTCCCGAAAAAGCGGCTGAACGCGTGAAGATTACGATAAGGGACGCGCGGCAGAACGCGGGTGAGCCGATGATAACGGGTTTTGACCCGTCATCCCTCGCCGCCGACCTGGCCCGCTTGGGATTACGTCTCCAGGAGGACTTGAGCCCGACCGACATCCAGGAACTTTACTTCCGGGAACGGAAAGACGGTTATCACGCATGCGAGCATCTGCACTTTGCCTGGGTGATGGTCGAATAGCTCCTGGTCAATATACTCTATTTTGAGAAACTAATATAAGGAAAGAAGGGTGCTTGCGAGCATGCTCACTATACGTTGGCAGTGGTCGAATAGCGTGAGATAAAGTAATTCCGGGAGGATATCAAATGGAAGAAAAACAGTTCAGCCGATCCGCAGTGATAATGGCCTACCATCGCGCCCACCATGCAATGCATGATACACCCAGGATTTTCAATGACTTTCTGGCCCATCATCTGGTTCCGGAGGAAGCACGCTCGATTATCGAATACCATATGGCGGAGGCTCTAAAGCTATATGACCCTGAACGCGCCGCTTCGTTCCCCGACCAGGCGACCGCCATAGCGCGGATGATGCGGGCCCTGGCGGCTCCATCCATGGTCTTCAGCCGCGCACAGTACACGGAAGACAGCCTTGAGCAGGCTGCCGGGCAGGGAGTACGGCAATACGTTATCCTCGGGGCGGGGTTTGATACTTTCGCGTTTCGTCGCCCGGAGATGTTGGAGAAGCTTCAGGTGTTCGAGGTCGACCATCCCACCACGCAGGCCTTTAAACGCCAACGCATCGCTGAAGCGGGCTGGGAGCAGCCGGCAAATCTGCACTTTGTTCCGGTGGATTTCGAGCAGGAGAGCCTGGCGGCGGCACTAACACGGTCATCATACGACCCACAGTCCTTAAGTCTCTTCAGCTGGCTGGGTGTCACCTATTACTTGACTCGTGAAGCTGTCTTCGACACGCTGCGTGCCATGGCCGAAATCGCCCCTGCTGGCAGCGCGGTAATTTTCGATTACCTGGATACCGACGCGTTTATTCCCGGGAAGGCGGCTAAACGCGTGCAACGGATGCTGGGGGAAGCGCAGTTTCTGGGCGAACCGATGAAAACGGGTTTTAATCCGTCCATTATAACTACTGAACTCGCAAGTTTTAGTTTGCGTCTCCATGAGAACTTGAGCCCAACCGACATCCAAGAACGCTACTTCCAGGGACGCACGGACGGATATTACGCATGTGAGCACCAGCACTTTGCGTGGGCCGTGGTTGAATAGCAAGACGGACAGCCATGTTTACTGTAGATTAACCGCGCTAAAATCAGTACGGTTTTTATCCAGGCGCCTTTCTATGGCAAGGCCGATTAGCCGTTCAAGCAGTTGCCGGTAACCTATGCCGGTTGCCTCCCCGGATGGAGATGATCTACCCCGGCATTTCCTCCCAGGTGGAAATGACTGATATAGCCACGCCGTATACCCTTTGGCGGTATACCCGCAATTACCGGGGCGCGTATGAAGGATGGCTGCTGACACCGGAAGCGGTCAGCGTCAAGATCTCTAACACTCTGCCGGGATTAGCCAACTTCTATATGGCCGGCCAGTGGGTTCAAACCGGCGGCGGCATCCCGTCAGCGTTATCCTCTGGCCGAACTCTCGTGCAAAATCTCTGTGAGCGGGATGGCAAGAAGTTTTCTACTGTTACACCATGAATTGATTGCAATTATAGAATAAAAACACTGGTAATGCAGCTGGATATCCTGCGCGCGGTAGGCATGTGTTTAATCTACATAATTTGCATGGGCATAGCAGTAGTCGCAGCCGGTATAACATAATTTTGGCGGCCATCCACCGATATCTATTGAAAATGTGCACCCGCATAGCGGCCTTTTTCTGGGTTGTCTCAAATCAGCCGGTTCTCTATGGTCATGAAGTCTCTGTAATAATTCACCATCAATACATTTACTTTCAGGAAATCCGGGTACACAGCAGGCGCTGATAAAAACACCGTATTTGGATTCCAATTGCTTTAACCAATTAAAAGTTCTGTGCCTTTCCTCCTCATCAGGGGGAAGAATTTGGCAGCCCATCTCCCTAAATCTTTTATCCACCTTGTGATGCATATTCTTTTCAAGAAAACTGAAGCTAAAATATTTCACACCATATTGAGCAGATGACTTGATAATGACCGGCAGGAATTTTAGGCTGGAAAAAGCATTTCCTTTGCAATCCCGGATTCTGACAATCGGATCAACTCTCAATCGTATTCTTTCAGGGCTGCCGACAAGGTTAATAACCTCAGGCAATAATTGCAGGGAATCTTGCAGTGATGGAGCTTTTGGCTCCATCACCAACGGCTTTTCATTTGATTTTATCCCTACACGCATACCTCCCAACCCGGTCATAGTAAGTTGGACATATAGCTGTATGCTTTTATTTTTTAGTTCTTCAAGATATGGACGCAAAGGGTCGATCAATAAACTTCCGGGATGCTTTGTCCATAAAACCAGGGTGTGTATTTCCAAACCGCGTTCAAGCCTTTTATTTACCTCTTCTATCAATTTGGCCGGGTAGAACCTGGGCATGTCGGTCATGCGCGAGGCGCTCAGCACCAACTTGGTGTTCATTCCCTCTATAGTCTCCTATTGAAAATATCCGGTTACTTTATAAAACTTAATTGTACTTGTACCATATTATAATCCTCTGTTATTTTGCCGCTGTCCGTTATTCTCATTATAAATGATTCTTAAGCCGGATAGTTCCACATTTTTTTATGTATGAAGGATGTTGTTTAAATATTGTAGAATATTGTAAAAGTAATAGATGGGTTTATAATACTGCGCATTTGGAACTTCAGCCGCTATATTTATGCACTTCATATTGTTTTATGGCTTACAGCAGGGCGCTCTGTAGGGACATAAACTTGAGCGGTGTGGTGTTGCAAAAGTTAACACCGGCAGCGGTTTTATAGAGGTGTATTAAATTGAGCAGAAAGAGACGAAGAGTTGCCTATACTCTTGATTCAAAAGGGATAAAGGACTTGCCGTTCGATGAAATAAAAGCGGTTTTGCGCGGCGCCGACGAGCTTATCGCCACTGGAGGCAGGAGCCTGCTCGCCAAAATACTGAAGGGCTCAAGAGACAAAAAACTGCTTCAATACGGCCTGGACCAAAGTCCCGCCTACGGTTATTACAGGGAATTGAAGGTTGAAGACATAACAGCCAGGATTGACTGGCTTATAAAGAAAGGTTACCTGGATATAGAGTACAGCGGCAGGCTGCCTGTGATCATTTTTACTGATAAGGGCTGGGAAATTGAGCGGGACACTTACTCCGATGAATTGCTGGAAAAACTCCGGTCACTGATACCGGGCGGGGATTACAGCTTTGTGAATGAGCTGAAGGACAGAAACAGGGGCATGATCCTGCTGCTGCTGGAAAAGATTAAAATTTCCGGGGAAAAGGGGTTTATTCCGCTTTTACAGGCCTGGATTGAGATAGATTACAGGAAAGTAAGGGAGGAAATAGCCAAAGTTATAAATCATCTTGAAAGAGGCTGCGACTTACTTGATAAGGTGATTTCCCTCCGCGAATACAGGCTGAGAAACCAAAAATGAAGATATCTATAAAAGTAAGGGTGTTCAAACTTGTTTAAGGAATATATCTCTGACGAGAATATGATCAATATGGCTGCCGGGGTAGCCGAATCCATGGACCCGGAATTGTATGAGAAAGGAAAAGAATATTACGATTGTGGCCGGGTTGAATGAACCAAGTTGTTCGGCCCAAGGATTTACTCTGTTGTTGATGACGGCAAGAAAAATACCGTGATCATCCACATCGACAACTTTTCCAAAAGTACCTGTGCCTGTGTGAAAAAACATTATTACAAACACATAGCCGCGGTTTTTCTCCATTACTACGAACCATAGCTGATGGAAAATGAGATCCTGCCTAATATAAAATTAGCCACGCCAAAAAAAACATCTAATCCAAAGCTCCTCTCCAGTTAAATAATCAGGTATTGAAAATTCCAGTTACGGAAGAAGGGCCGGTTGAACGCTGGCATTAGTATTTTGAGCGCGAGTACGGCCGGCTGGTAGTGATCCCGGAAAAAGATGAAAAAGATTACCGGCAATATGTGGAGTATCAATTTGATGAGATGTGCTACCCGGCCAGGCAGTTTAGTAATTTTATCAGCACAGTGTATGTCCACAGCAACAACTGGCCTTCTTTCAACAGAAACTTATACCGTTTGCACGGCATACTCTTTTTTATGACCAGGCTGGAAAAAAGTATGAAAAAAGAAAGTTTATCATTTGTGGGCAGTTTTCAAATCAATAAAATTGAAGTGGACTTTATGGAGGCCCTGGATTCCGTAATGTCTGTCAAACGGCGAGAGAAATACCGGCCGTTTCTTAAAATAGCCGTAGAACTGGTCCGCGAAAACTTCCTGCGGGAGAAGGAGCAGCTGTTTGCCTGGATTTATATATACCGCCTTATGTGCGTCACTCGATAAGCAGGCCACTTTCGAAGACACTTTTTATTTAGCCTCCGGCGACCAGGCAAAGGTGCCCATGATGAACCAGTCGGGCACTTATGACTACTATGAGGCGCCGAACTTCCAGGCCATACGCCTTCCCTACGGCAAGGAAAAAAGGATGGCGATGTATGTTTTTTTACCGAATGAGAATTCAAGCCTGGCGGATTTCCATAAAGAGCTGAACTATGCCAATTGGGAAAACTGGCTTTCCCGTTTTGAGACCAAGTCGGGTTCCATCATGCTTCCCCGCTTTTCACTGGAATACGAGAAATCATTAAAAGACGCCCTTTCAGAACTGGGCATGAAAATTGCCTTTGACCCCGCTGCTGACTTTTCCAGGATGGTCCCGGCGGATAGCAGGGACGATGTCTATATCAACGATGTCAGGCACAAGAGTTTCATTGAGGTAGATGAATCGGGCACCGAAGCCGCCGCGGTCACTTCTGTGGAAATGCGCGTCACGAGTATGCCGCTGTACGATTTCAACATGAAAGTGGACCGGCCGTTCTTCTATGTCATCCATGACAGTGAGACAGGGGCCGTTCTCTTCATGGGCTCAGTTTCGGATCCCAGATAACTGCATCTGTTCGACAACAATAATAAAGCCTCCGGATACTTCCGGGGGCTTTTAATTGCGCCTCAAATATGAACATCAGATTGCCTTTTCTAGGGCAGGTAATTATTAAAACTCTTTTCTCAAGTATATATACCGGGAAATCAGGAATGAGCCGGTCATCAGCATTAAGATAATAAAAATAACAGCTGCCGCCGGAACAAACGGTGATTGTTCGATAAAGAATTTATTCAATAAGCGGACTGCCTCCGTTCCCTCGTAGGTCCGGTATAGGTCCAGCAAGTAACGCGGCATAAAGAAAAAGATCAGGAAAAAGACCACGCTAAAAAGGCGCAAGGCAGATGCTCCGAACCTGAAATACAGGGGAAAGTAAACGGAGACGCAAATGCTTACCAGCATACCGGCAGCCAGCAGGTCCACCGCGTTGATCAACCTGGGCGTTAAGGAAAACGCCGCCAGTTGAAACAGCAGGCCCACAACGCCCAGAAGGACAGCTCCGATGAGGATGTAGGCGAAAACGGAGAGGTACTTGGCCAGCACAATCTGGCTTTTGCTCAGAGGCAGGCTGTTCAGGATGATTTCACTTTTATTTTTATCGTCTTCCATGCTGGCTGTAACAAGGAAAAAATAAACTGCAATGATCATCCCCATTATATAGATCATGTCCTCAAAAACAGGGTTGTTAAAAACGATGAACATGAAGATGCCATAAAGAAATAAGAAAAGAAAACTTTTTTTCTGGATGAGCAGGTCTTTTTTAAGTAATGATATCATCATTTTACTACCCCCTTAACCGTGTAAAGCATAATCTCCTCCAGGGTCGCTTTCTCCACAACGGCCCGTTCCTTTAGCAGGTTCCTCACTTTTTGGATATCCCGGGTTAACGCCTCGAAACCAAATGAGGTTTCGCGGATGCCGACGAAAAACGGCCGGGTGGTCCCCTCAAGGAGTTCCTTGTTTCCCCTGACCAGGCCGTAGTTTTCCAGAATATCGTCCCGTTGCGTGCTGAAGACGATTTCCCCCTTGTTGATAAAGGTTATATAGTCGGCGACGCGGTCCAGGTCGCTGGTAATATGTGTGGAAAAGAGGACACTTTTTCGTTCATCCTGGATCAGTTCCAGTAAAATATCTAAGATCTCCCTTCTGAAAACGGGGTCCAGGCCGGATGTCGGTTCGTCCATGATTACCAGTTCCGCACCATGGGAGAGGGCGACTGCCAGGGAAAATTTAGTTTTCATTCCTTTTGAAAATTTTTTCAGCTTCTTTTTCTGCGGCAGTTCGAAGTAACGCAGGAAGCCATAATAGGCCTCATCATCCCAGCGGGAGTAAAAGGGGGCGATGATGCTGCGTATTTCATCCGGTGTCAGCTCCTCGTAGTAATGGTTTTCATCGTAGACAAAGCCGATATTTTGCTTGATTTCCCGGTCGTGGGTGGCGTTGTCAAGCCCGAAAACCTTAATTTCCCCACTGTCTTTACGGACCAGGTTCATGATCAGCTTGATCGTCGTGCTCTTTCCGGCTCCGTTAGGTCCTATGAAACCCATGATAAAACCCCTGGGCAGGGAAAACGAGATGTCTTTCAGGATAAAGTCAGTGTATTCTTTTCGCAGGTTGGTCACTTCCAGGATTTTTCCCATTTCCACTACACTCCCTCCTCGTAAAGCAGTGTTAACATTTCCCGCAGCTCTTCCAGTTCAATGCCCAGGGCTTTGCTTTGGGATACCGCCTCCGCCAGTTTATCCTCGACGATCTTCAGCCGCTTTTCCTTTATAATCGCGCTGCTCTGGCCGGCCACGTAGGAACCCTTTCCAGTAACCGATTCGATAAAACCCTCTTTTTCCAGTTCTTCGTAAGCCCGCTTGGTTGTAATAACGCTGATCTGCAGCTCTTTAGCCAGTGTCCGGATAGATGGGAGCAGGTCGCCTGGCGTTAGTTCACCTTTTAAGATGCTGTTTTTAAGCTGCTTTGCTATTTGCTCGTATAAAGGGTCAGGTGACGAATTGGAAATAACAATGTCCATAGCACACCTCTTAATGCAATTTAGAATAAGCAACTGTGCATATAGTGTTATAGTGTATATATACAATATATACACCAATGAACAGTTTGTCAATATATTTTCGGGATAAAAACGTGTCAACAACCCTGTCCCCCTGACATAACAAAGCCCCCGGAAATTCCGGGAGCCAGAGTGCCGATAAATACTTTTACAAAGTGCATGGTGTTGAAACCAGCTGCTCTGTTAAGACGTGAGAATTGCAGGTGTGGCTTCAGCCGGTTAGCGGAATGGGGACACACCGTTTGAGACGTAAGAAATGAGATGTGAGACGTGAGAATAAGGGAAAGGCTCAAGGGTTTAAGAAGACTCAGGAGGAATACCTTCAATACACACGACTCACAACTCAAATCCCACGTCCAACGTCTCACGACCAACGACTCAATTTATGTCCCCGATTGGATTGGGGGATAAATCCCGCCCTACAGCGAAATACCTTCGATATACACGACCCACTTACCACGACTCAAATATTAGTCTTAAAAACGTTTCTATGGCTGGTCCCCCGTGAGCTGCGGCTCGTCTCCCACAATTTTATATCTGCGCTCATCCACGACAGAACCGTCTTCTTTCGCCTTCCTAAAAAACTATCAGGCCGTACCCGTCACCGGTTCTGCCCTGGGAGGTCTCATAGATATACCTGGCGCTTAACTTGTTTTTCAATAATAATTTTATGAGTATAATAACCAGCCCCACTATGCCGGCATATAGAGAAGACTAGATTATGAAATGGAAAACCTCCCTCATAATCATGCTTCCTCCTCCAGCAGCTTTTTAAGGCTGTCCATCTCCGCCGGGGATATCTTCCGCTCCTTAATAAAAATGTTGTCAACAGGGGGGAACAGGCTGAAGTTCTTTTTGTTTCATTCAAAGAGATTGAAAAAATAGCTTAAGGTATTGACACACAGGTAATAAAAAGAGAAAATAAAATACACACTGTATAACATTTCAATATGTATAATAGTTTAATGCTACATTACGGTACATTCAGGAGGCGAAACAATGGGACCAGGAGAAACACAGGGCGAAGGCCGGATGGAGAGGAAGAAAAGGGAGACCCGGCAAAAAATCGTTAAAGTGGCCATGGATTTGATTCAGCGCCAGGGATTTGACAGCACGACCATGGAGCAAATAGCCGCAGAAGCGGATATCGCCAGGAAAACCCTTTATAACCACTTTCCCGTAAAAGAGGCTATTGTTGATGAATATGTCAGGGGGGCTTCAAAGGGACTGGCCCGGGAGACCATGGCCAACCTGCACACACTGCCCGACACGAAAACACGTTTGTTGGCAACGCTCGATAAAACCTACGAGTGGGTGGAGTTTAACCCGGAGATCGTAGGCGTATGCCTGGGCTACCGCCATAAAAACATGTGCCGGGGGGCCGGTTATAACGAAGGGAAAACAGGAACGCAGAGCATAATGGCCGAGATCATCAGGCTGGGCCAGGAGGCGGGGGAGATCAGGCGGGATATATCGATAAAAACGCTGGTAATGCAGCTGGATATCCTGCGCGGCGCGGTAGTCATGGACTGGCTGAGCGACAAATCGAGGTTCGAACTGCGCAAGGAGATGGCCAAGATAGTAGACCTGTTTATAAATGGGGCGATGGAAAGGGACGGAAGCAGGACATAGACCGTGAAGTCCTGTTTGCGCCGAAACAGCTGGGGCAATGTAAAAAGTTTTAAACAGGGCGTGTAAACGAATATAAAAGGGGAGAGCGCGCATGAAAAAGAGTGACGGAGGGTTGTTCTTAAGCTGGCCCGAAGCTTTTCAAGCCGGAGCCGGGACTGCCGGGGGCAAAGGATGGAACCTGGGCAGGCTCGACCGCTACGGCTTCAGGGTCCCCGCCGGGGGTGTCCTCGGCGCCGGGGCATACCAGAGTTTCATAGAAGAAAACGGCCTGCTTGAAGAAATAAGCGGTATATCTGAAAGTGTATCCGCCGACAACATCGGAGAGAAGAAGGTTGAGGAAACCCTTGCCCTGCTCAGAGAAAAAATAATGGCCGGGTATATCCCTCTAAATATTAGAGAGGAACTCGATAGCCGCCTCAAAACCGCGGGCATTCTGGATAAGCCTGTGGCGGTCCGTTCTTCCGCCTCTGCCGAGGACTCCGGCGGGGCGTCTTTTGCCGGTATTCACGATTCTTTTTTAAATGTGAGAGGTATCAATAATATTTGTTCGGCAGTCAAAGAGTGCTACGCCTCCCTGTGGACGCCCCGTGCCGTGGCTTACAGGCGAAAAATGAACGTCAGTGATGAAGAAATGAGCCAGGCCGTGGTTATTATGAAAATGGTGGAGGCCCGCGCTGCCGGATGAAAAGATTGTAAAACTGGGCTTGCTGCTGGAGCGGGTCTTCGAATCCCTGGGAGAATGCGAAGAGCACCAGGACGTGGAATGGGCCTTTGACGGGCAGGATTTCTTTTTGCTCCAGGCGCGGCCTGTGACAGCCCTGCCTGTTTATACTTTCGAAGCTATAAAGAACAAGACCCAGGTCTGGTCCAACGGTAATTACCGGGAAGCCATACCTATGGTAATCAGCCCCCTGCACCGGAGGGTTATGAAAAATGCCATCGATACCATCCAGTTCGCTTCCTTTTCCAGGCCTGGCTACCCTATACCGGAGGGTTTTCAGTTCTCACGCCTGGTAAACGGCCGGTTGTACTGCGACATTGGCGCCCTGCTGTGGGCTTATTATGATTCCACGGGGGCGCTGCCCAGTCAATTCAACCCGTTCTGGGGCGGGCACCAGCCCGATATTGATGTGGGAGACGCCGACCCGTTCATTGGTGAGGCCGGCCAGGAAAGACAGCGCCGGGCGATGAAAGGCGGGGCCCTGATCATGGAGGCGGCTGCCGGAGCTACCGGTACCTTTGCCGAATTGAAAGCTTCCGTCGCGTCCCTGGTTGGAACCGGGTATGATCAATTGCCGTACAATGATTTTATTGAAAAATATGATCAGCTTGGCCAAATTATTAAGGCCTATTGTGAGAAATTCACTTTTTTAGGTGGTATCGCCACCCTGCCGCTGATGATGCTGCTGCAGAAACTGGCCGGTTATTTCGAGACAGGGGGACGTTCATTTTGTCTCCCACCTGGGGGAGAGACAGGGGGACGTTCATTTTGTCTCCTACCTGCAAAAATTGCTAAATTTGGTGAACCGTAAAGGGATCTTGAAGGTGTTTTACGAATTTATAAGAATAATATTCTCGGGGCGAGGTGTAAGAATTATGGTTTCCAAAAAGGCGGCGCCTTCCTGGCAGTATGACGAGCGGTCAAAAGCCGGTGTGGATTACAGCGATGCGTCGATTGCGGCAGATTACGATAAACAGCATGCTAGATTCCGTGATTTTGAAAAGGACGCCCGGCTGATTATGCAGAGGATTGACTTGAAACCGGAGCACACGGTCATCGACCTGGGATGCGGCACCGGCGCCTTTGCGATCCCGGCGGCCGGGAAGTGCCGGAAGGTCTATGCCGTGGATATATCGCAGGCTATGCTGGACAGGTGCGCGGAGAAAGCCACTGCCGCCGGCCTGAGCAATATTGTGACATGCCGCGCGGGATTCCTGACCTACGAACACCGTGAAGAGCCTGTGGACGCGATAGTCTCCGGCGTTGCGCTCCATCACCTGCCCGATTTCTGGAAGGCTGTCGCTTTTAAGCGTATGTATGATATGCTCAAACCAGGCGGGAAGCTGTATCTTTTCGACGTGATCTTTTCTTTCCCGGTTGAGTCATACCGTGAAAAATTTGACAACTGGGTTAACAGCATGCGCGAAAATGCCGGCCAGTCGATGGCTGAGGAAACCATTGTCCATATCCGTGACGAATACAGCACCTTCGACTGGGTTATTGAGGGAATGATCGGGCGGGCGGGTTTCACGATAGAACAGAAGAGCTCCGATTTTCTTCACTGCCTGACTTACGTCAGTGTCAGGTCCGTATGAGCGGGGCAATGCCTATTTCAAAAAAATTGAATAAAGTTGTTACAGAGTTAGGATAATAACTCTATGAACAATATAAATAAACTCTATATAGTGGACACAACTTTAATAGAGTCACATTTTTAATAGAAATAATCCGGGAAAACCCGGTTTTATTTTTTCAATACACTGGCAGGAGGTGGCAATAAATAAAAAATAAGACAATATCTTATTTGATAATCTTCGCGGTATTGTTTTTTATTACTGCTCTCGGTTATATATCATTAGCAAATAGGAGCTCAATTACCGCCCTGTCGGGTTCCCGGTTTTTTCAAGTTAAACAGAATGAAGCGCCCGAATACCAGCCGGGCAGGTGTACTACGATTGTTGATGAGCAGGAAAACGTCCTGTCCATGATGTCCCGCGCAGTATATGCAGGCGATGAAATTTACACATCTGAAGGGAAAATATACCGGCTGGAACAGGTACGGGGGGATCTTGCTTCAGCGCGGTTTTTAGGTATGGATCAGCAAATAGTAGCCTTGAATGAGTTTTATTCTTCCCTGGAAGTGCCGGTATCCAGGGAGGAAACCGGCAAAAAACCTGCGGCGAACTTTGCCATTTACCACACACATACTGACGAATCATATGTACCCTCCGAGGGTACCCATACCATAAGATTTAAAGGCGGCATTTACAAAGTGGGTACGATTATGGCCGAACGTTTAAAGAAAATCGGGATGGAGGTAAACCATGACCAGACCGCGCACGACCCGCACGACAATAACGCTTATGTGCGTTCGCGCAGGACAGCCGCAAAACTTTTAAGCGCCAACCCGGTGGCGATGTTTGACGTGCACCGTGACGGTGTGCCTGATCCGAATTTTTATCGAGAGAAAATCTATGGTAAGGATGTAGCCAGTCTCCGCCTTGTTATAGGCCGGCAGAACCCGCGCATGTCGGCTAATCTGGATTTTGCCAAACAGATGCTGACTGCGGTAAATAATGTCCATCCCAAAGTGGTAAAAGAGATTTTTGTGGGCAATGGTGACTACAACCAGGACTTGCTGCCGACCGCTTTGCTTATCGAGGCGGGTACCTACACCAACAGCAGGGAGGAAGCTGAGCGGGGTGTTGACCTGTTTGCGGAAGCGCTGCCTAATGCGCTTGGTATAAGTGTTGCTTCTCCGGCGCCGGAAAGTCCGGCGGCTCCCGGTAAATCCACAGGCGCATCCGGGGGTGCGTGGAAGGCGGTGGGCTGGATTCTGGGAATGACTGTTATTGGCGCTCTGGCCTTTCTGTTGATTAACAACGTAAAACTATCCGATATGAGAAAAAGGTTGATGGATTTCAGCAAAGAGATTATTCCCCTGATCCCGCGCCAGGCGGCACGCAAATTAGGGATTAATAACGAAAATAATAAGAAAAACGAATAAAGGTAAAACGGCAAATCAAAATATCGCTTCTCAGGTTATAAATAATGTTATAATTATTTGATTGGAATTATAATGAAGAACGATATGGAGATGTTTTAGATGGTTCATGTTTATTCAATGAATGGACTCAACATTGCTGTGGACGGCAACAGTGGCAGTATACATGTCATAGATGATGCGGCATATGATTTGCTTTCTCATTTTAAAAAGCCGTTTACTTTTGAGCAGGCGGCCGGGAAACTGCAAGGAAAATATCCGGCAGATAGCGTCAGGGAAGTATGGGAGGAGATCAACTCGCTTGTGCAAAAAAGCCTGCTGTTCTCCCCTGATATTCAGGCTTCTGATTGGGACAGTATAAGTGTGGATAACGGCTTAAAAGCCCTGTGCCTCCATGTAGCCCATGATTGCAATCTCATGTGCGAATATTGTTTCGCTTCCAAAGGAAGTTACAAAGTAGAAAAAAAACTGATGCCGGAGGAAATCGCTATAAAAGCGTTAGATTTCCTCGTAAGCCATTCCGGCAAGAGAAAAAATATCGAGATAGACTTTTTCGGCGGCGAGCCGCTGCTGAATTTTGATGTTGTAAAGAAGACTGTGGAATATGGAAGAAAAATTGAAGCGCCGGCAGGCAAGAAATTTTATTTTACTATTACCACTAACGGCACTCTTCTAGACGACGATAATATTGAATATATCAATGCTAACATGGACAATGTTGTGATCAGCATCGACGGGCGAAAAACAGTCCATGACGCGATCAGGTATGACGCCGCAGGTCAGGGCACATATGACATGATACTCGGTGACGCCTTGCGGTTGGTTCGTTCGAGAGAGAATAAAAGTTACTTTATCCGCGGCACATTTACTTCTAAGAATATGGATTTTTCCAGGGATGTTATGAGCCTCGCCAGCCTTGGATTTGATGAGATATCGATAGAACCTGTTGTTGGCAAGGGGGAGGATTTCCACATCCGCGCGGAGCACATTCCGGCAATCCTTGCCGAATATGAACGGCTTGCCTGCGCATATGTAAAAAGAATTAAAGAAGGGAAGCCTTTTCGGTTTTATCACTTTAACGTAAATATTTATAATGGTCCCTGTCTGTATAAAAGAATCTCCGCTTGCGGCGCGGGCGCCGAATATTTTGCCGTGACACCGGAGGGGGACCTTTATCCCTGCCACCAGTTTGTCGGGCAGCAGGAATTCAAAATGGGCAACCTGGACACGGGTATAAAAAATAGCGCCCTGGGTGAAAGGTTCCGGAAGGCCAACATACTGAATAAAGAGGACTGCCGTGATTGCTGGGCAAAACTTTACTGTTCCGGCGGCTGCCATGCGAATTCTTACTATGCGGACGGAGACATTTTAAAACCGGTAGAGTTGATTTGCGCCATGCAAAAGAAGCGTATTGAGTGCGCTATTATGATTGTAGTAAGCAGTCAATTGACATAAGCGCGGCTTGCTTTGCCACGGGCTTTTGCAAAGGTGCGAATAATCCTCAAGAACGTCCGGTTATGCCCGACTGACTTGAGCGATTCTAGCGAGGGGCCAGGATAGATGCCGGTCAGGGTTGTTACGGCAGCTAAAATAAGTAACCACAGGGTAATTTGTAGAATCCGGTTGGGCTTTTTATATGGTATCCACTGGGACCTATTTAACCCGAGTGCAGAGACGGAGTCCGCCATACGCATATTTTGAATTTGTCTACCCCCGCCGGACGGCATTTTGCCGGCAAACCTGCGGCCTGTTTAATCTAACTTTGAGTGAGACAAAAAGAACGTCCCTTTGTCTCGGTCCCTTTGTCTCGTCAGTGAGACAAAAAGAACGTCCCCTTGTCTCACCATTGTATCAGAACTCAGCATTTTTAGGGGTCCGCGGAAAGGAAACAACGTCGCGGATGTTGGTCATCCCGGTCAGGTACATCAGCAGCCTTTCGAAGCCCAGGCCAAAGCCCGCGTGCCTGACGCCCCCGTATTTGCGGATATCCAGGTACCACCAGTAGTCTTCCTTATTTAATCCCATTTCGTCCATCCTTTTTTCCAGGTAATCGAGCCTTTCTTCTCTCTGGCTGCCGCCGATAAGCTCACCGATGCCCGGCGTCAGGAGGTCCATGGCGGCGACAGTCCTGCCGTCGTCGTTCATTCTCATGTAAAAGGCCTTGATCTCTTTCGGGTAATCTGTTATGAAAACCGGCTTGCTGAAATGTTTCTCGGTGATATACCGCTCGTGCTCGGTCTGCAGATCAACGCCCCATTCTACGGGGTATTCGAACTGCCGGCCTGATTTTTTCAGGATTTCTACCGCCTCAGTGTAGGTGACATGGGCGAAATCAGAGTGCATGACATTTTCCAGGCGCGCCAGCAGCGACTTGTCGACAAAGCTGTTTAAAAAACGCATTTCTTCAATTGTGTTTTCCAGCACATAGCTTACAACGTACTTGAGCATCGCCTCAGCCAGGTCCATGTTCTCAGTGAGGCCGGCAAAGGCGATCTCGGGTTCGATCATCCAGAACTCAGCCGCGTGACGGGGCGTATTGGAATTCTCGGCGCGGAATGTGGGGCCGAAGGTATAGACTTTGTTAAACGCCATGCAGTATGCTTCCGCTTCCAGCTGGCCGCTGACCGTCAAGTTTGTTTCTTTGCCGAAGAAATCTTTGGTGAAGTCAACGACGCCTTTTTCATTACGCATGATCCGGTCAAAATCCAGGGTGGATACCCGGAACATATCTCCTGCGCCTTCCGCGTCACTGCCGGTGATGATGGGGGTGTGTACGTGGACAAAGCCGTTTTCCTGAAAAAATTTATGGATGGCGTAGGCGGCGACAGACCTGATTCTAAAAACGGCGGAAAATGTGTTTGTGCGGGGGCGCAAGTGGGCAATCGTGCGCAGGAATTCGAAGGTGTGCCTTTTTTTCTGCAGGGGGTAGTCCGGCGCGGCAAGCCCTTGGACTTCTATAGACTCCGCCTTTAGTTCAAAAGGCTGTTTTGCGCCGGGCGATTTTACCAGCATCCCCGCCGCTATTATGGCTGAGCCGGCGCCAAGCCGGGACAGCTCCTGAAAGTTGGCCAGGTTTTCGTCATAGACGATCTGGAGATTTAAAAAAAATGTCCCGTCGTTAATTTCTATAAAGCCGAATGTTTTGGATGATCTTACCGTCCTCACCCAGCCGTTTACCAGTATATTTTGATTGAGGTATTTTCCTTTCTCCGCGTAAAGTTCCTTTACTGTAACCGCATCCAATTCATGTTCCCCTTCCTGCAAACAACTTATATCAAGATATTTCTTTTCATTTTCACCCTTATTTTAACAAATATTCTTTAAAGTCCATTTTATTTTTTTGTACTTACATGATCAATGCCAAAATAATAATTGTTTTAGGTCATATCAAAGGAGGGTTAAATTTAAAGAAGCCGGTGTGTTAACACCAGCTTTAGCGCAGGACTCCTATATCATTAAAGGGAAAATAGCGAAATTCCGCTTTGCCGATAATGTTTTGCACCGGCACCGGTCCCCAGTACCTGCTGTCATTGCTATGATTCCGGTTATCGCCCATGACGAAAAGCATATTGCCGGGGACTGTATAAGGCTTGAAATCACTGGCCGGTTTCTCTAAAATGTAAGGTTCGTATAAAGGCTCCCCGTTGATATATACAGTCCCTTTTATTACGGATACTGTTTCGCCCGGCAGGGCAATTACCCTTTTAATAAAAGGTATGCCGTCATTTGATTGGGCCGCCGGCGGCGGATCGAAGACAACGATATCGCCCCTTTGCAAATCCTTGTTTCCCTTGATTTCATAAAAAATTTTATCTATGATAAGCCGGTCTCCAATTTTTATTGTGGGGAGCATGGATTCAGAAGGAATAAATCTGGCTTCGGCTACGTACGTCCGCACGAGAAGGGATATAACGAGGGCTATAACAATAATTTTGGCGTACTCAAAAAAAACTTCTACAAAATTATTTTTCATTGATATTCACTGCCTTTGATAATAAAAGACGCCAGAAGCGTCTTTAAGTGTCTTCATTTTTTAAGGTTCCGGTACCGGCCGGCCTGCCTTCAGGCGGTTTTCAATCCAGAGTTTTTTCACCTCTTCCAATTTGGCCATAGCTTCCTGCGGAGATTTGCCCTCGGCCACACAGTCATTCAGAACGGGAATAGCGGCTGCCCACGCCCCGCCGGCGCCAATCAGCTTTACTTCATATTTCAGGCTCAAGTAATAATCCAAGTTTCTCATATAATTATATTACCACAAATAAGCCACTCAGGTAAACATATAAATTGCAAACTACAGCCCCCAGCAACAGATATTGAGTTTTACGTGGTTCTGATAATGTATTTAAAAAAATTTATGTTGTGGTATACTAAATATGGAAACTGCAAAGGCAAAGCAATTGCAGCTTGATAAATGAAGATTTGAATTTAAAAAGGAGGTTTTTGAATGAAATGTCCAGGTTGTCATAAGGCTCTGCAGGACGATTTTAAATTTTGCCCGCACTGCGGCACACAGATAATCAGTAGCTGTAACTCGTGCGGGAAGAAGGTTGATCCGGCCTGGGTGTCCTGTCCCCACTGCGGCGCATCGCTAAGGGGGCGGCCAAACCAGCAGGTTCCGGCAAATGCTCCCCCGCCTCCGCCGCCGCAGCATCATTACCCGCAGGATCAGTACCAGCATGGATATCCTTACGGCAGTAGTTCCCGCAGGCATCGTAAGCGGGGTTTCCTGGGCCGCATTTTTTCTTCATGAAGGGAACACCCACGGCTCGGGAAATATACCGTTGAGGCTTTACTGGGCGAGGGTAGCTACGGGGTTGCCATAAAGGCCAGTTGCGAGGGACGGCCTTATGCGGTTAAGGCGTTGATCGACAGAGAGGATCAAACCAGGGGTGAACTGCTTTTTCATCTTGAATCAGAAATCCTCAAGGGGATTGCTCACCCCCGGGTGCCGGGTTTTGTGGAATCTTTCTCAGCCGGTAATATTAACTGCATCGTTCAGGATTTCTTGGACGGAATGCCTTTAAGCAGCTTGTTGGATGCCGGCCGCCGTTTCAGTGAGAGAGAGGTCAAGAGTCTTATGGCGCAGTTGCTATCCATTTTAAACAGTCTGCACTCTCCGCCGCGGCGGGAGGAAGCTGTGGTCCACCGCGACCTGAGGCTTTCCAACCTGTTGCTGAAAGATGATCAATTGTTTTTAATCGATTTTGGTTTCGCGAGATATCTGGACCCGTCCAGGAACCTCTCCTGTCCTGATCCCCTGGAACAAAAATACAGCGGCAGCCCCGGCGGCAAGAGCCTTTTAAGGCGTTTAAACGACCAGCCGTCAAGGAAAAAAAGGATACCGGGCGCTGAGACTTACCGGTTGCTGCGCACGGAAATCTCCCCGCGCAGCGATCTCTTCGGGGCCGGGGTCGTGGCCGTGGACCTTTTCACCAGTTGGGTGGAGGACGAGGCTTTATTTGAAAGGCCCTGGCATGAGGTATTGTCCCTCTCACCGCCTTTCGCTGGTTTCCTAACGAGGCTGTTATCCCGGCAAGACGGTTTCGAGACAGCCGCCGAGGCTTTGGAATATCTAAGAACTCTATCTTACTAGTAGAACTTTATAGGTATTTTGTGAACTTGCTATAGGGAAGGGGAAATAATATCGGGGGTCCGCTATAAAAATTACCCGTATGATTATTGTCCTATCATTGATAATTATGATAAGCGGATGTGCCGTGGGTAAAAAGGATTTGCCTGTCACCGGAGAAAAAGATGCAACGCTGGATCAGGCGATAACCTTAGATATAATTGTGGCGCGTGGAAGGTACGCCTTATACAGTGTTGGTAAAACACCTACATCATAGGCTGTATATGATACGAATCAACATATTGCACGCGTTCTTTGTTTGGGAGACGGTGCAGGCTCTGAGATCAGATTAAAAACTTTTGGTGCAGCAGCAGAGAGGCTATGGCCGTATTATGGGATATTAATGATAAAGAAAAAACAAATGTAGTATTAAAAAAGTATATCATGTAGATGTGTCTTGCTGGGCGCATGCAGGATTTAGAAAGACGGATGATTTACAGTAAAGATAAACACGGCAGCTTCACATTTAAGGAAGCTGCCGTGTTAGTTGTTTAATGATCAGATTTATTTAGCAGTCCTGCCACTTTCTTTAATGCTGATGCCAGGCCAATATATCCCTGTAGGAAGTAAAACCGTAGAAACCGAAGAGATCCTCCCCTTGGGAAAACAAATCCAATACCTTTTCCGGCTGCCCGCCACCGGTTTTGATTATCCAGAGGGCGTTGTCCCGCACGTACAGGATGTGGTCGCCATCTTGGGACCAGGTGGGCTGGTAAACGCCAGTCCCGGCCTCCGTCAGGGGATGGGCGCCGGAGCCGTCGGCATTGCTGACCCAGAGTGTGCGCGTTGCCACCCAGTCAGCCAGTTCCTCAGGCTTGTTAAAGCCCCATACGTCGTCCCCCAGGTCTCTGGCGGCAACAAAAGCAAACCGGCTGCCGTCCGGCGAGAATGAGGGATCGATGGCTACACTGCCTTCAGGATTATCAAACTCCCGGACCTGACCGGACGCCAGGTCTACAGTGGACAGGCTCTTATTGGCCCAGACTATACGCTCGTTACCCGTAACCATGAGCAGGTTCCCCTGCGGCGTCAGAGACTGCCAGCCCCGGTGGGCCAGGCCGCTTGCCAGTAGTTGAGACTCGCTTTCACCCAGGCGGAGGCTCATTAGACCCATTCCGTCAGCCGCTATGGAAGCGGAGTGCAATGGGGCCAGCCAATACAGCAACCCCTTACCGTCAGGCCACCAGGCGGTAACCTGCGTCCCGGCCTGAGGGGTTACCAACTGCTCAACGGGCTGGCCGCCGTCAACAGCTATGGTATAGATTGCATCACTATGGTTGTAAGGTTCATCCGAGGGCAGTGCTGCATTGTAAGCCAGGCGCTTACCGTCAGGGGACCAGGCTAAATGAGACGTCCCTGCAGACTGAACCAGCCGGCCCTGTTCACCTTCCGCCGGTACCAGCCAGACACCGTCTGGCATAGCTACTGCCAGCATATTATTGGTGGGCGACCAGTAAAAACTATTGCGGCCGGCCGGCTCAGGCAGCCCTTGCACCGGGTGAAGCTGTGAACCGTCCCGGCGTACCAGCCAGAGCGATCCCGTACCGGCCTCCTGGTCAGTGGCGCTGATAAAGGCCAGCCACTGGCCGTCATTTGACCAGACCGCCTGCAATGCCCGGCCGGATACGGTCAGTTGCTTGACCTCTCCCGTTTCGCCATCAAGCGTGTAGAGTAAACCCTGCCGCACGAAGGCCAGGGTCCCTTGATTCTCAAAGACAGCTGCATTTACATCCGGCGCCGGGTTGCCGGCAGGCGGGTTTCCAGGTTCCTCCTGATCTGCGGGAACGGCAACAGCCAGGGTTTGTAAAGTCCGGTTTAAAATGGCCGCCAGCTCCGCCCGGCTTATATTTTGCTCTGGTTTGAACTCGTTGCCGGGGTATCTCATAATACTGGTGTTAAAGACAAAGCAGATGTCAGATTGTTGTTTTTGGGTTAAATTAGTAATGTCAAGATAATTTGGCCACATCTCTGTGGTAATAACAGATAGTTTTTTAGCTATAAAAGAGTCAGCTATGGCGCTGGCTGCTTCGGCTCTGGTAACAGCTTCCCGGGGTTTGAATTTCCTATCGGTGAAGTCAAAGATATTATTATAACCTGCAATCGTTGCAGCAGCACTGTACCACATATTATTTTCAACATCATCATACAGGTCAGAGGGGACAGGTAACTGTAAATCATGGTTATTTAAATCAAAGGTTCTCACCAGGCATACGGCCAGTTGGGCCCGGTTAACAATATCATCCGGGCTGAATTTGTTGTCTGCGGTGCCAAGCATGATACCTTTTTCGTAGACGGCTTCGATATCGGTTAGAGCCTGGCTGGACTGAATGTCGTCAAAAGGTGTCTGAGCAAAACCTGCGGCCGGGGCGATTAGGAGGGTCGCTGCCAGGATCACACTACATAAAGTTCTTTTCATTTTTCTCCCCTTTTCTAATTTTGTTATTTTTAATATTTGACGGCAAAAAGCGACCGGATGGTTCACAACCAGCTAAACTATTGTTCTCCATTATCCATGACATTACGCCAAAAATTTTACATAGAAGGGGTTATTGATACTAGCCCAGTCTATGCTAAAAGGTGTCAACAACCCCGTCCCCCTGACACTCCTTTTTTTTAAACATTATTTTCACTTAAAAGAAGGAACTAGTAAAACCAGTGTCGAATTCTGGTTATGTAATCGGACAATCTAATCTACATTTGAGGCAATGAAGCAGATTTTGTATTTGGGCGTCTAAAATCTGATTGAGCCAGTGACGCAACCGGCAACCCTACCGGATTTATCATTTTCATTTTATCCGGTATTTATATCTTGGCATGGCGCCGGCAGGAGGATAGTATCATTTGGCCAACCAAAATAACCCGGTCGATCCTGACGAGCAGGAAATTGACCTGCGCGTATACATACAAATACTAAAAAAACGCCGCGCCTTTATTGGCGCGATTACCCTGCTGGCGGTACTGGCCAGCGCCATAGTGAGCTTTTTTATATTGCAGCCTGTATATGAGGCCAGGACTGTCCTGCTGGTCAGCCAGGCGGCGGAGAAGCTGCAGACCACGAGTCAGGGCAACAGCCCCGACAGTATTATCAACAACCTCTCGCGTATTCCCGTGCCGACCATGAACACCTACATCGGACAGCTTAAAAGCGACGCCTTGATGCTGAGGGTGATTGAACACATGGGCCTGGCTGAATACGGCTATACGCCACGGGGCCTGAACGGACAAGTCAAAGTTACCAACGACAAAGACTCCTATCTGCTAGATATAGCCGTCAACAACAAAGATCCCCAGCTGGCCAGAGACATCGCCAATACCCTGAGCCAGGAATTCATCGCCTCCATCACAGAAAGGAACCAGGAAGTAATGAACCGCTCCGTAGTATTCCTGGAAGAACAGATGGAAGCAGTGAGGCGGGAACTGGCCAGCGCTGAGTCACAGGCCGAACGTGAGCGCCTGCAGGGGACGCTGAATCTGTTGTCCGAAGGGATCACCAGAACACAGATCGCCCGTTCCTTTGACCTGGGCAGCACCAGCCTGGCCGTCGTATCACCGGCCATGAGCGCAGTCCGGGTCAAGCCCGACGCAAAAATGAACATAGCAATAGCCTTTTTGCTGGGGCTGATGGCCTCAGTAGCGCTGGCCCTATTGCTGGAATTCCTGGACAACACAATCAAAACAACAGACGATATAGCAAGACATCTGGAACTGCCTGTGATGGGGATGATTCCCGACGCCAACGGCCGCGCCGGGAACTATTACTACGGCAGCGATTAAAACAAACGGAGTGTAACATGTCTAGAAAAAACGGAAAAGAAAAGATTCTCTTCTCCCATATCCGGCCCAAATCCGCTATTGCGGAAGCGTTCAGGACCCTGCGCACCAACATCGGTTTTTCCTCCTATGGCGGCGCGAACAAAATAATCCTTACTACCAGCCCTGCCCCCGATGAAGGCAAATCAACAGTCAGCGCCAACCTGGCGGTAGTCATGGCGCAGGCCCGGAGCCGCGTCCTGCTTATAGAATGCGACTTGAGAAAACCCGTGCTGCACCAGTATTTTGAACTGGACAACCGCCGGGGGCTAACCAACCTGCTGGTGCAGGACCTGGCCGTAGAAGACGTTATTCAAACGACCCGGGTAGACGGAATGCACGTGATCACCAGCGGCCCGATCCCGCCCAACCCTTCGGAACTACTGGCTTCAGCCCGGATGGACGAGGTGCTGGCCCGGGTGGGGGAACAATACGACGTGGCGCTTATAGACGCGCCGCCGGTCATCGCCGTCACCGACGCGGTCTTGCTGGCCCCGCGGGTGGACAGTGTGCTCCTGGTGCTCAGAGCCGGATCAACACGAATTGAAATGGCCCAGGAAGCTAGAAACACACTGCAAAACGCCGGCGCCAAAAACATCGGCGTAGTGCTGAACATAATCAAGTTGCATGGCGGCGGCTATTACAATTATTACTCCTACTACGGCGCTAAAAACCAGTCCGTACAGGAAAAAACAGGGTTTACCTGATTACTGTAAATAGGGCTGCGTCGCCAAAATATTTTTCTTTTTTCACCAATAAGAAGGAATTGATAAAAAAGGTATCGAATACTAGCACAGGATCTATATAGGATTCTTGGCAAAGAAAGGGCAACGAACAATTTAATTCACACATGAGGCGATGAGGCAGGTTTTGTATTTGGGCGTCTGAAACCTGATTGAGCCAGTGACGCAACCGGCTATCCTGCTGGGTTTATTTTTTTCCTGTAATAAGCGCAAAAACATTCGCCTGCACATAGACCCACGCACTTTGTTAACCAGTTGCCACCAGGAGGAGCGGCTTTGAAAACATTAAAGGCCCGCATAAAAACACTGCTCTTGATGCTATGTGACGCCGTAATCATCAATCTGGCCATGATCATTCCCTTCGGGCTGCGTTTTTACGAAAACGGCAGCATTGACCGGTACTTGTCGTCATATATCAGCATTGCCCCATGGGCGACCATAACCTTTATCGCTATCTTTTATGTCTTTAAACTCTATAACCGGGTCTGGGCCTACGCCAGCACAGGTGAACTGTTCGCGGTGATCCAGGCGGTCACTCTCGGCAGCCTGGCGACCATCGCCATGTCTTTCTTTTCTCATACCCAGCTGCCGCGCAGCATCGCAGTGATGCACTGGGCTCTTGCCATCCTGTTGATGGGCGGTTCCCGGCTGGTGTGGCGTTACATTGTAGAACGCATGAAAACCAGCGGGCATAAACCAACCCGGCGGGCCCTGATCATCGGCGCCGGTGACGGCGGAGCGTTGGTGGCCAGGGAACTGAAAGGCAACAAAAGCAGCTTTGTGCCCGTCGGTTTTATTGACGACGATCCCATGAAAAAAAACGCCGCCGTGCTGGGCCTGCCAGTGCTGGGTACACGGGAGCAAATACCGGAAATGGTAGCGCTCCACAGGATCAACCTGGTAATTATCGCCATGCCCTCAGTGGAGGCGTCCGTCATCCGGGATATCGTGGATATCTGCCGCAGCACCCAGGCTGAGCTGAAGATACTACCCGGCGTTTATCAGATTATCGACGGCCAGGTGTCCGTCAGCAACCTGCGCCCGGTACAGCTGGAGGACCTGCTGCGGCGGGAGCCGGTGCGGGTTGACCTGGAAGAAATTGCCGCCTATTTAAATGAAATGACAGTCCTTGTTACCGGCGCCGGCGGCTCCATCGGTTCCGAACTATGCCGCCAGGTAGCCGCCGTAGGCCCTAAAAAACTGGTACTCCTGGATCATTGCGAAAACAGCATCCACAGTATCTGGCTGGAGCTCACGGAAAAATTTCCAGGCGTTCCCCTGGCGCTGGAAATCGCCGATGTCCGGGACAAGCCCAGGGTGGAAAGCTTGTTTCATACGCACCGCCCCGCGGTAGTCTTCCACGCCGCAGCGCATAAGCATGTGCCCCTGATGGAGCTGCACCCCGCCGAAGCAGTGAAGACCAATGTTTTCGGTACCCGCAATGCGGCCCTGGCTGCCAGCCGCTCAGGGGCCAGGGTATTTGTGATGATCTCCACCGACAAAGCGGTGAACCCTTCCAGCGCTATGGGCGCCACCAAGCGGCTGGCCGAACTGATCATCACCCAGGAAAACAGGGTCAGCAATACCATATTTACCGCCGTGCGTTTCGGTAACGTGCTGGGCAGCAACGGCAGCGTAGTGCCTGTCTTCCAGCGCCAGATCGCCAGAGGCGGCCCGGTCACGGTCACCCACCCGGAAATGAAACGCTACTTTATGACCATACCCGAAGCCGTGCACCTGGTAATCCAGGCCGGATCCATGGCCAAAGGCGGGGAGGTGTTTTTGCTGGATATGGGAAAACCGGTGAAGATTGTGGACATGGCCCGCGATATGATCAAGCTGTCGGGCCTGGAGCCCGGGAAGGATATCCAGCTGGAGTTCACCGGCATCCGGCCCGGCGAAAAGCTCTTTGAAGAGCTTTTGACCGCCGAGGAAGGCTCCAGCGCCACCAGCCACAAGCGCATCTTTACCGCCCGGCCTGCGCTCGTCGAGGTGGAGGCCCTGGAGAGCGAGTTGACCAAGCTATCCGGTAAAGGGTTGCAGTGCACGGTTGAGGATATCTTCAACGCACTGGGAGCGATCGTCCCGAGATTCAGGAGCTACAGGAGGGAGCAGGCGGGGTAAACCGTATTGCGTTAAATTAAAAACAGGCTGGTGGAGACTGTATGCAACTCCGTGTCTGCAGCAGTCTTTTTTGGCGAACGGACGCCACAGACCCTGCTTTAATCCAACGACATATTTCGATCTGTTTACTAGGATCCGGGCTGTTTTTTAAAATTCTAGGTCCATAAACCATAATCAATTTGTAATAAAACGAAATTTTGTGGTAAAATATAACGAGATTTCCTAATCACTCCTTTATTTTATGAACTGCCATTTCATTAAGGAATGAGCAATAATATCCTGTTTTGCCGAATTAAGGAGAACCCAAATGATTTATATAAGCTTAAGGTAGTCGAGAACCGGGGATATAAATAGCTAATATTACAGAAATAGCAATGGAGGGAGGGGAAGTCAAACACGCAACCCTTGGATTGGATAATAAATAAAATTGCCAGTTTTCTATATTGGTCTTGGCTGTGTCAGTCTATGCAACATTACTGTAGGCAATGCTGTATGAGGTGGTGAGGTGTTATATTGTATAGCGCGTGATTAGCATTTGTCGAATATTATAAAATTTACAGGAGGTGTAAGCGCTTTGTTTACAAAGGATCCCCGGAGGGCAGGTTCCCCCGTATGGTTGTGGATGTTTATGTTTATTGCTATCGGTGTTTGTTTAACCCTGGCGCCGGCGCAGGCCGGGGCTGATACCATGGGCGATGTGGTCGTCCAGATGCAGGCTGTGTATGATAAGCTGGATCCAGCCGATAAGGATGCCGTGAGAGATGCCAAGGATGGGTTAATAAATTTAAGGAACACAGCTGTGGATGAGGGACCGTGGAATGGCATTCTTGAAGGTCTACTGACAGATGAAGTGAAGTCTCGCCTGGGTGATGACGCAGCCCAAGAATTAAAAGGCTTCCTCTGCGACCTGGCGGATATTCAGTATTCAACTGATAAGTCAACGTTGAAAGAGAGTTTGCAAGGTTTCAAAACGCAGCATGCCTCTACAGTCAGGGCCCTTTTTGGCAGCGATTTCACTGTCGATGATCTGTATGGCTACCTGATGAAGGCCAAGGATCTGGTGCCTGAACAAATCACCGAGGATGTAGACGCCTTGATTGCGATCGCCAGCGGGGATTACGGGCAGATACGCGATAGCGCAAAAGCGTGGCTGAAAGAAGCTTTGAAAGAAGCCGCAACAGGTGATTATGGTAAATTCCGTACTAAGCTAAGCGATATTGGATGGAACTTTGATAAACTAATCGCCGCCAAGGATAGGATAAGCGATGAGGTTGATCCCGGCAACGCTGGGGAGATTGCCCTGTTGAAAGCCTATGTGCGTTCGGAGACTTATTTTATTAAAGACGGGAAAAAATTTGTAGACGACATAATTTTAGGTGCGGACGGCCATCTTTCATTGCAACTTTCAGTCCTTGGTTATGACTGGGCCGGGGATGTGTTGGGCTGGAAAACAGACAACACAGTAATAGCAATAATAGAAGATGGAAATCTAAAAGCGGTAAACGCTGGCAAGACTAAACTTATCGCTCACAAACCAGACAACCCTGACGCATGGCTGTACAAGGCCACCGTGTTTGTCATGCCGGTGGCAACTGAGCCCGAGGATAACGAGGAGGTTATAATTGGCAGCGAGCCGGTGGCTATCTCTGTGCCCGCAGGTGTGAGCGGCGTGAAAATGAAGGCTGCTGTTGTTAATAATACAGCTACCTTGCCGCTGGTGCAGGTACAGGTCCAAACTTCACTCGGCGAAGTTGACGTGCAGATCCCAGACGACACGACAGTCACCGGCCCTGCGGGTTGGGACGGCACCATTCAGCTTCCGACAGTCATAGCGAATAACACTGTCAGTATAAGCAACGGCAACGTAAACGCAGTGGTGGAAGTAGGCTTTGGCGATAAAGAATTGACTTTTAGTAAAGCAGTAAGGCTGCTATTGCCGGGAATGGCCGGAAAATCTGCGGCCTACACAAGGGGTAACAGCGCACCTGTAATAATTACCAGGAATATAACCTCCGACTCCCAGACGGTGGCTGACGCTGAACTAGGGGCTGGAGAGGATGGCAAGATTGACGTTAGCCCCGACCTGGCAATTTGGACAAAACACTTTACCAAATTTATCGCTTACACGCCGCAGGGATCAAGCCCTGGCGGCCCCGGCGGCGGCGGCACTAAACCCCCTGTGGTTCCGTCTGCGGATATAACGGCGCCTGTCAGCGGCGGCACATTTACCATAGCCGACGGACAGGCTGGGATAATCGTTCCCGCGGGGGCGCTATCGCAGGAAGCCACGATAAAAATTGTTTTGGTGACAAATCCGATACCCGACCCGAAAATGTCTTTTGCCAGCAACGTGTACGAGTTTACCTCCAGCGAGGTCTTTAACAGCGCGGTGACAGTGGTGCTTAAATACGACCCGGACAAAGTCGCCGACCCCGGCAAACTGGGCGTCTACTACTATAACGAAAAGCTGGGCCAATGGATCTATCTGGGCGGCGCAGTTGACCCGGATGCCGGCACAGTCTCGGTACAGGTGGATCACTTCACCCAATTTGCCGTTCTGATCAATCCGGCAAAAGTCAAACTTACGGACATCAGCCTGCACTGGGGATACAAGTACATCGATCGCCTGGTGGGAATGGGGATCATCAGCGGCTACGAAGACAGCACCTTCCGGCCTGACCGGACAATCAGCAGGGCGGAATTTGCCACAATCATTACCAAAGCTGGAGGACTTGCCCCGGACTCCCAGACTGCCCTGACCTTCAGCGACGCCG